>CAZKRI010000092.1:0-73040 GCA_964555245.1 uncultured Myxococcales bacterium
ACCCTTGTCCAGTACTCCACCGACAACGGCCCGCATTTCAACACCTGGCCGGATGCCGGCAACACGCCGTTTCGTTCGGAAAAGAACTCCAACTGGGAGGGCGCTTACCGCGTGCCCGCCTTCGTGCGCTGGCCGGGCAAACTCCCCGCCGGTATCACGCTCAACGGCATCGTCGCCCACGAGGACTGGCTGCCCACCTTTGCCGCCGTCGGCGGTGACGCCGCCATCAAGGACAAGCTGAAGCAAGGCACTGAGCTGAACGGGCGCAAATACCGCAACTACATCGATGGCTACAACATCCTCGACTACCTGAGCGGCAAGGTGAAGGAGTCGCCGCGCAAGGAGTTCATCTATGTCAACGATGAAGGCGGCATCGTCGCCGTGCGCGCGGGCGACTGGAAGGCCGTTTACCTGGAAAACCGCGGCCAGGCCTTCGGCGTGTGGCGCGAGCCGTTCACCGAACTGCGTTTGCCGCTGCTGTTCAACCTGCGCCGCGATCCGTTCGAGCGCGCCCAACACAACGCGAACACCTACAACGACTGGTTCCTCGACCGGCCCTACATCCTCTTCGCCATCAACGAGGTGGCGTTGAAGTTCCTGCTCACGCTCAAGGACTTTCCGCCCAGCCAGACCGCGGGTTCGTTCAACCTGGAGAGCGTCCAGAAGAAGATCGAGGCGGGTGCAGGGGGCAGGTAGCGCCGTTTGGCCAGCTAACAACCGGTTGCAGCGGACGGCGCGGCGCGCCGCCGCTGAACCGGAGCGTTAGTTGGCCATGAAACGTTCATTCACGCACGAGACCAACTGGAGCCACCGATGAAAACCACACACTCACCGAAACACGTTGCCGCACTATTTGCGCTGCTAGCACTTACCCTTGGTGCAGGTTGCACCGCCACCCAGACCACCAAGCCGGCGTCACCCGCTGCCGGTTCCGGGTTTTCGTTCGCCGCCTATGGCGATTCCCGCACCATGATGTACCTGCCTTACAGAGCGGACCAGGAGGCGGAGGCCCGCGCCCTGATGACCGAAATGTGGAGCCTGCAGCTGCCGCCGAAAGACGCGGAACAGGCGGTTAAGAAATCCGTCAAGTTCACCTATGACCCGGCCACCCACGAATTGGTGGATGTCGTCATGCCGTTCATGACCGCAAGCGAAGTGGCCCATCTCACGGTCGACAAGGGCTGGGTCACCGAGGCCACGGTTGAAGACGTGAAACTGCTCCCGGGCGTGCGCATCCCGATGTTCCGGCTAGTGGCCGGCGACTGGGTTGCCCGCGAGATTGTGAAGTCGGTCCAGAGCGGCCGGACCGATTTCGTGGTCAGCAGCGGCGACATCATCTGGTGGGGAAGCCAGGGCAAGACGGTCTTCGATAGCCCCTATTGGAAGCGGGTCAACCAGAACATGCTCAGTCAGTTGCCCGCCCCCGACGCCGCGATGCGAGCGGCCGGTCTCGACGGTCGATGGTTCCCGGCCGTCGGCAATCACGAGGTGTGGGGAGATCCCAAAATCGACGGCGTGCTCAGCGCGGTTCCCTACATGAAGAAGCTCGGTGTCTCGGCCGACAAGCTGAACTACAAGTTCGATTTCAAAGGTGCGCGCTTCATCTACCTGTGGACCGGCCACTACAACTATCGCGAGCCCACGCAGTGGAGTTCCACTCGGCCAACCTACGAAGAACAGATGAAAGAGTTGCGGCAGTGGCTGGACGAAGCCAAGGCTGCGGGCATGAAGAACGTCTTCATCACGTTCCACAACCCGGTCTTCGCCCGCTCCGGCATGGGCGCCATTCCGGAGGACCAGAATCCCCACAAGACGATCGCCGCGTACGCGAAGCACCTGGACATCGCCGTCTTCAACGGGCACATCCACACGACTGAGATTTACGAGGTGGACGGCGTGAAGTACCTGCTGATCGGCGGCGGCGGCGCGGAGCAGGACCCGATCCTTCCCGGCCGGACCCACCTCGAGGTTCCTGCGGACTACCCGCTTGACCACTATTGGAAGGGCGCAAGCCCCAAGGAGGACTACAACTGCGTCATCGTGGACGTGAAGCCCGGACAAAAGACGAAGTTCACGCTCAATCGCCTCCGGCCGTGGTCGGTGGAGCCCTTCGCAACCGTGGAATTGTTCAGCACCGACAAGTGAACGGAGTGTGTGGCATGCGCTCCAACACGCTCCTTCCGCTCCCGCGCTGGGTACTGCACCCGTACACCGCCCTGGTTCTCGCGGCCGTGCACCTCTACCTGGCCTGGGGACACCTTGTGCCGCTGTTCGGCGGCGACATTCAGTGGACGCACATTTGGAAGGGCTTCGGCGCGTTGGGCGGCGCCTACGTGTTCGCAGCGCTAGCGTCGCGCGGGCTTGCCCGACACGAAGGTCGGCACGTTTGGGCAAGCACTCCACCACAGGGCGCAGAAGCGCGTCTGGATGGTTGATCAGCATGGAGAACGGTTGGAAGCTGTTCCAGGATGCGCTGGCCATGGCTTCCTCACTGTCATTCCCGATCGTCGATGCCGAGGATCCCGCACGCCAGCTAACAAGCGGTTGCAGCGGACGGCGCTAGCGCGCCGCCGCTGAACCGGAGCGTTGGGCTGCTCCGGCAGATGATCTGTGGAAAAATCCCTCGGTGATCTACGAGTGGGACCCCGCGAAAGCCGAGCAGAACCTGCGGAAGCACGGGGTCTCGTTTGACGAGGCCGCAACAGTATTCCTTGACCCGCTGGCGCTGACGTTCGATGATCCTGACCACTCTGTCGATGAGCAGCGTTTCATCACCATTGGATCGTCTACGCGCCAACGTCTTCTATTCGTGGCGCACACGGATC
Organism: uncultured Myxococcales bacterium; assembly: GCA_964555245.1. GTDB lineage: Bacteria > Desulfobacterota > Binatia > UBA1149 > SPBQ01 > CAZKRI01. Next base: position 2,826 of record CAZKRI010000092.1, read on the forward strand.
GCGGGACTGACAGGGTCCGCCTAGTCAGCGCACGCATGGCAACCCGAAGAGAATCAAATGCGTACCAAGAAACGGAAGAGTAACGAGCCAGACGAACTCAGACGAGAGTACGACCTTGCCACTCTGCGTGGTGGTGTTCGAGGAAAGTACTATGCGCGTGCAATCGCGGGAACGAATCTTGTGCTCATTGAACCTGAGATTGCCGCGGCGTTTCCCGACAGCCGCGCAGTGAACGACGCCCTGCGCGCTCAACTAGAAGTGGCAAAGGCGAGAGTCGCGCAGCGGCCTCGTCGCAAGAAGCTGCCCAACAAGGCGCTGCAGCCGACGAGCCGCGCGCGGCGTCGCACCAAGAAATCCGCGAAGAGGTCTCGCGCGGCTCGCGGCTGAGCACCGACTCGCTAGGCGGCTGTTGAAGCTCGACGAGGCTAGGCGCTGGATAGACGTGCTCGGCGTGGCCAATCCCCCTCACGTTCGATGATGCAGAGGGTTGTTTCCGACCCGACCCCAGCCAGCACGGCGGACGCGATCGTCTGAGCGTGTCGGGGGTCGGGTCGGAAACAACCCTCTGCGTTATTGCGGGGTCATGGCCGTCTCTGAGCGGCTTTGAGGCTACCGATCACGGCACGCGGCCGCCGCGCGGCTCGGCCGGCTCCGTTTCAAGGGATTCATCGGATGGGCGATGTGGCCGGCGGTCCATCTCTACTTCATCATCGGCTTCCGTAACCTGTTCGGTATAACGCTGCACTTCGGCGGCGCGCGGATAGAGATGACTCCACGAGACCGTCGGGAAGAACGAGAATTGGTACAGTGCGACCGGGGTGTCCCAGGCGCAGCCTGGATAGACGTTTTCTCGCCAGGTGCCGCCGATCTTCTCCGCCCTCTCCAGGATCACGAAGTCATCGATGCCGGCCAGCTTGAAGTGCGCGCCGGCGCACAACCCGCCCAGCCCAGCGCCGACGATGATTACCGAATTCGTTGCTCCCATGTCACTCCAACTCCCCCTCTACGTCTCGATCAACGCTCGTGCGGCCAGCTCGCCATTGTCGATCGCCCAGGCCGCGTCGTAGATCTTGGACGGGGCGCACAGCGCCACCTTGGCCCGATCGTGGATGCGTTGCGGATAAATGCCATGATGGTTGCCTCGAGGGAACGGCGCGAGGTGCCCCATCGATGACTAGTCGACGTGCAATCCCGTTCGCTCTCGTCGGCCTCTGCGCAGTCCTGCTAGCGGAACCCGCAAGCGCGGAGCCAGTCCGGGTCCGCGCGGTCCAGGCCGAGTTGGTGAGCGAGGTGGGCTCGATTCTCCCTGGCCGGCCGTTCTGGGTGGGGCTTCGCCTGGTCATGGATCCGCACTGGCATACCTACTGGTCGAACCCCGGAGACTCCGGGCTCCCCACCACCGTCCGCTGGAAGCTCCGCGAAGGCTTTGTCGCTGGCGATTTGCAGTGGCCCTACCCCCAGAGATTCGAACACCCACCCTACGTGAGTTTCGGATATGAAGGCGAGGTTCTGCTGATCAGCGAGCTACGGCCGCCCGCAAACCTACAGGTGGGAGGCGAGGCCTCTCTCGGCGCGCGTGTCGACTGGACGGTTTGCCAGGCCGACCTCTGCGTTCCGGGCGGTGTGAACCTGACGCTGTCGCTGCCGGTGACGGAGAGCGAACCGGCGATCGACGAAGCTTGGAAGTCCCGCTTCGAAGCTACGCGCGAGCGTTTGCCGCGGACTATTTCCCACTGGCAGACGCAGGCTCGCGTTGTAGGGGGCATCCTCGAGCTGAGCCTGACGCCGGATGACGAGATCGAGCCGGGCGAGATCCTGGTCTTCGAGTCGGTCAGGGACAGCGTCGATCACGAGCGCCCCATTTTGCGGACGACCGAGGGCGGCACCGTCCGTCTCCAGATCCCTCTGCAAAGCCGGCTTCGCGCCCCGCCCGACCGCTTCGAAGCGGTTTTGGTTGCAGGCCGGCACTGGGACGGGGCGGGCACGGTCAAAGCGTTGTTCGTTTCGGTCCCGCTGAATTCACCCTGAGACCGTGCTCGGACGCGCTCAGAGCAGCTTTTCGATGGCGGCGCGCATCTCGACCTCCTGATCGGGGCCGCTGAAGCCGGTGACCTGGTAGCGAATCACGCCCTGCCGATCGACGAGGAAGGTCGCCGGCATCTCGTAGACGAGGAACGTTCCCTTCACGCGTCCCTCGGGGTCGGCCACGATGGGAAAGTTGGCGTTGAAGCTCTTGGCGAAGTCGACCGACTGCTGGGCCAAAGTGTCCGTACCTACGCCGAGAATCTGGAAGTTTCGATCCTTGAACCGACTTGCGTAGTCGACCAGGTGTGGAAATTCCTTCTTGCACGGCCCGCACCAAGAGGCGAAGAAGTTCACGAGCGTTACCTTGCCGGCGAGATCGCTCGATCCGGCGGGGTTGCCGTCGGCGTCTTGCGCGCTGAACTGCGGGACGGGCTGATTGAGGAGGCTTTCGAGGTTCGGGCGCAGATCCGCAGCTACGACCAGTTCGGAGATCACGTTGGTGTCGGCGCAGCACCGGAAGCCGGTGGTGTGATTGCGGCTGGCGGCCGGCGTGGTGAACGTGCGCCGGTTGCAGGCCGCCCCGGTCGCATTCGACATGGTGCCGCCGAGTAGCGTGGGCCCAGCGGCGCCGGCCTCGGCCCACTCCGAGATGTTGCCGGCCAGATCGAAGACGCCGCTCGCAGTGCGGCACTTGGGGAAGGAGCCGGTCGGCATCGGCCGTCCCGTCCGTTCATCGGCGCGGTCGTGGCAGTTTCCCTCCTCGTGATAGGGACCGTACGGATACATGTCCCCTTCGACATGGTCGTCGGCGAACATCTTGTTCCCGTTGTCGTCGACCGCCGCTGCTCCGGTGCAAGCCGACACCCACTCTTCCTCCGAGCACAACCGCTTGCCGGCCTTCTCGCAGGCATCGCTGGCCATGGTGTAGTCCGCCTGGGCGGGTTCCACTCGCGGTTGGCTGACCGCGTCGCCCTCGCCCGTGATCGCAGCCTCGTAAGGATCGATGAAGAAGCTGCCGCGCGTGCTCCGCGCTTCGATCATCGAGCGGCCGTCGGGCACGGCCGTCGTCGGCTGCTCGCGTGCCGCCGCCGCGGCGTTCCCCGCGGGCGCCTCGAGCGCCTTGTCGATGTAGTATTCGAGGATGGCGGCGTGGGCCGAGCCGGGAACCAGCCGGTTGTTGATGTAGGTTCGCGGCGTGCCGTAGATGCCAGCGAACAGGCCCGATTCGATGTCGTCGTCGATGCGCGCCCGGGTGCCGGCATCGGACTCGCAGGCCCGAAACGCCGTCATGTCCAGGCCCAGTTGCTCGGCGTACTTGCCGAGGCTCTCCACGGTAAGCGAGGGCTGATTCTCGTACAACAGATCGTGCATCTCCCAGAATTTTCCCTGCAGGCCGGCGCAGTGTGCCGCATAGGACGCCTCGCAGGCGACTGCATGCTTGTCGAAGCCACCCATGGCGCGGTTGCACTTGATGTTCATCGGGAAGTGCTTCATCACGAAGCGCACGCGGTCGTGGTATTTCTCTTCGACGCGCTTCATCGATTCGGCGAGCTGCCGGCAGTAGGCGCACTGGAAGTCGGCGTACTTGACCACGGTCACCGTGGCATCCGGATTGCCCGCCCAGAACTCGCTGGCGGCATCAAGGGGCGGCTCGAAATAGGCGTAGCCGTCCTCGGTCTTTTTGCCCCCGCGCACCCCGCGAGGCCCGGACTCGTAAGAAGGAGCGGCTGAAGCTGGTTCTGCCGGCACGCCTGGGGAGGCAGGCGGCGTTGGTGCGGCTTTGGTTTCCTCGGCCAGCCGCTCGTCGACCGTGCGCTTGTAGGCCGCCTCCATCCTCGACTCGGCCAGCCGATATCCGCCCACGGCCAATGCCGCGCTGACCACGCCGACCAAAGCAGCGACGGGCAGTGGCGCCCTCAACCCGGTCACGGCGCGCAGAGCACCCGCAGCTACGGCACGGGGATCCCCCCCCTCGGCGCGGAAGGCCAGCACCGTAGCGGTTGCGTTGACGAGGTAGAGGCCGATGCAGTAGAGACAGTACGCGCGCAACCACACGCTCGAGACGAACGCGAGGAAGAGCGAGTAAGCGACAGTGAGCAGCCCGATCATCGCCGCCGACTGCAGCGCAATGCTGCCGGTGGCGCGTTCCATCGGGAGCGTGGCGTTGCGGACCCGGAGCGCGATCCAGGCGAGCGTGCCCATGACGAGATAGGTCGGCACGGCCAGCAGAGAGATGGGCACACCGAACAGCTCGGACCAGTGCGAGGTGTTGACCCGATCGCAGTCGATGGCGCCGCCCAGGTTGCAACTGGAGACGTAGGCCGGATCCAGCGTGATCTTGAGCTTGTGACGGACCAGATAGAGGGCGACCAGCAAACCCACCCCGAGCACGGCCAGGAGTGCGTAGAGCAGGCCGTTGCCACCCGCGGCTGCCGGCTCCGCGGTCGACGAAGCTGCTGGCCGGGTAACGGTTACCTGGATCTGCGGCTGCGCGTTGGGCGGCGGCCCGGCCGGTGCTTCCTGGCCTCCCGTCCCCGCCTTACCCCGTTCCTTCTTGGCCTTTGACTTCCTTCCCATTGGAAGCTCACTTCTCCCTGAATTAGTCCGAGCGGTTCATTATACGGGATCTTCCCAGCCCGTGTAGCCGTCTCTCAGGCTTCTTCTTGCAGATGGGTTCGCTCCCGGTAACGGCCGGCGACGAACACGAAGGCGATTGCGGTGACGAGCATGAGGGCGGCAAAGAACAGATAGTATTGAACGCCGGTGAGCTTGACCGTGCCGTCGGGGTTCTGGATGAGGAAGTTTACCGCCGAGGTCAGGAGATTGCCGAGAGCGACCGAGGTCAAGAACAGGGACATGACGAGGGCCTTGAGCGCGCGCGGCGCCTGCGTGTAGGAAAACTCCAGACAGGTGATCGAGACCAGCACCTCGGCGGCGGTGAGCACGACGTAGGCGGCAAGCTGCCAGACAATGCTCGGCTGTTCGCCGGCCAGGATCCGCCACTCGATCCATGCCGGTATCAGGAAGGCCAGCACCGTCACGAAGAGGCCCACCGCGATCTTGCGGAGCGCCGTCAGCGGCCAGCGGGATTCGAGCGCCGGATAAATCACATACGAGAACAACGGAATGAACGCCATGATCAGGATCGGGTTGACGGCCTGGACCTGTGAGGAATACCACTGGATTCCTAGAAAGCGCCGATCCATGCGCTCGGCCTGTAGCACCCACGCCGAACCGCTCTGGTCATAAAGCGCCCAGAACACCGCGACGAATGCATAGATTGCGTACAGACGCCCGAGGGCCTTGACGGTATCGGGCGCGACCAGCTCGATGAAAAGGCTCCTGCCGCGCGGCGGTACGTGAACGAACCGGTGCCGGCCCGCCCGGAACACGACGGTGGCGGCGAGCATCAGAATGCCGGGCACGCCGAAGGCGACGTTCGGCCCTACGTGCTGCAAGAGCCAGGGCGTGAGCAGGCTCGACACGAAAGCGCCGGCGTTGATCGCGAAGTAGAACCAGCCGAACACCTTGGAGAGCAGATGCGCGTTGGTCCGCCCAAACTGGTCGCCCACGTGGGCCGAGACGCAGGGCTTGATCCCGCCCGATCCCACGGCGATCAGCGCCAGGCCGGTAGCCAGTCCCACGCGCGTCTCATCGAGAGCGAGGGCGAGATGTCCGAGGCAGTAGACGACCGACAGCGAGAGGATGGTGCGGTATTTGCCGAGGAACAGATCCGAGAGCATGGCGCCGGCGAGCGGAAGAAAGTAGACCGCCGAGCTGAACAGATGGTAGTAGGACTTCGCCTCCTCCTCGCTCATCGGCGCCGGGCCTCCGTCCGAACCGGCGAGGTGGCGCGTCATGAAGATCACGAGGATCGCGCGCATGCCGTAGTAGCTGAAGCGCTCCGCGGCCTCGTTCGCGACGATGTAGGGGATGCCCGGTGGCATGTCCGGTGACGCCACCGGTGCGCTACGGTACTTGGCCTGAGCCACTTCCTGCTCTCCGGCTGCGGGCGGACTAAACGCGATCCGGTGCGCCGGGACAAACCGAGGAGAGACGAGCCGATCAGGCCAGGATCATGACTGCTGGATCGTCACTGCATGGCGTCCAGACCGGCGCTCTGGTAAAGGCCACCCCGCTGAGCGCGCCAACATGACCACGGCAAGTGAACATTCGGAATTCATCGACGCCGATGGACACGTCCTCGAGCACCCGCATGAAATGCTCGACTACGCGCCGCGCGCCTACCGCGACCGGATCTGGCACATCGAAACCGATGCGACCGGGACCGAGTGGATGATCATGAACGACGAGCGCCTCCCGGCTGCCGGCCTCGCCTTGGTCGGCACCGCGGGCATGTCCGCCGAGGATCGGGCGCGCGCCTTGAACGGCGAGCTTCGCTACAGCGAGGTGCGTCCGGCGGCCTTCGATGCGGCCGCTCGGATGGCCGACCTCGACGTCGATGGGATCGACGTCTCGGTCTTGTATCCGACCTACTTGCTCGGGATCCACGGGCATCGCGACGTCGAGTTCGCCGAGGTGCAATGCCGGGTCTACAACGACTGGCTCTCCGACCACGTCGCCAAGAGCGCGGGCCGCCTGTTCGGCGTGGCGCTCGTCCCCCAGCAGGACATCGAGCGCACCGCGCGCGAGATCCGGCGCGTGGCCTCAAAGCCAGGCATCGTCGGCATTCTGATACGGCCGAATCCCACGGCCGGATGGCGTCACTTCTTCGACCCGGTCTACGAGCCCATCTGGCAGGCCGCCTGCGAGGTTGACCTGGCCATTGGGCTGCACCCGTATCTGGACGCGCGGCTCCCCGGCGCCTGCCTGGGATTGAGGATCAACCGCATTCGCTCATCGAGCCCATGGGTCGGTGAGGATGCCCCGACCGACGTCAACATCGACAACGTTTTCTTCTCCCAAGCCATTGCGAACCCGGTCGACATGATGACGGCGATGGCCTTCCTGCTCGCTGGCGGCGTCTGCGAACGTCATCCTCGGCTGCGGCTGGTGTTTTTGGAGGCGAACGGCGGCTGGGTCGTCCCCTGGCTCGAGCGCTTGGATCACCACCGCGAAGTGTTCGGCTGGGACGTTCCTCAGGCCCGCATGCAACCCTCTGAGTACTTCCGGCGCCAGTGCTGGATCAGCTTCGACCCTGACGAGTCGGCCCTCGGTTTCACCGCCACCTCGCCGCTGTGCGGCGCCGAGCGGATCGTCTGGGCTTCGGATTACCCGCACCCCGACGCCAAGTTCCCCGGCGTCACGCGCGAGCTGCGCGAGGCTACCGCGGCCCTTCCCGCTGTCGCCCGCGACCGGATCGCCGGCCAGAACGCCCGAGTTCTGTACGGGCTCCGCTGACCTCCACCCGGGTCGACGACGACCCGCGGCCCGCCTACAGACGATGAGACAGATTGCGTGCCATTTGTCTCAATGCTAGGCAGCCAGCCGCATGGTTGCGGATCCATTCATCCGACCGGGCAGCGTCCGCCGTCCCGAGGTTGCGCGCGGCCGCTACGCGCTCAGCGACCGCACCCGCGAGCGTATTCTCGAAGGCGCCGTGCGCGCCGTCGCGCGCCACGGCCTATCCAAGCTCGGGATGGGCGACGTCAGCCGCAGCGCAGGCGTCTCACGCGCCACCCTCTATCGTTACTTTCCCACGCGGGAACGGCTGCTCGATGATCTAACCACACATGAAGCGCAGCGTTTTCTCGAGCAGGTGCTCGAGGCGCTGCGCGCCGCACCCACGGCCGAGCGGCGCTTCGGCGTCGTGGTCGAGTTCGCCACCAAACACGTTCGCGAGCATCACGCCTTGCAGCGCTTGCTCGAGACGGAACCGGCGTTGGTCTTCGAATCGTTGCGCGCACAGTTTGCCAGCATTCGGCGCCGGCTCGGTACCCTGCTGTTCCCCGCCAGCGACCGGTCGGCATCGTTCCAACGGGGGCCCATCACTCGCGACCTGCTCATCGACTGGATGACGCGCTTTCTGATCTCGACCTATCTCTTTCCCGACCCGCGCCCCGAGAACACCGCCCGCGCGCTCACCGCGATGTACACGGCGCTGGTCAAGCCGGCGACCGGAGGCGGCAAGCGCACCCGCCGCCGCAACTGATACGGAGGCACAGATGGAACCCACCCCAGCAACGATGCTCGGACTGTTCGGCGGCAGCGAGGTCAGCGCGATCGCCGATCCTTATACCGTCTATGCACGGCTTCGCCGTGAAGCGCCGGCCGTGTTCGTACAAACGATGGCCGGTCGCGGCGCCTATTTCGTTACGCGTCATCGCGACGTGCACACGATCCTGCGCGACGACCACGTCTTCTCGAATCGCGCCAACGAGAAAGGAATCGGCCTGGTCATGGGTCGAACCATCATCGGCATGGATGGAGACGAGCACCTGCGCCATCGCAAGCTGGTCGGCCCTTCGTTCGCGCCGAGCTCGCTCAACCAGAATTTTCAGGCGGCCGCGGCCGCCACGGCCCACGCGCTGATCGATCGCTTCGCGGATCGCGGCAGGGCCGAGTTGGTCGAAGAGTTCACGTTCACCTATCCGCTGCGCGTGTTTTGCAGCATTCTGGGACTGCCGGTCGAGGACTACGCGGCTTTTCACCGCTGGGCCACCGACCTCACGATGATCGCGCGCGACCCTGCGCGCGGGCTCGCCGCTTCGCGCGCAATGGCAGAGTACCTCCGGCCCATCCTAGAGCAGCGACGCTCCGACCCGAGCAACGATGTGATCAGCACCCTCGCTCACGCCGAGGTCGAAGGCCACAAGCTAACCGATGAAGAAGTCACCAGCTTCCTGCGCCTGCTCGTGGTGGCCGGCGCCGAGACGACCTACCATTTGATCGGTAGCACCTTGGTCGCCTTGCTCAGGGACCCGGAGCTCCTGGAGGCCCTGCGGCTCGACCGCAGCCTGATGGATGCGGTGATGAACGAGGCTGTGCGCTGGGAGCCGCCGATCCAGATGGTCTCGCGCGAGACCTTGGAGCCGGTCTCGATCGCGGGCGTCGACCTCCCGGCTGGCGCCGAGATTCTCGCTTCGATCGGATCGGCCAACCACGACGAGACCGAATTCGACCAACCGGAGCGCTTCGCGATCAACCGCAACCGCGGCGAGCACATCGCGTTCGGATTCGGCCGGCACTTCTGTGTGGGGGCAAGGCTGGCCAAGGCCGAGTTTCACGTCGCGATGAACGCCCTGCTCGACCGGCTGCCCGACCTCACGCTGGAGCCGGGTCAAGACTGTGGTGTCGTCGGCCTGGCTTTTCGCGGGCCGGATCGGTTGCCGGTGCGCTTCGGCGCGGCCGGGTGAGCGAGCGTAGCGGTATGCAATCAGTCATCGACGCCGACGCGCACGTGGTCGAAGGGGCCAGCTTCATGGTCGCGGCGTTGGAACGCTGGCCCGACAAGATTCGTTTCACAACCGCCGACGGAACCGTGCGCGTGGAAGTGGAGGGCCGGCGCTATCCCGAGCCGACCGGTCCGGGCGCCGGCTGCCCGCCCGAGCATGGCCTCAGCCAAGCGCCCGGCATCAACCCCGGATCCCAGCGTGGTGTCCTTGCCGATGCAGACCGCGAGGGAATCGACCGCATGGTGCTGTTCCCGAGCTTTGGCTTGGGCATCCCGAGCTACCGCGACGTCGCGTTCGGCGCGGCGATGGCATCCTTCTATAACGAATGGGTCGCCGAATGGTGCCGCGCGGGCGAAGGCCGGCTGTATGCCGCGGCTGTCGTCCCCATCGAGAACATAGAAGCCTCCATCCAGACTCTCCGGCAAGCCAAGGATCTGGGCCTGGTCTGCGCGACCGTACCGCCCGCACTGCGCGAGCGGAACCTCGACCATCCCGACCTCGACCGCTTCTACGCCGTCGCCCAGGATCTCGACCTGCCGCTCGCCGTCCACGGCGCGCCCGGCGTGCACCTTCCCAAGATCGGCGTCGACCGCTTCACGAACTACATTCAGGTCCACTGCATCAGCTTTCCCTTCGACATGATGACGGCCATGACCGCGATCGTCAGCGGCGGGGTGCTCGAGCGCCACCCGCGACTACGCATCGCGTTTCTCGAATCGGGCGTGGGCTGGGTTCCCTATTTCATCGACCGCATGGGTGAGCACTACGAAAAACGTGGCGACTGGATCCCCGGCGGCTGGAAGCGGCACCCGCGCCAGTACGTCGAGCGCGGCCAGATCTACGTCACCTGCGAGACCGAAGAGCCGTTGCTACCGGCTGCGCTCGCCGACCTGGGGACGAACTTCATCATGTACGCCAGCGACTACCCCCACTGGGACTCCGAGTTTCCCGACTCCTGCCGCCACCTTCGTGCGCGCTCCGACATCGATGAGCGAGCGCGGGAGGCGATTCTCGGCGGGAACGCGGCGCGATTCTTCCGAATCGCGTAAGGCACCAGGCAAATTCATGTAATGTTGCACGCTAACGAACGAGCGTGACCTGCTCTCGCCGGCGCCGGACGAGCTTCCGATCGAGAATGTACTGGCCGTACAGAACCACGTTGTCCCACTCGATCGGACTCACGTGCTCCAGAGATGACAGGTCGATCCCTTCTGCCGCTGGATCGGACTGGGAGATGACTCAGGAAATCTCCCGTGCCTGCCAGTAGACGATGCAGGCTAGGATCAAGGTGAGGCAGCTGCAGGTGTTCATCTGCTCCCACATTTTCCGGGCGCTGATTCGGCCGTGCCGGCCGTAGAAGACATCACGCGCCAACGCGTGGAGCTGCTCCACCTTGAGCAGTCCACGGCGAATACGACCACGCAGCTCGGGCTCCGACATGTACTGCAAGATGAACTCCGTCTTGAAGAGCCGGCCCAGGTCCCGGTTGGCGCGATAGAATCGTGGCGCTGTAGGCGACCAGGCGACGCAGGGCCACCGAGGTGGTCACATGTCCAGTCTGAAGCGAGGCGTAGAGCTGCCCCATCCAGGGTACCGGGCAAATTGATGTAGAAACGCACGCTAAGCATAGCGAACTGCGCGGAATCCCGGGCATTCTGCGAGTCGATCCGTCACACGCGAACACGGTTATCCCATCGCTATTAGTCGGGCTCAGAACTCCGCGGGCTTATGGCGTCGCTCCGCGACGGAGGTAGTTGAAATCGGACGGGATTCGCGTCACGTAGCAAGTCTCTCGGTCCGAGACGCCCACTGGCCTTAGAGTGCAAAATTACGCGAATTTGCCTGGTACCCTGATGGGTAGGGCGCCCCAGCGGCCCTTTCAGCCCCAAACGCGCCGCCGCGCACCTAACGAAGCTGTCCAAAAAACGTCGAAAGCGGTAAGAACGAGGTGACGATGAAACGCTCGTCGCCCAAAACATCCAAACCACCCACTGCGCCGCGTCGGTCCCCTGTGAAACAGAGGTCTACGCGTCCGGCTCTGAGGGCCGTCAAGCCCGGCTAGAGCAAGGCCATCGAGGAATACCTCGAGCGCGAGGTCAGAGAAGGACGGCTCTACGGTCCGTTCCACTCTGGTGAAGAAGTAGCCCGCTTCGGCGAGACTTGGAAGAAAAAGCGGTAGTTGACCACACGCGGCTTCGCTGGAAGAACCCTGACGCGTGCGCGTTTATCCGAGCGACGAGTACTATCGCACCTTCTGGGCTGCGCCCGAGCCTGTCAGAGAGGCTCTGACCCGCAACCTCCTCGATATTCCTCTCTCGCGGCGCTGCGCGTACCTACGCGGAAGACCTTCGCTCGCGCATCGTCGACAACTGGTTCGTGCATTTCCGCTACCCGAGGGCCGGAGAAGAGTAGGAGCCGAACTCGTACGTCCTCGTTCGCGTCGTCGTGGAATAGCCACGGCCAGATGCTCTATGCGGGCCGCATAGGCCGGCCCACGGCGTACAACGTGACCGGCTCGTCGAACCCTTTGAGCATCCGCTTGCCGGCCGGATCGAAGCGAAGCTGGTGACCCTCCGCCTGCGTGACGACCTCTTGCGTGACGAGGACCTCTTGCGGGACGGCGAGGTCCGCGATGCGGGAAGCGAGGTTGACGATCGGTCCGTAGTAGTCTCCGCTGCGAGCGAGCAACGGGCCCGCCGCCAATCCGCCCCGCGGGGTAACGGCGCCGTCGCCGGCGAAGCGCTCGACCAGGGTGAGGGCGACGTCGCAAGCCGCGGCACAGTCGCGTGCCACGAACATCACCTCGTCCCCGATCACTTTCACGAGGCGGCCGTCCCGGGCCGTGATCACCTCGGTGGCGGTTCCTTCGAACTGGGCGACCAGCTCGGCCAGCTCATGGGCGCTTAACTTCCGTGAAAGCCCGGTGAAACCCACCAGATCGATGAATCCCACCGTCATGCGCACGAGATTCACCGACCGCTCCAGACGGGCGCTGCGCATGCGCCGAATGGCGATCCCGAGGTGAGCCCGCAGCAACGAGTTCATCACCGGAGGGATCATCTCGAACGCACGCATGACGGCCACGTTAGCCTGAGCAAGTGCCACCTCGCTGCCGCCGCGCTCGACGATCGGGCCCTCGATGTTCACCAGAAAGAGCGACACCGCGGCTTCGGCGATTCGCCCGAGCGAGGTCCCTACGACTCGCATGAATTCCGAGAGCGCGGCCGCGCCAAAGATCTGAGCGGCCTGGTCGAAACTGCTGAAGGCGACGGCGTCGTCAGCGCTGAACTGCGTTTCCTCGCGGTTCGCGGGTGGTAACCCTACCGTCACCCGAATCTTCTCGATCCGCTCGGTGGACATTGCGGCGAGCTTTGCCATCTCTGGCAACGTGAGCCTCGCGCTCGACGTTCGCAGCGCGAGGTCGCCCCCCAGCCCGGTCAGCGGTGAGCCGCTACGCGAGGCCTGCACGATCCGATCGGCGTCGGCTCCCTGAGCCATGAGCCACTCGAGGAGCGCGAGTCGCTCGTCCGCCTTCGGTGACGCTGGATCGTAGAGGCCCGCGGCTTCGAACGTGCGGAGATCCTCGGAACGCACGCGCGCATCAGAGCACGCTGCGCGTCTACCTACCAGAACGCAGCTAATGGGGTCAGGTCTAATTTCCGGCGTTTGTTTCGCGAGTGCCGAACGTTTCGCCGGAAATTAGACCTGACCCCATTAGCCGCTCGCGGGTAGCGACCGGATCGCGCAGTGGCGCGGCGCGGAGATCTGCCACCTCTTCCTGGGTGAACCCCGGTGTGACGGCGACTCCACTGAAGTGGCCCATGAGCCAATTGAGCAACCCGGCCAGGCGCTCGCTCGACAGCGGCGCCTGGGCCACACCCGGAACCCGGACCAGGTAAGTGCGGCCGCCGGCGGCCGTCAGGAGCGGAGCCAACTCGCGGAGCGACGGTACCTGGTCGGAGCCCCTGCCATCGAAACCGTGGCATCCCGCGCACGTGAGCACGTAGTCATGTCGGGCGAGCGTGTCGTCGGCGTGCGTGCTGACGGCGGGAGCCAGTAGCAACGAAGTGACGAGAAGGAGCCGGATCACTTCTCGGGCTGACCTTCGACGGCCAGGCCCACCAGCAACGCGGTCGAGCAATTGTAGACCTGCGAGCTCGCCCCGCCGCACCAGTTGATGTCGTTGGCGCGGTAGGGGTGGTAAGCGGGCCGGTCTCCCTCGTTACGGTTGCAGAAGCAGCGGCCGCAGAGGCTCTTCCCGCAACAGTCGTTGTACAGGATCACGTAGTCCTTACCGTCGGCCGGATTGCGGCAGGTGCCGATCCAGGAGACCGGGGACATCTCCGTCCCCGGCGGGCAAGCCGTGTGGCTGCCGCCGCAACAGGTGCACAGGAACCCATCGATCGCGCAGTGCCGCCAGTATTCACACTTGCTGGCGTTGCCCTCGGGGCCGTCGATGTTCTCGGGTGGGCGCTGCGCTCGCGTCTGCTCGCCGGCGCCGCGAGCTACCGGCAGCAGCGGAACAGCAGATGCGCCGACGAGAAATGCCCCTACCCGCGCGATGAAGCTGCGCCGTGAGGACCTACGTGCCAGCCCTCGTGTCGCTCCTTCCACCCAACGGTCGAGTTTCGTCATGCACGGCCTCCGCTCGCTGCCTTGGCCGATGCCAGTGGAGCTGCCGCGAGATAGTCCTGGATAGACGCGACACCGAGCCGAGCGGCTTCGAACAGGCTTTCCACATGCTCACGCGTGTTGACCAGCCCCTTCGCCCGTATCACTCCGCCGTCATCGATCAACACGGCGTACGGGAGCGTTGCCACGTGAAACGCGAGGCCGACCCCGGGGGAGGACACGTAGGGCAAGCTCTCCAGACCGTGCTCGCGAACGAAAGCACGGTGCTCGGCATCCTCTCCGTCGCTCGCCAGCACGATCCGAGGCCGCGGCCACTCGCTGCGCGCAACCCGAAGCACGGCGGGAAGCACGGTCTTGCAGACCGGGCAGCGCGGCGAGAGGAAGAACAGCAGCGACCAGCGGCCGTCCTCGGCCGCGGCGCCGATCCGAACGGTGCTACCGTCCAACGCTTCGAGTTCGAAGTGCGGAGCGCGCTCCCCCACCTTGGGCCCGCCGCTGGTGAGCAAGGCCCCCGCCGGCGCGACTCGTTCGTGGAGCGCGCCCAGTTGGCGGATCAGAGCGACGACGACCAGGGACAGCGCGAGCACGCAGAGCCAAAGCACGACGTTGGAGATGAGCAGGGCCTGCGTCACGCCGGGCTCCTCGTGTAGATTTGTACCTGCCGCGCGGCCGAGAGCAGCTCGATCGCGGTCCAGATGAGGCCAACGCAGCACGCGGCTCCAGCGATCGACAGCCAGTCGAGCCAGACGAGCGCGCGGGTCCCTTCGGGCAACGCCGCGACGACGGTGGCTGTCATGAGCAGGAGATTCCGCACCACCAAGCGCTCACTCAGGGGCTGGCGAGCGTTGGGGCCGAGACAACCGCAGTCGATCCAGCGCCGCCCACGTACCAGATTCGTCGCGATCGCCACCGAGTAGAGAGCGAGCAGGCCCGTGGCTCCCAAACAGGCGGCGACGACCAGTCCGGGCCACGGCAGAGCCGCCGCGATTGCCGTTTCGGCCGACGCCAACGCGATGCTCACCGGCGCGATCGATCGAGCCGGAAGCATCCGGTACTCGGAAAGCGTCGCGCTGAATGCGGCCCGGTCTCGCCACTTGTGCCAAGCCGCGTTGGCGAACAGGAAAGCCAGCGCCACCCGCAACGTACGTGCGATCACTGGATCGATGCTCAACGCTTCGATCATGGCAGCGCCATCGTTCCGCCCGAGATGCCCGATTCTTCGAGATCCCGCAGGTGCTCACCGGTGGTCGCGTTGAGCACGCCCACAGCCCCGGTCTGGCCGTGGCGCACGAACAGCAGCGGCTGACTGTCCTGGGTGACTACGATGCTATGCGCCCCCAGGTTGGGAAGGAGCAGACGCAGGAACCAATCTAGGACGCCGCCGGCTTCCACGCCGACGATCGGTCGCAGCAGGCCCGGCAGGAGCTTGGGCACATCCATGATCTGGATGCGTGTGCGGGATTCGAGGTCGTACACCCAGATCTCGCTGCCGGAATCCTTGTGGGTGCCCGCTCCACCTTGGTGAACCAGCGAGTACAGGCTTCGGCGGTCGCGATGGACGGCTAAATGTTGGATGCCCCCTACCCTCCAGGAATCCTCTCGGTCTGCCTTGGAGAACAGATCCCAGGGCGTGCCGGGTTTGGGCCGCTCGCCACTGAAGTCGATCTCATGGAGGTAGCCTTCGAAGGAAGCGAACAGCCACCGATTCCCGTCGCGTGCTCCCTTCTCGGTCAACGGATCCGTCACGGCGTCGAAGAAGCTGAGGCTGTGCACGGAGCGTGCTTCCTGTCCAAGCTCGTCGAGATCGACACGCAAGGCCGTGCCGTCGCCGCACAGCATGCCGAAGCTGCGCGGTCCGGTCGCGTAGACCATCGCGCAGCCGGCGGTCTGAATCTCGCCGGCGAAGCGCCGCGCTGGCAGATCGACCACGGAAACCGAGGTGGCCGGTGTCTGATTGAAGATCACGAGGAAGCGCCCGCCGTCGAGTATCGTGGCCAGAGCGACTCCGTGGCCGATATCGGCCGACTTGGTCGGAAGCTCCACCTCGCCGACCACCTGCAGGGTCAGAGCGTCGTAGATGGTCACGTAGTCCTTGCGCTCACCGCGATGGCCACGTGAGTAGACCGGCTCGACGACATAGATCTCGCCGCGCTCGCGCGAGACGCAGGGCGTCTGACCGCCCAGGCTCCAGGTGATGTCCAGCATTCCCAGGGCGACGCCGGTATCACCATCGAACAGGATACTGTGGCGAAACATGCGGTCTGCCACCCAGACGCGGTGCGGATCGGCCCCCGGCGCCAGCCGCAAGACCGTGCCGGATTCCTCGGGAACGATCTCGGCGCGCGGGCTCTCGGGCGTCGCAAGGAGCAGACCGGTCAGAACGACCATCGTGCGCAGGCATCGGGCCATCATTGCGACGCGGCGACCCTACCTCTCCAACGGGGGCGTGACAAAGCGCACGAATACGAAACCAGGGTCTTGCAAGATCTCGGTCGCGCCCCGTACGATGGCCGCCCGGGGGAGATCACCGCCATGACACCGAACCTTCGCATCCTGCTCGCCACCACGCTTGCCTCTTGCCTGACGGCCGGCCAGGCCTTCGCCGACGCACAAACCAATGAGCAGCGGGCCTGTCTCAACAAGGTCGGCGGCACCGGCGTCAAGCACGCCGCCACCCAGGGCAAGCTCGACGTCTCCTGTCTCAAGGCAGCGGGCAAGGACCAGCTTGCTCTCGGCCAGACTCCTGAGTCCTGCTTGACCGACGACGACTCCGGGAAAGTCGCGGGCGCCGCGACCAAGCTCGGCGAAGCTGATGCCGACAAGTGTCAGGCTGCCCCCGAGCAACTCCCCGACTTCGGATATACCGGAGCCGAGCGAATCGAACTGGCGGGACGGACGGCGGAGGTTGGTCTGGCACGCGACCTTCTCGGCAAGCTCGATCGCACGAGCATCGACGGAACCGCTGACACGGATGCGAAGAAGGCGGCCGGCTGCCAAGCGAGCGCGTTGAAAGCGGCCACCAAGTACGCGGCGACCCTGCGCAAGAACTTCAACTCGTGCGCGACGCAGGGGCTCGCCGATCAGACGATCCAGGATGCGACGGTGCTCAGCGCCTGTGTCGCGGTAGCGAAAGCGGATCCGGCCGGCAAGGCTGCCAAGGCCCGCGACAAGATCCTGACCCTCGTTCAAAAGAAGTGCGCGGCCGCGGCGCTGACCGACGCGTTCCTCGGCGGCACCGGAGAGTGCGGCATCCACACCGGAAGCTCCGCTGACTTCGCCGACTGCGTCGCCGAAGCGGTCAACTGCCGCTCGTGCTGGTACCTCAATCTGACCGGCGGACTGACCGTCGACTGCGACGACTACGACGACGGATTGGACAACGCGAGCTGTCCGGCGCCGGTGTCCGGGGACCTGTTCGTCGTAGCCTCCAGCGCCGAGCCCGACGAAACCCCCGGATCCCCGAGCGTCGTCGTGACCAACCCCGAGCTGATCGAACAGTTCGGCGGGGCGGGATTCAGCCTCAACAACGCCTGGTACACCCGGTGGCAGATGGCCGGAACCACGGGTCCGCCCGATGCGATTTTCATCGCCGTCGCCGGCTTCGGTGGAGACGCGAATAACTTCAAACTCATGGCCGAAGATCTGATTCCCAAGGTCCTGGTTGAGCACGACCTGGTGCTGGAGGTCTGGGGCTTCCATCGCCGCACCAACCAGCTCGAGGATCGTGCGGGTGCGATGGTCGCGGACGCGCTCGGAGATCCGCTGGTCGCCCTCGACTGGTACTACGGCGACGATCTCGGGCTGACCCTCGATCCGGCGCTGGTGGCCGGTCCCAACCGCAGGGCGAACTTCTACAACACCAGCAGCGACATACCATTCATCGCGAACTTCACGGCGCACGTGAACTCGAAGGACATCGACACCGTCGTCGAGGCGGCGCATACGATCGTGGCCAACGGCAACGTCTTCCTCGGTGGCCACTCCGCCGGCACCGGGTTTGCGGCGCGCTACGCCGCGACCGACTTCGATGAGGGCGTCGGCGTGGAGGCCGGCTTCAGCAAACTCCGCGGTGTGGTTCTCTTGGAGGGTGGTGGCGGCAGCACCACGGGCGCGCCCCTGACAGGCGACTCCATCGATCGCATCATTGCCAAGGCCGACGGAGGGTTGTTTGCCGCCGTACGCGACAACGCGCCTCGCTGCGTGGATGAAACTCCCTGCACGATCGCTACCGAGGCCGTCGATTGCGTGAGCGCGACGCCGCCCAAGTGCACCGAGCCGGTCGCTGCCTACTCGGCGGTGTTCGGCCTGAGCCCACAGGTCGGGGCTGCCTCCGAGCCGGGCGCGATTCAAGGCCGCACCGACCCTGACGGCGGCCAGGTCATCTTGCAGGTCGACCAGGGCTCCGGCAGCGCAGTCGATCTGGTGCCGGAACTCGCCCTGCTCGGGCTGCTGTCCGACTGCACCGTGCAAGGACTGCTCGGGAGCTTCCTCGATGATGACGGCTTCGTCGCGGGCCTCTCGCCGGCGGTGGCCACGTCGATCGGAGGTCCGGGCCCGGTGGTCGGCGGCCTGCTCACCTGGCAGGACATCACGGAGGGCCCCCTGCCGCCGGCGCTCACGCCAGACAACGGCCCGCCTCCCACGAGCCTACCGGCGGTTCGCTGGGGCGTGGAGCAAGAACTGGTCAACGTTACGCGCTACGGCACGACCTTCGTGCACGCCGACGCCAACGCGTCCGACTGGTACTACTCCTCCTCCGGTTTGACTGTGACCAACGCGCCGGGCCGTTGCGTCACCAGCACGTGTACCGTCGGTAACGTCGGCGCAGCATGCGCCACCAACACCGACTGTGCCCAGTCGATCAGTCTGGACTCTTCCGCCGTCTCGGCCACGCGCCCCGACATCGTCAACCTCACCCAGGCTGCCGCCATCGACATCCCGGTCATCTGCTTGGGCGGCAGCAACGGCCTCACGCCGGTTCCTGGCAACTACGTCGCATTCGCTCAGAGTGTGGGCACCTGCACGGCGCCGAGCTGCGACGGCTCAACCGCGCGCGTCGTCGATGCGGCCACGCCCAACCCCGCCTTCCCGACCTTCGGCGACGTCAGCGGCGGTTTCGAGGTCCACATCACCGAAGGCTTCGCGCACAACGACATCACCAGCTCCGAGGACGTCCCCGGCAACAACGTGCTGGGTCCGCTCGGCGATTTCCTCGCCCGCAACGTCCAGTAAATGGGGTCAGGTCTAATTCCCGGCGTTTGTTTCGGGAGTGCCGAACGTTTCGCCGGAAATTAGACCTGACCCCATTTATCACCGGCACCGCAGCCCGCCACATAGCCGCTTGCCCACGCCCACTGGAAGTTGAAGCCGCCCAAGCGGCCGTCCACATCGCAGATCTCGCCGCACAGATGGAGCCCCGGGCAGGCCCGCGACTCCATCGTGGCCAGATCGATCTGGGCGAGCGGCACGCCCCCGGCCGTCACCTCGGCGAAGTTCCAACCACGATCCCCGCCGACCGGCAACCTGTGATCCTTGATGATACGGACCAAGGTTCTCCGCGCCTCGCGTGACAAGCGAGCAAGCGGTGTATCCAGTTCGATGCCCGCCTCCTCGCAGAGGGTCTGCGCCAGGCGTTGCGGAAGCACTCGACGAAGCCGCGAAACCGGCGTACCGGCGCCGGGCGTTTGTAGCTCCGCGTCCAACGCCTCGGCGGTCAGGCCGGGCAGCCAGTCGCAAATCAGCCGTATCGTCGCGTCCTCGGCGTACGCATCGAGCCAGTGGCGGCTGATGTCGAGAACCGCCGGCCCGGAAAGACCGAAGTGGGTGCAGAGCAACGAACCCTGACAGGAAACCAGGCTCTTCCCCGTCTGCGTTGCGACGGTGAGCGCCACGTTCGTGCTCACCCCGCTCAGGGCACGCAGGCGATGTCCCTCGGGCAACAGCAACGGCACGAGCGCGGGAAAGATACGCGAGGTGAGCGTGTGGCCGCTCGTGCCTGCAAGCGCATAACCGCCGCCGTCCGAACCGCTGCGCGGAAGGCTGCGGCCGCCGGTCGCGATCACCACCCGGCTCGCTTCGACCGCTCCCCACGACCCGCCGACCATGAACACTCCCCCTGCCCGTACGATGCGCTCGACTCGCCGCGGGTATCGGACCTCCGCGCGAGCTTCGGCGACCGCGCCCAAGAGCGCTCGTAGGATCGTTTGCGCCTCGTCGCTCACGGGAAAGAGCTTGCCGTGCTCCTCACCCTTGAGCGCGACGCCGCGCTCGGCGAAAAACTCGATCGCGCGCGCGACGTCGAACCGGTCGAGCACTTTGCGAATGGCCGGCCGCGAAGAGCCGGCGAAGTCTTCCGCGCGCACGGCCTCGTTGGTGACGTTGCAGCGGCCGCCGCCGGCAATGAGAATCTTGGCGCCGAGCTTCCTCGCGCCCTCCAGGACGAGAACACGGGCCCCCGGCGCGGTGCGCCCGGCCCAGATTGCGGCCATCAGGCCGGCGGCCCCCGCCCCCACCACCACGATGTCGGCTCGTTCGATCATGCGATCCATGTCATAGCCGAGTATCGCGGGGGTGGTTTTCCCTGGCTAGCCGGGCTGCCCGGAGCTAGAGTGAGCGCCGGAACCCCGCGCCCGGGGGCAACGGAGCCAACACCATGGGATCGATCGTGAACCTCAGATCCAAGGCCCTCCATCTACTTCTCGCCGGACTGCTGGCGGCGGTATCGGCGAGCAGCGCTGCGGCTGACGTCGACTCGTGCCGAGAGACGGCGGCCAAACTGGCGGGAGCCTTTGCGAAGAAACGCGCCAAGCACCTGTTGGTCTGCGCGGCCGATTCTGCCTGCGACGCCGATAGCGTCGCCCGCAAGCTCGTCCGGCTTCGCGAGCGTAGCCTCGAGAGCCTCGCCGCCAACTGCGCGGCGGTGACACCGGCCGATCTCGGCTTCGGCTCGGCCTGTCCCGATCCTAGCGGCCGTTGTGCGCAAAACCTGACATCGAACGCTGCCCTCACCGACTGCATCCTTTGCATGGTTTCGGAGACCGTGGAGCCGCTCTTGCGCCGCTTGCAAGGCAGCCCGGCCGACGTCGGTCAGACCTGCGGCGGCTGCGCCGCTAGCGAGTGCCGTCCGGATGCGTTCTGTGAGCCACCCGCCGGGCGCTGCGAGGCGGTCCCGGAAGTCGGGCTTTGCGTACCGATACCCGACGCCTGTCCCGAACTGTTCGCGCCGGTCTGCGGTTGCGACGGCGCCACGTACGACAACGACTGCCTGCGCCGCCAAGCACGCGTGGGCCTGCTGCACGAGGGCGTCTGCCCGGGCCAATGCGGGGCCGACGGTGCCGCCGGCTGCCCTCCGGGCACGTTCTGCGATGGCTTGCCCGGTCACTGCGATTCCGCGGGCGAGGGCAACTGCACGCCCGTCCCCGAGATTTGCCCCGAGCTTTACCATCCGGTCTGTGGCTGTGACGGCATCACCTACGGCAACGACTGTGAACGGCGGCAAGCCGGCGTGCGTCTTCTGCACTTCGGGTCGTGCGAGCAAACGTGCGGGCTCAGCGATCCGACGGTCGCCGGAGATCTGCCTACCCTGGCTGTCTGCCCGGACGGAAGCTTCTGCGAGGTGCCGCCGGGCCTTTGTGAGCACGGTCTGCGCGAGGGTAAATGTCTGCCGATCCCACAGGGATGCCCCGACAACGTCGATCCAGTGTGTGGGTGCGACGGGGTCACCTACTTCAACGATTGCGAGCGCATGACGGCCGGAGTCGGCAAGTTGCACCACGGCGCCTGTGAAGAGGTCTGTGGCGGGATCGCGGGTGTCGGCTGTCCAGAGGGACAGATCTGCGAGCTGCCGCCGGGAGAGTGCCAAAGCGCCGACCTGCAGGGGCGCTGCGTCTATCATCCGGAGGTCTGTCCCCAGTACTACGACCCCGTCTGTGGCTGCGACGGGGTCACGTACGGAAACGACTGCGAGCGGCTCGGGGCCGGCGCCCAGCTCGCCCACTACGGACGCTGCCTCGATCGTTGTAACGCCGACGGCTCGACCTGCCCCGACGGTGAGATCTGCCTGCCGCTGCCAGGGAAGTGCGAGAGCGAATCGGACGAAGGCGTGTGCGTTCCATCTCCTTCTGTGTGCCCGCTGTCAGCCGCGCCCTTCCCGGTCTTGGCCGTCTGCGGCTGTGATGGCGTGACCTACGACAGCGCCTGCGCCGCGATCCAGGCGGGAGTCGGCATTGCCCACGAAGGGCCCTGCGCCGACTTCAGCCGCTGCATCACCGACGCCGATTGTCCCGCCGGCCTGGCATGTATTCCGATCCCGGGTTTGTGCTGGCTCGTGCTGACGCCGATCGCGCCAGCCCAGTGCGTCGAGATCCCCGACGCCTGCCCCGACGTCTTCGATCCGGTCTGCGGCTGCGACAACAAGACGTACAGCTCCGCGTGCGAAGCCGTCCGCGCGCATGCGGGCGTCGCACATGCCGGTCCTTGTCTGGCCGGGATCGAGTAGTCCGCACGGTGGACGCGCGGGTCCGGCGGCCACCGCCGGCTGCGAGCGCATCGGTTTTCCCGCCCGGCGTGGTCACCGAGTCGGAAGCTCTGCAGACCGCGTCCTGGTACCGGCGCGAGCCCTACCTGATCTTTTTTCCGCTCGGCATAGCCTTGTCGTGGGCGGGCGTCGCACATTGGCTGCTGCATGCGGTGGGCTGGCTCGAGACTTATCGCCCGGTCTTTCACGCTACCACTCAGATTCAGGCGTTCATGACCGCCTTTGCCGTCGGCTTCCTGATGACGATGATTCCACGGCGAACCGGCAGCGCACCACCGGACGCCTGGGAAGTGGTGGTGTGCGCCGGCGCACTCGTCGTCACCGCCGCGGCTGCCTGGCAGGAACGCTGGCTGATCGCGCACGGGGCGTGGCTTGCGCTGGCGGCTACCCTGGTTGGGTTCGCGCTGCGGCGATTCATCGGCTCGACGTCGCGCCGGCGTCCGCCCAACGGATTCGTCTGGATTCCCTTGGCGCTGGCCATGGGGATCGCCGGCTCCGTGATGAGCGCGCTGTACGCCGGCGGAGCCACGGCCGAGGTTTGGGTCTACGAGCTCGGCCGCCGGCTCGTTCAACAGGGCATGTTCGTTGGATTGGTCCTCGGCGTTGGCTCACTCGCTTTTCCGTTGATGACCCGTGGCGTTGCGCCACCCGACTCAACGGGCGCCGCTCGCGATCTTCGCGAGCGTGCGCTTCACGTAGCAACCGCGGTGCTGTTGGTGGCCTCGTTCGTCATCGAGATCAACGCCTCACTGCGTGCCGGGATGCTGCTGCGGGGCGTCCTGATTGCCGCAGCCTTGCTCGGTGGCGCCGGGCTCCGACATACTCCCGCGGCGCCGGGCTGGAATCGCTGGCTCGTGTGGACCGCCGGCTGGCTGTTGCCGTTCGGATACGTGGTGGCCACGATTGTGCCTGACTACCATAAGGGCGCCCTTCACTTCAGCTTCATTGGCGGATTCGCCTTGCTCGCCATGGCAGTCAGCATTCAAGTGACCCTCGGCCATCGCGGATACCGGACCGTGTTGATCGGCAGGCCGTGGCAGATACCGGTGATCGGCGGCCTGATGGCTGCGGCGATGGCGGCACGCATCGCCATGGAGATCGACCGCGCTCGTTACTTCGTGTGGATGGGGATCGCGGCCGCCGCCTTCCTGGCGGCCACGCTCGTCTGGGCGCAGCTACTGTTGCCCAAAATGCTCGTCACGGGTGCCGAGTGACGAAGCGCTCGAAACAGCCGTCGAGCGATGCGCGGTTGGAGGAAGTCCACGCGGTCTACCGTGATCTGGAGACCCGTCCGGTCAAGCGCGCGTGCATTCGCCGGACCGAATGCTGCCAGTTCAAGCTCACCGGCCGTACGCCATACCTGACGCGTGGCGAGGCGATGGTGCTGGCCCGTGCGCTCCGCGCAAGCGGCCGAACCTCGCTGCCCGAGCGCGATGACGGCGTCTGTCCGCTATTGGACCCAGCCGGTCGCTGCTTGGCTTACGCCGCGCGACCGTTTGGCTGCCGCACCCACTTCTGCGCAGCAGCCGGTGGCTCATACTCCCGCAGCGAAGTTCTCGATTTCATCCGGCGACTGGAGACGGTCGATCAGGAGCTAGGCGGACGTGGATCGTTGGCGCTGCCCACCGCACTGGCGCGAGCGCTCCGTGACCTAAGCTGACGGCCGCGTCGAAGCCCGCGGCTCGATCGCGGCCAGCTCGCAGATCGATTGCTGCACGTCGGCCATCAGTTGCTCGCGCGTCGTGCTCGAGTAGGCCCCGGCGTCGATCGGCGCGCCGACCCGCACCTCGGCCGAGCATCCCAGTTGCAGACCGCGAAACGTCCCGGCTTGCAGGACGTCGCGCGCACCGCGGATCCCGATCGGCACGATCGTCGCCCCGGTTTCGAGCGCCAGCATGAACCCGCCCTTCTTGAACGGCCCGAGCTGGCCATCACGCGAGCGTGTTCCTTCGGGTGCGACCCACAGGACGATGCCGTCCTCCATCTTGCGCCGGGCCTCCGCCAGATCGCGCATCGCCTGGGCGCGATCCGAGCGGTCGATGGACACGAACTCGGCGGCGCGCAGGGCACGTCCCCAGATCGGCACGCGAAACAGCTCTTTCTTGGTCAGCATGCGGATCGACCCGGGGAGCGTGACGAATACGAGAGGGATGTCGCAGAGGCTCTGATGATTGCTCATCAAGATGGTCGGCCGACCCTGCGCCGGCGCGAACCTTTGAGGATCGACGACCGTGTAGTGCAGGTCGATCAGCTCGAGAAGATGCTTCGACCACCAACGGAGTCGCGTGTCGGCATCGATCCGCCGGTGGACACCGCGGAAGACATCGAGAATCGTCGGAACGGAGATGCGCAGCGTCGCGGAGACCGACCGCAACAGAATCCCGGCGGTACGGACCCGCCCTGCCCGCGTCACGACGGCACGCGGCACTGAGCATCCCAGCACCACACGAGGCGTCGCTTGGCACGACCGCCGGCCGGTCGCAAGTTCCGATAGTCGCATCAGCTCGTTTGCTCGGTGGACCCACGAAGACGGGCCGGGTAAGTTCGCCGGCAAGATGATCAGAATCCGTCGCGCGTTGATGCTTGCCCTGGTTCTGGCGACCACCGCCCTGGCCCAGGTTTCGGCACGGGCCGGCGACTCAGTCTCGCCAACGCTCGCGCGGATCAGTCAACGCGGCGAAATCCTCGTCGGCATGAGCGGCGACCAGCCGCCGCTCAACATGAGGAACAAGAAAAAGGAGATCATCGGGCTCGATGCCGACCTGGCCCGGGCCATCGCCTCGGGCCTCAGCGTCAAGCTTAGGATCGTCACCAAGCCGTTCGCCGAGCTGTTGCCGGCCTTGGCGGCCGACGAGCTGGACCTGGTGATCTCGGGAGTCACGATCACGCCTGAGCGCAACATGAAGGCCGCATTCGTCGGCCCCTACTTCACCTCCGGCAAGTCGATCATCACCCGCACCAAGGCGCTCGCCAAGCTCAAGACCGTCGACGAGATGAATAGCAGCAAGTTCACCCTGGCGGCTCTCGAAGGCTCGACCAGCCAGATCTTCGTCCAGGAACTGACTCCCAAGGCCAAGCTCAAAACCGCCGCGACGCTGGATGAGGCCACCGCGCTGGTTCGCTCGGGCAAAGCGGACGCGCTGGTTGCGGACCTCCCCTACTGTGTGTTCGCGGGAGCCACTGACAAGAGTGGCGAGCTGGACAGCCTGACCGAGCCGCTCACTTTCGAGCCGCTGGGAATAGCCCTCCCGCCCGACGATCCTCTGTTCGTCAACCTGGTACAGAACATCCTCACCACGATGGCCGGCACGGGCGCCCTCGATGCGCTCAAGCACCGCTGGTTCGGGGATAACGCGTGGCTGGAGGAACTCCAGTAGCGCTCCGTAGGCCGTACCCTCCGAGGGCCCCCAAACGTCCTGGTTGGTAAGGGCCATGTCGCAGAGCCGCACCACGACCGTTCTCGCCGCCGTCGAGCGCTGCCGGAAGCGCCTGTGGGCGCACTGTTACCGCATGACCGGGCAGCGGACCGAGGCCGACGACCTCTGCCAGGAAGCCATCGCTCGCGCCATCGAGCGCGCCGAGGATCTCCACGACGTCGCTGCCGTCGACGGTTGGCTGTTCCGCATCGCCACCACGGTGTGTCTGGACCATCTGCGCCGCGACCAGCGCACCCGCGCGCTCACGGAGCTGGTCGACCCGGTTGCCTTTGACGAAGTCCCCGCGCCGCCGGCCGATCCGGAAGCGACCACGATTCTCCGCGACGACGTGCGGCTCGCCGTCGTCGCGGCGCTGCAGCACCTACCACCAAAACAACGAGCCGTGCTGCTGCTGCACGACGTCTGCGGACTGCCGCTCGCCGAGGTGGCAAGCACGGTGGGCACCAACGGCAACGCGGCCAAGGCGACGCTGCACCGGGCCCGCGCGGCGGTCGATCGTGCACGCGGCCGCACCGACGTCGATGTGCCGGTCGACTCCGAGGTCGTTGCCCGCCTCGCCCGCGCGCTCGAGCTGCGCGACGTGGACGCGCTAGCCGCGCTGCTCGCTGAGGACGTGTGGGGTGTCGTCGACGGCGGTGGCGTCGTACGCGTGGCGACGAAACCGACGTTCGGAGCGCGTGCGCTGCTCCGCCGCTTCGCCAATCTCAACCGGCGCGTGTCCCTACCGGTCGCGTGCCGCATCGTACGGTTGAACGCCGAGCCCGCTGTGCTCGTGACGCTGCCGAGCGCCGGGCACGCGGTGTTCGCCTCGGTCCATGTCGAAACCCGCGCCGGCCGCATCGTCGCCATGCGGGTGGTCCGCGATCCCGCCAAGCTCGCGCCGCTCCAGGAGGTCATGCAATGAACATAGCTACGCTGTATCTGTCCAGCCTCACGACGGTGGGGGTCATTCTCGTCGCGATGGCGCTGGTCGCGCTGATCGAAGCCGCCATCCCTCTCCATACCCGTGGGCGCTGGAACCGGGCGCATCTCGCGCCGAATCTCGCGCTCACGTTCATCACGTTCGCGACGAATGCCGTCTTCAACACCGCCCTCGTTGTGGCGCTGGTGCGGCTCGAGCCGATCGGATTCGGTGTCCTCCATGCGCTCGCGCTGCCGCCCGTCATGACGGCCGCCATCGCGGTTCTGGCGCTCGACTGTTCCACGTATGTCGCGCACGTCGCCATGCACAAGAGCCCGGTCCTTTGGCGCTTTCATCGCGTCCATCACTCGGACCCGGCTGTCGATGTCACGACGACCGTCCGCCAGCATCCGGGCGAGAGCGTTCTGCGTTACGCATTCATGACTGTCGCCGCGATCGGTCTTGGCGCGAGCCCCGGCGCCTTTGCCGTCTATCGCCTGTGGTCGGCGCTCACCGGACTCCTCGAGCATGCCAACGTCCGGATGCCGCTGCGCCTCGACAGCCTGTTCTCGCTCGTCGTCGTGACGCCGAACATGCACAAGGTTCATCATTCACGGATCATGAGGCAGACCGACAGCAACTACGGCAACATCTTCTCGCTCTTCGACCGATTGTTCTCCACCTTCATCCCGTCCCGGTGCGGCGTGAACGTCGTCTACGGGCTCGACGGCCTCGATGACTCGGCCATGCAGACGACCGCCGGGCTACTCGCGTTGCCGTTGCGGAGCGTCAGAGCACCGAGCGCGACCGCAGTGACGACCCGGCCGGTCGTTCGCAGCATCGCCGGAGCTGTCGAGGACGTCTCGGCATGAAGCGCGAGATCGCTAGGACGCCCGGCGTCGTAGCAGTGGGTCTGGCTGGCGTGCTCTAGCTGAGCCGCGGCGAGATCAGCGTTGCGCTCATGCGCAGGGTCGCCGCCAAGTCGATCTTCCGGGACACGATCAGCACACTCCCCGACGGTCTCGGTCAGTTCGCCGAGCAGCGCTGGGTGGCCTGGGGGGCGAGAACGCCACTGACGGTGATCGGGCCGACCGGCGTGGAGCGCATGGTCAACGGTTTCAACGAGGCCCATGCCTTGAACGGAATCTACCGTACGGCCCACCATGGTCCCGATGCGGCCACGCCGTGGGGTTTCGGTCTGATCGCTCAGCCCTTCGATCTCGCCGACGGCGACGGCTCGACTGGCGCCGATCTGCTCGTTCACGAGGCTATCTCACCGCGCCTGGCCGGCGTGCTGGAAGAGACGGCTCGGGCATCCGGCAGCGACGACGTCGCCCACATCTTCCAACGACCCTCTCTCCTTCCACAGCACGCCTTGGGATGCGGCCGACGAGGCATCGCAGGCCCGCGTGCACGCCTTGGCCTTCACCCACTTCATCCCGCCGCTAGTGCTACGCTCCCTGGAAGGCCCATTTCTGGGTGATGCCCGGCAACGCTTCTCGGGGCCGCTGTTCGTCGCCCGCGACGGCGACCTGATCAGCCTTCCCGTCGGCGGCGGAGAGCGTCGCAAGAGCAATCCTCTCTAGAGACCCTCCATTCGTCGTGAGGACACGGTACCGGCGGGCGTGCCGCTACTCTTGGATCTCGACCCAGGCACCGTCGCGGGCTTTCCACGTACGGCCCGAGATCAGATCGAATCGGATGGCACCCCAGTCGTTCACGAGTGCAACCATGCGAACGGCATAACTCGACGCCGGTATGGCCTTCTCGTCCCCGAGCTTGACCCATTTGTCGGCGACGATTCGCCACGCTTCTCCGGTGCGTATGTTGTAACGGCTCGCGTCCCAGGCCGCGTCGTTCACCGTGGCCCTCGCAATCTCGTAGCGTTGCTGGTCGTCGCCCGCTTGCGCGGCACCGGGCGGCCTGGGACGCGAGCCGTTACAACTGAGGACGACAAAAACCGAAAACAGCACTAGCGCTGCCGTTCGAACCGCTGAAGTGTGGGTTTTCATGTTCGGACCTCCCGCATGGTCGGACTTCGTCGCGACCAGCTGGAGCGCGTCCAGACGAAGGCTGAGCGGTCTCGGCGGAGGTCGCTATCTTGATTGCCGCCATGCGCCACGTACCCGCAGGCCGGTTTCCTGTATTCCCACCATCCGCCGCTAGCGCAAGACGCCCAAGCGGACCGGAAGCAAATGGGGTCAGGTCTGATTTCCACTTCGCGGAAATCAGACCTGACCCCAGTCCGTCAGTTGCTGGAGGTCCATCCGGTAGAGCCCCGCCGCGTTACTGCACAGAATCGCCCGGCGCTGCTCGTCCGTGAGGCATCGGCCCTGCTCGGCAAGCATCTCCTGCGACCACGGCCAGGTCGCATCGCTGTGCGGGAAGTCGTTCGCCCACATCAGGTGCTTCCAGTTCATGAGGTCGGCCATCTTGAAGGCGACCCAGTCGTCCTGGAACGTCGTGTAGACGTGATCGCGGAAGTACTCCGAGGGTAGCCTCGAGAGATCCTGCCCGGCCGGCAACCAGTTGCGGTGCCGGTCGTAGGCGTGATCCATCCGGTACATGAAGTGCGGCACCCAGCCGGCATCCGCCTCCACACAGACGACCTTGAGGTCGGGGTTGCGTTCGAAGACGCCGCCGAAGACCAGCATGCCGATGATGTCCTGATTGCCGCGAATGATGGTGAGAAAGCTGTTGAGCTTCGGGCCGCGGCACTCGAACATCCGGTCTGCCCCCGTGAGAATGTGAAAGGAGGGCGGGAGCTCCAGCTCGAGACAGGCATCCCAGAACTCATCGTAGATCGGCGAGTCATAGTCGGCCACACCGGGGATGCCCGGAAGCATCACGCCGCGTAGCCCCAAGGCCTTGATCGCGGACAAGTCCTCCAGCCCATCGGCCGGCGTGCGCATCGCGGTCTGACCGATGCCGAGCAGCCGCGCCGGGGCAGTGGCGCAGTACTCGGCGATCCAGAGGTTGTAGGCGTCGAAGCAGGCCTTTCGATAGTCGAGATCGGGATGGGCGCAGAGCACCATGCCGACCGTCGGATAGATGACCTCGGCCGCGACTCCGTCGCGCTTTTGATCGTCGAGTCTCGCAACCGGATCCCAACCACCGCGGTGCAGATCCTCGAACAGAGAGCCCGTCATGCGGATTTCCTCGGCGGGCTTGCCAGCCGCGGCCACCAGACCCATGGGTACCGGTCGCGGGAAGCCATCGATGACGAAGATGTCACCGAGCTTTTCGTCGCGAACCATGCGTGGGGCACGCTCGCGAAACTTAGGGTCGATCCGCGCGCTGTAGGTGTCAGGCGGCTCGGTGATGTGAGAGTCGGCCGAGATCACAGGGAACCCGAATGTGCTCATGAAGCCCTCCCGCCGCGCAGCAGCCGCCCGGGCAACGGGCCGCCGGCATCGACGCGGTCGCGGCCGTCTTCGCGGATCAGCGTACCGTTGACGACGACGGCGCGGATGCCGGCCGCATCGGCCACCAACCGGTCGGCGCCCGCCGGCATGTCGTAAACCCTGCGCAGCGGTGAACAGCCGACCTCGCCGGGGTCGAAGACGACGACGTCGGCCGCCATGCCCTCGGCGAGGCGGCCGCGATCGGTGATGCCGAATACCTCGGCCGAGCGCGTGGTGAGCAAACGCACCGCCTGCTCGATCGAGAGCACACCTTTGTCGCGCACCCAGTGGCTGAGCAGGTGGGTCGAGAAGCAGGCGTCGCAAAGCTGGCTGGCGTGCGCGCCGGCATCGGAAAGCCCTAGCATGACGGCGGGATGGGTCAGCAACTCGGCCACGATGTCTTCACTCTTGTTAGCGATCTGGACGCGGAAGCGCGCTTCCAGGTTGCTGGCCAGCCCGATGTCGAGAGCGAGATCGACCGGGTGGACGCCACGCTCGGCCGCCAGCTCGCTCAGACTCCGGCCGACCGCCTGCGGATCGTGGGCACACTCGGAGACGACCGTGTCCTGCCAGCTTCCGCCCAGCACCGCCTTGCCGCCGTGCTCGCGAAACGTGCGGCGGAACTCCAGGTCGGCATAGATCCGCTTCTTGCCTTCGAAGTCGGCGGCCGAAACCGGTTCGAACAACCGCATACTCGCGAAGGGAAACGGGGCTTTCCACTGATACTCAAAGGTGAGCGGCCGGCAGGCGACCTGGGGAAACACTTGGACCCCGCGGCGCTGCATCTCGGCGTGCTTTTCGAGAAGGCTGCGATGACCGGTGGGTCCGAACAGATCGGCGAGTAGCGCCGTCCAGCTAATCGGCCGGCCGATCAACTGCTGGATCTCTTCCATCTCATCCAGGAATAGCCCGACCCCAACGGTTGCCTGCATCACGCCGCGACCTTTCTCGCCGAGCGCGGAGGCGAGCGCGATGATCTCCTCTTTGGCGGCAATGCGGCTAGGCACTGGGCGGCCGGCGTACCCGACATGGGTCGGCGACTTGGAGGTGGCGAATCCGAGCGCCCCGGCGTCGAGCGCCTCGGCGACCAGCGCTTTCATCTGCGCGATCTCGTCACCGGTCGCCTCGCGCTCGGTGGCCTCCTCGCCCAGGACGTAGAGCCGCAGCGGGGTATGTCCGATCAGGGCGCCGACGTTGATCGCCATGCCACGCTCTTCCACGGCGTCGAGGTACTCGGGGAAGGTCTCAAAGGGCCACTCCTCGCCTACCCCGGCACGGAGCGCCGCTAGCGACATGCCCTCGACGTTCTCGAGCGTGCGCAGAACCAGGTTGCGATGGGCCGGGCGCGTCGGCGCAATGCCGAAGCCACAGTTACCGATCACCACCGTGGTGACCCCGTGCCACGGTGAAATGGTGAGCATTCGATCCCAGAGCACCTGAGCGTCGTAGTGGGTGTGAATGTCGACGAAGCCGGGAGCCACCACGCAGCCGGTGGCATCCAGGGTCCGGCGCGCTTCACCTCGGACGTTGCCCAGAGCGACGATGCGACCCTGCGTTGCCGCGAGGTCACCCTTGCGAGCTGGCGCTCCGGTTCCGTCGATGAGGGTCCCGCCGCGGATCAATAGGTCGTAGTTTTGGGACACAGCTTACGGCCCCGCTAGTTGCCGGGAACGTGCAGCTAGTCTAAACCGCTCCGTCGCAAGCAGGTCAAGGCGCGCCTGGGCAAAGGCGGCGTGCCGGGGAGGAACTTGCTCATGCCGTTGGACCCTCAGGCACAGGCCGTCCTGGCGCAACTCGACTTCGGCGCCGTGCCCGATCTCGCGACCATCGAGCCCGCTTTGATGCGGGCGGCTATGAAGCAGCTGCCCAGACCGGCGCGCGGTGCCGAGCCGGTGGCAGCGGTCGAGGAGCGGCAGGTGCCGGGCCCGGCCGGCGGCATCCGCGTTCGGATCTACACGCCGAGCGGCAAGCTACCCGCGCCCGTCCTCATGTACTTCCACGGTGGGGCCTTCTGTATCTGCGATCTGGACACACACGACGCAACGTGTCGTTCGCTGGCCAATGCGGCGGGTGCCGTGGTCGTATCGGTCGACTATCGGCTAGCTCCCGAGGCCAAGTTCCCCGCCGCCCCCGAGGACTGCTACGCGGCGACCTGCTGGGCAGCCGCTCATGCAGCCGACATCGGCGGTGACCCGAACCGGATCGCCGTGGCCGGTGACAGCGCCGGGGGCGATCTGGCCGCGGTGGTCACCCTGATGGCCCGCGATCGCAAAGGCCCCAAGCTGATCCACCAACTGCTGATCTACCCCGTGACCGATCACTCGTTCGATACTGCTTCCTATAAAGACTACGCGCGAGGCTACCTACTCACGCGCGAGATGATGATGTGGTTTTGGAATCACTACCTGGCCCGGCCGGAGGACGGCAGCATGCCGATGGCCTCGCCACTGCGCGCCAAGAGTCTGGCCCGGCTGCCGCCGGCGACGATCCTCACCGCCGAGTTCGATCCGTTGCGGGACGAGGGTGAAGCCTATGCGAAGCGGCTCGTGGAGGCAGGTATCCCGACGTCGCTACGGCGCTACGACGGCATGATCCATGGATTCTTCTCCATGCCCGATGCCATCGACCGGGCCCGGCTCGCCGTGGCTGAAGCTGGCCAAGCGCTGCGCGCGGCGTTTGGATCCTGAGGGGCCCGCCCTCACCCGCTCGCCCGCGTTACTCCGGGCAATCCTCGGCACTGAGCGCAATCTCGGCCACGGCTCCCGACCCGTACAGATTGATGCGCATCCGGCTAACGCCGGAAACGTCCGGTAGATCGAGCAGCACCAGTCCGTTGTCGCCGCAGGGGATCACAGCGAAGCTGCCGAGCAATAGTCCATCCGCGTCGAACAGCTCGACGGTGGGCGCGGTCTCGCTGGCCTCGATGTCGATGAACACGACGTGGTGGATCGTCACCGGATCGATCGCTGCGAAGTCGAACTCAAAGCTCACCGGCTCGTCGCCTTGATCGTCCGGATCGTCGACGAGGCCGTCGTCGTCGAGATCGGTCATGTGTTCGTCGACGATGAGAATCTTCCCGTAGGGCCGATCGTTCGCGCAGGCCGTTCCGCAGCCGCTCACATGACCGACGCCGGGTCCGCCGTAGCTGAGGCTGGGGGTTCCCAGGTCGCTGTCACCGCCGCTGCACCCTCCCGGACACGAGGAATCGAAGATAACGGCGGTATTGGTGGCGGGGAACCGCGGGTTGGTGCCCGTCACCGCAATGGGTCCGAGACCGCCGCCGGTCGACGCGCTCTGGACGATCGCGCCCTCGGCGAAACTCTCGAAATCGATGATGTCGATGCTGCCAGCCGGCGTGCAAACGTTGCCGCCGCAGCCAGGCGCCGGGTCCGGTTGCGGGTCGAACCGGCAGTCGTCGGTCGTCTCGTCACACGTGTCCATGGTGCACGTATCGCCGTCGTTGCAGGGGACCGGCACGCCTGGGCTGCACCCGCTCTGCACGTCGCAAACCTCCGCACCGTTGCAGAACAGACCGTCGTCGCAGAACGCGTCACTACCTGCGTGGGTACAACCACTGGCAGGACTGCAGGCATCCAACGTGCAGCTCACACCGTCGTCGCAGTTCACGGTCGCGTGCGCGCAGCCTGAGACCTGATCGCACGTGTCCAGCGTGCACGCATCCAAATCGTCGCAATCGACCGGTTCATGCGTGCAGCTTCCGTCCTGCTGATGCTCATCGGCCGTACACGCGTTGCTGTCGTCGCAGCATTCCTCGCATGGCTCGGCGACGCAGACGCCGGAAGTGGGATCGCAGATTCCGTGTTCGCACTCGGTGTCCAGCAATGAGCAGTCCAGTGGCGTGCTGTCGCAGCCAAGCGCCGGGTTGCAGTTGTCTACGGTGCACGGGTCGGCATCGTCGCAGACCTGCGTCGTGTGCTGGCAGCCGGCGCCCGCGTCACAACTGTCGGCCGTACAGGCGTTGCTGTCGCTGCAGTCGAGCGCGCTGCCCGCCGTACACGTTCCAGCGGAACAGACATCACCCGCCGTGCAGGCGTTGCCGTCGTTGCAGAGCAGGCTATTCGGGTCGTGCGTGCAACCTACCTCTGTGTTGCATGCATCGGTCGTGCACGGGTTGGCGTCGGCGCAGTCGAGGGGTGAGCCTCCCGTGCAGGCGCCTCCGCTACAGACGTCGCCGACCGTACAGGCGTTGGTGTCGTCGCACGCCAAGGCGTTCGGAGTATGCGCGCAGCCGCTTGCCAGATCGCACGTGTCTGTGGTGCACGGATTGTTGTCGTCGCAGTTGAAGGATGAGCCGCCTGTGCAGGAGCCACCGCTACAGACATCGCCTGTCGTGCAAGCGTTGCCGTCGTCGCATGCCAACGCATTGGGGGCGTGCCCGCAGCCGTTCACGAGAACGCAACTGTCCGTGGTACACGGATTGCCATCACCGCACTCGAGCGGCGCGCCGCCCGTGCAGGCGCCTCCGCTACAGACGTCGCCGACCGTACAGGCGTTGGCGTCGTCGCACGCCAAGGCGTTCGGAGTATGCCCGCAGCCGGCTACGAGATCGCAACTGTCAGTCGTGCACGGGTTGCCATCGTCGCACGTCATCCCCACTCCGGCGCAGACGCCCTGCGCACACTGATCGTTGCTGGTGCACTCGTTGCCATCGTCACAGGGCGATGAGTTGGGCGTCGAGACACAACCTTGTCCGGTAACGCACTGTTCGTCGGTACACTGGTTTCCGTCGTGGCACAGGTCGTCGTTTAGAGCGTGACTGCACGCATCGATGTCCTCATTGCAAGCATCGAGCGTGCAAGCAATGGCATCGTCGCAATCGGGCGGCTGGCCAGCGAGGCACCCCTGCTCGGCGTCACAAGTCTCGGCGCCGTTGCAGGAGAGGTCGTCGTTGCAGGCCGTGTCGTCAGGCGTATGCAAGAAGGCATCGATACTCTCGTCACAGGAGTCGACGGTGCAGGCGACCCCGTCGCTGCCCGCCGGCGGTGTGCCTGGCTGACAGTCGAGCTCAGCGTCGCACGTCTCGCTGCCGTTGCAGAACAGCCCATCGTCGCAAGACAGGTCGTTCGCCGAGTGCAGGATCGTGTCGGAGCTCTCGTCGCACGAGTCTAGCGTGCAGCCAACGCCATCGTCCTGAGACGGCGCAACGCCGGAGGCGCAGCCGACGACGAGCACACAGGCCTCCACGCCGTTGCAGAACTGCCCATCATCGCAGCTCGCATCGCCGGGGCTATGAGCACAGGCATCGCTGAGCGAGTCGCAACTGTCGGCCGTGCAGGCGACCCCATCGTCGCAGGAAGGTAGCGACCCGAGCGAGCATCCGAGAAGAGCATCGCAAGACTCTGAGCCGTCGCAGAACGTGCCGTTGTCACACACGGGATCGTCGGACGTGTGGATGCATTCGTCGGCAATCTCTTCGCACTCGTCGATCGTGCACTCGATTCCGTCGCTGCAGTCGGCAAGCGTGCCGGCCAAGCAACCGAACGTCGGATCGCAGAACTCGACCCCGTTGCAGAACATGTCGTCTTTGCAGACGGCATCAACGGGAGTATGGAGACACCCTTGCGCGTCGTCGCAGCTGTCGGCCGTGCAGGCAATCCCATCGTCACAGTCGAGTCCGGCGCCGGCAACGCAACCCACCTGCGGGTCACAGGTCTCTATCCCGTTGCACGCCATGTCGTCGTCGCACGCAGCATCGCTTGCCGTGTGCACGATCGTATCGGAGATTTCGTTGCAGCCGTCGGCCGTGCACGCAATGCCGTCGTCAACCGGTGGCGCCGTGCCCGGCTCGCAGTCCGTCAGGGCATTGCACAGCTCGAGACCGTTGCAGAACTGGCCATCGTCGCAGAAGGCGTCATCGGTGACGTGCGTGCAGGCGGAGAGGTCTGCGTTGCAAGAGTCTACGGTACAGGCAATGCGGTCGTCGCAGTCAGGTGGAGCACCCACCTGGCAGCCGAGCGTCGCATCGCAGGTCTCGGCTCCCGTGCAGAACGACCCGTCGTCGCAGGCGGCATCGTCCGGCGCATGCACAACTGCATCGATGTCTTCGTCGCAGGAGTCGGTCGTGCAGGCGACACCGTCGCCCACCGCCGGAGCTACACCGGGTTGACAGTCCAGCTGAGCATCGCAGCTCTCCGCTCCGTTGCAGAGCTGGTCGTCGTCGCAGACGGTGTCGTCGACGAGGTGCTCGCAACCGAACGTGGCCTCATCGCAAGAATCCGCGGTGCATGCGACCCCATCATCGCAATCGAGAGGTGCACCCTCGAGACAGTCGAAAAGCGCACTACAGATCTCCACCCCGTTGCACGCAAGGGTGTCGTCGCAGATCGGGTCGAACGGAAAATGCACGCACTCATCCGATGCTGCGTTACAGCCGTCGGCCGTACAGCCGACCCCGTCATCGCACATCGGCGTCACGCCAGGCTGACAGATGCCATCCACGTCGCATGGTTCTTCGCCATTGCAGAAGACGGCGTCGTCACAGTCGGCGTTCGTAGTGCAGGCTACGTTCAGGGTGGCCGCTGGCGCGGCCGCCCGCATGCGCACTTGGATGACGGTGAACCAACCCTCGACCGCATCCGTCATCGGCGCGGCCGTAGGGCAGATATCGCTCGCGATTTCCGCATCGGAAGCAGCGCTGTCGCAGCCGGGCTCGCCGAGTGCGGTCGCGGTAGCGGCGTTCAGTAGGATCCACGCAGCGATGCAGATGCCGGCGAACCCGTCACGCCACGCGTGACGCGCAGTCGCACGTTTGCCGAAGCCGTACTTCACGGTGTCGAGTAGTATGGACACCGAATCTGAAAGGCTGCCACAGGATTCCTTGCGTCGTCATGGTCACCCACCCTTTCGCGTGAGCGTCGATCGTCGAACGCGCACCCTGATGTTCTCTCCCCCATTCAGGTGTGCCGCCGCGGTCGCGCAGCACACGCGACCAGACGGACACTCGCCATGTCGATTGCGTGTGCCGCGAACATCTCGGGCGTTCGCCGATCCCCCAACTGGGCAAAAACGCCGTTCGCCGTCTCGGCCCGTAGCCTCGTTCGCGAAAGCTGCTGGATGTTGCCCAAGCACATCCGTACTTTCTAAGAAACGGAAGACCTCGGGCGGGTCGCCGGTCGCGGCTTACTGCGTGCGACGCTCGACCGATCGATTCGGGCCTCACCTGCCAGGCTCGATCCGAACGGCAATCCGCTCCGCACGGGCCACATGAATCGCCTCCGCGCCCTCGGCATCGCACTGCCGCTGCTGCTGTTCACCAGCGCGTCCGCGCAGTTCCCAACCACCTCCACCTCCAGCACCACGCTCCTCCTCACCCCGTGTGTCACCGATCTCGAGTGCGACGACGGTCTGTTCTGCAACGGCTCGGAAGTCTGCATCCTGGGCATCAGTTGCCAGCCCGGCGCGCCGCCACTACTCGACGACGGTATCGCCTGCACGGTGGACGGTTGTGACGAACCGACGGATACCGTCACCCACACGCCGACCGACGTCTCGTGCAGCGACGGCGCCTTCTGCAACGGCACCGAGCGCTGCGACACCGCCCTGGGTTGCCGGCCGGGGCTACCCGTCAACTGCAACGACGGGATCGCCTGCAGCGCCGACACCTGCAACGAAAGCTTGGACCGCTGTGTCAATGCTCCCGTCAACTCGGTATGCACCGACTCCAACCTCTGCAATGGTGCCGAGAGCTGCAGCCCCAGCGTCGGATGCGTCGCCGGGACGCCGCTCGTGTGCAACGACGGCAATCCCTGCACCACGGACTCGTGCAGCCCGGCGGCCGGCTGCCAGAACCCCGCGCTCCCCAACGGAAGCGCTTGCACGGACGGAAACCTCTGCAACGGAAACGAGATCTGTCAGGCAGGTGCGTGTTCGCCGGGAACGCCACTGGCCTGCAACGACGGTCTGTTTTGCAACGGCACGGAGGTCTGCAATACGCTCACGGGCTGCACCGCCGGCACGGCGGTCAACTGCAGTGACGGCGTCGCATGCACGATCGACACGTGCAATGAAACGACCGACGCCTGCGATCACGTAACCAGCAACACGGCGTGCAGCGACGGCCTGTTCTGCAACGGGACCGAGACGTGCAATGCGCTCGCCGGCTGCACCGCCGGCACCCCCGTCAACTGCAATGACGGAATCGCGTGCACCACGGATTCCTGCAACGAGGCCAATGATATCTGCACTCACGCCCCGAGCCCGGCGGCGTGCAGCGACGGCCTGTTCTGCAACGGCGCGGAAGTATGCAACGCGCTGACCGGCTGTGCGGCGGGGGCTCCCCTCAATTGCAGCGACGGAATCGCGTGCACTGCCGACGCTTGCAACGAGGTCAACGACGTCTGCAATCACGCTCCGAGCGCGGCAGCGTGCAACGATGGCCTGTTCTGCAACGGCACCGAAACCTGCAATGCGCTGACCGGTTGCATCGCCGGCGCTCCGGTCAACTGCAGTGATGCGATCGCCTGCACGGTCGATACGTGCAACGAGAGCACCGACAGTTGCAATCACGCCGTCAACAACTCGCTCTGCAACGACGGTCTGTTTTGCAACGGGGCCGAGACCTGCAACGCCGCGACCGGCTGCATCGCCGGCGCCTCCGTCAACTGCAACGATGCGATCGCCTGTACCACGGACCTGTGCAACGAAACCACCGACACCTGCGACCACCCGGCGAACAACGCCGCGTGCAGCGACGGTCTGTTCTGCAACGGGACGGAGATCTGCAACACATTGACCGGCTGCACGACCGGGACGCCGGTGAACTGCGGCGACGGCGTCGCTTGCACGAGCGACAGTTGCGACGAAGCCGCCGCTAGTTGTGCGCACGCTCCCAACAACGGGACGTGCAACGATGGCGACGCGTGCAATGGCGTCGAGACCTGCGATCTGACGCTCGGCTGCCGATCCGGAGGACTACCCGAGTGCGACGACGGCAATCCGTGCACGCTCGACACGTGCGACGGGGCCTCGGGCTGCGCCCATAGCCCGGTGGCCAACGGAACCTCGTGCGACGACGGCAACCTTTGCAACGGCACTCATACGTGCCAGGCCGGCGTCTGTACTGCGGTCGCGGCGCCAAGCTGCAACGACGGCCTGTTCTGCAATGGAACCGAGAGTTGCAATCCGGCTAGCGGATGCGTGCCGGGCATCGCTCCTGACTGCGCCGATGCCGTCGCCTGCACGGTCGACGCATGCAACGAGACCACCGACGCCTGTACGCACACGCCGAACGATCTGGCCTGCAACGGCGCCGCCGGCTGCAATGGAGCAGAGATCTGCAGTCCGACGGCTGGCTGCTTGGTCAGCCCGGGCGCTGGCTGCGACGACGGCGTGGCATGCACCATCGATACCTGCGACAGCGGCACCGGCGCGTGTATTCATATCCCGACCCATGCCGCGTGCAGCGACGGACGCTTCTGCAACGGGGCAGAAACCTGCCAGCCTGCCTCAGGCTGTGCGGCTGGCTCAGCACCGTGTAACGACGGCGTCGGCTGCACCCTGGATACCTGTAGCGAGGCGAGCGACACGTGTGGTCACGCCGCCGACGATCTGGGCTGCAACGACGGCATCTTTTGTAACGGCACCGAGGTCTGCAACCCAACGCTCGGTTGTCAGAGGGGCGCCCCACCCACCTGCAACGACGCAGTCGCCTGCACGAGCGACCGTTGTGACCTACTGATCGACGATTGCACGCACGCCCCCGATCACGGTTCGTGCAGCGACGGCAACGCCTGCAATGGGCCCGAAACCTGCGACGGCACGCTCGGCTGCCAACCGGGCGTCGTTCCCAACTGTGATGACGGCAACCCGTGCACGGTGGATGCATGCGACGCCCAGGGTGGCTGCACGCACACGGTGCGTGCCAACGGCAGCGTCTGCGACGACGGGAGCCTGTGCACGGATGGCGATACCTGCCAGGCCGGCGCATGCCTGCCCGGGCCGGGACTTAACTGCGACGACGGCAACGTTTGCACGGCCGATAGTTGCCTCCCGCTGCTCGGTTGCCAGCACGGCGCGCTCGTCAACGGTACTCCTTGCGGTGATGCCAACGCCTGCAATGGCGCCGAAACCTGCCAGGCAGGCGCCTGCCAGTCCGCACCAGCGCCCACCTGCAACGACGGTCTGTTCTGCAATGGGGTCGAGTCGTGCAGTCCTGCGACCGGCTGCGTCGGCGGCAGCGCACCCTGCGTCGATGCCGTCGCATGCACGCTGGACTCCTGCAACGAGGCCACCGATAGCTGCACTCACGCCCCCAGCGATCTGGTCTGCCTGGACGATCTGTTCTGCAACGGGATGGAAACCTGTGATCCGGTGCTGGACTGCCAACCGGGCTCGCCCCCGAGCTGCGACGACGGGATCGCTTGCACCGCCGACGCCTGCAGCGACGCGGCCGGCGCCTGCACGTACCTCCCGCAAGCAGCGGCCTGCGACGACGCGGACGCGTGCAACGGCATCGAAACCTGCAATCCCGCCACCGGCTGCGTCAGCGGAACCCCACTGGTGTGCGACGACGGACGCTTCTGCAACGGTTTGGAAAGCTGCAACCCCTCAATCGGCTGCCAACGTGGAGCCCAGCCTTGCACGGACGCGATCGCCTGCACGGCGGATTCCTGCAGCGAGGCCACCGACACCTGCATTCACGCTGCCGAAGACCTGGCGTGCATCGACGGTTTGTTCTGCAACGGCCTGGAGTTCTGCGATCCGCTGAACGATTGCACCGCGCGCCCCCCACCCGACTGCGACGACGGCATCTCGTGCACGGCCGACTCGTGCAATGAGGCCGCCGACCGTTGCGATCACGCGCCCGACGACCTGCCCTGCCGCGACGCGGACGCCTGCAATGGCCTGGAGACCTGTGATCCGGCGTTGGGTTGCACGTCGGCCGCTCCGCTCGACTGCGACGACGGAAACGCTTGCACGATCGACGCTTGCGATACCGCCGACGGGTGCGTCAATCGACCGGTCGAGAACGGCACGCCTTGCGACGATGCCAACGTGTGCTCGCTGGACGATACGTGTCAGGCGGGACTCTGCGCGGCCGGTCCGCCGCGCGATTGCGACGACGGCTCGTTCTGCAACGGCGTCGAGGTCTGCGACGCCGCTGCGGGCTGTCAGTCCGGGTTGCTTCCCGACTGCGAGGATGGCGTCGCCTGCACGACCGACTCTTGCAATGAAGCTGCCGACGGCTGCGACCACCTCGCGGTCGCCGCCGTCTGCGACAACGGGCTGTTCTGCGATGGCAGCGAGGTCTGCAACCCTGTTTCCGGTTGCCAGGCCGGACCGTCGCTCAACTGCAACGACGGTGTCGCATGCACCGTGGATTCCTGCGACGAAGCCGGCGATTCCTGCACCCATGCTCCACAAGCGAGCCTGTGCGCCGACGGCAACGCGTGCAACGGCGAGGAACGTTGCGACAGCGTGGCCGGCTGTCTGCCAGGCCCCGGCCTCGAGTGTGGCGACGGCAACCCCTGCACCGCGGACGGCTGCGATCCGGTAAGCGGTTGTCGCAACACCGCCGTGACCAACGGAACCGCCTGTGCGGATGGTACGGTCTGCAACGGCGCCGAAAACTGCCAGGCCGGACTCTGCGTCGCTGGCACGCCGCTCGTCTGCAGCGATGGCAACGTTTGCACGGCTGACCAGTGCGACCCTGCCAGTGGCTGCAGCCACCCTGCGGTAGCCAATGGCACACCCTGCCCCGATGCCGATCGCTGCGACGGTGCAGAGACTTGCCAAGCCGGCACATGTGCAGCGGCGGCGCCCTTGGCCTGCAACGACGGCCGCTTCTGCAACGGTATCGAGACCTGCGATCCAGCGACCGGCTGCGTGCGTGGCGTAGAACCTTGCGACGACAGCGTCGATTGCACGGTCGATTTGTGCATCGAAGCCACCGACTCGTGCTCGTTCCAGGCCGACGACCTGGCCTGCCTGGATGGATCGTTCTGCAACGGACTGGAGCGTTGCGATCCCCAAGACGACTGCGTCAACCCTGGGCCGCCCAGTTGCGACGACGGCATCGCATGCACGACGGATAGCTGCAATCCGCTGGACGACGACTGCGTTCACGCGCCGGCCGACGCCACCTGCGACGATGGCAATCGCTGCAACGGTGCGGAGACCTGTGTGGTCGGCGCCGGCTGCCAGCCCGGTGCCGCACCCATGTGCGATGACAGTCTATTTTGCAACGGCGCCGAGACCTGCAATCCGGCCGCGGGCTGCCAACCAGCGCCGCCGCCCTGCGATGACGCAATCGCCTGCACCGTCGACGCCTGCAACGAGGCGACCGACCTGTGCGGTCACTCGCCCGACGATGGTGCGTGCAGAGACGGCGCCTTCTGCAACGGTGCGGAACGCTGCGATGCTTTCACCGGCTGTCAGGCGCCACCGCCTGTAGACTGCGACGACGGTATC
Organism: uncultured Myxococcales bacterium; assembly: GCA_964555245.1. Taxonomy (GTDB): domain Bacteria; phylum Desulfobacterota; class Binatia; order UBA1149; family SPBQ01; genus CAZKRI01. Next base: position 45,545 of record CAZKRI010000092.1, read on the forward strand.
GCCTGCACCACGGACACGTGCAACGAATCGGGCGATTTCTGCGATCACGTACCCAACCCGGCCCCCTGTCAGGACGGCAACCTCTGCAACGGCGCGGAGACCTGCAATCCAGCGACCGGCTGCCAAGCCGGTGCCGCGCTGGTCTGCAGCGACAGTTTCTTCTGCAACGGCGCTGAGACCTGCGACGTGACGCTCGGCTGCCGGTCAGGGACGCCTCCCTGCAGCGACGGCGTGGCTTGCACCGTCGATCAGTGCAATGAGGTCCTCGACAGCTGCAATCGGATCGTCGATCACGGAGCCTGCGACGACGGCCTCTTCTGCAATGGCGCCGAATCCTGCAGTCCGACGAGCGGATGTGAGGACGGGATCGCGCCCAGCTGCGAGGACTCGATCGCATGCACGGTCGATCTCTGCGAAAGCTCCACCGACGCGTGCCGCAACAGCCCGAGCGACGTGCGCTGCGACAATGGCGTCTTCTGCGACGGCACCGAGACCTGTCACGGCACGGCTGGCTGTCAGGCCGGGACGTCTCCGTCGATGGACGACTCGATCGCATGCACGGCCGACGGTTGCGACGAGGGGAGTGACACGATCGTGCACATACCGGACGATGCCGTCTGTGGCGACGCCGACGCCTGCAACGGCATCGAACGCTGCGACCTCGCTGCCGGCTGCCTGGCGGGTCCGGCACCGGACTGCGACGACGAGAACCCGTGCACGGACGACGCCTGCGACGCCGTGTCCGGCTGCAGCCAGACCGCCAACATCGACCTATGCGACGACGGCGACCCCTGCTCCATCGACGAGATCTGTACGGACGGCGTCTGCACCGGCACAGCGCTCGAGTGCGAGGTGGCAACGGCTAGCCCGCCGGCCGGGGGCGCAACCGTGAGTACGGACTCCGAAGATGACGGCGCCACTCCTGAGGATCCGGTCGAAACCTCCGTAACTTCACCCAACCCCGGCGAGATCCTGATCGTGGAGCGACAGTTACCGTCTGGGGAAATCGAGGTCGAGATCAGCGCCCCGCCGGCCACTCCGGCCGATCCCCTGGTGATCGTCTACCGGCTCGATGCTTCGCTCGGCGTCGACCCCTCGGTTCAGTTCCGCCGTGACGGCTTCCCGGTGCCCGATTGCAACGGCGCTGTTGGAATGGCTGATCCGGATCCCTGTGTGGACGCCCGCCTCCTCCTCGCCGACGGCGACGTCGAGCTCACCATCCTCGGCTCGACGTCGAGCCTGTGGTCCTTCGGCATGGTCGCCGATTGTTCCACACCCGAAACCGGCAACCTGCCGGATGGTACTCACTGCGATGATGCTGATGCTTGCAGCATCATCGACCTCTGCATCGCCGGCGTGTGTGTCGGCGCCACGGCGGACTGCAACGACGACAACACCTGTACGATCGATCGCTGCGAAACTGCCAGCGGCTGCCTCCACGAGTCGATCCCCTGCGATGACGGCATCGCATGCACGCTTGATTCCTGCAGTCCGGCCGACGGGTGCGTCGCCACCCCCGCCGACGGCAGTTGCGACGACGGTCTGTTCTGCAATGGAGCCGAAACTTGTAATCCGGCGATCGGTTGCGTGGCCGGCACCGCGCCGGACTGCGACGACTCGGTGGGATGTACGGCTGATGCGTGTAGCAACGCCGCCGGTGCGTGCCTCCACGAATCGCTCCATGAGATCTGCGATAACGGACAGTTCTGCGACGGCTTGGAGGTATGCGATCTGCGGATGGATTGCACTGCCGGGTCTGCGCCCGATCCCGACGATGGCGTCGACTGCACCGACGACTTCTGCGACGAGCTCGCCGACGTGCTGGTCCATTCCCCCTTCGACGCCGTTTGCAACGATGGTCAATTCTGCAACGGACCAGAGATATGCAACGCCCTGACCGGCTGCCAGAGTGGCTCGCCGCCCGTCATCGATGACGGCGTCGGGTGTACATCGGACAGCTGTAATGAGACCACCGATACCGTCGCTCACAGTCCTTCCAACGCTGCCTGTGACGACGGCCTGTTCTGCAACGGTAGCGAGGTCTGCAATACCCTCGCGGGCTGTCAGGCCGGCACGGCTCCCGCCATCGACGACGGAATCCCGTGCACGGCGGACGCCTGTCGGGAAGCATCCGACTCGGTTCTTCACACGCCCGTGCATGCCGTGTGCAGCGACGGCCTGTTCTGCAACGGCGCGGAAGCCTGCGACGCGAATCTCGGGTGTCAGGCTGGCCTCGCGCTGGTCATCGACGACGGGGTCGTCTGCACGGCGGATGCTTGCGACGAATCGGCCGACGCCGTTTTGCATATCGCTTCCGATGCGGCCTGCGACGACGGCTTGCTCTGCAACGGACAGGAGAGCTGCGCCGCTGCCATGGGCTGTCAGTCGGGAGTGGCGCCCGTCGTCGACGATGGTGTGGCCTGCACCGTAGATGCCTGCGATGAGGCGCTCGCTACGGTGGTCCACATGGTCGACCACGATCGTTGCGACGACGGCCTGTTCTGCACCGGCGCGGAGGTCTGCGAACCGGCCACCGGATGCACCCCCGGCGCGACGGTCGTTTGCAATGACGGCGTAGCCTGTACCGTGGACGCCTGTGATGAGGCGAGCGACTCTTGCCGGAGCCTACCGGACGACGCCGCCTGCGACGACGGGCAGTTCTGCAACGGCGCCGAGACCTGCGACGCGAATCTGGGTTGCTTGATCGGGCCTCTCCCCAACTGCGACGACGGAATAGGCTGCACCGACGATAGCTGCGACGGTGGCGCCAACGCCTGTCTCAACGTGCGCAACGATGCACGGTGTAGCAACGGTCTATTCTGCGACGGCCTGGAGACCTGCGACGCGAGTCTGGGTTGCCAGGCTGGGCCGACGCCCCTGATCGACGATGCCATCGCCTGCACCGCTGATGCCTGCGATGAAGCCGCGGATGTCGTCTCGCACACCCCGTCCGACGCAGCCTGCAGCGACGGCGCGTTGTGCAACGGCGCCGAGCGCTGCGACCCGAGTCTCGGCTGCCAGGCCGGCTCCCTGCCGGCCCTCGATGACGGCATTGCCTGCACCGCGGATGCCTGCGATGAGGCCGCGGATGTCGTCTTGCACACCCCGTCCAACGCCGCCTGCGATGATAACCGATTCTGCAACGGCGCGGAGACCTGTGATGCGACCCTCGGCTGCCGCCCTGGCGTCCCCCCCATCCTCAGCGACGGCATCGCCTGCACCGCGGACGGTTGCAGAGAAGCGCTCGACACCGTGCTTCACACGCCGGTTCACGCGGCTTGCGACGACGGCCTCTTCTGCAACGGCGGCGAGCTGTGCAACGCGAGTCTCGGTTGTCAGCCGGGCACACCGCCGCAGGTGGACGACGCCGTCGCGTGCACGGCCGATGCCTGCAGCGAGACGGCAGACCGCGTCGCTCACACGCCCATCGACACGGTATGCGTGGACGGTCTGTTCTGCAACGGCGTCGAGACTTGCGACGCGACTGCCGGTTGCCAACCCGGTCCGACCTTCGCCTGCGATGACGGTGTCGACTGCACGACAGACGCGTGCGATGAGTCGACGGATGCCTGCGCCAATTCACCTGACGCTGCGTTCTGCGACGACGGCTTGTTCTGCGACGGGGCTGAAACCTGCGACGCGGATCTGGGGTGTCAAGCTGGCGAGCCCGTCGCTGTCGGTGACGGAGTGTATTGCACGGCCGACGAGTGCGACGAACCCAGCGATAGCATCCGACACCTGCCCGATGATGCCTCGTGCCACAACGGCATCTTCTGTGACGGTGGCGAGATCTGCGACCCGACGCTGGGCTGCCAGAGTGGAGCCGCGCCCGACTGCAACGACGGTATCGCGTGCACGGCGGACACCTGTGACGAGGTCGTGGCCGGCTGTGCTCACACGGCAGATGACAGCGCTTGCGCCGATGACCAGTTCTGCAACGGCGCCGAGGTATGTAGCCCCATCGCTGGTTGCCAGGTAGGGCCGGCCAGAGCGTGTGACGACGGCCTCAACTGTACCGCGGATTCTTGTGACGACGCGGGCCGCGCCTGCGCACACCTTCCGGTTGACGCCGACTGCGACAACGGGCTCGCCTGCGACGGCGCCGAGTTGTGCGATCCGCTTCTCGGCTGCACGACAGGGATCGCGGCGAGCTGCGACGACGGCGTCGCGTGCACGATCGACGCTTGCGACGAGGCGACCGGCGCATGCGCGTCGAGCCCCGACCCGACGGCCTGCGACGACGGCGTGTTCTGCAACGGTGCCGAAGTCTGCGACCCTGCCCTGGGCTGCTTGCCCGGAGCGAGCGTGGGCTGTGCCGATGGCCTCGCCTGCACGACCGACTCGTGCAACGAAGCCACGGATTCCTGCCAGAACATCGAGAGCTGCCCTCCGCTGGAGCACTGCGGCCTCGTGTCCGGGGACTGTGAGCCGTCCGACCTTTGGGTGTGGGTCGCGGCCGCCAGCGATCCGACTGCCGTCCTGGCCGGAGCCATGATGTTCTCAGCCGACTTTGCCGTCGGCGACGACGCCGATCCGACAGCAGATGCACTACTCGACCAACTGCTGTTCGCCAACAGCACCAACAGCTCCTTTACCGGCGGCAGCGGCGACCAGGTGACCTACACGATCGATCTGCCCGTCAGCGGACCGTGGTACGTATGGGCACGCCTCTACTATCCCGGCGCTCTCGGCAGCAACGATGCCAACTCCTTCCTGGTCAGTGTGGATGGTGGTCTCGGGCTCAAGCTCGGGAATCACAAAGGAGCCTACCAGCTCTGGCACTGGCACGGTGACGGCAGCATCGAAGACGGTGCATTCGCCGCACTACCGGTTGGCGTGCTGGCGGCCGGCCAGCACACCGTCGTCGTCGAGAAGCGCGAGGTCGCGCCCATCCCGCCGAGACTCGATCTCTTGGTGTTCAGCCCGACGCCCACACCGCCGCCCACCGACGCCGAGGCGGTGGCCGCCCTGATCGCGGCCGGCCTACTCCCCGATCTCTCGGCGGGCTGCGTGACCAACGTCGATTGCACGGACGGTGACCTCTGCAACGGGGCCGAGACCTGCACGGCCGGGGCGTGCGCGCCGGGCACTTCACCCGCCTGCGAGGACGGCAACCCTTGCACCAGCGATACCTGTGACCCAGCGGCCGGCTGCACACACGCACCCAGCGGCATCTGCCCCTTGCCGCCCGACCTGCGGTTGTGGATCCCCGCGGCTACCCACGCGACCGCGGCTTTCTCCGGTGCGATGGTCGCGACCACCGCTTTCGTCGGCGGAGCCGACAACGACCCTCTCGCCGACAGCCTGCTCGCTGAGCTGGTGTTTCCGAACAGTGGCGCGAGCGCGTTCGCCGGTGGCAGCGGCGATTTGGTGACCTACAGCGTGACCCTTCCGAAGGCGACCAACTGGTATCTGTGGGGCCGCTTCTACTATCCGGGTACGCCCGGCAGCAACCACGCCAACTCGTTCCTCGCCAGCGTCGACGGCGGGACCAAGCTCAAGCTCGGAAACAAGCTTGACTGTTTCCAGCAGTGGCACTGGGATGGGAATGGCGCCTTCGAAACCGGCGTACCCGTGGCGCTCGACCTCGGGTTTCTCGCTGCCGGCCCGCACCAGATCACGATCGAGAAGCGCGAGGTGGCGCCGATTCCGCCGCGCCTCGACGTTCTGCTGCTGTCGCCAAGCCCGCTTCCCGCTCCCACCGACCAGGATGCCGCTCTCGGCCTGGGCCTCAGCGGCGCCCTGCTGTTCGCGCCGACCACCACCACCACGCTACCCTGAGGCGGACTGTGGCGCCCGGGCCGGGCGAGCTGGATTACTCGTCGGCTTGATCGCGGCGGCGCGGCCGTTCGACCTGGCGTAGGATGCGCTTGCGTGAGCGGACCGACGCGGGAGTGATCTCGACCAGCTCGTCATCGTCGATCCAATCGATGGAGGGTTCCAGGCCCATCATGCGGTGCGGGGTGATGATCACGTTTTCGTCACGGCCGGCGGCGCGAATGTTCGTCAACTTCTTCTCCCGGCAGATGTTGACGTTGAGGTCGTTGTTGCGCGAGTACTCACCGACGATCATGCCCTCGTAGACCGGCGTGCTCGGCGGAACGAAGAGGCTGCCGCGCTCCTGAAGATGGAAGACCGAGTAGGGAGTCGCCACCCCCTCGCGATCGGCGACCATCGCTCCGTTGGTGCGGCCCTGAATCGGGCCGTACCAGGGCTCCCAACCGTTGAACAGGGCGTTCATGATGCCGGTACCACGCGTGTCCGTGAGGAACCGCCCGCGGAACCCGATCAAGCCGCGCGAGGGTACCGCGAACTCCAGCCGGACCCGCCCGGAGCCGGCCTGCGTCATCTTGGTCATCTGTCCGCGCCGGACCGCGAGCAGCTGGGTGAGCACGCCTACGTAGTCGTCGGCTACGTCGATCACCAGCAACTCGACCGGCTCGTGACGCTCCCCGTTGGTCTCGCGGGTAACCACGGCTGGTTTGGAAACCTGCATTTCGTAGCCTTCCCGTCGCATCGTCTCGATGAGAATGGCCAGCTGCAGCTCGCCGCGGCCGGTGACCCGAAAGGCGTCCGGTGAGTCGGTATCCTCGATCCGCATGCTGACGTTGCGGCGTTTTTCCAGATAAAGCCGCTCGCGCAACTTGCGCGAGGTCACGTACTCGCCCTCTCTTCCAGCCCACGGACTGTTGTTGACGCTGAAGATCATCGTGATCGTCGGCTCGTCGATGCGGATCGCCGGCAGCGGACGGGGCTGCTCGCGGTCGGAAATCGTGTCGCCGATGTGGATGTCCTCGATTCCCGCGATCGCGACGATGTCGCCGGCGCTGCTGCTGGCCACCTCGACGCGCTGCAGACCACGCCAGATGCAGAGCTGGGTGATCTTGACGGGACGCGGGTCCTGTCCAGGCCGGCACAGCGCGTAGGTCGCGCCCGCCTCCAAGGTGCCATTCGCGATGCGTCCGATCGCGAGGCGGCCGACGTAGTCGTTGTAGTCGAGGTTGTTGCACTGGAACTGGGTGATGGCCTCCGTTTCGAGCACGGGGCCCGGCAGTGCCTCGACGATGGTGTCGAACAGCGGCTTCAGACTCGCCGAGGGCTCGGCCAGATCGAGCGTTGCCGTGCCCACGCGCGCGTTGGTGTAGATGACCGGGAACTCGATCTGCTCTTCGCTCGCTCCCAGGTCGATGAACAGATCATAGATCTCGTTACGAACCTCGCCGATTCGCGCATCGGGCCGGTCGATCTTGTTGATACAGACGATCGGCGACAGACCGAGCGCGAGTGCCTTCTGCAGGACGAAGCGGGTCTGCGGCAGCGGCCCTTCGGAAGCATCGACCAGGAGCATCACCCCATCGACCATCGCCAGCGTGCGCTCGACCTCGCCGCCAAAATCGGCATGCCCGGGGGTGTCGACGATGTTGATTTTGACCCCGCAATAGTCGACCGCCGTGTTTTTCGCGAGGATCGTGATGCCGCGTTCGCGCTCGAGGACAAACGAGTCCATCACTCGCTCCATGACGTGCTGATTGGCGCGAAAGATCCCGCTCTGATGCAGCATCGCGTCGACCAACGTGGTTTTTCCGTGGTCGACGTGAGCGATGATCGCGACGTTGCGAACGTCCTGGCGGCGCACAGCGATGGTCTCCAAGGGTCCGGGGCGATTGCTGCGACTGGAGCGCGCCTTTGGTCGCGCCCGGCAGGCGGGCAAGCCTAGCAGTCCCGGGGCTGCCGCGCTACACGCGCGCGACGGAATACGTGGGACGGCACCGGCGAGTTCCCTGTCGCCGCATCCCCAGCTACAAGAGGTCTGCGTGGAACCCCTCGCCCCTGTCGTCCCAGTGCGGCGCCCCGGAACGCTCGGCGGGCTTACGCTAGCGATCCTGGTCGCTTCCGGACCGGGGATCGCCGGCGCCCACTTCTGCGGCGACGGCGAGACGAATCAGGCGATCGAAGAGTGCGATACACCCGATGATACCGTTTGCCCGGGCCTGTGCTCGACGACCTGCAAGTGCGCGGTCTGTGGCGACGGCGTGCTCGATGATCCGGCCGAGGATTGCGACATCGGCAACGACTTTTCCTGTCCCGGCACCTGCCTGCCCACCTGCGCCTGTCCGACCTGTGGGAACGGAGTGGTGGAGTTCCCCGAGCGCTGCGACGGCACTGACGACGGCGCCTGTCCCGATCAGTGCTCACAAGAGTGCCGCTGCCCCTCCCCTTGTGGGGCTCAACCGGACCCCGCGTCGAGCTGCCGGCAAGCGCTCGGCAACACCCTGCTGGTCAGGGATCGGGCCGACGACACCGCTGACCGGCTGCGTTGGAAATGGGCCAATGGGGCAGCGACCACCCTCGCCGACTTTCTGAACCCGGTTGCCGGCGCCACGGCGCGATACGGCATCTGTCTCTACGACGGGGCATTGCAGCCGCTCATCGACACCGAGGTTTCTCCGGCCGGCGACTGCGCCGGTGTACCGTGCTGGCGGCCAACGTCGAATGGTTACACGTACAAGGATGCGACGGCTGGACAGAACGGAATCACCTCACTCAAGCTCCAAGGTGGAGCCACCGGCTCGGCGAAAATCGACCTCAAGGCCAAGGGCTCGACACTGAATACGCCGCGACCTCGGCTCCGGCTGCCGGTGGTTGTCGAGCTGGTCATCGATGAGGGCGGCACCCGCTCGTGCTGGCAGTCGACCTTCGACGCAGCCGCCGTGAACGAGACCGGCCGCTTTCTGGCCAAGCAGCCATAGCCCCAGCCGGCTCTGAGCTCATACCATCGTGTCCTGAACCGGTCGTTCGAAATAGCGATGAAACGCCGCGGGGAGCTCGTGGTAGTCGACTCCGGAGGTGAGTGGGCTCAGGTCGCGCGCATTGTACGTGTTCCAGAACAAAACCGTATGCCGGTCGATCGCCCCGGCGCGGGCATCAGCGATCAAGGCCGCCAGCGTCTTGCCGGTATAGGTCCCCTCCAGATCGACGCCCTCGAGTGCCGCGGCCAGCCGGACCGCGTCGTTGCCCGGCGCGGTGAAGATTGCGTAGCCCGGGCCCAGGAACTCTTTGCGCATCTGGAGGTCATTTGGCTGTAACTCCAGCCTTGGAAACGAGGGATCGCGATCGCGCAGCAGGGTCACGGTCGTGGCATACAGCCGTCGTAGCCGTTCCATGTTGACGTAGCGTCCGGTCGCGACGCGGACGGCGATGATCCGAATCGGACGTGCGACGAGCTTCAAGCCGATCGCCAAACCGACCGCCGTCCCCAGGCTGCCGCAGGCGACATAGATGGAATCGGGCTGTGGGCACTGCCCGGCCCGGATCTGAGCATCCAACTCGAGAGCGGCATTGACGTAGCCGACCGTACCGACGGATGAAGACCCGCCGGGTGGGACGAGGTACGGAAGCCGGCCGCTCCCGACCGTGTGTCGGCTGAGCTGCAGGGCCGTGGCCAGAGCGAGCCGGAGGGGTCCACCGCGTTGGTGCAGCTCGGCGCCGACCCGATGCGCGGCCAACAGGTTTCGCCGCACGTAGGCAGCGTTGGGCTGCTCGATCAGCATCGAGATCGCGCCGAGCCCCAGGCGACGGGCGTAGATTCCGGTGGCCAGCGCATGGTTGGACCCCGCGTAGCCGAACGTAAGGACCTCGCGCGCCCCCTTGCGGACCGCCTCGGCAAGACAGAGCTCGAGCTTGCGGACCTTGTTCCCGCCATAGACCTCGCCGCTCAGACCGTCGTTCTTGAGATAGAGAGCCTCGAGTCCCAAGACCTCACCGAGGCGCGCCAGCCGTGTCACGGGTGTGGGAAACTGACCCAGCCGAATGTGCGGCAGGCTTCGCTCCAGGCTGGGATGAGCCTCGTAGAGTAACACCGTGGACCCCGCCCCTGCCCGGCCGCGGATTCGCCGCAGCTTCGCCGTCGCGAGCCGCCCTTGCAACGGTCGAGGCCCCCCCCCCCCGGGCCGAGCCCGGCGCTTGCGCTCGCATCGAGTCCGGTGCTAAAGGGCCTCCGTGGCTGTGCGCGATCCCCTGCTCGTCCGTCCGGCGACGCTCTGGCTTCCCGCCCAGGCTACTGAGATCAAACCATAGCGATCCCCGAAGGGGGGACAGGAGTACGGCATGGGCAAGAAGCTCTTCGTAGGTAACCTTCCATTCACAATGACCAGCGCCGATCTGCAGGCGCTCTTCTCGGAGGTGGGAACCTGCGAGTCAGCCAACGTCGTCACGGACCGCGAAAGCGGACGCTCGCGGGGTTTCGGCTTCGTCGAGATGAGCAACAACAGCGAAGCCGACCGGGCCGTTAGTGAGCTCAATGGCCGCGACATCGGCGGCCGAGAGATCAACGTCAGCGAGGCACGGCAACGCACCGGCGGCCCAGGCGGTCCGGGCGGAGGCGGCCGTCCACCGCGCGGCGGTGGCGGAGGCTTCGGCGGCCGGCACTAGTCCTCAGCGAACACCATTCTTGGGGGATCGCGTCCGACCTCATCAGGGCTCGTGCGCGGATCTACCACGCATCGTCCGAGTGGCGGCGTTCTACGGGTTGATGGCCAGCGCCAGTGCGGCCCAGTCGAAGGTGCCGCTGAACGTCCCGTTGACGGTGACGGCACCCGTGACAGCCGCACTCTGATTCGAGACCGCCACGGAAGCCGCGCTTCCCCCACTGCTCCCGCTGACCAATTCGATCAACTCTTGGTAGCCGGCGCCCGGGGTGTGCGTGCGGCTGCGCATCGCCGCCGTGCTGTAGATCACCGAGCCCGCCCTCATAGGGTACCAGGCAAATTCGCGTAATTTTGTGCGCTAAGGCCGAGCGTGCTTTCGAAGGCGGGGACTCGGCACGCTATGGGAACCCGTTCGATTTCGACTACCTCCGCCGCTGAGGGGGGGCCGAAAGCCGGCGCAGTTCTCGCTAGCGCGAACGTCAGTTCAACAGCCGTGTTCACCGCGAGCGGGGCGGTTCGCAGAATGCCAAGGATTGCGCGCACTTCGCGATCCGCAGAGTGCAAAATTACGCGAATGTGCCTGGTACCCTATATTGCGCGACGCCGTAGTCAGGGAGCTGCGAACTCCCGTCCCCTCTCGAGTAGGCAACCCGAGCGGACGCGAAGGCGGCGATCTTCGAGTACATTGAGCTGTTCTACAACCGCTGGCGACGGCACTCGTACTTGGGTTACATGAGTCCGGCGCAGTTCGAGACGCGTATGCTTGACCAGTCGATCGCACCTTAAACTACGTGTCTACTGAAGCGGGGAAAGTTCAGAGAGCGATCTGAAGGATCGCGAGGGCACCCGCCGAGAGGAGGCATGGAGGTGAGCATGAACAGGGAAGCACGCCCGTCGCGAACCATGACCGAGATCGAGATTGCGGGGCTCGCGCCGTTCGCGAGCGGCAAGGTGCGCGAGGTCTTCTGCCTCGGCGACTTCCTGCTGTTCGTCGCGACCGACCGCATCTCGGCATTCGACGTCGTGCTACCCACGCCCATCCCCGGCAAGGGTCGCGTCTTGACGCAGCTCTCCAAGTACTGGTTACGCGCCCTTTCGCACATCATTCCCAACCATCACACCGAGCGCAGCGTTCGGGAGTTTTTGAAGGACCCGCAGGTGATCGCGGACCTCGAGGACCGCTCCATGATCGTGCGCAAGGCCGAGCCGCTGAAGATCGAGGCGATCGTACGCGGCTATCTCGCGGGATCCGCATGGCCGGAGTACCAGCAGACCGGCTCCGTGGGTGGGATCGAGCTGCCCAAAGGGCTGCCGCTCTCCGGCCGCCTGCCCGAGCCGATCTTCACGCCCTCGACCAAGGCACCCGTAGGTGCGCACGACGTCAACATCTCCTTCGAGCAGGTGTGCGGCGTCGTCGGCCCCGATCTCGCCCGCAAAGTTCGTGATACGAGCGTCGCGCTCTATACCGAGGCCTCGCACGCCGCCGCAGCGTGCGGCATCATCATCGCCGACACCAAGTTCGAATTCGGCCTCATCAAGGACGAGGTAGTGCTCATCGACGAGGTCTTCACGCCCGATTCCTCGCGCTTTTGGGACGTGCGTACCTACGAGCCGGGTCGCAACCAACCGAGCTTCGACAAGCAGTACGTTCGCGACTGGCTCGACTCGGTCGGTTGGGACCGAAAGCCGCCCGCGCCAGAGCTGCCCGCTGACGTCGTCGCGAAGACCTCCGAGAAGTACGCGATGGCGCTCGTGCGCCTGACGAGCCCCCAGCCACAGGGTCGCGCCTCATGATCCCGGCCGCCCAAGCGCTGGCGCGGCTCGAGGAAGGCAATCGCCGCTTCGCCTCCAACATCCGCAGCCTCGACGCCTTCAGGAGCCACGCCAAGCGCGCTGATCTGGCGGCTGGCCAGGAGCCATTCGCGATCGTGCTCGGATGCTCGGATTCGCGGGTGCCGGCTGAGATCGTCTTTGATCAGGGGCTCGGCGACCTGTTCGTCGTGCGTGTGGCCGGCAATATCGTTGCGCCTTCGCAGATCGGCAGCGTCGAGTTCGCGGCCGCGCGCTTCGGCACGCGCCTGGTCGTGGTGCTCGGCCATTCGCAGTGCGGTGCGATCCTGGCCACGCTCGAGGATGTGGCGGGCACCAACCCCAGCCGCTCGCAAAACTTGCGCTCGATCGTCGAGCGCGTGCGTCCTTCTGTCGAGAGCCTGCTGTCGACCGAGCTGCGCCACGATCTGGAAGCGCTCGTCGGCCGGGCGGTGCGCGCAAACGTGCGCGCCTCCGCCCAGCAGTTACGGCACGGCTCGGCGCTGCTCGAGGACTTGATCCGAAACGACGGCCTCGTCATCGTCGGCGCCGAGTACTCGCTCGAGACCGGCAACGTCGAGTTCTTCGACGGCATGGACGGCGTCGAACGCGGAACGTGAACGGACCCCGTGCGACGCTGGCGCACGGGGTCGAGCCGGCGCACTGGCGAAAGCCTTTCCAGGGCCACATGAGGTCCTTGTTCGAATCGCGGATATTGGCCTAGATCCGCCTACCGGCCTGATCGACCGGCGTCTCGATCAATCGGCGCTGCAGAGGTTCAAAGGTTTGTCGTCGCGGACGATGCCGTTCCTGATCGTCGTGCTGTGCGTGCAATCAGTGTTGACGAGCCTGGGACGCGATATCGCGGCGATGTCCGCGGGCACAAAGTCGCCGTTCGAGACGGTCGACAAATCCTTTGCCGCATCCTGACTAGAACGGTTGCGCCGGCTTTCACATCGCCGGTTCCGGGCGTGAAGATGCCTGCGGAAGGGACTCTTTGGGCGGCTTTCGAATGTCCTGGTCTGGAGGGAACTCCTCACGCAACCGGGTTTCTCTGTGCGGGCTCAGCTACGCACTTGACCCGCTATTGGCCAAGGGTAAGTTGGGGTTGCGGTAGGGGAGTAGGTCACCCGGCAGGGTTCGGAGCGTCGTCAACACGGCCGCTAGTGCGGTCCGGCGCGCCGGGGAAGGTCGAAGGGGCCTTCCGATCAAGACCTTTCGCGAAGTAATTCGCGGAGGTTCGCCCTTGTCGTCACCTTTCGTCTCACTCGTCGCAACTACAGTACTCGTCCTTCAGTGGCTCGTCCTGCGCTTGGCCGACGTCCACCTCGAGCCTGGCGTGGAAGCTCTCGCCTCCGGCACCGCAATCTTCGCGGCCGCGTTCATGCTGTCGTGGGCCGCCGAGGTAGTGCAGCTCGACATACCGCGTGGCCTCGCGATCGCCGCGCTGGCGGTCATCGCCGTGCTGCCCGAGTACGCCGTCGATCTCTACTTGGCGTGGCAAGCGGCGAAGGACCCTGCCTACGTCGGCTACGCCACCGCGAACATGACCGGCGCCAATCGGTTGCTGATCGGCGTGGGCTGGGCGTCGCTGGTCTTCATCCTGTGGGCGCGGACGCGCGGCGCCAGCCGGAACATCGTCCTGGACCGATCTCAGTCGCTGGAGCTCAAGTACCTCTTTCTGTCCACCGTCTACGCGTTCCTGATTCCGCTCAAGGGCACGCTGTCGATCGTAGACACCTTCGTCCTGTTCGCGTTCTTCGGGCTCTACGTGCGCAGGCTGTTGCGACAGCCGGTCGAGCCGCCGCACCTGATGGGCCCCGCCGCAGCGATTGCTACGCTGCCAACGGGCGGGCGGCGCGTGGCGACGATCGGTATGTTCGCGTACTCGGCGCTCGGCATCGTCTTGGCTGCGGAGCCCTTCGCGGAGTCGCTGATCGCGATCGGCAGAGGGTGGAGGATGCCGGAGTACCTGATGATTCAATGGGTCGCTCCGCTCGCCTCCGAGGCGCCGGAGTTCATCGTGGCGATCCTGTTCGTGCTTCGCGGCGGCGCGAGCGTAGGGCTAGGCATGCTGCTGTCTTCCAAGGTGAATCAGTGGACGTTGCTCGTGGGCGCGTTGCCACTCGTCTACAGCGTGGCGATGGGCGCACCGTCGGCGATGCCGCTCAACGAGACCCAGGTACGAGAGATCTTCCTGACCGCAGCGCAATCGGCGTTCGGCGTGGTCGTGCTCGCTTCGTTCTCGCTGTCGCTGGCCGAGGCCGGAATCCTGTTCGGGCTGTTCGTTGCGCAGGTCCTCACTCATCTGCCGGAGATCGTTTCGAGCTCACCGGCTGCGGGTTCCGAGCTCACGCACATTGGAGGCTACGTGTTCGGCATCATCTACCTGGTGATCGCCGTGTGGTGGCTCGTCTTTCATCGGGAGAATCGCAGCGGGCTGCTGATGATTCTCAAGCCGTCGGCGTGGGTCGAGGGCAACGGAAGGGGGAGGGTCACGCAATGAGTCTGATTGCTACCTCCCGGACTCCGTACGTGCTCTTGGGCCTCGGTCTGCTCGGGCTCGGTGTCTTCGCGCTGGTGCATCCCGAGTTCGCGCGCGGCGGGTCGTTGATCCTTCTCGGTCTCGCGGTTCTCGAACGCGGCTCCGGGCGAACCCAGCGGCTCTTCATTTGGATCGCGGGCAAGTTGGCCCGAGGCGAGCCGCCTCTACGCCGCCGCCGTGCTGTAGATCACCGAGCCCGCCCCCATAGGGTACCAGGCATATTCGCGTAATTTTGTGCGCTAAGGCCGAGCGTGCTTTCGAAGGCGGAAACTCGGCACGCTATGGGAACCCGTTCGATTTCAACTACCTCCGCCGCTGAGGGGGGGGCCGAAAGCCGGCGCAGTTCTCGCCAGCGCGAACGTCAGTTCAACAGCCGTGTTCACCGCGAGCGGGGCGGTTCGCAGAATGCCAAGGATTGCGCGCACTTCGCGATCCGCAGAGTGCAAAATTACGCGAATATGCCTGGTACCCTTACCTGGCGGACCAGCCGCGCAGCCTCGCCGAGATCGCTCGGCACCGCTTCGTCTGCCGGCCTAAGGACGACGTCTCGTTCGCCGAGGTCGTCGAGCAGCGTACCATGGGTCAGCATCTGGATCGGCTGCTCGCCGCCGGCACCGTGGTTCAGGTCGAACCGGGACGGTATCTGCGTTATCGGTAACCCGGAGTTACCGATGACCGAGCCTTTCAGCGGCACGATCAACTACTGGATCCTTCAGATGGGCCCGATGATGCTCACCGCGTTGCTCATTCCCAAGCTGCGCATCACCAGCCTGTTGGGCACCTCGCTCACCGTGCTCAACCTGGTGATCAGTCAGCACGGGCGCAACGTCGACTGGGTCGCCATGATCGACCGCGCCATCACTGTGCTAGAAAGTGCCCGCGAACGGCTGCGCGACGTGCCCGTAGATGCGACGCCCCATGCTGCCCCGCAGTGAACCGTGGCTCCGCGCTACGCTGAGCCTTGGTTTGGCCGCGGTCTATCTATCCGTGGCAGGTAGCGGTCTTGGCTCCGTGCCTGTGACTCAGACCTTCAGCGACGGCACCGATGGGGATCAAGACGACATGGCCGTGTGGGTTCACCCGACGGATCCGGCGCGCAGCACGGTCATCGCTGCCGACAAAGACAAAGCCACGATCTACGTCTACGACCTGGGCGGCGAGGTCATCCAGCGAGTTTCCAGCCCGCACCCCGGCAACATCGACGTGCGCTACGGCTTTCGCCTGGGAGGCGACTGCGTGGACCTGGTCGCGTTCAACGAGCGCGAGGAAGAGGCGATCCGTGTTTATCGTGTCGACCCGGCCGGACGCACGCTCGAGCGCGTCGACGACGGAACCATCGCGACCGGTGACAACTACGGCTTCACCCTGTACCGCCACCGCGACGGCCAGTTGTTCGCCTACAGCGGCCCCAAGTCCGACGGATCGGTGATTCGCCAGTATCGGCTTTTCGCCGATTCCGCGGGCCGGATCACGGGCGTGCCCACGGATTGGCGGTTCGAAGTGGGCACGGTCGAGGGGATGGCCGGCGACGATCAGACCGGCTACCTCTATCTGGCCGAAGAGTCCGCGGGTCTGTGGCGGGTGCATGCCTTGGACGCGAGTGACAAGACCTTGATCGCACGCGTAGGTGATGCCGGCGGGCTGCGCGCCGACGTCGAGGGCGTGGCCATTTACTACGCCGCGGGCGGCACTGGCTTCATCGTCGTCTCCAGCCAGGGCGACGACGCCTTCGCGGTTCTGGAGCGACAACCGCCCCATCGACGCGTTGGCACATTCCGGCTGTCCGGAGTCGGCAGCACCGACGGCATCGACGTTCTCAACATGAACCTCGGCCCACGCTATCCACAAGGGCTCTTCACCGCCCACAACGGCGCATCCTGCTGCCCGGTGGTTGCGGCCAGGTGGAACGATATCGCAGCCGAGGTCAGCGGCCTGCTGATCGACACGGACTCTTGGGATCCGCGCCGTAGCAATCGCAGTTGCGAGCCAGGCCAAACGACCACGTCGGGCGCTCCGTGAGGCCGGCGCCCTCGTCGAGCGTACGCCGGCCAGTCCGTGACTCAGAAGGGAAATGCTAGCGGCGTCACGGTAACGGCGACGACCATGCAGATGAGATCGAGGGGAATGCCGAAACGCAGAAAATCGGCGAAGCGGTAGCCGCCCGGGCCCATGACCATCATGTGGGTCTGATAGCCGATCGGGGTGGCGAAACCGCAGGAAGCGGCAATCATGATCGCGACCGCGAACGGGATGACGCTCGCTCCCACCGACTGGGCAGCCGCAACCGCGATCGGGAAGACGATCACCGCCGCCGCGTTGTTGGAGACGACCTCGGTCAACAGCATCGTCACGACATAGACGGCGACCAACGTCGTCCAGGCGTCGCCCCCCGCGAACCCCGTCAGCGTTTCAGCGATCGCATGCGCCGCACCACTCATCTCCATCGCCTTGCCCAACCCGATGGACGCCGCGATTACGAGCAACAGGTCCCACTCCACGCTGCGGCGAGCCTCCGCGCCCGTGCAGCAACCCGTGAGGATCATCCCGGCGCCGGCCAGCAGCGCCGCGGTCACGATATCGAGAGCCCCCGATCCCGCACAGAGGACCATCGCAACCAGAATCGCCAGCGCCACTCCGGAGCGCTCTCGCCGCAGCGGCGCGGAGTTGTCGATTCCACTGACGAGGAAGAAATCCGGCGCATTGCGCTGGCGATCCAGAAAACTCGAATGACCTTCGAGTAAGAGCGTGTCTCCGACCCTGAGCACGATGTCCCCGATCCGTGCACGAATGCGCTCTCCGCTTCTTGCCACGGCGATGACGACCGCATCGTAGACGCCGCGGAACTGGCCCTCGCGAATCGTCTTGCCCACCAACGGGCAGCGGTTCGAAACGACGGCTTCGATCAGCAAGCGTTCGGAGCGCGGGGCGTCGAGACGGAAGATTTGATCGGTGGCCAGCGTGAGCCCACGGATCTTCTGCAGCTCGACGACCGAATCGACGATGCCAACGAATACCAGTCGATCCCCCGCCCGCAGTCGCTCTTCGGGGCCCACCGCTGGCAACACGACGCCGTATCGTTCGATCTCGGCGATGTAGACCCCGGGAAGATGACGGAGTCCGGCTTCCGTAATCGTCTTGTCCACCAAGGGGCCGTTGCGGTGAACGATCATCTCGACCGTGTACTCACGTGGATCGCCAGTGAGGCTGATCGGTGGCTGGCGGTCGGGCAGCAGCCGCCCGCCCGCCAGGACCACGTAAGCGACACCGGCCAGCGCGCAAGGGACGCCGACCCAAGCGATGTCGAACATGCCGAGCAACTCGACGCCGGCGTGCTTGGTCAACAGCCCCGCGACGATCAGGTTGGTGCTGGTTCCGATCAGCGTGCAGATCCCCCCCAGGATCGACCCGTAGCTCAGCGGGATCATGAGCTTGGAAGGGCTGATCCGAGAGCGCTTGCAGAGATCCTCGACCACCGGCAGCAGCATCGCGACCACCGGCGTGTTGTTGAGGAAGGCGCTCAGCCCGATCTCCGGCAGCATCAGTCTCAGCTGTGCCGACCTCGCGTTGCGCGGCCTTCCGAGCAAGGGCTCGGTAATGACGGCCATCGCCTGGGTCTGCACCAGGCCGGCCACGACCGGGAACAGGGCCGCGACCGTCACCAGACCTGCCGAACCCAGACCGGCCACGGCTGCCGCAGCGTCGGGCAGGAGCGAGCTGCCCGTGATCTCACCCACCAACACCACGATCGCAAGGGCGCCGATCATCAACAGATCGGCGCTCCCCCAGTTGCGCGCCAGACCGGTCATCGCCAGGGCGACGACCGCGAGCGTGAGCCAAGCCTCCCAAGCCATGATGAGACGATGAGCCGTTGAGTGTAGCCTGGCGTCGGCGCGTGATTCAACACGGCCTGCCTTGACTCGCTCGGGTAAGCGAGCGGGTGATGACCCGAGCGACCGCCGGCCGTCCCTCTAGGGGCACGAGCGGGGCGGCTATCCGATGAGCGAGTCCAGACCGTGGTTACGACAGCTCGAGCCGGCTGCGGTGCTTGTCGTGCTGGCGATTCCGTTGATCTTCGTCGGTCTCGGCAGCTACAGCCTGGTCAACGGCGATGAGGGAATCTATCACGCCATCGCTGTGCACATGGTGAACTCCGGCGATTGGATCCATCTGTATTTCACCGGGGAACACGCCATCTACCCTACATTCATGAACGCACCGCTCCAGTACTGGACGCGCGCAGCACTCATTGCGTTCTTCGGCGACAGCTACTGGACGATGCGCATCGGCAGCGCACTGTTCGCGCTCGCTGCGCTGCTCGTCACGTACCGGTTCGCGGTCGTCGTGGCCGGTCAGCGCATAGCATTTCTTGCCGGCCTCATACTCCTCACCACCGTACAATTCGTCTACTTGCACGGCGCGCGCACCGGTGAACTCGAGCCGGTGGTGCTGTTCGCGCTGACCCTTACTGCCCACTGGTTCCTGCGCGCCGTCCAGACTGGCCGAGGGTTCGTAGCGCATTTTCTCGCGATGCTCCTACTGATGGCGATGAAGACGCCAACTGTACTGATTCCGCTGATCGCCGAACTGGCGTGCTTCATCGCGGTGCCGGTGTTTCGCTCTCACTTCAAGCGCTGGGCTTTGATCGGCCTCTTGATGTTGCCGTTGGGCGTCGTGTGGCACGTCGCGCGACTGGTCCAACTATGGGAGCCCTTCCGAGAGGTCGCTGTCACGATGGCCGGCGAGGCATCGGGATCCGGATGGGTCGGTCGTCCGGTCAGCAACGCGCTCTTTTATGCGAAGACCATCGTGTTCGGAGCGTTCCCCTACTCAGTGATCTACCCGCTCGCCGTGGTCACGCTGGTTCGACGGAGTGCATGGACCGAGCAGCCGGCTGGCCGGCCGGTGGTTTACGCCTTTCTCATGGCGTCGCTTGGCTTCTATCTACTGGTTGCCAAGCATCACCCATGGTACGTGATGCCAGCCTATCCGTTCCTTTCGATACTGACTGCCACCTGGTTGGCGCGGCTCGCGCAAGAACAGATGGGACTGACCTTGCTCACGGCGCTCGCGTTCGCGGGTGCCCTGCTGATTTGCGTGGTGGTGCCCATCGCCGATTTCAATCCTTTCGCGGAGCAGGCGTTCCGTATCTCCATGGCGGTCGCGTGGCGTGGGTTCAGGGATCTCAGCGTCCCTACTACCTTGTGCGCTGCCACAATGTGCCTGGCCTTGGGACTGATCGGATTGCGTTCCATGCTGCCGGCCAGATTCCCCACGGTCGTAGCCGCTGCGCTTGCCGTGACGCTCATCTCTTACGCAGCCCTGCGGGTCGCGGCCCCGCTTCGATTCCTCGGTTATCAATCGGAGATGGCCAAGCTTCATGACCAGCTGGAGGCAGCTTTGCAGTCAGGGCAGCCCATCGACTATCCGGTCCGAATCCCCGACAAAGGCTTCATCGCCGCGCGCTACTACTTCGCGGACGACTTCGAGATCGTGCCGCGCTTTCACACCGCGGAGTACTACGATCTGATGCTGTTCGAGAAGAACGATCCGCGCGTCGTCGGCCGGTCGGGAAGCCATCGGCACATCTTCGCCCTGCCTCCAGAGTAGACGCCGCCGCAAGCGCGCAAGTCGCAACGAAGGAGCCACGCGCAGCCGCACGCGGCATTCGCATCATCGCGTTCCAGAATGGGAGGAGCGAAGAAAGGCGCGTGCTCGTGCGATCACCTGGCTAACCCGCTCATCCTGCACGTCGAGCGGGGCACGTTCGGCGGGGTCCACCGACAGATCGAACACGAGCGCATGGGGGGTTGCCCAGGGCGCCGTAGTCTCATCGAACCGAAATCGCACCTTCCACTCACCTTCTCGATACGCCAAGTACGTTCTTCCTGGTGAATAGGCCTCGCTGATCACCGGAGCCACCGTCGATTCCCGCAGACCAGAGAGGAGCGGTGCCAGTGACCGTCCGTCGACCTCGCTTGGCATACCCCCGATCTCGAGCAGCTCGGTCAGTGTCGGCATGACGTCGAGCAGGGATACGGGGACGTCGACGCGCGAGGGCATCGTCGCGAACGCCGGAGTGTCGGGCCACAGCACGAGGAACGGCACATGGACTTGTTCTTCGAACACGTCGTGACCGTGACCAAAGCCGTTGTGTTCGAAGAACTCCTCGCCGTGATCACCCACGACGATGGTCAGGGTTCTCGAACCGAGGCCGAGCTTGGCGACCTCAGTCAGGAGCGACGCGACCATCGCATCGGCGTGGCGGATCTCTTCATCGTAGCGATGAACAAGATGGGTTACGTCGGTCGAGCCTCGCAGTCGCGCGTTCGAAGGATGCCCCTGATTGAGCCTCAGGAAGGTGACGTAGGAGAAGTCCGCAGTCTCCGGCCCGACATCGTCCGAGAAGAACCCGCGATCCGCGTATGGCCAGTGTGGATCCATGAAGTGAACGTAGAGAAAGAACGGCTGCGCAAGCACACCCTCGGTCAACCAGTCAGTCGCCAGCCTGCGTATCGTTGCCCCGTCGACCTTGTGAAGACCCAACTTTTCGACAATGCGAAAGACATCCCACGTGCGATCACCGGCCAGCACGGTATTCAGCACGAAGGAACGCAGAAAGAACTGATAGCCGCCCGCCGACCAGAAGTAGTCGAAGTCAGAGCCGAACCCCGCGGGATCGACGAGCGGATTCGCCGAGACGGCTGCGGTTGCATAACCCGCGTCTCTGAAGGACCGCGTCCCTTGCCATGCCGTATTCGGGGGCGGACGGTTCGACTCGGTGAGGCCCCAAGACGATGGCGAGCGCGCGGTAAACAATCCCTTGACAGACGGCACCGTGCTCGATGCCGGCGCAATCGCCCGGCTGAAGTAGGTACTGTGACCCTGGGTGGCTGCGAGCAGTCCCGGGGTGGTGTCGAGCAGACTCCCACCCAGCGTCGTGTGATCAGCGCGCAGAGTGTCGATCATGATGATCAGAACGTTGAGCGCACTCTCGGGCGCCTTTGTTGGTGGTGCGACGCGCGTGGAGGCGCGCATGACCCCAATGCTCAAGGCTACGAGCACCGGCGCAAGGACGCCCACGGACAAGACACCAACGAGTCGTACACCGTGACTAGGCCTCCCCGGTTCCCCTGCGCAACCTCCGGCGCGCAACTGTTCGAGGTAAAGACCGCCGGCACCTAGCACGAGGATCACCAGGCGTGGGATCGATCCCGCTACATTGATCTGCCCCAGGATGGCTGCCAGCCATAGACTCGTGCATACCAACGCCAACGCATGGACATGGGTCCGTAGCATGATCCGTCCCGGCAGCGGGGATGAGATGCGGAGCCCGACTGTAGCGAGCGCCGATGCCGAGGCGAAGATGATCAGCGTCGTCACCGGCATGGGGATCGAGATCTTCTCCGCCCCTGCTTGCACCCATGCCGACGTCGCCACGATGATCGCCGTGGCTACGATCGTCACGCTTGGCACCAGAGCTTCGAGGTCGGAAACGCTGGACCGACGCAGGCAAGCGGCGATGCGGGTCGCGAGCACCGCCAGAATCGCTACGCCGAACGCTGCGGCGAGGCAGGTCGCCAGCGAGAGGATCAGAAGCCGGCTCAGTGCCGGGCAGACGGCGATATGGCGCAGGTCGAAGGGCGCGACGGCGTCGGAGTAGAATAAGGGGAGCCACGCGAGCATGGCTGCGAGTCCAAGGCGCGCGGCCCTGCCGCGGAGGATCATCCACGCGTCGCTCGAGCTCAGCTGCGCCCTGAATCATCACCGTAGCTCCGCTCAGTCCGCGGACGCGCGCATCAGAAGGGCTCGCCCATCCGCGGAACTGATCGGCCGAGGGAGCGAGCGGGTAGCGGCGAAGCGCCGGCCGATCTCTTCCCAGAGAATGTACGTCTGATGGTAGCCGTACCAGGGGTTGCCAAAGTTGAGGACTTCAACGTTGGGCACCCGGGACAGCACCTTGGCGTGCAGGTCGCGTAACACGCGTTCGATCGACCCCGCCTCGTTATAGACGGGCATCACGACGCTCAGATCCTCGAGTGGGCTGGCCATCGGGCTGACCGAGGATGCTACCGGTTGTGACGGTTCATGGAATCGCAATCATGGCCCACCCCGGTCCGACCGTTCCCGCTCGAGCATGATGATCGCGAAACTGATCAAACGTGTCCTGATGCTGATTCTCGCGGTGCTTGCCCTGACCGACGTCCTCACTGGGGCGCGCACGATGCTCTACAGCGGAGATGAGATCTTCAATCTGGACGCGATCCTCACGTTCTTCCGAACCGGAGACTACACGACTGGTCACTTCGGTGGTTTTCCCTTCGACCCGGTGATCTCGAGCGGCGTACTGGCGACCTGGCCTTCCGGCTTGGGATTCCTGTTGGGGGGCAACCTGTACGCGGCCCGAGCGTTCGGGGCGACGCTTCAGCTTCTGGTCTTGATCGGGTTGGGCTTCTGCGGCGCCCGTCTCTGGCGCATGGATCGAGAGGATGCGGTGCTGTTCGCTCTGACCGCTTGGACGGCACTGCTCTTCGTCGGCAACCACGAGTTGCGCATCATCAATCCCGGAGAGATGTGGGGCTTCGCGTTCGCGCTGGCCGGCGTGCTCGCCGCCGGCGGTTCACTGCGAGCCGCCGCCTTCTGCTGGGGGCTGGCGACGTGGCTCTGCAAGATCATCTACCTCCCGTTCACTGGGCTGCTGTTGCTGGTCGCCCTGACGACGCGCCCACGCGGTGCCGGGGCGCCGGCGGGTACGGTCGAATCCCTACGGAAGGGAGCCAGCCTCGCGCTCTGGTTCGTGGCGCCGCTTCTGGCCTGGATGACGCTCATCTGGCTACGCCATGATGCCCGCACGGTGGTCGGGTGGGCGGGGGCCTATTTGGTGTTCGTCACCAAGCACGTCGCGGACATTTCCCTCGAACCGAGCGCGCTGCCCGGCTTCACGGGCTGGCAGTTTGCACCAGGCTGGAGTCCAGCGTCCTTCCTCAGTTACGGCTCCGCTGTCACTAGGCCGGCGCTGATCCCCCTCGGCGTCGGTCCGGCGGTCTTTCTCGTCTATCTCGCCGCGGACTACCTCGGCGACAAGCGCACCGGTTGGCCCGAGCACGCTTACCTATCGGCAGTCACCCTGGCGGTCACGCTGTTCGGCATCTGGTTCTTGACCGCGGACCCTACCCAGTGGGGCCGCCACCTGCTGCCGGCCATCTACGTTTCCGCCGCACTGGGAATCCACTGCTCGTTGCGGCTCTGGAGTTGGATGCCACGGTCGCCGCTGCTATCGCGATCCCTCGGTCTGGTTCTGGCCGCGGGGGTCACCGCAGCAGCGTACCAGCGCACCGCCACGATGGTCGAAGAGGTCGGATGGAAGGCCTCCTATGCCAAGGCCTGTCACGGACCAGCAGTCACGCAGCCGCCCTGTTGGCAAGATCGTGCGCAGAACGCGATCTTCAGGCTGACCCAGGAGCTCTGCGGCCTCGACCAAGCGCGATTCGACGAGGTCTGCATGGAACAGAACGGCGCGCAATACCTCGCCCGCGCCGCCGACCTTGCCCGCGCGAACCTTGCGGATCCCGGCACCGTGGCGACCGCGGGCTACATGATGGTCTACGTCCAGCGCTGGTCCTACTCCACCCTGGATAGCTTCCTGCGGGATCTGCAGCCGCTCACCTGCCGCCACGACGACGCCTTGCTGCGCCTGTACCTGCGCGAGACCGGCCTCGCGCTCGCAGTCGACCCGAGCTGCAGCTAGAACTCGCTCCCTCCATGCGGTGGTCCCTTCGTAAGTTTGCCGTTTACGGAGGCCGCACTCTGATCGTCGCGGCGGTGGCGCTCATGACGGCCTGGGGGTATCTCGCCCTGGAGTACGGCCTCGGAGAGATCGCCGTGCGTCCGATAGCCAAGACGATCTGGACGGTGGCAGGCGGCGCGGCGATCCTCGGCGTTCTGGTTCGACGGCTACGCCGCACAACCTGGATCGCGTACGCCATGTGCACCATCCTGCTGTTCGCATGGTGGACTCGAGTGCAACCGTCCAACGATCGTGTCTGGCAGACCGAAGTCGCCGTCCTGCCCTCGGCGAGCTTCGACGGCGAGCTGGTCACCATTCGCAACATCCGCAACTTCGACTACCGCAGCGAAACCGAGTTCAGCCCTGGTTACTACGACAAGACGTTCGACCTGCGAGACCTCGACTCCGCGGATCTGATCGCCTCCTACTGGACGGGCCCGTCGATCGCTCACATCATGCTCAGCTTCGGTTTCGCCGGCCGGGACTTCCTGGCGATCTCCATCGAGACTCGCAAGGAGCAGGACGAGGCCTACTCCACGGTGGCCGGCTTTTTCAAGCAGTACGAGCTGTTCTACGTGGTCGCTGACGAGCGTGACGTCCTTCGTTTGCGCACGAACTACCGAAAAGACCCGCCGGAAGACGTCTTCCTCTACCGCCTACGCGGCGACAGGGAGAATCGGCGCCGGCTCTTCCTCGACTACCTGCAGTCGATCAATGACCTGAACGAGCACCCCCAGTTCTACGACACCCTGACCACCAACTGCACGACGACCATCCTATGGCACGCACGCATGAACCCCGGCAGGGTGCCCTTCTCGTGGAAGATCCTCGTGAGCGGGCACGTCCCTGAATATCTTTACGAACACGGTCGCATCAACCACCAGCTTCCGTTCGCGGAGCTTCAGTCCCGCGCGCGGATCAACGATGCGGCGCTTGCGGCCGATGGCGCCGACGATTTTTCGCAGCGGATTCGCGCGGGCCTGTTGATGCCGTGACGCTCACGCCGATGCGTTCGCGGGCCGCCGCTGGTGCGCTCGACGCTAGCCCTCGAGCCCGAGATTCTGTAGCTTTCCTGCCTGGCGCCGTAGGATTCTCGGAGGAGGAGCCCCATGTTGCACGTTGTCCGCACGCCGGGTGTTTGCAGGCCGATCTGCGTCGTTCTCGTCACCGCGCTGCTGGTCACGGTACCGTGGCAGGCGGCGATGGCCACGATGATCGAAACGCGGGAGCTTCTGGCGTCGGGCCAGGCGCAGGTCCAACAGGGGCAACGAGATCGCCTACGGGCGTTCTTGGATCGCGCCGATGTCGCGAAGGTCCTGGAAGCTTGGGGTGTGGAGCCCGCAGAAGCCAAGGCCCGGGTCGACGCTTTGTCGGACGTAGAGGTGGCAAGGGTCGCCCAACACCTGGACCGGCTGCCGACCGCCGGGGGCAGCGTCATCGGACCGATCATCGGCGCCTTGGTGTTCGTCTTCGTCGTGCTGCTGATCACCGACCTGCTCGGACTGACCGACATTTTCCCGTTCATCGTCAAGAAAAAGAAGCGCGAATAGCGCACCGGCTCCTTCGGTGAGCCGGCGACACGCGCGATGGGCGGCCTTGGCGGTCGTGCTGCTGGCGGCGGGCTGCGCCGCCACGAACGGCCGGCTGATCCCTCCTGCCGGGCTCGAGCTGCCCGTTCGCGTCGGTCCACTGCCCGTACCGTTCGTGCCGCAGTCTCGTTATCAGTGCGGGCCCGCGACGCTGGCCATGGCGCTCGACTGGACCGGAACGCCCGTCGATCTCGACGCGCTGACGCGTGAGGTCTACACGCCAGAGCTGAAGGGCAGCCTTCAATTCTCGCTCGTGAGCGCCGCGCGTCGTCAGGGACGCATCGCTTACCCGATCGCTCGACCGGAGGATCTGTTCGCCGAGATTACCGCCGGCCACCCTGTGGTCGTTCTGCAAAACCTGGGGCTCTCCTGGCTGCCAAGCTGGCACTACGCGTTGGTCATCGGGTACGACCGCGCCGCCGGCGTGGTGTTCCTTCACTCGGGCCGGACAGCGACCCGCGAGGTGTCGCTGGCTACGTTCGAGAGAACCTGGGCGCGCGGCGGACATTGGGGTTTGCTGGTGCTTTCACCCGAAGATCTTCCCGCGATTGCGACGGAGGAATCCTTCCTCGAAGCGGTGGTCGGGCTCGAGCGGACACAAAAGTGGGAAGAGGCGGCACGTGGCTACCGAGCGGGGCTCCAGCGCTGGCCGCAAAGCCTGACTACGACGATGGGTCTCGGCAACACGCTCTACCGGCTCGGCTCGCTCGCGGCGGCGGAGGCCGCGTTTCAGCAGGCCACGGAGATCGACCCGGACTACGCGCCTGCCTACAACAACCTCGCTCAGGTGCTGGCCGACTTGGGCTTCCACGATGAGGCGCTGGTTGCAGCACGAAGCGCGGTCAGCCTGGGCGGCCCGTTCGCTACGGTCTATGAAAAGACCCTGCGGGAGATCAGCGCAGGCCGCCGTTGAACCATACGCCGCGCATGCCGTCTGAACCCCTTCGCCCTCGCCCGCTGCTCGGCGTCGCCGCCTTGGTCCTCACGGTATTGATGTGGGGGTTCAGCGGCGTAGCGATCAAAGCGGTCTCGACCGGCGGCTTGGTGACGGCACTCTACCGGCTCTGGTTCGCGATCCCGCCGCTCTGGCTGACGATGCTGCTGCCGGCGGCCCGGCATCGTCTCGGCGCGTCGCCCCGACGCGGAAGCTCTCGCCGAGAGCGCGGCTGAGACGGACGCCCCCTAGCTTGCCGCTCGGGGTCTATACAGCCGCGCATAATTAACAGGACATGGAAGTGGGACTATGGCATACTCTCCTCGTTGTTGAGGGGAGGTGGAGGCCATGGTTCCACGGATATTGCGTCTGCATCCAAAGACGCGCGAACGCTTGGAGCGACAGCGA
>CAZKRI010000093.1:0-104922 GCA_964555245.1 uncultured Myxococcales bacterium
CCTTGATGCGATCGGTAAGCTCTCGATCGGCCTTGGCTCGCGCCGAGGCCGGCCGCACCAGCCACGCGTAGTAGCCGCTGGTGGAGACTTCCAGCACGCGACATTGCGTGGCGACGCCGTGCGTAGCCCGATGCGCTCTCAGGAACTCGAATCCTTTAACGGGATCGAGCCGGTCTCCCGAGCGAACCAGGCCGCGGCCTTTTTTAAGATCTCAGGAACCCACTTGACCCGCCGGCGCTGGATGGTGGGTACATGGGCTCATGGCTCAAGCCCGTCCTCGCCGTGGACGGGGCTCACCAATATCGAGCGTCAAAACGGACGTGGCCCTGGATCCACAAATGCCCTGGTTCATCAACAACCTACGGCTGGTAAAGCCCTCTGGCTACCCACAGATTCTTTCGACGAGCCAAAAAAGAAGGGGCCGTTCGTTGGTGAACGAACGGCCCCGAAACCTGCCGCTAGACCCTGAGAGGCGGCGATCAGTCGAACACGGTCGTCGTGGTGACCAGCGTGGTGGTCGTGGGGTTCAGCGTGGTCGTCGTCTCCCCGATCGGCTCCGGACAGTGCATCTCGCTATCGAGCCCGACCACGTAGCGCAGGAGGGCCAGGGTGTCGAGGGCGCTGATCACGCCGTTGCCACTGACGTCGCAAACGCAGAGCGAGCACTCCTCGAGTCCAACCGCAGCCCGCAACGAGTACAGACCATCCACCACCGTGACCAGGTTGAGGGTGCTGTCGTAAGGGTTGCCGCACAGGCTGAAGCACTCACCCTCCTTGCACAGCTCACACTCCGCGTCGCAGAGCGCTTCCCCGACACACTGACCGTCGGCGCACACGTCCGAAAGCGTGCACAGGTCATCACCGTCGGTGCAGGCTGAGCCCTCGTTCGTCGGCTGCGCGGCGCAGTCCTGCGACTGCTCGTCACAGATCCCTACCCCGCAGAAGGAATCGAGGTCGGTGCAATCGAGAGGCTCCTCGCCGGCGACACACCCCGAGAGCGGGTCACATTTCTCGACTCCGGTGCAAAACACGCCATCGTCACAAGCGGGGTCCGACGCTTCGTGCGTGCACGAGTCGGACGTCTCGTCGCAAACATCGACCGTGCACGCGACACCGTCGTCGCAGGGAACGCTGCCGAGCGTGCAACCGGCGATCCCATGACAGCTCTCGGTCCCATTGCAGAAAGCGCCGTCGTCGCAGACCAGCGCGTCGCCAGCCACGCAGCCGCTAGCCGCATCGCAGCTCTCGGCGCCGTTACACACATCGCCGTCGTCGCACGAGGCGTGATCCACACCGTGCGTGCAGGCATCACCCTCTTCATCGCAGGCATCCTGCGTGCATCCAACCTGGTCGTCGCAGTCGACTGCGATGCCGGCGACGCAGCCGGCGGTCGCGTCGCAGCTCTCGACGCCGTTGCAGAAGGTCCCATCGTCACAAACGAGCGCCTGGCCCGCAACGCAGCCGCTGGCCGCGTCGCAGCTCTCGACGCCGTTGCAGACATCGCCGTCGTCGCAGACCAGCGCATCACCGGCAACGCAGCCGCTGACTGAGTCGCAGCTCTCGGCCCCATTGCAGGCATCACCGTCGTCGCACGAAGCGTGATCCACACCGTGCGTGCAGGCATCACCGTCTTCGTCACAGGCGTCCGGCGTGCATCCGACCTGATCGTCGCAGTCGACTGCGACGCCGACAACGCAGCCGGCGATCGCGTCACAGCTTTCCGCGCCGTTGCAGAAGCTACCGTCGTCGCAGACGAGCGCCTGGCCCGCAACGCAGCCGCTGGCCGCGTCACAGCTCTCGGCGCCGTTGCAGACATCCCCGTCGTCGCACACCAGTGGCGTGCCAGAGGCGCAGGCAAAGGCTTCGCAGCTTTCGGCCCCGTTGCAGGCGTCGCCGTCGTCACAATCGGAATCATGGATACACTCGCCCGCGGCGAGCACCTCGATGGCCTTGACGGCCGGATTCTCGACGACATGGCCGAACTCGATGTCCAGCGTGCCGTCGGTGACCGAAACGACGGCCGAGCGAACCACGGCCCGGGCGCTGCCACCGGCTTCGGCCACCTGGTCGAAGTCGTCGTGGGCCAGCGCTCCCTCGATGAGGATGTCGAATACTCGATCGCCGATCGCCTCGGTGTCGCTGAAGCTGTTCGCGAAGTAGAGGTTGACCAGGTAGTCGTTGGAAGGAACCGCGAAGCTGTAGGCAAGCGCGGGCGCGACCGCCTCGTCCCAGTGCTCGCACTGGAACAGGTCCTGGGTCTCCTCGTCGTCGCAGCCGAAGAGATCGGAGACGCCGGCGATCACACAGCCTTCGCCGCCGCCGCCCAGATCGCAAACTCCGGAAATGCCAGCCTGATTGTAGCCGAAGTCGGCGACCCAGACGTCGCCGCTGCAATCGAGCTTAGTTCCCGAGCACTCCGTCTCGGAATGATTCGCGTTGATACGCAAGGCCTGGCCGGTCGCGTCGTCGCTCGCCACCGGACCGAAGCAGCGGTTACGGGCGTCGATGGGACACGGATCGACCGCGTCGCCCAGACCGTCGTTGTCGCCGTCAGTGGGCTCGCAGGCGTTACGAATCGGATTGCACTGCTCGCCCTCGTTGCAGGCCGAGAGGCCCACGCAGATTCTATCCGCGCAGGAATCATCGATCGTACACGCCACCCCATCGTCGCAGGAGCCTCCGGCTGGGCTGTGCACGCATTGTGTGTCGACGCAGACGTCGGCCGTGCAGGCGTTGCCATCGTTGCAGCCGGAGTCCGTCACGCACGGCCCACCGGCGGCGCGCGCCGGGCTGGTCGGTGCCAGCAACAGCAGGCAGGCCGCGACCAGGATGGATCCTGCCGGCGCTGCGTGCCGAACGGTCCGAGACAAAGGGGAGAGCGGAGAGCGGTTCGTTTTCGCCATTGCTATTGTCACCTGATCGCTGATCGATCCTTCTTCGTTGACTGCCGAGATCACTCGCGTTGCGCGCACGCGCGAACACACGAGGGACCACCCGAGTGAGGGTGGGACCCCACTCGGGTAGCGTCAATACGATGTCCGTGAGCGCGCGTGATTTCGTTGTCGCCGCATGCGGACCGTTTGCGCGAACGTCATCTTTGCGCCGCAGGCGCCATGCGTTGTGTGTGTTGCCGACACCGCATCCGTCATGCGGATCGCTCGGGATCGGAGGCTTCGGGGACGAGCCTCAGGAGGGTATACTCGGTAGCCGCGACGTTGCGTCCATCCGGCTACCATTCATTCGCGGGCACCGTGCTCGCTGGGCTTCCCGCCTGGCTGGCTTGCGCGGCGATGCTCTGCGCGGTCAACTTCGATCTACTCCCCTTCGCTGAAGCGCACGACGAGCAGCGCATCCTCGAGCTCGCCGCCGCGGTCGGGTCAGCGATCTGGTTGTGCGCCCAGCCGCGCGCGCGCGCCGAATGGCTGGAACTTTTTCTCGCGATCCCACGGGCCGGCCGCTGGACCCTGGCCGCGGTCTGCACGGCGGGGCTGGCTTCCGCGCTGCGATCGGCCGCGCCCCGTACGGCGCTGTTCGAGGTGGGCCACGCCGTCCTGCTCTTCTGCTTCACTCTCGCCGTAGGGAGCGGAGCGCGCCGGCTGGGCCGGCGGTTCGATCAGGTGACGGCTGCCGCGATCGCGCTCGCGGCGGCACTGTTTCTCGCCTCCTTCGCCCTCGACTTTGGGGCCAGCATGCTGGTGCGAGACGGTCAGCCGCCCGAGACCGCTCTGGCCCTGCGGCGCTTTTCGCACGTGCGCTTCTTCGGACAGTGGCAAACCTGGACGCTTCCTCTGGTGGGCCTGGGCGCGGTTCTGCTGCCGGCAGCGCCCCAGATCCTCCGACTGGCCTTCGACGGCCTAGCCGCCGGTTGGTGGTTCTTGCTGTTCGTGACCGGAACCCGGGGAACCATTCTGGCCGTGGCCTCGGCCCTGGCCTTCACGGCGCTCGCCCGCGGCCCGGCCTCCTGGCCATGGGTGCGGCGACAGGCGCTCCTGGCCGCGAGCGGCATGGCGGCCTACGTCGGCCTGTATGTCGTGATGGCGTCCGACTGGACGGCCTTCTTCGCGGTGCTCAGCCATGTCGCCTCGCTTTCGGACAGCGGCCGTTCCGCGCTCTGGTCGGCGGCCTTGGCCTCGATCCGCTCCCACCCGCTCCTGGGCATGGGTCCGGGCCAGTTCGCCCTGATACCTGGCGTGCGCGCCGCCCATCCGCACAACGCATGGCTGCAGTGGGCGGCCGAGTGGGGAATTCCTTCCACGGTGGCCGTCACCGTGCTTCTGCTGGGCGCGCTACGCGGCTGGCTGCGAGCGCGGCCAGGTTTCCACGACGATCCCATCGGCTTCGATCTCCATTGCGCGCTCACGGTGTCGCTCGTGGGCGCGAGCGTGCACGCGCTGGTGTGCGGGATCATCGTGATGCCGGTCAGCCAGATCTCGCTGGTGCTCGTGGCCGGCTGGGCGCTCGGACTCCATCTGCGGGCCGTGCCCGAGAAGGCCCGCACTGACCTCGCGGGCAGCTCTCTCCTTGCATGGGTGGTCGTAACCGCCACCGCCATGACCATCGCCTGCGCTTGGCCACCGGGCGGCGCAACCTGGTTCGAGCACCGCCCCGGACCCGCTGGCGAACCCGAGCGTTTTCGACCACGCCTGTGGCAGAGGCCGCCGCCATCCGCTCAGATCCTGAACTTGACCGTCTGAACCAACTTGGCGGGCTTCGCGGCTGACGCCGATCGCCGCGAAACACACGTGCTACGGCGGCGTGCTTAGGGTCGGTGAATTTGTTGGAGCATCCGGCGCGACCCCCTTCCTGAGGCACAGCGCTTCCACTAGAGTCCTGATCCACGATCGGGGACGCGACCCTGGCCTACCACCTGGTGCATTCATCCGCCTCTCCCGCCCGGACCCGGTTCGCCGCGGGCGACTTGCTCGTGCAGTCGCACCGGCCGGCGGCGCTGCCGATCGCTCGCCCTACCCCGCGCGCTCCGAAAAGGCCCTGGTACCGCTGGATCGCCGACAACTGGATCTGGCTCGGCCCCATGATGATCGCGACGGTCGGGCTGTTCGATCTCGCGTGCACGATCAGCGCGTTCGAGAAGGGCTGGCTGGTCGAGCTGAACCCGATCGCCGGCGCCGTGTTGGAAAGCTCCGGCAGCGGCGGGCTGGCCGCGTATCGCTTCGCGATGACGACGGCGGGCTGCCTGCTGCTGGTTTGGGGTCTGCGCCTCTACCGCAGCCGGCGGATCATCGGCACCGCCACGGCCCGAGTCCGCGCCGTCGTCTGGGGCGGCCAGGCCACCCTGGTGGCGAGCCACCTGGCGTTGGTCGCCTACTGGCTCGCCTGGCTCAGCATCTGAGCCGGCCCGCCGGACGGTTCACCCGGCCGGGCCCCCGGCCATCTGGAACATCGGCAGATAGATCGACATCAGGATCACGCCCACCGACGCCCCCATGAAGATGACGATGATGGGTTCCATCATGCCGGTCACGCGGTGGACGAGCACTTCGACCTTCGCCCGGTAGAACGCCGCCACCTCTTCGAGCACGCCGATCAACGTGCCCGATTCCTCCCCGACCCTGACCATGTTGACGACCAGCGGCGTGAATAGCTCGGTGCGCTCGAGCGAAGCGGCCAGACCGCTGCCCTTGCCCACGCTCTCGTAGACCCAGGCGAACGCTGGCCGATACACGCCCTGGCCCTGAAACAGCTCGGGCATGATGCGCAACGCTTCCAGCAACGGCGTGCCGCTCTTGAGCAGCAGCGCGAGGTTGTGCGAGAAGCGCTCCATCGTGGATTCGACCGTGAGCTGTCCCACCAGCGGGATCTTGATGAGGATCGACTCCTTCTGCCTCGCCCCGCTCTCGGTCCGGAAGTAGTAGCGCATGGCGACCACGACGACGATCGGGCCGAGAACGAGATGAGGGATGTGAGTCTTCACGAAGTCGGAGGCCGCGATCACCGCCTGCGTAATTGCGGGTAGGCTGCCCCCGAAGTCGGTCAAGAACTCGGCGAAGGTGGGCACGACCTTCCCGAGCATCACGATCAACGAAGCGATCAGCACGCCGACCATGATGAGCGGATAGATCATCGCCGAGACGACTTTGCCGCGGATGGCGCGCCGGGTCTTGATGTATTCGGTCAGCTCCACGACGGTCTCCGCGAGCCGGCCGCTGCGTTCGCCGGCCTTGATCATCTCGATCCATTGATGCTCGAAGATCTTCGGATGGTTGAGCATCGCCTCGTTGAGGGTGATTCCGGCGGCGACCGCGCCGACGAGCTGGCGCAATACGTCGACCATCTTCAAGCTCTCCGACTGCTCACCGGCCACCTGCAGCGCGCGCAGCAGCGGCGTCCCCGCGGAAACCAACGTGCTGAGCTGCTGAAAGAAGGCGATGACGTCGTCGGCCTTGACCGCCGTGTGCTTCTTGTTCCGGAGCTTCGCTCCGCTCGGGGGAAGGGCGGCCATGACGTCGCCCTCAGTGGCCCCCTTCCACCACGGACTTGACCACTTCCTCCAGACTGGTCACCCCCTGCCGCACCTTCTCCAGCCCATTGGTGACCAGACTGGACATGCCTTCGCGCTCGGCCTGGGCCTGGGTCTCCGCCAACGACACCCTCGACTGGATCATGTCGCGCAACGTGTTGGTGACACGAATGACCTCGAAGATGCCGACCCGCCCTTTGTAGCCGACTCCCCGGCAGGCTTCGCAACCCTTGGCGCGGAACAGCACGCCGTCCGGACTCATCGCGTACTTCTCTTGGATCTGAGCGTCGGGTTGGTAGGGCTCCTTGCACTCCGGGCACAGGCGGCGGATCAGCCGCTGCGCTTCGAGCAAACGCAACGTGGACGCGACCATGAACGGCTCGATGCCCATGTCGACCAGGCGGTCGATGGCGGCGAGCGCGCTGTTGGTGTGCAAGGTCGAGAGCACCAAGTGTCCGGTGAGCGCCGCGCGCAGGCAGATCTCGGCGGTCTCCTGGTCGCGAACCTCGCCAACCATGATGATGTCCGGATCCTGCCGCAGGAACGCCCGCAACGTGGAGGCGAAGGTCAGGCCGATCGACGAGTGCGTCTGCGTCTGGTTGATCCCGTCCATCTTGTACTCGACGGGATCCTCGACGGTGACCACGTTCTTCTCCGGCGTGTGCAACAGCTTCAGCGTGGCGTAAAGCGTCGTGCTCTTGCCGCTGCCCGTGGGACCCGTGACGAAGATGAGTCCGTGGGGCGACTTGGCCGTGAGCGCGAACAACTCGCGCTGCTTGGCGTCGAAGCCGAGCTTTTCCAGGTCGAGCGGCAGCGCGTCCTTGTTGAGAATCCGAATGACCATCTTCTGGCCATAGATGGTCGGCACGCAGCTGACGCGCATGTCGATCTGCCGGCCCTGCATCAGAACCGAGAACGATCCGTCCTGCGCCAAGCGCTTCTCGGCGATGTCCATCTTGGAGATGACCTTGAGGCGTGAGAGCAACGGCAGGAACATCGACTTGGGCGGCGCCGGGCGCGGGCGCAGCGAGCCGTCGGTGCGATAGCGGATCGACACCGTCTCCGACAACGGCTCGATGTGGATGTCGCTGGCGCGCTCCTCGATGGCCGTGCGCACGATGTGGTTGACCATACGGATGATCTGCGTGTCCTCACCGTCGAGAATCGGCTTGTCCAGATTGACCACTTCCTCGCCGAGATCGACTTCGAGACCCTCCTCGCCGCTCGGGGCCTCGAGCGAAATCTCGTTGACCACGTCGCGCGCACCGAACAGGCGATCGAGACAACCCTCGATCTCGCCAAGGGGAGCGACGTGAGCGACCGGGGTCAGGCCACTGTAGAGCTGGATGTCGTGCAGCACGGCGAGGTCCGATGGATCGAGGCACGCCACGTGCAGCGCCCGCTTCCTGACGTACATCGGCACCAGCAGCGAGTCGCGCATGAACTTGTTCGGCAGCAACTCGATCACCGACTCGTCGGGCGTGAACGCCGAGGCGTCCAGCGAAGCGAGCGGCACGTGCAAGCGGTGGGAGTAGACCTCCGCGATGTCCTGGTCGGAGACCAGGCGCGAGGTCACCAGCGCCTGCTCGATGCGGCACTTGTCCTTGCGCTGGATCTCGTGGACGGCGTTGAGATCTTTCGCCTTGAGCTTGCCGGCATCCAACAGGAGGTCGACCACGAACTCCTGGCCGGCAACGAGTTTCGCTGCAACCGCCATACCCCTACCCCTTGGGAATCCCCAGCAACTCGAGAACGTCGGGCGGCATCACGCCGCTGACGGCCGGCAGCCCCACCGGCGCGCTCTCGACCTTGGCCGGGGGCGGCTCGGCCTTGGCGACTTCCAGGCCCAGCTCGAGCGGCGTGCCGTCGGAAGCGACCAGCGTCACTCGATCGGCCTCGATGCGCTCGACCTTCAGCCCGAGGTAGCGCTGGCCCTCGACGACGCGCTCCCCATTGATGATCGCGAATCGCCAGCGGCCGGTGATCACCGTGCCATGGAGCGTCAGCATCGGCTTCGGACTTTCTTCCTTCTCGCTGGTCTTTGCTTTTGCGCCGTCTTCGAGAATCGCACCAAGCAAGCCGGCGCCAGCGCCGACCGGGGTGAACGGATCCCGCACCTTGCCGTCTCCCGTGGGAGTCACTCGCTTGGCTGTCGTCGCCGTCTGAGTGGCCGCGACCGCGCGCACCAGATCTGCGCCACGCTGAACCGTCGACCACGTGAGGTAGGTCACGGTCAGTGGTGCGGCCAGCAACAGAAGCTGTCGTGAGTTAAGCTCCATGGCTCTGCTTGTCTGGCGCTACCAACACCGCGATCGTCATCTTCGCTTGGATCGTGCCGAGCTTGCCCTTGGCACGCATGCGGATGATGCGCGCGAACCAGCGGCCGTTCTCGATCGACGAGACCAGATTGTGAATCTGCGCATAGTCGCCGTCGGCCTCGATCTCCAAATAGAACACTTGAAGCTCTCCGACCTTCTGTTTCTTGGGCAGAGACTCCAGGGTCCGTAGAACGACGTTGGACTCACGAATGGCCGACAGAAAATGCTCCTGCCAGAAGTTGAGCGTCGCGTGCTCCGGCAGACTCTCGAGGAGTTTGACGCGCGTGGCGCGCAACTGTCCCACCACTCGGATCGTCGCCAGCCGCTGTTCCGCCGTTTTGAGGTCGCGCCGCAGCGTCTGGATCTTGCCTTCCATCGGCCGGTAGACGCCGAAGAATCCGAGCAGTGCGACCGCTCCCAGGGTCACCACCCGTAGCTTGAACGGATCTTGGAGCTGGAGGGCGACCTGGTCCCACTGCGCTTTCCACTGAGGGGGAATGCCGGCTTGCATCGTCGTCCCTCACTCCTTCGGCAGGGCCAGGACCGAAAATACCGTGTAGCCGCGCCCGGACTGCTGCCGCCAGTTGACCTCGGTCAGCTTGACGCGCGGAAGGACGGATCGCAGGTACTCATTGGCCTCCAGGGCATGAACCGCCTCGCCGATCTCCGGGGGAGCCAGGCCATGACGCGCGGAAGGAGCGCCGGCCTGAATGAGCACGAACCGCTGGCCGAACATCTTGTTCGGGTTTTTCTCCCAGATCAGGTCGCCGCCCTCGATGCTGTCGAGCCACGTCGAATCGGGCAGCACCCCGGCGATCGCGATAATCGCATCGGTAAAGTGCATGTCGCGCTTGAGGTACTGCAGCAGCGGGGTCACCTGCGCGGCCAGGAGCTTCTGCTCGGCCGCGAGCTTGGGTTGCGCGAGGCCTTTTGCCCAAACCACGGCTTGGTTCTCCCGGTCGATCGTTTCGAGCTCCGCGTCGAGGTTGCCGGCGGTGTAGCTCAGCACCAGGAACATGCAGACGAAGAGCGAGAACAGGAAGCCCGCCTCCCCCCACGGTGCGCTGGCCCAAACCGACGGCTTCTGCTGAATCGCATGCGCCAGGTTGAGCGTTTCCGTCCGGCCCTCCAACGCCCCGAGCGCCAGACCGAGGCTGACCAGCTCGGGGCCGTAACTCGGACCGTCCACGTCGCGGATCGGGTGGCCGATCGTCTGACCGATGGTTTCCCAGTCGCCTTCGAGGCTGTTCTCACCCTGGATGCTGACCTGGTCGATCGCGGCCAATCGCAAGCGCCGCGATCCGTGGAGGCTCAGCAGGTGGAAGGCCTGCAGGATCGCTTCTTCCTTGCCACCTTCCTCCCAGGACAGCACCTGCCACGCCAGCGGCCATTTCGGCGTTCCTAAAATGGCCAGACCGTGACCGTCGCCGAGGATGTAGCGGAGGTGAACCCCTTTCTTCGGCTTGAACGGCGCATGGAACGCAGATGCCCGCCAGGCAGCCCACGGCTCCGGCTCGTAACGAGCCGCGGCCTCGGCGGGATTGATGCCCGTGGCCTTGCCGATCTCGTCCAGCTCGGCAAGTCGCACCCTGGCGGTCAGCCGGATCTTCTGACGGCCCAGCGTCACCGTCATGCTGTCGGTCAGGATGGAGTTGGCGCGCTTCTCACCGCGCTCGATCCGCGACTCCTCGCGCTCGGTGCCGGCGCCCTCGTTCGGCTCGTGGTCCCCGACCGGCTCCGACACGAACGTCACCGCGGTCGCGCGCAGGCCGAGCATCACCGGGGCGGGGAACTTGCGATCAGGTTCTGACTGCGTCGATCCCGTGTTGCGCACGAAACGGCCCAGCAGCTTCGCCGGCACCCCCGCGAACCCGCCGCCGAGGAGACTCTCCGCGGTGGCATTCGCCGCCTCGACACCGTGCGGCACGACGTGGTGCCGGATCCCGGCTATCGTCTTGCCGGCGTCGACGCGCGCGACCACGCCGCCAGCTTCGTAGATGCCGATCCCGGTCTTGAATCGCAGGCTCGTCGCTTTCGACAGCAGGCCAGCCGGATTCACTGGGTCATCCTCCTACCTTGGGCCGTCATCCTCACATCTCCCAAGCCCGGAACCGCGAGCAAAAAAGGGGGGGGGCCGGGCGGCCCCCCCCCTTGATGACAATCCGCTGAGACGGATTAGGTGCCAGTGGTCCCCGCGCTGCCGATCGGGTTGATCTGAGGCAGATCGTTGATCGTGCTGTTCGTGGTATCGTAGCCCAGCTCCGTGAACACCACGGTGTAGGCGCCGTAACCGGCCGACGCGCCCTCACGGGTGAGGGTGAGCGTCCAGCTGTCCTCGAGGTCACCGGTGGAACCGGCAGCGATCGTGCCGACCGTAAAGTACTTGGCCGATGGAATCGACACGTCCAGAGTCGTGACGTCCTCCGCGTACGTGCCCTCGCGCGCATGGTACCGCTCCTGGGCGGAACGGATCGCGCTCAGGTAGTTCAGTGCCTCACCGGCCTTCGAACGCTCGACCGCGTCACGGAAACGCGGCACGCCGAACGACGCCAGCACGCCGATGATCACGATCACGATGGCCAGCTCGACCAGGGTGAAACCCTTCTGGCCCTTGGCCTTGTTCAACATAGCTCCCATTTTCATTCCTCCTGCAGTCCTGCTGCGTTCTCTCTTGTATTCCGCTCGCGGCACCGGGGGCATACCGAGCCACGATGGCAGCGGCGGTCCCCGCGCGGGCCGAGGCGCGGATGCATCGGCATCAGCAAGCCGCATGCCACGCCTTCAGAACACAGGAGGCCGCATGAATCGTGGCGGTGCCTCGTGCACCGCGCCCGGCACGCTCCGCCAAAAGCGTACCGAAGGAGACAAAACTGCTCGCTATCGGGCTATCGTTCGCGGAAACTATGCGGCGTAGAAACCCGGCGAACGGCGCCGCAATGTCGCCGCGTCGGCAGTTATCTGACGCCGCGGGGCTGTGTCGGGCGCCCGGGCGGGCGCCACAGCAGAGGCTATTCGAAGAGGAAGAAACCCTCGGTACCGCCGCCGATGAGGCGCTTGATCCGGGCGCGCCAGGCGATGCGGCCCCCCGGGCTCACGGTGGGCTCGCGCAGCTCCCCGAACGTAGCGGCCGGCATCGAGCCGGGCACCGGATCGCCCCGGACGACGATCGGCTCGAGCAGCCCGCTCGCGTCACGCTTGGCGTAGATCGCACGCGCCTTGTCTCCCAGCTCGTTGATCGTCGCCTCGAAGACGACGTCGGCGGCATCGCTGATGCCGAGGCCGGTGAACTTGCTGACGGTGAACAGCGAGGGGTCCGAGTCTCCCGTTTGCACCCAGGCCTCGGCTGGAATGAGCGGGCACAGAGCCGGGTCGCAACGGAAGACGATCTCCGTGCTGAACACACCGGTGGTGATGCCGATGAATGCGACGATGCCATCGTTCTCGATCGCCGGCGATCCGCTGAACGACCCGTAGACCGTGCCGCCCACGCCCAGAAATGGATTGGACTGTTCGCCTTGCAGCGCGATCGTCGCGATGACGCCGCCGAACGGCACACGGAACAGGCCTTCGAACGGAACCTCGAGCAGGTCGGTGCAATCGAGCTTCGTCACGGCGTGGAAGACGACTCCGAACGGGCTCGCGCCAAAGCGATCCGATACGCTGCAAAGCAGGCGTCCCGGACGATCGGGAACCGGATCGGCCACCGCCGCCAGGATCTCGAGCACGCCCGTGCCGGTGCTGCAGTCGCGATCGCCGCCGCTGCAGCGCAGGATCATCTCATCGACGATCACTCCCGAGATGAGCGAACCGCCCGAGATGGTGCTGTGAAAAACCACGTCACCGGCCGCAGTCAGCTCCGGCCGAGACAACTCGCTCAGGCTCCCGTTGAGCGGGAACGGCGCCAGATCTCCGGTGCGCGCGACGTTGCTGGGTCCCAGGCCGTAGATGCCGGTCTCGCCGCCGCTGAGCTCGGCGTGGAAAACTGCGTCGCCCAACACGTTGACCGCGGGGCGGGAGAATCGTCGATACAGCTGGCCGGAAGGCGCGAGATCGTCGCGGAGCGCGAGCGTCGCTCCGGGCGCAATCGGATCCTCGGTGAACAGGCCGCTTGCCCCGCCGGTCGCCGTGCGGATCTTGCCCAGGAACGCGACGCGGGCGAGCGGCGCATCGCTTGCCTGAGGCTGCCGGAAGCTGCGATAGATCGACATCGGCTCCGGGGCCGTCTCGCCTTTGAGCACGATGGTTTGGATCTGCGCTTGGGCGATGGCGGGCGGCAGGACCAGGCCAAGCCAGGCGAGCAGCATGAGGGACGGCCGCAGTTGGGCCCGGAAAAGCTTTGGATTCTCGATCACTATCGTTGCTGTACCTCTGGGACGAGCGAGCCGTAGGAGACCCCAATATTGACCCGAATGGGCGGGGGCTGTCAACGCGCTATTTGCACACGACTGTGACGGGCCACCCCCGCCAGCGGCCGCGGGCCGAGATTGGAGGCGTTCGCGCTGCCCCCCAACGGAGGGGCCGCCTCGCGTCCGGAGGTGCTCGCCGCAGCGCTCGCCACGCCATCCGCGCGGCGGCTGCGACTGATCGAACAGCCAAAACGCAGGACGCCCCGCCGCTGCTGCGACGGGGCGTCCTGACTCACATCGGGGCAGCGGCCAGGCGTGTGGCCGCATCCCGTTCTACGGACAGCCGCCCACGCCCGGCACGTACTCTTGCGACGGGAGGCTCGAGCAGAAGGTCCTCGCTCGGGTCGCGTTTTTCACCCGCGCCGGCCCGGGCAGGCCCGCCACGTCGTTGATTCCGGCGTTTGCCGTCGTCGGAATGCAGAACGTCGCCGCGCCGATCGGGGTTTCGGGATCGGGTTTCCCGAAGACATAGATCGGATCGAGGAAGCACTGCCGCAGCCGCGTGAGCGAGCACGTCCCGCACAGCCCCACGCCCACGCCGCTTCCGCAGTCGGTCGCATCGCAGTCGGCGTTGCCGTTGCAAGTGACGTACGGTTCTCCGTTGGCCCGGAACACCCCGTCGCAATACTTGTCGATGGGCCCGGTGTCTGCGCACTCGCCATCCACACCCACACAGGTTCCGCCTGGAACCGTACAGTCGACGTTGCTCGAGCACGCGGTTTCCCCGTCGCCGGTGCATACACGCGCCGTCGCAGAGCAAACCGCGGTCAGCACGCAGGTGCCTCCCGGACAGGTTCCTCCGGCAATGGTGCAATCACCGTTGGTTGTGCATGGGGTCACACCGTTCCCCGAGCACACCGCGCAGTCGGTATTGTTCGCGCACGCGGATGCCTTGTCTCCCGTGCACTTGGCGTCGGCGCAGCCGTCGGCCCGCGGTTTGCCCTGCGACGCCTTCTGGCAAACGGGAGAGACACCGGGGCAATCCGCGTTCGACGTGCACGTCACCGAGGTGTCCGTCGAGCAGAGACCGCAAGGACAGATCTCTGGCGCGACATTGAATCCGCACAGCACGCCCGCAGTCAGGCTATGCGGCCCCGTGCTCTGCACCAGGTTGATCACCAGGCCGGTCCCCGAGACGTTCTTCCCGCTGGCCGGCAGGCAATCCAGACTGTGCCCGTCGCCGCTCGGCGCCGGGAAGGTCAGGTTGTTCGCCTGCACGTCGCACGCCGCCGTGTCGTTGTCGCCGAACACGCAAGTACCGTCGCGCACGCCGTCGCGCGGGGTCACGTCCCCCGTGCAGTACGGGCAAGGCACCGTGATCAGCTCGCCCAGGTAGACCGTGGTCTTCAAATTGGCGGTGATCTCGCCCTGGCCCAGATCGACGTTGGCCGTGCCCGATACGTCGACGGCGAAGCGGTTGAGCGCACAGGCCGGCGTGCTGCCAGAGGACAGCGGCAGCGGCGGGCCGAAGTAGCAGTTGCAGGTACCGACGCAGGTGCCACCCGAGCAGGTCGGTTGCCGCAAGCCGTTGAAGCAGTACTCTCCCGAGGGACAGTTGGCATCGACGTTGCAGCTCGTGGAGGTGGTCACGTTACACACCTTGCAGTCGGCGTTGGTGCTGCAGCTCTTCGCAACGCCGCAGTCATCCGGATCCAGGCTGAAGGTGTCGTCGCAGAGGCTGTGGTTGTCGTTGTTGCAGCGGCACAGATCGGTGTCCGGGCTCAGTCCCAACACCGTGCATTCGCCGCAGGGCTCGGACGACATGCCGTCAAACGGACCGGGGCAGAGCAGGCTGCCCTGGGTAACCACGACGTCGTTGATGTCGGAGTTGTGGGCAAGGCCGGTCCAACCGGTATCCAGATCGGTGCTGGTCACGCACTGGCCTAATCCGGTGTCACAGAAACCTACCAGCTCTCCATCGACTTCGCAGTCGGTGTTGCTTATGCACGGCGTCTCGCGCACGGCAGCGTACAGAACGATCTCGCCGCTGCCCGGACACTCCGCGTCCTGGCAGCCGACCTCACCCGAGCCCGCCCCGCAGGTGCAGGTCGCCGAGCAGCCGTCGCCGCCGATGGTGTTGCCATCCTCGCACTCCTCGCCGGCCGTCACGTTGATATAGCCGTCGTTGCAGATGGCGTTGGTGCAGTCCGGATCGCAGGTTGCGGTCTCGCCGGGACCGTCGCACTGCTCGCCGGCAGCCGCGTTGGCGTTACCGTCGCCGCAGGCCACGGCCGTGCAGTCGTCGTCGCAGGTCACCGACTCAACGCCCGTATCGCAGAACTCTCCGGTGTCGGTAACGTTGTCACCGCAGCTCGGATTGGCGCAGTTGGTCCGGCACGCATCCGGCGTCACGTCGCTGTTGGCGCCGTCGTTGTCACACTGCTCGGTGCCGCCCGTGGGACCGGAGGTGCACCCGCCGGCGCTGCAGAGGAAGCCGTCGCCGCAGGTGGCGTCGCTGCAGTCGTTCAAGCAGGCATCGTTGTTGCTCAGGTTCGTGTCGTCGCATTCCTCGCCGGCCGTCGCGTTGACGGTTCCGTCGCCACACTGGGCGAGCGTGCAGTTGGCGTCGCAGGTCGCAGACTCGCCGGAGTCATCGCACTGTTCGCCCGTGTCCGTCACGCCGTCGCCGCAGCTCGGGTTGGCGCAGTTAGTGCGGCACGCATCCGGTGTCACGTTGCTGTTGGCGCCGTTGTTGTCGCACTGCTCGGCGCCGCCGGTGGGACCGGTCGTGCATCCACCGCCGCTGCAGAGAAAGCCGTCGCCGCAAGTGGCCGGCTGACAAGTGGTCGGGCACGGGTCGTTGTTGCTCAGGTTGCCGTCGTCGCAGATCTCGCCGGCGGCACCGTTGAGGTTGCCGTCGCCGCACTGGACGAGCGTACAGTCGTCGTCGCAGGTCGCGGTTTCGCCAGAATCATCGCACTGCTCACCGGTGTCGATCACGCCGTCGCCGCAGCTCGGGTTGGCGCAGTTGGTCCGGCACGCGTCGGGTGTGACATCGCTGTTGGCGCCGTTGTCGTCGCACTGCTCGGCGCCGCCGGTGGGACCGGTCGTGCAGCCGGCACCGCTGCAGACGAAGCCGTCGCCGCAGGTGGCATCGAGGCAGGTCGTAGGACACGGATCCGTGTTGCTGGCGTTGGCGTCGTCGCACTGCTCGCCGGCCGCGGCGTTCGTATAGGCGTCGCCGCAGACGACCAGGGTGCAATCAGGATCGCAGGTCGCGGTCTCGCCCGGACCGTCGCACTGCTCGGGAGGTTCGGTGAAACTGTTGCCGCACTGACGGCAGGTGCCGTTCAGACCGTTGCCGTCGTCGAGCGTGTCGCAGCCCTTCGTGGTCCCGTCGGCGGCGTTGATGTAGAGGCACATCCGGCACTCGGCGGCGTTGGCCAGGCACTGCGAGAGCACCGCGCTGGTACCGGCCTGGCCCGTGCACTCGCCCGGAAACAAGGCCGGCAAGTCTCCGATGACGCATTTCGCGTCGATCGTCGCCTGGATCTTGGCCAGAGCCGACGCCTGTTTGTCGGTCGACTTGGCATCGGTGGGGAAGATGCACGTATTCGTCAGCGTCGGCGTGCTGTTGACCGTGCCGGTCTTCAGTCCGTCCTTCTTGCACTTGAGGAAGTTCTTGACGATCGTCGAGCCGTACTTCTCGTAGACCTTGATGACGCCGGCCTGGCATTTGGCGTCATCGGAGTCCGTGCTGATCGCCGGGTCCACCGGCGCTCCAAAGACGTCTTCGGTGAGCGCCAGCTCTTCGTTCTTGGCCGCCGCGTTCACGGCCGGCGCGTTGGTGAAGCCGAAGGGCGGGTAGGCAGCGCCCGCGCACTTGTCGGCCGCGGTATCGGTCACCTTGGTCTGCGCGCCGAGAACCTTGCCCTTGGGATCGTCGATCAGACAGTCGTCGGTGGTCGGCGTGGTGAGATTACCCTTGCCGGCGTTCTTGACGCAGCTCGAGTTCTCTTTGCCTTGGGCGGCGGCGACTTTGCTGCCGGTCTTGTTCATCGCGTTGATGCACTTTTTCTCGTCGGTGCTGGGGATCTGGGCGTAGGTCGCCGCGGGCAGAGCCGGGATGATGAACGCCGCGACC
Organism: uncultured Myxococcales bacterium; assembly: GCA_964555245.1. GTDB lineage: Bacteria > Desulfobacterota > Binatia > UBA1149 > SPBQ01 > CAZKRI01. The sequence continues at coordinate 17,287 of CAZKRI010000093.1, forward strand.
AACGTAACGGCCGACATGACTGCCGCTACCCGCGAGATGATTCCCTTGTAAGACATGAACGCCTCCTAACCCGATCGACTGCGCAGGCGCGGGCGAGTATCGATCCCCACCCAGAACAAACCGCCCCCATTGGCGGCCGCCCTGCTGCCCGAACTGCGTCAGATCTGCTTCAGCTTCCGGCCCGAGCCCTTGCTGCGGGATTATATCCAAGCAGCGACTAGCCAGGTCAAGGGCAAAGTAACGGTTTCGCCACAGCGACGCATCGCGTTGCCAACCGAGCAGGGCTCTCACCCCCTGATTGGGGCAGCCGAGCGGGCGCGGAAGCGGACGGCCAAGAGCGCCGCCATCCACAGGCCAGCGATCAAGAGGCCGAGCGCCTCGCGCGCCTCTTCGGAATGCCACCAGTTGGCATCGATGGCTGGCGCCAGACATGCGAATCCCGCTCCATAGGAGAGCAGCCCGGGTAGCGGCCACCATCCCACCTTGCCGAACACCGCGAGCAGCGAGACGCCGAGCGCGTAACCGTAGATCGCCACCCAAACCAGCGCGTCGGGGTCGTTCACTTGCAACGCCGCGAACAGCGCGAAGACCACGGCCGCGGCCATCGAGGCAGCGCGCATGCGTCGTTACTCCGGCTCGGTCTGCTTGGGCTTGCCGAATAGACCGCCCAGCCCATCCAGAGTTTCGCCCAGCCGCCTGCCCGCCTCGCCGTCGAGCTGGCGCGACAGCTCGACGGCGGCGCCGGTGGCCGCTCCGATGCCCTCGGGAAGCTGGATGTTCACTCCCGCCAGCCCGCTCAGATTGCTCGTAAGGTCGCCGAGAATCGCGCCGGGAACGCCGCCGGCTCGAGCGACGGCGTCCAAGACCGCCTTGGTGACGATGCCGCTCAACTCGGCGGCCGTCACGCCGCCGGACTTCGAGCCGACGTCACGCAGCAGGATCTCCGGCACGGTAACTTCGACCTTGGCCGCCTGGCCAGCGAGGATCTCCTGGTGCAGCGCCGCGGTGACGTCGGTGATTCGCAGCTCGTCGATGACCAAACGCTTCTCGCTCTTGGTCTGTTCGGCGGCCTTCTCGGTGGACTCGAACTGCTTCAAGTGGCTAAGGATAGTGCCGTAATTGCTGCCGGCCTTGGTGCGCGTGACGTTGACGTCGATGCCGTCGAGCGCGAGCAGGCTGACGTGGATCGTCGGCTCCAGCACATTGCGCAGGGGCATGTGGAAGGCGCCGGCCCCCAACCGGACAAAGACCGGATCCTCGAAACCGGCCGGGTTGGCAACCTCGAGGCCGCCGATCCTGATGCGGCCGGCCGCCAGATCGATGTTGACCGAGCCCACCGACGTGCGAACGCCGAGCGCATACTCACCGCCACGCTCGATGCCGACCTTGGCCAGCCGGTTGATGTAAACGTAGGCGCCGGCCACCGCCAGAACGGCCAGGAGAACCACCCCGAACACGGCCCGGACGAGGAACTTGATCATCGACGCCTCACCTCCTGCCCTCCCCCTCGCGACCGATTACGTTCGGCTGGCGAGAATGTCCACAGAACCGGGCACGCGCTAGGATGCTAGGATGGCACGCTGAGCCCGAGACCATGCGGGAGGAAACGTCACCGAAAGCTCCCAAACCGAGCGGCCGGGCGGCCCGAAGCAACGCCAGCGGCCGCTACCAACGGCAGGCCGTGAGTCCCTTCGACGACGGCTGGGAGTCCGTCGGCGGGGATCACCCCACGCGCACACGCGTTCTCGCCGAAGCCACGCGCCGAATCATCACGCGCAACGATTCGCCCGACGTACCCTTCGACGCGTCGATCAATCCATACAAAGGCTGCGAGCACGGCTGCATCTACTGTTTCGCCCGCCCGACCCACGCCTGGCTGGGACTGTCTCCCGGCCTCGACTTCGAGACCCGCATCTTTGCCAAGCCGGATGCGGCGCGCATCCTGCGCGCTGAGCTGGGTCGGCGGGGTTACCGCCCGGAGGTCATCGCCCTGGGTGCCAACACCGACCCCTACCAGCCGGTGGAACGCAAGCTCGGGATCACGCGCGCGATCCTCGAGGTGCTGGCCGAGTGCGCGCATCCGGTGGGAATCGTGACGAAGTCGGATCTCGTTCTGCGCGATCTCGACCTACTCGCCCAGTTGGCCCGCCGCGGGCTTGCTCACGTGCATCTATCGATCACGACTCTGGACACCGATCTCGCCCGCCGGATGGAACCGAGGGCGGCCACACCCGATCGGCGACTGGAAACATTGAAGCGGCTCAGCGCCGATGGTGTACCGACCGGCGTCCTGGCCTCGCCGATGATTCCGGGCCTCAACGACGCGGAGCTCGAGACCGTGCTGGAAGCGGCAGCGGCAGCGGGTGCAACTTCGGCGGCCTACATCCTGCTGCGTCTGCCCCTGGAACTGAAGGAACTGTTCGCCGAGTGGCTCGATGCGAACTATCCGCTGCGGGCAAAGCGAATCTTTGCCCTGGTCCGCGATACGCGAGGCGGGCGCCTCTATCAGAACGAATTCGGCGAACGGATGCGTGGAACCGGCCCCTATGCGGCCATCCTCGAGCGCCGGTTCGATACTGCGCTCCGCCGCCTGAACATGACCCCGAGACCGCACGTGCTGGACACGACGCAGTTCCGAGCGCCGGCGTCCAGGTCCGAAACCGCGCAGCTCGATCTGTTTGGTGACGAGCGATGATGCGTTGCCGGCTGCGGACGCCGCAAGCGCATGTCATCGCCCGATCCGTTCGCCGAGCTTCTCGATCAGGCGCAACGTTTGCGGGCTGACGTCGAGTCGATCGAGGCCATCGAGCGGCACCCATTCGGCCGCAGAGACGTCGCTAGCGGCACGGGGCTCGCCGCCCACGTGCTCGGCCAGCAGATCGACGACGACGTAGTGAAACCGCACGGCGCCCGCCGGATCGCGCTCGATGACATCGAAGGCGTGAACCACCGGCCCTGCCCGGACTACCACCCCGGTCTCCTCGAGCACTTCACGCTCGGCCGCTTGCGCGAGCGATTCGCCCAGCTCCACCGTTCCACCGGGCACGGCCCAGAGCCCGGCGGCCGGCGCCTTGGCGCGCTTCACCAGAAGGATCCGGCGGTCGCGGACGACGACCGCGCCGACGGCCGGTCGCGGCGATTGCGGGTAGGCGACGCCGCTCACTGCGTCCGGGTTGTAGCGAAGCGCTGCCCTCCACTCCACCGCAGACGGGCTGGCTTGCGGCGACTCGCGCGGCTATGGTCGCCGGCCGTGACGACCGCCCCGAACGCGTCCCGATTCGAACCGTTGTCGCGCGAGCAAGCGGCGCGCTGGCGGGGCTTTCCGGAACGATTCGAGCGCCCGCTATTCCCCAATTTCCTCGGCATGGTGCTCGAGGAAGCTCGCACCGACTACGCGCGCATGCGGCTGCCGTTCCGCGCCGAGCTCACGCAGCCGGCCGGCATGTTCCATGGCGGGGCATTGGCTTCGCTCATCGACACCGTCGTCGTACCAGCCATCGGCAGCGCGTACGAACAGCGCCACGTCCTGTTGACCCTCGACATGCACGTCGCCTATCTCGACGCGATCGCCGGCGAAGATGCGATCGCCGAGGGCTGGGTCGAAAAACGCGGACGCACGATCGTCTACTGCCGGGTGGAGGTCCGCTCGGCGTCCGGCACGCTGGCATCGACCGCCTCGCTTGTTTACAAGGTCTCTTCGAAACTGTTGCCGTCGCCGAGCGCGTGAGCGCTCGGCTGGCCACGTGAGGCGCCCTTGAGCAGACCCATCCACTTCGGCGTGACGCTCCCGCAGATCAAGCGGAGCTGGCAGGAAGCCAAAGATACGGCCGTCGAGCTGGACCGTTTGGGCTTCGACTCGGTCTGGGTCTGCGACCATCTCTATGGAGTGCCATTCCCCAACCTGCCGATCTTCGAGGCCTGGAGCGAGCTGGCCGCCGTGGCGGCGGTCACCGCGAAGGTCGAGCTGGGAACCCTGGTGACGCCCCCCTTCTTCCGCAGCCCCGCCCTGCTGGCCAAGCAGATCGCCACGATCGATCACATCTCGGGAGGACGAACGATCTGCGGGCTGGGCATCGGCTGGTTCGACGCCGAGTTCCGCGCCTACGGCATGACCTTCCCGGAAACGCGAGAGCGGCTGCGCGCCCTCGAAGAGGAGATCGAGATCCTGCGCGGCCTCTGGGGCGAGGCATCGTTTTCGTTTCGCGGCACGCACTTCACGGTGAACGACGCGATGTGCGAGCCCAAGCCACTACGCCGAACCCCGATCCTGGTGGGTGGCGGCGGCGAGCGCGTGCTCCTGCGGATCGCCGCCCGGCACGCCGACATCTGGAACAACATGGGCGTGGCCCAAGCCCAGCTCGCCGCCAAGATCGAAATCCTGAAACGGCGTTGCGAAGAAGTCGGCCGCGACTTCGCGGACCTGACGGTATCGCAGCAGTGCCTCGTGGTCATCACCGAAACCGAGGGTCAGGCTCAAGAAGCGCTCGTCAAGGCGGCCAGAATTTACGGCGGACATCTCGGAGCCGGCCTGGAGCAGCACGGCATCTGGGGCACGCCAGCACGTGTGATCGAGTGCATCCAGCGCCATGTCGCACTCGGCTGCACGATGTTCGTGATCGAGTTCTTCGGCCGCGACACCCGCGAGCCGGCCCGGCTGTTCGCCGACACCGTGATCCCGGCATTCAGAGATTAAATTGACCGAGGCACGGCCAACCGAGGGATCGTCGCAGGGAGACTCACCTCCGGACCATGTCTGAACCGCCTTCCGAGTGGTCGATCCGGCTCGATGCATGCATCGACGACTTTGCGGGCCGGCTCACGGCGCTACGCCGCTACCTGCACGCTCGCCCCGAGCCGAGCGGCGAAGAGTTCGCGACCAGCGCCTACCTGTCGGAACTGCTGCGCGAGTTCGCGGCCGACGTCCGCGTGCCGGCTGGCGGACGCGGTGTGGTCGCCGAGGGACCGTCCGGCACGAGCCGGCGCCGGGTTGCGCTGCGCGCAGACATCGATGCGCTGCGGCTGCACGACGAGAAGCACGTGGCCTATCGCTCGACCGTGGATGGCGTGACCCATGCCTGCGGCCACGACGCTCACGCGACGATGGTGGTCGGTGCCGCCATGGCGTTGCACCAGTGCGCGGCGGCGCTCCCGTGGCCGGTGCCCTGGCGGGTTCTGCTGCAGCCGGCCGAGGAGACTTCCGAAGGCGCCAAGGAATTGATCCGTGCCGGCGCGCTCGCTGACGTCGAGATGATCGTCGCGCTGCACGTCGATCCCGAGCGGCGAACCGGGCGGGTCGGCTACCGGCACGGCACGATGACCGCGTTCTGCGATGAGATCGACGTGCTGCTCCGTGGGCGCGGCGGACATGCGGCCCGCCCCCATCACGGCACCGACCCTATTCTAGCCGCCTGTCAGTTCATCAGCGCGTGTTATCAGTTCGTGCCGCGGGCCCTCGACTCACGCCAGGCCGTGGTCGTGACCTTCGGGTCCATTCACGGCGGCGCCAGCCAGAACGTGATCCCCGAAGAGGTCCGGCTGCGGGGCACCGCGCGTACCCACAGCCACGAAGCGACCGTCAGGGTGGAGCAACGTCTCGAAGAAATCGCCGAAGGGATCGCGGAAGCGAGCGGCACCGAGATCGAGGTGTCGTTCAAGCGCGGCCCGGAGGCGGTCGTGAACGACCGTCGCGTCACCGACGTCTGCGTGCAGGCCGTGACCGAACTGCTCGGCGCGGAGGCCCTGGAACCGATTGCGGAGCCGAGCATGGGGGGCGAGGACTTCGCCGAGTATCTAGCCCAGGTCCCCGGCTGCCTGCTGCGCCTGGGCGTATCGGCCGACCCCGCGCGCGCGCACTTCCTGCACTCGGCGCGCTTCGACATCGACGAGCGCTCGCTCGCGATCGGCGCCAAGCTTCTCGCGCGAACTGCCGTGCTCCTGGCCCGCGACCTCGCCTGAGCAGCCGCGGCCGCGCGCGTCTTGCACCCCTACTCCCCCGACGCCACAATCCAATCCTCACCCAGCCGATTGCACCGTGGAACTGCCGCGTAACCCCACCCGAACCGTTCGCATCGGCTCGATCCGGATCGGCGCCGGTCATCCGATCGCCGTGCAGAGCATGTGCGCGACGAAGACCGCCGACGTCGCCGCCACCTCCGCTCAGGTACGCGACCTGGAGGCCGCCGGGGCCGACCTGGTGCGCATCGCCGTGGACAGCCGCCGCGAGGCGGACGCGGTGGCCGACATCCGACGCGAGACCACCGCGAGGCTGGTCATCGACTTGCAGGAGAGTTACCGGTTGGCAGCCGTCGTCGCTCCCCACGTCGACAAGATCCGCTACAACCCAGGCCATCTCTACCATCACGAGAAACAGAAACCGTGGCAGGACAAGGTCCGCTTCTTGGCCGACGCGGCCGCGACTCACGGTTGCGCGCTCCGCATCGGCGTGAATTGCGGCTCGGTAGACCCGGACAAGGCCGGCAAGCATCCGGTCGAGGACTCGCTATCGCCGATGATCGAGAGTGCGCTCGAACATTGCGAGCTGCTCGATGCCATCGGCTTCACTCAGTACTGCGTGTCGCTGAAAGACTCCGATCCGGCCAAGGTCGTCGCGGTCAACCGCCTATTCGCGGAGCAACGCCCAGAGGTCCCGTTGCACCTGGGCGTGACCGAGGCCGGACTGCCGCCCGAGGGCATCATCAAGACCCGCATCGCGTTCGAACAACTGATCAGCCGCGGGATCGGCGACACGATTCGCGTCTCGCTGACCGTGCCCAACGCACGCAAGGGCGAGGAGATCGCCGCGGCTCGCGCAATCCTGGCTGACATCGCCAACGGCCGGGTCCGCAGTGTGGTCGACTATGGCCGCGAGGGGCTCAACATCATCGCCTGCCCGAGCTGTTCGCGAGTCGAGAACGACGCCTTCGTCGAGCTGGCTGAGAGGGTCAAGGAGCTGACCCGCTACGCCACCCAGCACCGCATCACGATCGCCGTCATGGGTTGCCGGGTCAACGGCCCCGGAGAAACCGACGATGCCGACCTCGGGCTGTGGTGCGGCCCTACCTTCGTCAACCTCAAGCGTGGCCGCGAGCAGCTCGGTGCCTACGGGTACGACCGGATCTTGGAACGGCTGCGGGATGCGCTCGACGGCCTGATCGCCGAGCGAGGCGGGCGATGAGCGCCTACGGCCGCGTGTCCGCCGCCGCTGCCTCCCACAATCCGCTCCCGCGCCACACGCGTGCCGACAGTTCCTCCGCGCTCAAGCGCGGCTCGAGCGCGGCCCAAGCTGAAGCCGTGCGCAGGGCGCGATCGGAGCTCGTGCCACGCACTCGCAACGCCGCGGCCTCCAGCCGTTCCATGTAACGTTCGAGGGCGATCCCGGCGCGCCGCAACGTCATCTGCTCGGGGAGCAAGCGGAGAAGCCCCTTCAGCTTGAACGCGAAGGTGAAGACCGCCAGTGTCTGTCGCCGCTCGGGATCCCAGAGAAAAGAATGGCTGCCTTCGTTGCGTTCGAAGATCCCGTGGATCTGAGACCAACACTGTCCGGTCGGCGGATCCGGATACGCCGCGGCCACGGTATACTCGAAGTCCGGCAGGAACATGCCGACCTCGAGAATGCTTCGGAACACCTTGCTCCCGTCGTCACGTTCGAGAACATCGATCCGCCTGACCTCATCGACCATCTCGGGAGCGAGCGTAGAGTCGGTCGCCAGGTCGAAGAGCAGAAGGGGATCGGCGTCCAGGTAACCGATCGCCTGCGCAACGCGCCCGCCATCTTGAGCATCGACAATCCGTACAATGATCTGGCCTGCGCCGACTGCGGTCAGCTCCTCCAGCGATAGCTGGACGTCGGCGGCGTCGGGGATCGGCGGGCACGGCGGCGCGTCCGGATGTCCGACCAAGTCGATGTAAGCGTCGGCGCTCGCCGGCACGCACGCGAGCCCGATCGTCAGGGCCGCCGCAACGTAGAGTTGCGCACGTTGCCACACAACCGACATGGGCGGCTACGCTACCACGCCATCGTCCGGTCTACACGTGTTTTACGAACCCCCTGCCGAAATGCGTCGGCGGCCGACCTCGCCGGCGCGGTTGGAAGCTTAGCACCGCCAAGTCCTCGGGCTTGGCGCGCTGCTCCCACCGGCGCGTCGTGACTGCGTGCCGCGGCACAAAAGGGGGGTGCCAAGGCCCTCGGTACCCTAGGCCGCGACGCCGACTCTGCCACTCCATATATAAGGAGGCGCAGCGCTCGGCTGACGCGCCACGGCACGGGTTCGGAATCTCGCCGGTCGCCGCGTATACTTTTCACGAGTTACCGGCCAAGACATCGCAACCCGTCCGGATGTCACAGGACGGGAACTTCGGCTGCCGGAAACAGGGACTGCCATGGCATCACGCCGCACCGCCGCTTCGCTCGCCGCCGCATGTCTGCTGCTCCTGGCGAGCACCGCTCGCAGCAACGAGGAGTCTCCCACCGCCGTGATCGAACGGCTCCACGAGGCGCTGATCGGTGTCATGAAGGAAGCCCAACAACTCGACTATCAGCGCCGCTTCGACCGGCTGGCTCCACCGATCACCTCCGCCTACGACCTGGACTTCATGGCCAGCAAGGCGGCCGGTAGCCACTGGAGCGGACTCGGCCCCGAGGGACAGCAGCGCTGGCTGGAGGCGTTCCGCCGCTTCACCGTCGCGAACTATGCGGGCCGTTTCGACGGATTCTCGGGACAGCGGTTCGAAACCTTGGGCGAGGAGCCCGGCGCGAACGAGACCGTCGTGGTCCGCACCGTGCTCCACAGCCCGAATGACGCGGGCGTCCAGCTCAACTACCGGATGCGGCGTGCGGAGACGGCCTGGCGAGTGATCGACGTCTACCTCAACGGCTCGGTCAGCGAGCTGGCGCTGCGGCGTGCGGAATATTCAGCAGCGTTCGATCGCAGCGGGTTGGATGAGGTGATCGCCAACCTCGAGAGCAAAATCGACGACTTGTCGGCGGATGCTGGCAACTGACGATCTCCTGCTGGCACGCGCTTCCGGGCTCCCGCGCGCGCGCTAAAGCGGCCACGCGTTCTTCCGGATAACGCTCCCAGATCTCCGCCATCCGATTCTGGTAGTAGGCGTTGCGTAGTGCCGCGTAGTACTCCACCGATGACTCCTCGAGCGCCTTGAGCGCGTCCTGGTGCGTCTCTCGCGTGGACAGCCCCGAGCCGCCGCCGAAGAACAGCTGTTCGGCCGGGCCCAGCAGGTACATGGTGGGACGAAATGCGCTGTCCACGATCGTTCCCCCGCCGTCCCGCACGTTGCTCGGTCCGAAAAGCGGCAGCAATAAATATGGGCCGCTTGCCACCCCATAGCGTGCCAGCGTCTGGCCGAAGTCGGCCTCGTGTCCCTCGTACCCCATCGTCTCGGCAGCGTCGATCATGCCGCCCAGACCGAAGACCGTGTTCAGGGCGAAGCGCGCCAAGGTGGTGCCGGCATCGGTTCCCTCGCCCTGCAGGATGTCGTTGACCAGAATCGAAGGCGTGCTCAGGTGTCGGAAGGTCCGGTGGATTCCGTTGCGAGCGATATCGGGCAACAGAAACCGGTAGACGTTGGTCAGCGGATCGAGGATCAGAAAATCGATCGCCCGGTTGAGCGCAAGAACTCGCCGGTTGAGCCCTTCCAGGGGATCGGGGAATCCGGCGGGTTGCTGCTGGAGCTCGAGATCGAACTCGTCGTCCAAGCCGAGATCTTGCGGGGCGGTGGTCGCTAGGGACCCCGCCACTGCCGCCGGCTCGCCTCGCGCTGGTAAAGCCAGCGTCAGAACGACGAGCAGGCCAAGCAGGCCGTGGGTCCGGCGGCGGCTTGACGTTCCATACAAACGTCTGGTATACGACATTTCCGGCTGCAGAACTCGAAGGTACCCGAGACGGTTCAGGATTTCGACGCAGCCGGCTTTTTTTCATGGGACGAACCCCTTCAGGTCAGACCAGACGACGCGTCTACGAATTCGTGCGCGGGCGCTTGCTCGAAGGCGCCCCCCCGACCATCCGCGAGGTGCAGGCAGCGTTCGGCTTTCGCGCCGTCCAGTCGGCCCGTGAGCATCTGGAAGCCTTGGTTTCCGAAGGGTTGCTCGTCAAGGAGGCGGGCCAGTCTCGCGGCTACCGCCTAGCGGAAGCTGCGGGCTCCGCTCACCTTCCCGTGCGCCTGGTACCGGTGCTCGGCCGCGTTCAGGCCGGCAATTTGACCGCTGCTCTGGAAGAACCCGAGGGCTATCTGCCGATCCGCTCACGCCGCGCCGAGAAAGAACTGTTCGCCCTGCACGTGCGCGGCGACTCCATGAAAGGCGCGGGAATTTTCGACAGCGACATCGTCGTGGTTCGCCGTCAGCCCTCGGCCGAATCCGGTGAGATCGTCGTCGCTCTGGTCGGAGACGAGGCCACCGTCAAGCGGCTCCACCGCCGCGGCCGGCGCATCGAACTGCGCCCGGAGAACCCGGATTTCGAAACCCTGATTCCCGAGTCCGGAAACCTCGGTTTGCTCGGCAAAGTCATCGAGGTTCACCGTTACCTCGAGCATCCTCCCCTGCTTCTCCAGCATCCCGGAACATGACCCATCTCTCCATTCCATCCGTACAAGAGCGGCTCGCGCCGGCCGCTGCCCCGGCCGGTGAAGACCATCACCCGTCGTGGAGCCGGTCGCAGCTTGCCGGACGTCTGGCCGAGCTTTCGTCCTGGGGTGGCGGCGCTTGCCTGACCCTGGCCTTCGAGCTGGTCCTGCAGGCTCAGCTCGAGGGTCAAGCGACCGCCTGGATCACAGTGGGATGCAGTACGTTTTTTCCGCCCGATGCGGCTCGTTGCGGAATCGATCTGGAAGCGATGCCCGTCGTGCGTGTCCCCGATGCACGTGCGGCGGCGCGCGCCGCGGACAAGCTGGTTCGTTCAGGAGCGTTCGGCTTGGTGATCGCCGATCTCGGAAGCGACAGCCGGATACCGCTGCCGCTGCAGTCACGGTTGCTGGGGCTCGTGGGCAAGCATGACGCGGCCGTCGTCTTCCTCACCGAAAAGAAAAGCGATGCGCCTTCGATCGGCTCGCTCGTCTCATTTCACGCCGAAGCCGTGCGGCACAGAACCGCGGAGAATCACTTTGCCTGCGAAGTGCGGGTCGTCAAAGACAAGCGCCAGGGCCCTGGTTGGTCACACCGCGAGGTGCGCCGTGGTCCGGCTGGCCTGCGTTAACGTTCCCGCTCTTTCCCTACAGATCCTGCTCCGTGCTCACCGCGACTGGTCCGGGCTTCCGGTCGCCGTCGTCGATCGCGACTCCCCGCAAGGGGTCATCCTATGCATCAACGGCCTTGCCAGGCGTAGCCGCATCCGGCCGGGCATGCGCTACGCCGAGGGGCTCGGCATCGCGTCGGCTCTGCGCGCGGGTGTGATCGGTGAAGGCGCGGTCGCTGCTGAGGTGGATCAGCTGACGGCGCTCATGCTCAGGTTCTCGCCGGAGGTCGAGCCGGCTAGCGACTTTCCCGGGATCCTCTGGCTCAACGTCGCCGGCTTGATGCCCCTTTATCCTTCGCTGGAGACCTGGGCGCGGTCGCTGCGAGACGAGATCTCGATCCTCGGTTTTCACGCCAAGGTCGTCGTCGGCTTTTCGCGCTTCGGCACCTATGCGGTCGCGCGGGGGTGGCCGTCCCTCTCGCCCACGAACCGACAGGCCGGCAACGAAGCGATCCTCGTCTTCGAAGACTCCTTCCAGGAAGCCGAGGCGGCCAAGCGTGTAGCCCTGGAGCATCTGGACCTGGACGCCGGGCTGCAGGCCTTCCTGGCCAAGCTCGGAGTGTCCACCGTGGGAACGTTCCTGCGTCTTCCGGCAGCCGGTCTACGCCAGCGATTCGGCGACCAGACCTATCGGCTGCACCGTCTGGCGAGTGGTCAGCAATGGGCACCGCTGCTGCCGAGGACTCCCGAAGCACCCGTCGAAGCCAGAGTCGTGCTCGATGAAGCGGTCGTCGACGTGCTGCACCTACTCGCACGGATCCGTCACCTGCTGGGCCCCATGCTCGAGCTCCTGGCGTCCAGGCAACGCGCGATCGGAGCCCTTCATCTGCTGCTGCTGCTCGACAAGCGCGAGCACCGCATCGAGACCATTCAGCCGGCCTCTCCCACCCTCGATGCGGCCATTTTGCTCGAGCTGCTGCGATTGCGCTTGCACACCAGTTGCCTGCCCACGGGTGTGATCGAGATCGAGCTGCGCGCCGAAACCGCCGAGGCCAGCCGCACCCAACTCCAGCTGTTCACTGCCGCCTCCCGACGCGATCCGGAAGCAGGAGCCCGTGCGCTGGCGCGCTTGCGCGCTGAGTTCGGGGATGTCGTCGTGCACGCCAAGCTGCACGATGGACACCTTCCCGAGGCCGGTTTCAGCTGGGAACCATGGAAAGCCGGGCCGAGCTTACCTCGCGCCCATCCTCGCAAGGTCGCGTTGCGCTCCCTGGTCCGCCGCATCTATTCGCGACCGATACCGCTGCCGCCACGGCCCTCCAACGAACGCAACGACAACTGGCTTCTTCAAGATCCGGAGTACGGACCGGTCCTCCAGCTGCTCGGCCCCTACGTCGTCTCGGGTGGGTGGTGGCTACGCAGTGTGCATCGCGAGTATCACTACATCGAAACCCGCCGCGGTGACCTGCTGTGGAGCTACTACGACAGGGTCAGACGCCGCTGGTTCCTGCAGGGAAAGGTCGAATGAATCCCTCTCGACTCTGGTCGCACAGACCGGAGGCATCCGGGGGGTGGGATCAAGGAAAGACGGCGTGGAAATCGCCGGGCTCGTTGCGGAGCGTTTGGACCATCGCGAAGCGACTGCTCCAGCAGGAACCGTCGCTCGTGACCAACTCGACCGTCACCTCCGGGGACTGCCGGAAAACAGAGCCGGCAGGCCGGCGTAGCGTCGCAGCCTGAGCGCGCATGCGGACCCTTTCGCCCGGGCCATTCGTGGTGCGCAGATCGGCGGTCACCACCCCGTCGCCGAGCCGATCATGCACCCGGTAACGCAGACGCGCCGTGCTCGCTGACGACCAGCCGGCGCCGGCCGGGAGTCCGAACGAAAAGCCGAGGACCCCGGTGCCGTCCACGCTGTCATAGGCGCAAAGCTCGTAGGCGCTCGAAACGAGTGGGTTTCCCCACGCCGTCCGACCCAGGCCCGGTCGCCCGAACCATTTCCAGCGCAGTTTAGCCGCATCACCATCGCGGGTGTTGGCGAGCGTGAACTCGGCGAGCTCGGCGCTCGCGCAGCCGCTCACACGTGGCACGGCGCCGCACAACGAATCGCCGTCCCCGCCGCCGCCGGGTTCACCACCATCGTCGGGTGGCCCGCCGGTGGCATGGCCGGCGTGAGTCCAGTCGGTCCAGCCGACGTTCTTGCCGGCGCGCGAGGGTGTGGGCGCGGGAAAATCGCTCCAGTAGTAGTGATTCACGACATGCGGCTGCCAGGTGTCGTCGCCTTCCGCCGCGTATTGAGCCTCTCGATGCAGCCACTCGAAGGCGCGAAGTAACGCACGGTCTTGCCATTCCCATACCGGATAGCCGGCACGGTGCAGCATCACCGCCTGCGCCAACGCGCCCTGCAGCGCTTCGTAGACGTAGTTCTCGTGCGGCGGCGGCCAGACGAACGCTCCGCCCCGCCGTTGATCGTCCGGTAAGACACCATCGATGGAGTGTCCGTTCTTGACTGCCGCCTTCGCATTGATGCCGACGGGCCGAGAGGGATGCTCCTGCCACGACAGCGAGTCGTATTCGAACCCGGCGTAGGCGGCCCGATCGCCGAGCCAGCCGCGAAACACGGTCGCCCCACGCTCGAGATCGATGGTGTCGCCGAGATAGAGCGCGGCGGCGATTCGGCTGGCCCCGGCATGCGTGCCCCAGTTGTTGGGACGGTCTTCATGCGTGGAAACCAGCGTCCTGCCATCGATCGTCTCGTGACGGACGGACGACAGCCAGGCGCGAAACGCGCCGTCTTGCGCGGCGGGCAGGCCAACGAGGTCGGCGGCGATCACGTAGGCGGCCAGCTCGCGGCCGAGTGCGAGCGTGCTCGTGCCTTCGGTCGCGATCGCCGCCATACATGCGGCGATCACTTCGTCGCGATAGCTCGGCTCGGCGGTGCGCGCATGGACGAGCGCCTTCGCCAGCACGGCGACGTTGGTCGAATCTTCGGCGTCGGCCAGGTTGGGCATGCCGATCGGCCGATTTGCTTCGGCCAGGAGCGACTCCCACGCCGGCCCCGACATGGGCAACGCAGCGATCTCGGCGCGCGAGATCCAGATCCCAGCGGCAAGACCCGGTGCGGGCGCCGTGACGGCGCCGACCAGAGCGCCGGTCATCACCGCGCGGAGCAGGCGGCTCATGCCGTCACCCGCGAGCTCGCCTCCCCCAACCACTCCACTCTACCTTCTACGCCCGCCACTCCCGGCTCCGCTCCCAGCGCTGCGGTGCGCGCGAAAAACTCGCGCAAACGCCGGCCGTCTTCCTCACTGAGAAACCCCCGCCAGCGGCTGGCGTGATTATGGACGATCGTGGAACGGACGGTGTTCTCGAATTCTCCGTACCACTCCAGACCACAGAACGTCGCCGTCCGTCGCAACCAGTGGACCGGATCGGCGATCAGATCTTCGTAGGACAGCTCGAAGCAGCGTCTCGGAAACATGCGCGCGTTGCGGCGCAGATCGTCGATGTCGAGCTGGGTCTTGACCGCAGCCGAGAGCAACGGGTCACCGCCCAACTCGCTCCAGAGACGGCGATACGCGTCGGGCACCTCGCCCCATTCCCACTGCTCGCTGTCGAGGGCGCTGGTCACGTTGAGCCAACCAGCCCGCACCCACGACTCGACCACGGCAACCGGATCGCGGCGCAGATAGATGAAGAGCGCGTCGGGAAACACCCGGTTGAAGTACCCCATGCGCGCCCAGCCGGTGACCTTCATCAGAAATCGGGGCTTCCCTTGATAGCGCACGATCCGAGAGATCGTCCGCCGCAACGGATCGATGGCCTCGTCGGCGACATCCGCCGCAACGAGTGGCCGATCGTGGCGAGCCACGTCGGCGAGATAACGGGCCCAGAGCCGATAGGCGCTGAACGGCTTGGGAAAGTAGCGCTCGTCACGAAAGCGCGCGAGGGCCGGCCGCGCGTATAGCCGCGAAAGCACCGACACCCAGGTCAGCGAAGGCAGCATCTGGTTGTAGGTCGACAGCCAGGCGAGGTCGCGATGCCGGGCCAGTAGCCGATAGTACAGGGTCGAGCCGCTTCGCCCCGCCGAAGCGATGACGATCGGACTGCGCAGGTTCTCGGCTTTGAACATCGATGGCGATGGCAAGGTTCGACCTCAGGCTGCGGGCGCGCTCTCCCGCGCGCCGACCCCCCGGACCATGGAGCGCTGTGGCTTGGGCTCGCTCCAAATCGCGCCCATCCCGTGCGCTTCACAGAGTTCGACCAGACGCGTGGTCTGGCCTTGCGCCGCGGCCAGTGCCGCAGCGGGATAGGACGGGCTGAGCACCAAGTGCGTGCAACCGAGATTACGCAGGCGAACTGCGTCCAGCAAGACTTCGCGCACCGGACAGTGGCGCGCGACCGTCGACAGAGCACCGAGCACGACGCGCCCGGCCGGCCCATCGCCCGAGCCGAGCAGCAGAGCATGGCTCTTGAGAACGAGATCGTCCAGCAGCTCTTCGGCGCCGCGGCGTGCGACCAGGGCCGTCAGGTACAAGCCGTCGGCACGGCCCGCTTCCAACAAACGGATGAGCTCGCCGCGGCCCTCCGAGTCGTCCGGCACGGTTCGAGTCGGCGCCGCCACGATCTTGCTCCAACCCTTCTGCTCGAACACCATACGCGCCTCGGCCGGGTTCAGCTCATAACCTGGGAACCGCGCGACCGAGGCGCCGCAGCTCAGCACCTCGGCGGCCACGGCGTGATCGCCCGCGGCCAGCAAGTGGGCAACACCGGGGTGGCTGGTTGAGTCGGTATCGAACCAGCGCCGGGCCAGGCTCGGAGCGTCGAGCGGGTAGACCTCGCGAACCCTCAACAGCGCCGTTCCCAGGCCCTCGCCTGCGCGGACGAGTATCTCTTCGCCTCGCCCCAGGCTGCGCGCCAGCTCGGCGTCGACCGGCAACAGAATCGGCATCGGCCAGAGCGTGCCGTCGGGCAGGCGGCCTTCGTCCAGAACCGCCACGACTTCCTCGCGACCCATGAACCCATCCAGCGGCGCATAGGTGCCGTTGGCGATCTGCCAGCAGTCCACCAGAACGTCGGGAGCGACCTCGACCGTACGTCGGGCCGCGCCGTTGCCTATGGGCGCGCTGCGCGCTGCGCGCTGCACTCCCCATGCTGGCCGGCTCGCAGCGTGCTGCAGTCCGCGCCATCCGGATCTGTTCTCGTACTCGCGGATGATTCTGGCGACCATCATTGCTGCGCCCACCGGGTATGCACCGACCGCGGTCTCCGCGGCCAGCACGAGGCCGGCGGCGCCGTCCACCAAGGTGTTGAAGACGTCGTTGACCTCCGCGCGCGTGGGAGTCGGAGCGGTCACCATCGACTCCATGAGATTGGTCGCGACGTAAACGCGCACGCCGCAATCGCGACCGTAACGAATGATGTCTTTCTGCAACGCCGGCAGCTGCTCCAGGCAGACCTGCCGCGAGAGGTCCCCGCGATCGATGAGGAGGGCGTCTGACCGCGCGGTGATCTCCGAGAGATTGCGCAAGCCGTTCAGACACTCGATCTTGGAGATGACCTGGGTGTCAGGCCCGGTGAGTTCGCGGACCGCGTCCACGTCACCGGCGCGATTGGCGAACGACAGCGCCACGTGCCGGACACCCATGTTCTTGCCGATCGCGAGCGCGCGACGGTCCTTCTCGGTTAGCGCCGGCATCTCGATTTCCCGGCCGAGGACGGTCACCGCCTTGCTGCGGCCGACCACGCCGCCGTTGAGCACGCGCACCATGGCGCCAGCCTCTTTCAAATCGACCACCCGGACGAGCACGTCGGCGTCGACGCGCAGCAGGTCGCCGACCACCAACTCGTCCGTGACGTAACCGGGATAGAGATTGAACGCGGCGCGATCCCCGGCAACCGGCTGATGGGCAAGGAGCACGACTGCGTTCTCGCGCAGCTCGACCCTTTCCGATCCCATGTTGCCGGTCCGCACCTGGGCACCCTCGGTGTCCAGACAGATCGGCACCCGGCTGCGCTCGCGGATGAAACCGATGCGCGCCGGCAAGTCCTCGGCTTGCGTGTGGGACAGATTCAGACGAAACAGGGTGACGCCAATCTCCTCGAGTCGGGCAATGACACCCTCATCGAGAGACGACGGCCCCAACGTACACCAGATTTCCTTGAGCATCGTGTGTCTTTCCTCCTGACAGGCCTCGCGCGCGATACGCGCACGACAAAAACGCTGACCTACTCGTATGTGGGCGCGCTGCTCGCTCTGGTCGCATGGCTCGACACGACTGCCGCCGGGGGAAGCGTGCTCGCCTGGATCCACAGCGTTCCGTTCCTCGACAAAGTGATCCACTTCGTGGCCGTGGGCGGTCTGGCCTTCTTGCTCAACCTGGTTTGGCCGAGGGCGCGCGTCGTCGTAGGCCCCTTGCAGATGCCCAGGGGAACCGCCGTAGCGATCTGTGTGGCAGCGGTCGAAGAACTGTCCCAGTTGCTGTTCGCCGGGCGGATCTTCTCGATCGGCGACCTGACCTGCAACGTCGCCGGTGCGGTCAGCCTCGGGCGGATCACGGCCCGCGTCCACGAGTCGACGCCCATCATTCCGAACTGAGCGGTTGTGTTCATCGCGCTACGTGCCGTAGGTCGCCGCTTGCGCCGTCGAGCGTCGCCAGCGACTCACCGCTCCCGACCAGGGCAACAGTTCGGCGCGCAGTAGCGGCGCCGTCGTACGTGGTCCGATCAGGATGCGTCGCAGGAGCATCGGCGATTCACGGCCGAGTCGATTCACGCCGCGCCGGGTCGTGAGCCCGAGCTCCACACCCTGCCCTGCGACGGTCTCGGCGATATCCGGGTCGTACCCGCCGGCGGGATACGCGAGCACCGGGCAACACGCGCCCAGCTCACGCCGCAGGTCGGCGAACGAGCCGCTGATCTCCGCAGCGACGGCAGCCCGATCCAGGCGGTTGAGCAGCGCGTGGCTGCGCGTATGGGAACCGATGGTGACTCCGTCGCGAGCAAGGCGACGCAGAGCTTGCCAATCGAGCACGCGATTGGGGATCGGCTCGACCGCGAGCTGGTCCAGGATCTCCGCAACGATCCGCATGGCTCGGTCATGCGGCAGCTTCTTGATCAGATCGCGTACTGCCGAGAAGGCGGCCAGGCGCTCGGTGCGGTCGCCCAGACTATGCGCGCCAAGCGGTCCGAGCTGCGCCTCGCAGCGCTCGCTGACGAGCATGGCTCGGTAGAGCCGGTCCCACCAGAGCTCATGAGTCTTGCGTCCAGGGTAATCCGTGGGGACGAACAGGGTCGCCGCCAACCCGTAGCGTTTGAGCACGGGCCAGGCTCCCTCGGCGAAGTCGTCGTAGGCATCGTCGAATGTGAGCAGCACCGCACGCTGTGGCAACGGGCGCGCTCCGCGATAGGCCGCGAGGACATCGTCGATGCTCACGACCCGATAGTGACGCGCAACGTGTTCGAGCTGGCGGTCGAACCCGCGCGGGGTCGCGCTGATCGTACCCGGGTAAAGATCGCAGGAGTCGTCATGCTCGGCGATTCGGTGGTAACAGAGAATCCTGAGCAGCCCCTCGCTCCGGTCGCCCAGACGCTCGAGCGCGTCGATCAGACCGGATGCCTCCGCACTTCGAGCGGCGGTTTCGGCCAGACGCTTGATGTAGGTTTTCACAGTACGGCGGCAGCCGGCTCGGCCAACTTGCCGCGGAACTTCCACAGGATCTTGCCAAGCTCCGCCATGCCCGGCGCCGGATCGGCAAGCGACAGGATGTCGAAGCGATTGAGCGGATTGACGAAGCCGAGCAGAGCACTGATGGCAGCGCGCCGTTTGGCGCCCGCCAGGAACGGATAGCGCCGCCGGCCGAGCAGGGTCGAGAAGATCCACATCAGGTCCAGCTCGAGGTTGCGCGAGCGCACGCCGACGCGGTAGTTCGTGACCGGCGCCGTGCCGGCCACCGGCGGACCGTCGAGCATGAGCTCAGCGAGCCGCGCCGGAAAGTCGATGCCGCTGTGGACGGCCAGCGGGAGCGACCCCCAGACTCGTCCGTTGACCTCCATCAGTCGCGGCCCGTCGGCGCCGACCTTGAACTCGACCATGGCGAGCCCGCTCCATTCGAGCGAGCCGAGCAGCCGCGAAGAGTGTCCGTAGAGCTCGGGATTCAAGGCCACGCTCTCGCGAAACGCGCTGGCGCCGCCATGCACGGGTATCTCTCGCAAGCGCTTGTGCTCGAAGGCGGCAAGCGGCCTCCCTTTCCAGAGCAGCATTTCCACCCCGTGACCCACGCCGGGGTAGTACTCCTGCACCAGCACCTCGCAGCGCCCTTCCAGACCCCGCATTCGCCGCTCCACCTCGGCCGGCGTATTCGCGTAGGTCACGCCGAACGACTCGATCGATCCGCCCGGCAGGTAGCTGCGCGAGCGGCGCGGCTTGAGCACGACCGGCCAGCCCAGCGCCTCGGCGCAGCGCGCCGCCTCGGCTGCGTCGCGGACCAAGCAACTGCGCGGCACCGGCACCCCGAGCGAGTGGGCCAGATCCGCGGTTGCGAACTTGTCGGCTGCCATCGCCAGCGCGCGTGCATCCGGAATCGCTAGAATCGTGACGCCGTCGAAGCGCGCGCGGGCACTCGAAAGCGGCAGGATCGTTTCGTCGGTGATCGGGATCACCAGGTCGATGCGCAGCCGGCGGCAGGCATCGAGCAGGCTCTCGACGAACGCGTCGGGGCGGTGAGCCGGCGCCGGATAGACCAGCCGCTCCGTCACGTAGCGCGAGCGAAAGCCCGGGTTGCCGGCATAGGACTCCGCCGCGACCACGCGCCAGCCACGCCGGCCGAGGGAACGGATGAACGCCACCGCGCTGCCACGCGCGGCGTCGGTGATCAAGACCGTGGGTCGCTCAGATTCGGGTCGGGACATGTTCAGCCTCTTGCTCCGGGCACGCGCTGCGGCAGCGCGTGCGAATGTGATTGGCAACTTCGGCGACGACGCGATCGGCGGACTGCGTCGCATCGACCACGACGAAGTCGGCAAAGCGCTTGCCGACCTCGAGGTAGTCGCGTCGCCTGCGCTCGAGCAGATCGCAGTTGCCCTCACCTTTGCGTGCCAGCAGCACGTCGGCCGGCGCATCCAGATAAACCACCAGGTCGGGACGCGGGAACAGGTGCTCGAGCATCCAGCCGTGCAGCTTGCGCGCCAACGAGAGGCCGGCGCGGGGGCCGGCGATGTCGTAGGCGTAGTAGTCGGCGTAGAAGTGCCGGTCGAACAGTACGATCTTGCCGTGCCGGCGGTGCCGCCAGGACAGGGCCTGACGAAACCATTCTTCGGCAACCCGGTTGCACAGTCCGAGCGTCGCTTTGAGCGCTCGCAGCGGACCGCCCCGCCCGGACGCCGGTTGTCGTGCGCTGGCGTGATCGCGCGGACCCGTTCGATCGGCGCGTGCGCCCGGCAGCCTGGCGAGGAGCCTGGTGGTCGGCAGCATGCGATTGCTCGACCCCTTGCTCACGCCCATGTAGATGTACTCGGCAGGCAGTCCTAGCTCGCCGAGCTCACGTTCGAGCCGCCGGCAGACTGTCGTCTTGCCCGCCCCATCCGGTCCGATCAGCGCACAGCTCAACATCTCAGCGTTCCAATACTCCAGGCTCAGTTGCGATGGGCCGAGGCGGCTGCCGCCAAGGCCACTTCGAGCTTTTGTACGCTGCGCGGCCACACGAAGTTCGCCTCGACGTAGCGGCGTCCGGCCACATACGGCTGGCCCTCACCGTCGTCCTGGGCCAGGTGCCGCGCTACCCGTTCGACGAACTCGTCGGCGCCGCTGGCGAGCTCGACTGGCGCACGGTTTCCGTCTTCGGTCCTCAGGCCGTCGGCGGCCAGCGGTGTGGTGATTACCGGGATCTGCATCGCAAGCGCTTCCAGCAGTTTGTTCTGCACGCCCATGCCGAATCGCATCGGAGCGACGAACAAGCTCGCCCTTTCCAGGTAGGGTCGAACGTCATCGACGAAGCCCGTCACGGTGACGCCGTGGCACCGCGCCGCGCGCAGTAATCGCTCCTCGGGATCACGCCCGACCAGCAGAACTTCGAGATCCGGAAATCTCGCCCTCAGCCGTGGCGTGATCTGCTCGGTCAGGACCAACGCAGCATCCTCGTTGGGCGGGTAGTTCATCGCGCCGCCGAACACCAGGGTGCGCCGGCCCAGTCGCGACGATCGGCGCGTCCAGTACGCGGCGTCGACGCCTTGAGGCACGACACTGGCGCGGCCGCACTCGGTGCCGTAAAGCGCTTCGAGATCACGGCAGGTCGCGAACACCAGATGGTCGCCCCGCGCCGCCATCGCCGCCTCGGTCCAGCGCATCTTCGCGTAGCGCACCGCTTGGGCCGGCAAAGCGGGCAAATGCGTGTGCTGCAGCGAGCCACGGATTCGTGTGGATGCCGCGTCGCACATGTCGATCACCACCGGAAGCCGCTTGAGGTGGGGGAGCGCGGCCAACGTCCGCTTGCCGGTGAAGATCACACCGTCGTAGTGCTGGCCGGCCAGCAGCCCGAGCGCCGTTCGGCCCAACGCCCGTGCTGGCGCGTTGCCTACGGTCAAGGCGCGCACGCCTTTGACCAGGAGGCTGCCGCCGCGCGTGCCGGCTGCAACCGGAAACGTGATGACCCGCTCCACGAACGGCATCATCGCCTCACGATCCTCGTCACGAAAACCGCTGCCGACCAGCGACAGCAAGGTCACCGTGTGGCTTCGAGAAAGCTCGCGAATGAGGAAGTAGTGGCGCAGGTAGCCAGTGGTCAACGGATAGGGGAATGCTGGCGTGATGTAGAGAAGACGCATGATGCTAGCCCGCCATCACCCGACGCCACACCCCGTAGGCGCGGCTGCTGCGCAACCACGAGACGGTATCGGCCGGGAGACGGGTCGATGCCCCAAAGCCCGCGATGCGGGCCACCGAGCGGATGATCGCGCGCGTCCAGCATACGAGCGTGAGATCGCCAACCGTGCGCTCCTCCAGCTCGAGCGCGCCGGCGTATTCCTGCAGGTACGAGCGCGCCCAGCCGCTGTCGCCGAGCAGCGCGTCCTCGTAGGCACGCGCGGCATCATTCGGACCTTGGACCCGCGCCCGCGCGAAGCCGGCGTACGCGAGGACGAACAGCGCGTCGGCCAGGACGAGGCCGTGCGGGTCGGAAAGCTCCCAGTCGAGAACCCCCAGACCGCCCTCGCGCAGCACGACCAGGTTTGGATGAGAGAGGTCACCGTGCTCGAACACCACGGGCAGGTCCGTGCCCGACAATCGGTCGAGCACCGTGCGCGTTTGCGCCAGACCGTCCCGTTCCTCCGGCGACCAAGCATGCGCGCGGCCAAAGTCCGCCAATTCACGCTCGATCCGCTCCAGGAGCCGATCGCGCTCGCGTGCGGCGCGAAGCGCGTGCGCCTGCGCGACGGGCCCGAGCCAGTCGATCGCGAGCCGGCAGGCATGATGCGGGGCACGGCGCACCTGCTCCGGCGCAAGCGCATCGCCCACCAGCGCGGTTTCGAGCAGAACGGCGGGGCGCGCGTCGGGATCGAACAGGACCACGCGCGGCGCGATGCCGGCAAGCTCGGGATGCCCATCATGAAAGGCGTGTAGCGCGGCGGCTTCACGTTTGAGCGCGGCATCGAGAGACGCGATCCGCGGCATCTTGGCGACCAGCAGCGGATCGCCGCTGGCCTGATCGATCAACAGGAAGATCACGTGCGCGGAGGCGCGAAACCGTGGAGTGACCAAAACGTGGGTCATCGCGCGTGAGCGCAGCGCACCGTCGATCGGCGCACGGTTCAGCAGCGGCTCCAGCACCGCGGGGATCATGCTCTCAGTCCGCATGGTTTCCATCGAGCTTGCGACCGATCATGCCGAACGCCGGCACGATCGCCGGCATGATTCCGAGCCTCACCGCGCCCCGCGCCAGTACGGCCTTGAGTCTGTCAGTGGGACCGCGACCCCGGCGCGACAGCGCGTGCAGCAACGCCGCCGGCTCGCCCAGCGGAACCATCTCCAGGCATCGCTCCAGGGAGGGCCAGTGCCAGTAGAAGCGAACGTCGCTCAGGCCCAGCGAGCGAGCCGCTCTGGCAAAGTCCTGCGTGGAGACCAACCGCGCGTCTGCACGCCGTCCGACGCTCCACGGTTGGGTCCTTCGGGCGGCGACATAGATCTCGCCTCCGGGCCGCAGATGAGCGACCGCGTGCCGAAGCGAGGCGAGATCCGGCTGGTAGAGAACCACCACGTCGTAACCCCCGGAGTCTTGTAGCGTCGCTCCGTTCACAGCCGAGAGCGCAGTCGCGTCGATACCGAGCATGCGCAGCGTCTGCGGCAGCTTCGAGCCGTTCGCAGCGTGATAGAGGACCCGGCCGAGCTCCGGATTGGACAGCAGGAAGCGCCAGTCGAGCTCGGGCGCCGCGCTCAACGCGGCCGTCGGCTCCAATGCCTGCGGCTCGGGATCGAGCGACGGTTCGAGCTGGTCGGGCAGGCGTTCGAGCGCGAACGGGTACGGGTGGCTGACCCGGACGACCCGCTTGCCACCGAGGATGCGTTCGAGCAACGCACGCTCTCGCGCAGGCGCCTCCTCGATCAGCTCGTTACGACGCTCGGGAAAGGCGAAGCGAAAAGCGTCGTAGGCCGCGAGCAGCTCGCGCCGTTCGTACTGCAGCGAAAACACCATGCGCCTGGCCACCTCTTGCGCGTCCGCGGTCTCGACGGTGGTGGCCGAGCCGGCGTGGCTAGCGACGAACACGACCAGGTCGAGCGGACCGGCGAGCGCGATGCTGCCCGTGCCGAACAGACGCTCGGGCGGAACGTCCACGCAGGCCTGCTTGCGGAGCAACGGCAGCACGCGCCGGACCGCCGACGCAACCGCGCCGCGCCGGTCGGCGACGATCTGCGCCAGCCGGACGCTTGCGCTCATCGTCCACATCCGCAGCCGTTCCCCGCGCGAGAGCCGCGACCGGAACGCCGGGACTCGGGTGAGATGCCAGTCCCACAATCGCACCGGCTCGGGTATCCCGTAGACCACGCGGCCGTCCGCTGGCACGTACACCCACTCATCGCCCACGTACCGGGCACCCCGAGCCATGAATGCGAGCAGCGTCTCGGTCTTGCCGCCCTTCGACCAGCCGGTCACCATGACGCCGGTTTCCCGGTAGACGAACGCGGCCGCATGCAAGGGCAGTACGTTCTTGGCGAGTGCTGTCAGGTTGACGATCGGGATGAGGAACGGCACCGCCGCCAATCCGCGCTCACACAGGATCTCGAGACGCTGACCGATGCGCTCGAACGGGATGTGGACCCGTACGCAGGTCTTGCGCTTCCCGCGTAGCACCAAAAACCGCCCACCGCCGAACGCGGCTTCCCCACTGCCGAGCAGGCCCAGGTCTTCGCCAACCGGTATCCGCTCGACGAAGCGCACCGTGATGTCGGGCTCGCGGTCGAGTTGGCTAGGGGGTAGACCGAGCTGGCGACCCACCGCGCGTACCTCGGCCGGCCCGGCGCCGGCGAGGCGAATCCCCACCAGGCCGTGCAGGTCGAAGTCGACGACGCCGGTCACGGCCGCAACCGTGCGCAGCCGGCGCCGGGCCGCTGGCTCGGCGGCCGGTTCTCTCGACTCGTCGCCCGACCCGGCGGGCGCGATCCGATCGTCTGCGGGCAGCGCTTTCATGGCTTGGACAGCGCGCCGAGCGCGCCGTTACGGGAATGTTCGATGCAATGCCTGAGCAAGCCTACGTACTGTCCGGTGTGCAGCCGTGAGGCCGGCAGGCGCGTCGCCTCTTTGAGCGCTCGGTGCATCCAGCAGGTGATGAACAGCGGAAGAACCATGTCGGCCGAGATCCCGACCCGCTCGCGGTATCGCGCGACTGCCGCCACCAGAGCCGCGTGGAGCGGCCCGGTTTCGAGCAGCCGGCGCACCAGCGCGGCCATGCGTGCCCGGCGGCCGCGAACGGTGACCGATGCCATGCAGAAGGAGCGGAAGAAGTAGAAGAGATCCCACAGCGGAACGCCCGCCGGCTCGGCCGCTTCCCAGTCGAGGAAGGCCACCTGGTCGCCGGCGGTGGCGAGGAGGTTCCAGAGCCCGGGGTCACCATGCTGGAAGACCAGCGGCAACGACTGCCCGGCACGAGCGATCGCCTCGATCTGCTCGCCGAGAAAACGGCGCTCGGCCGGTGCTGGCGCGTACAGCTCGACGAAGCGGCTGAGCAGCAGCTCGAGGCTTGCAGCCAGCTCGCTCGGCACCACCGCGCGCGTGCGGGTCGTTGCGCCCAGCTCCGCTATGAACGCGAGCGCGCGAGCGGCGAGCGGACAATCGGGCCGGCCGGCGGTGCGCGCGCGCATCGGCAGTCCATCGACGGCCGTCTCGCCGACAATCTCCAGGCCGGCGTGATTCCCAGCGAACACGACCCGTGGCACCGCTGCGATGCCCATTTGCGCGAGCGCCTCCAAAGCCACGCGCTCATTGCGCAGCCGCCCGTTCATGGCCGGGTCGCGGGTCATTTTGACAACATAGCGGGGAAGCGCCGCCTGCGGCGGAAACAAGAACAAGACGGCTTTGCGGGAGGCGTACTTGCCGGGCGCGACCAGTGCCCAACGAAAGCCGGCGAGGTCCACTCCGCAAGCGCGGCCCACCTCGCACACGTACTCCGGCGGCGACCCGGCCGCGGACCGACGGCCGGGAGCGAGCAAACGTCCGTGGCGCCGTTCGCCGCGCGGCCACCACCACGAGGGCCGGCTGAAGCTGGCGCGACGCTGGGTTTGGGGCACGAGCCCGCGTTCATCAAGAAACGCGAGCACCTCTCGATCTTCATGAGGGAGGACTGCCTCGACTTCACCACGCTCGGGAAGCAGTCGCAGCATCTGCTCGGCAACCCGATCACCGGGGTCACGAGGAGCGGCGCCGTTCGCGAACGATGGTGGATCTCCCCGCATCTCGCCGTAGATGCATCCGGTTGGCTTGAGCAGCCGCGTGACCGCCTCCGGCCAGCCGTTCTCCGCCCTCATCTGCGAGGCGCGCTCCCGGCCGACGACGACCAGATCGGCACACCCGTCGGATAGTCCATGCCCATCCTGATCCCAGGGCAGAGTCGCGACGTTCGGCAAGGACGCGCTCGCGAGCCGAAGCGCTCGCTTCGCCAGCGTCGCCGGCCGATCGCACACGGTCACTCGCGCCGCGATGCGGGCCAGCGTCCGCAGCGTGGCCGGCTCCGGAGCACCCAGACAGACGACGCTGCCAAGCTCGATGGTCGGCAGCACGAGCGGCCAGCACGCCGCGGTTGTACCGCCGGCCAGATTGCTCCCGGGGACGAACTCGTTGGCGAGCGTGATCTCGAGCACGTTCAGCTTCCCAGCACCGCCCGCGCCATCGGCAGGCGCAGGATCTCGGGCAGAGTCTGTTCGACGTCGAGCAGCTTGCGATTGAGACGGACGACCGCGAGCGATGTGACGACGGCCAAGACCAAGCTCGCCGCCACCGGCAGATCGGTCGCGGCCTGCACGACCAGCAAGCCGCCGGCTGCCAGCGCGATGGTCGCGTAGGCGCGGGTGTATCGCGGATCGAATAGACGCACCCCGGTGCCCAGGCGCAGACCGACCTGCTTCAGTACGTTGTGCACGATCAAGGTCAGCGCGGTGGCCACTGCGGCGCCGAGAGCGCCGTAAGCCGGCACCAGCATCAGGGCGGCGACCAGATTGACGGCGATCGAGGCAAGGCTGAGGCGCACGACGTACCCGACCTTGCCGTACACCTTGAGGGTGAGCCCGTTGAAACCGGTGGCTGAGTTGAAGTAGTGACCGAGAGCGAGCAGCGCCAGGATGGTCCCCGAACCCTGGTACTCGGAACCGTAGAGCAGGACCGTGACGGGCTCGGCCAGCGAGAACGTCAGCGCAAAGATCGGGAAGGTCAAGATCGCCACCCAGATCGCCGTGCGCCAGTAAAGGTCGTTGATGCCGGCGTGATCGGAGCGCGCGAACAGGCGCGCGGCCTGCGGGGTGAACAGGATCGCGAAGCTCGCGAAGACCACCTGGTTCATGATCGCCGCCGGCTGGACGGCGCGCAGGCTCGCAACTGCGACGGTGTCGTGGAAGTACTCGAGCATCAGCGTATTGGTCGCATGGATGGCAACGTAGACCAGATCCGAGGTCATCAGCGGCACAGTGAAGCTGAAAACCGCGCGCCATGGGACGAGCACGCCGCTCGCGCGCAGCTCGCCAACCAGGCCTTGTTTGCGCAGCAGGCTGAGAAGCAGGACGGCGTAGAAGAGGATCCCTGCGAGCTCGGCGGCGACGTAGCCGACGGCCAGAAACAGCACGCCAGCCTGCGCTGCGATCAACCCGAGCACCACCACCACCTTGAGGCAGGGCGCGACCACGTGCTTGCGCAGAAAGATCGCTCGCGGGCTGGCGAACGCCGCGAAGATCGCAACCAGCACGCCGTCCAGCGCGTTCAGCGGCGCCAGCAGCACGGTCACGTGGAGCACCGCGCGCGCCTGCACGTCGTCGGCGGGCAGAAACCCAGCGCCGGCCGCATTGAAGGCATAGACGGCCGCCACGGAGACGGCGCTCAGCGCGAGCATCACACCGGTGACCAGGAAGAGCGTGCCGAACATGCGGCGGATATCGCCTTGCTCATGGTAGATCGGCACGAACCGTGACACCGCCCGGTCCAGGCCGAACGTGACGAAGGTCTGGAGGATCGCCACCACCCCCAATGCATAGGCAAAGCCGCCGTAGTCGGCCTTGGTGAGATAGCGGACGATGAGAACCTGGATCCCAAAGTTGAGGACCTTGGAGAGCATGCGGCCGGCGAGCAGGAGGCTCGATCCGCGCAGCTGCCGGCGAGTCGCCCGCACGGCACGCTCGGTCGTGACCGCGAGCGCTTCGGCACCGGCCACGCTCATCGGGGCTCCTCGGACCGCACGACTGCGGCCTGCAGACCCAATGCAGCCATCGCGGTCAGCGGACGCTCGGGCCGCGGACGCGCGAGCCGGCGGTAGACCAGCAATAGAAAAACGCAGATCCCGAAGCCCAGAGACATCTCGATCCACTCTGCGTACTTGGTGACCGAGAAGCCGGACGGACGCCACACGGTGTAGCGCATGAGGCGGTACACGAAGGTGACGGCAAACGCTCCCGAGTCGAAGAACGGGGGGATGATCAGGGAAACGATCCTCGGCTCCTCGTGCGACGGGCACGGTGCCGCGACCAGCAGCGACATTGCCGCTCCCCACGCGCCGACCAACAGCATCGCGAAAGTGAGGGGGTACTGGACGACGGAGATGTTGTGGAGGGTCAGCTCGTTCTGCTTGTTCACGGCCGCCAAACGCTCGGGCGTGACGATGCCGAACATTCGCTGCCCCCAGGCGATTTCCTCGCCGGTGACGAACACCAAGCCGACGGCGCCGAGGCCCAGCAGGATTGCCGCCGCGGTGGCGCCGCCGCGCGCGAGCCTTGCAGCGCTAGCTCCGGCGGCCACCGTCGCGATCGCGAAACAGAGGAAGCCCACGGTCTCGACCGGCCCGTCCTCGGCCAGGATGAAACGGTAGGCTGGCTCCGCGAAGACGCGAAGAGGAATGAGTAGCAAGGCGCCGGCGATCGGCAACCAGAAGATCATGCGCGCGACCGCTGGTCGCACGCGCCAGGCGGTAGCCGACCGATCGATCCGGGCCGTCAGGCTGGCGAGCAAGCTGCGCATCAACGAGGTGCCTCCGTTCGGCGTTCGCTAGGAAGACAGCTTGCCGCCGCGCCGAGCGCCAGCAGCAGCCAGAGATAGCGCGCGTATGCGAGATGCAGGAACACGGCGCTGACGAGGTAGACGACCAGGGCACCGAAGATCCCCGCTACGCAACCGGCGAGCTCCGGACGATGAGAGCGCCAGAACCGACCCGCCCGCCGCAGGTCGCGCAGCGTGACCAGGGCGATCCCGAAGAAGGCGATCAGTCCGGCCAAGCCGTGCTCGGCGGCCAATCCGAGATAGAGGCTGTGCGGTTGCCGCCCGCCGTGGTCAACCTTGCCGCCGGCGCGTCGGGCGTATTGCCGGTAGTGGTGATGGTACATGCCGGGGCCGACCCCGAGCACCGGATGGTCGGCGAACATGAGCACAGCCGCCGCCATCTCGGTGGCGCGGCCGCGCACGGTGCCTTCGACCGGCGCCCCTCTCCGGCGTGCCTCTTGCCCCCCGAGCGCGGCTTCCGCGCCTCGCAGCGCGAGCAGCCGGTCCGAGTAGTTGGGCACTAGGGCCAGCGCGAACACCGTAACCGCCAGCACCAGGCCAAGCTGGCGCAGCCGGACGTACCCGAACAACACCAGCACGACGAAGCCCGCCGCCAGGCCGATCGCCGCACCTCGCGAGAGCGAAACCGCGACGCCAATCGCAATCAGGGCCATGGCGAGCATGGCGAGCAAGCGCTCCCGGCGCCCGGGCGACCCGCGATAGAGGGCGAACGCGAGCGGCAGCAGCACCGCCATGATCTGCCCGAAGCGGTTCTTCTCGCCGATGGGTCCCGCCAAGCGCGGTTGTCCCGTCTCCTCAGAGCCACCGTCATCCTCGTCGGCGCCGTAGACGGCGTCGGTCACCTGCCCGAAGCCGTAGTAGTCGCGATCGAAGCCGCGCGTGATCTGCTGGTGGGTGACGATCGCGCCCATGAACAGACCTGCCAGACACAGCGCCCACATCGCCTGCTTGAGAGCCTCGGGTGTGCGCACGGCATTGACGATCAGCAGATAGAGCAAGGCCCCTTCGACGAACGAGGTCGCGACTTTCTCCAGGGCAACGTCGGAACGGGGAGCGAACACGGCACCGGTGAGCTGGATCAGAAGGAACAGGGCGATCCAGGGCAGTGCGGGCGCCACGAGAATGCCGCGCTGCCGGCCGAACACGTTGCTGAACACCGGCACCAGCAAGAGCACCGGGATAGCCGCCGCCGCCGCCATCGGCACGCCGTGGAACTTGACCGCGACCACCGGCGCGTTGGTGTAGAGCACGAACAGCACAGCCGCCGTGGTCAGGCCGGCGCTGCTCGAGAAAGCGAGTGCGAGAACGGTAACCGCCATCGCGCCCACGGCCAGCAAAGGCTGGTAGGCAATGGCTGCGGCCATGACGCTCAGCACCGCGAGCGCGCCGAGCCCGACCCCGAGGTTGAGCACCCGGTGCTCATGCATTGCGCGCGCAATCACGACTGGCTCCCGGAAAGCGCGGCGGTTCGCGGCGCGGCCTCGAGCCCCTGCTGCCCTATTTCGTGGCGTGGCGGTTGCCACAGGTCGATCGTACGCCCGCGCGCGGCGTTGACGGCGGCGAGCAAGGCGGCCGCGTTCACTACACAAAAGTAGTAGGGCAACGACAGCGCCCTGAAGCGTCCGGCCCGCGTGGCCTCGAGGACCGCGCCACAGGCGGCGGCACCGTAGAGCGCGATCTGTCCGACGAGCAACGCGCGGTAGAGACTGCTTTCCTGCCAGAGCAGCGGTGTGAGCACCGCCAGCACCAGCAGCGGCACCACCACCAAGCGCCGGAGCACCTTGTGAGTGAAGAGCTGCAGCGAGTAGAACCCGTACGCGAACGGATTGAGCAGGCCGCGCATCGCCATCACGCCGCGCAGCCCGCGGGTGATGAGCCGCACTTTGCGGCGAAACTCGGCGCCGTGCGACGCCACCGGCTCCTCGTACGCCGCTGCGTCGGGCGCGAAGACCAGACGGTAGCCGTGGGCGATCACGCCGGCCGAATTGACGAAATCGTCGGTGACCCCGGCTGGTATCGGCCGGAACAGATTCGCGCGAATGGCATAGATCGCGCCGGTGGCCGAGGTCACGCTGCCGGCGCGGCTCTGCCAGCGCTTCCATGCGCGATCCACGCTCCAGTAGGCGCGCTCGCCCTGTCCTCCTCGAGCTCCAAAGTAGCGCTGGTCTCCGGCCACTCCGCCTACCGCCGGATCGGCGAATGGCCGGACCAGGCAGCGGAGCGCGTCCGGCGCGAACATGCTGTTGGCGTCGGAGAACGCGAGGATCTCGCCACGAGCCTGCCCCACCGCGGTGTTGAGCGCCGCAATCTTGCCCTGCCGAGGCAGCGAGAGCAGCCGCACTCGCGGGTCGCCGCAGCCCTCGACGATCCGCTCGGTGCCGTCGTCGGAGCCGTCCGACGCAACGATGACCTCGAGCCGTTCGGCCGGATAGTCCATCGCGAGCACATTCTGGAGCTTGCGGCCGATCACACTCGCTTCGTTATACGCGCAGATGATGAGGCTCACCGCCGGGGCGATTTCGCTTTCCCGGTGCGGCAGCGCGCAGAGCCGGCTCCGCACCGCCAGCAACAGCGGGAAGCCGGCGTAGGCGTAGGCGACTAACGCCACCGCCGACCAGAACACGATCTCGATCACGTGGGTACGGGGGCGCGGAAGCGCTCGGCCAGCGCTCGCGCGTTGGTGGTCAGGTCGAACTCACGCACGACCTTGGCTCGGGCGGCGGTGCCGAACGCGTTGCGGAGATCGGGGGCGCGAGCCAGCCGCTCCAGGGCGTCGGCCAACAATTCGGCGTCGCCCGGCTCGATCAACAGGCCGACTTCACCGTCGGCCACCAGCTCGGGCACTCCAGTCAAGTTGGTGCCGATCACCGGAATGCCGCATGCCGCGGCTTCCATCAGCGCGACCGGGATGCCTTCGCGCCGACCGTCGCGGGTGGGAACGCTCGGGGCGACGACGACGTCGGCGTCGGCGAGGATCTCACGCACGCGCTCGGCATCGACACGGCCGTGGAATCGGATGCGATCGCCGATTCCGGCGTTCGCTACCTGGCGTTCCAGGGTTCGCCGGTCGGGTCCGTCGCCGACCAGATCGCAACGAAAAGCGACGCCGCGCTGCGCGAGCAGCCGACAGGCTTCGACGAGGAAGGCTTGCCCCTTCACCTCGTGCAGCGTCCCGACACAGGTGATGCGCATCGGATGCTCGGCGTCGGCCGCTGCCGGTCGCTGCGGCCGGAACAGCGTGGTATCGACGCCGCAGTGGATAACCACCACCTTGCCGTCCGCAGCGCCGTTGCACTCGCGGTCGATGACCCGGCGGTTGTACTCGGAGATCGCAACCACGAAGGCCGCGCCGGCGACCTTCTCGCGCAGCATGTGGCGGTCGCGGTGCAGATCGGAGCCGTGCGCGGTGAAGCTGTAAGGAATACCGGTGAGCCGGCCGATGACGTGCGCGATGGCGGCCGGGTGACTGGCGAAGTGAGCGTGCACGTGGGCTACGTCCTGCCGCTCGATCTGACGCGCGAAATGAACGGCCTTGGGGAAGAACGCGAGTGCACCGAAGAAGTAGCGCGCGCTCCCGAAGTTGGCGCGCAGTAGCGTGGCCAACGCTCCCAGATAGGCGCGCGGCCGCGTGCGCAGGTAGTGCAGGTGAGAGCGCACGATCGCCAGGGAGATCAACGGCGCGAAGTGCGCACGCGCAACCAGCTCGCCTGCTTCCGGGTGCATGAAGTTGGTCCGCTCGCGTTGCAGCGGGTAAAGCTCGACGCCGATTCCTGCGCGCTCGATGGCAAGAATCTCGTAGAGAACGAACGTCTCGGTAAGCTTCGGAAACCGTGAAACGATGTAGGCGACCTTGGCGTGGACGGACGGTTTCGCCCGGCGCGCCGTTCGTCGAGCGGGCCGCCGCACGCTCGTGCCGTTCAGCTCGGTATTGCTGCGGGCGATGTACATATGAGCACCTGCCAAATGAGACCCGTCACCTTGCGCCGCACTTCCGCCGGCGCAGCGGTAGCATCGACGACGGCACAGCGCCCGAGCCGCGGCTCCAGCGCAAGCAACCGCTGGCGGCGCTGCTCGAGTAGTGCGGCGGTGTGCTCCGGCTTTCGCGCCGCCAGCACGCTGCCGGGCGCGTCGAGAATCACGACCAGATCCGGTGCCGGGCACGCGTGCGCGAGCAGCCAGCGCCGCAATCGCTGGTGCAATCCCTCGCGTTGCCGTGCTCCGACCAGAGCGTCGTAAGTGTAGCGGTCGAATACGACCAGCCGGCCGCGCAACCCGTGGTAGAACGCCTGGCTGTAGCGCCACCACTGCCTCGCCAGCGACAGTGCCAAGCCCGCGCCGGGCACTCCGGTCTGCCGCCGGCCGCTCGCACCGTAGAGTCCCATGTAGATCGGCCGTACCGGCAGGAAAAAATCCTTCACCAGGGCGCCGACCAGCGTGGTCTTGCCGGCACCGTCGGGCGCCAGGACGGCCACTCGCGGCAGCCTTCCCCGAAGCCGCGGCAGGATCCGGTCGAGCTTGCGGAGCAGTCGGTGTCCCACCGCACGCGCAGCAGTGCCTGCCGGAGCGGTCCAGAACAGTCGCCTGGCCACCCGGCCACGTTCGGCGAGCAGCGTACTCCACTGGCCCGCGGCTACGAGTGCCGACAATCGTTCGGTGGTCAGCGACGGCCCCCAGGCCTCGGCGAGCAGCCGATCCAGCCGTTCGCGGTCGGGGACCGAGCCGAGAAGCCGGACAAGCTCGCGGCAGTGATCCGGCGAGAACCGGCGCTTGTCGAGCGTGCAGTGCAGCAGCAACGCGACCGTCGCGGCCTCGGTGTCCGGAACGGTGACGCCCTCACACAGGCTTCGCGCCGCTAGACAGGGATCGGCCAGCTCGCTGCGCAAGCATTTGACGCGCCGGCCGAACGCGAGTCGATCGACGACGTCGAGCTTGATCCAGCGGTCGGTCGGCGCCTCGTAAGCAACCCAGAAGCTGTGGGGCGCGTGTCCCCAGGCTCGGAGCCGAGCGAAGCCCGACGCCGCAAGTGCGTTTTGAATGCGCATCCGAGCACCGCGCTCGACCAGAAGATCGATCTCGACCACCGACGGCGGACCTTCGCTGCAGCCGGTCGGGCGCAAGACACAGTGGCCGACGCCTACCGAGGAAAGCCGGGCCAGGGCAGCGACGGCCAATGTCGAGCCCGCAAGCCGACTCTGCTGCATGTCACCGCTCACCGTCCGTTAGCCCGCACGGTGCCGCCAGGACGATCTCCGCCGGGCTTCGGTCCATCACCATTCGAGCCGGAGGCTCCGTCCGGACCTGCAGGGTCTCCTTCGGTCACCTGCATCGAGCTCTCGGCACGCGCGAGCAGACGCTCGAACGTCACCTCTTGCTCAGGGAAAGTCGAGAAACCGACGCGCAGCCGAATGCCCAGACGCTCGGCCGCCGCCTGCTCGATTTCACGGACCACTTGCTCGGCTTCCTCGGCGGCGGTCTCCGGCAGACCCACCACGAAGTGCCCGTTGCGACGCGTGACGATGTCACAATCCTTGGTTTGCTCAGTGACCAGGTGGGCGAGCTGCGCGGACAGATAGCGGCCGACGTTCTCGCGCTGGAGTCGTTCGAACAGCGCACTGAGCTCGGCGCCTTCGGCATCGCCGTCGGTTCCGATGGCCAGGAGCGAGAACGGACGGCCGTATCGCCGCGCGCGCCGGATCTCCTGGTAGATCCGCTCCTGCCCGCTCGCGAATGGAACCGCCGCGTCCTGCAAATGCTCGACCATCACGGCGGTAACCGCCTGCTCGATGCCCCAGAGCGACATCGCGATGGCGCGAGCCAGCATCAGCGTAACCCCGACCGCCATCAGCTCGCTCAAGGTCAGCGGGATCGCGTGGCCTACCACTGGATAGCCGCGCCAGACTTTGAGCACGAGGAACAAGACAGCGGTAGCCGCCAGTGGCCACCCGGGCCGCAGCCGCACCACGGCCGGAACCAATATCACCACCGCCGCCACTAGCGCGACGAACGGATACGTAAAGGAGGCGATGTTGATCGGCTCGTGGAGCCGCTCGACGTTGTAGAAACAGAACAGCCAGAGCACGGCAAGGACGAACTGGTACCGGATTCTGCTCATTCGGGTTTTCCGCCGGCCGTGGGCTCAGTACGCGCCGCGTTGCTCGAACACGACGCCGATCGTCCACAGCAGGATCTTCAAGTCGAGCCACAGGCTCTGGTTCTCGATGTACTCGATGTCGAGCCGCACGCGCTCGTCGAACTCGAGATCGCTGCGGCCGCGGATCTGCCACAGGCCCGTGATTCCCGGAAGCACCTCGAGCCGCTCGGTGTGCCAGAGGTTGTACGTCTTGAGATCGAACGAAGTCGGACGCGGGCCGACCAGGCTCATTTCACCCTTCAATACGTTGAGCACCTGCGGTAGCTCATCGAGGCTCGTCTTGCGCAGAAAGCGGCCCATGCGGGTCACGCGCGGATCGTCGGTGATCTTGAAGTCCGGCCACTTGAGCTCGTTGAGGTGGGCGTAGTGCTGCTTGAGCTCTTCGGCGTTGGGCACCATCGTGCGGAACTTGAACATCTCGAAGCGCTTGCCGCCCTTGCCCGTGCGTGGCTGCCGGAACACGACCGGACCGGGGCTGTCGAGGTAGACCAGGGCTGCGATGATCCCCAACAGCGGCACCAGCACGGGGAAGCTCAACGCGCACAACAGTAGGTCGACCGCGCGCTTGAGCCGCCTGTAGATCGGGCGGAACAGCCGCACCCTGCCGCGCAATGCCGGCAGGCTCACACGCAAAAACGGTTCCACGGAGATCTCTCGTGCCATGGCGGTGTTACCCCCTTCCCGCATGATCGCGGCTCGTCCGCTCAGAGATTCGCAAGCCAGTTCGGCAAACGGCCGCCGCTTTCATCGACGAAGACGCCAAAGACATGGCATCGCGCCGAGCGAGCCACTGCAGCCGCGTCTCTCACCTCGTGCTTAGCGGTGGAGCCGCCTTGCGCGAGGATCAGCAGTCCGTCGCAGACACCCGCGAGCAACGCACCAACAGGGCTGGTCGAGAGTGCAGGAGCCTCGATCAATACCAGATCGTAGGGCCCAGCCATCTCGGCGAGCCAGCCGAGCACATCGTCGGTCTGCGTGCGCAGGTCACCTTGGACCAGCAGCCGGCGAGGCTTGCCCGCGGCGTCGGCGACCCCCGAGATCTCGCCGCGGCTCGCGTCGGTCGACTCGATCTGCAGGATACCGGCCTCGATTCGCAAGGAGGCTGCCAGCACGCGCATTCCCCGGCGCTCGGCCTCGGACACGAGTCCACAGGTGACGCTTGCAGCCGCTTCGACCGGAGCAGCCGGCGCAACCACCACCGAGCGGACGGCGCGGCCGTCCTCCAGTATCAGCAGATCGTCAAAGACCTGCGCGCATGCCAGCGGCGACTTGGTGGCGCGAGATCCTCGGCGGCTGCGCGGCCACAACCCCGCGCCGATCCGACGCCACCACGCCGAAGCGACCTCGGCCGACCGCTCGCTCGTCGCGACGCGGGCGTCGGCGGCTGCGATCTCGACGGCGCTCACGGTTGCTTCCATCGTTCTCCTCGTTCTCGGTTCGCTCATCGCCTCTCGTCCCTGCCAATCCGGCGGCTCATGCCCCGTACTGGCGTGTGGGGGTTCCGCTTCTGCCGATCAGCCGAAGGCCCGATGGCGCCTCGATGGCCAGGTGCTGCAACTCGATCTCCGCCCACGCGCCGCCGACCGAAGGCAACCCGCTCAGGACCTCGACCTCGGCCGCGGTCGAAAGCGCTGGATCGAGGCGGTCCCGAATCGCGGCTGCGGCCAGCGCCACGCCGAAGCTGACGATCACGCCGAGCAACGCGATCAACGTCTTGCCGGTCGGATCCGGGCGCACCGGCAGTGCGGCGTTCTCGGCGATTTCGACGTTCATGATGCTGGCGGCGTAAAGCGCGTTGGAGAACCGCGCCTCCTCTTCCTTCTTTAGATAGGTGATGTAGGCGTCCTCCATGGTGGAGGCGCGTGCTTTGAGCCGCCGGTGCTCGGGCGCCAGCTGGTCGAGTCGGTCGAGCTTCGCAGCGTAGGCGGAAATCTCGCCGTCGAGGGCCTGCTGACGCGATCCGAGCTGAGACTTCTGCGTGCGCGCATCAACGAGTTGCAGGGTCAGGTCCTGCATGGCCGCACCGCCGCTCCCGAGCGCCGAGCGGGTCGCCTGTTTCTCGGCCGCGAGTAACTGTTTCGCCCGCTCGATCTGGCGGTCAACGTCGCGGACGAAAGCGCTGTTCGGCGCCCACTGCGCCAGCATGGAGCTGCGCATCAGCTCCAGCTCGGCGAGCTTGGACTTGAGCACGCGCACCGTGTCGCTCTGCTCGACTTGACCGGCGATCGGAAAGGAGCCCGGCAGCGCCTCGACCTCCACCGTCAGCACCTCGAGACGGCTCGTGGCCTCGGCCAGCTCCGCGTCGGTCACCGTCCTGCGCGTGACCAGGTCGAGCCACACGCGCCGGACGTCATCTTCCTGCTCGAAGGGCAGATCCGAGCCCTCGCGCGTGAGGAACCAACGCAGCTCTCCCTTGGCGGCCGTCGAACGTTCGGCGAGGAGGCCGCGTTGCTCCTCGAAGAAGCGTAGCGCGTCGGTACTCACCGGCGTGACACCGCGCGGGCTCATGTAGGCTGCCAGCAGCGCATTGACCGTTCCTGCGACTTGCTCCGGTCGCTCGCCGGTGAACGACACCTCGATGAGATTGGACTTCTCGACGGGCTCGACGCGCAGCGCTGCGCGCGCCAGTTCGACGCGGAGGGCAACCGCGTCGATCACCGGCACGTCGTGAAACCGGCGGTAGAGCCGTCCCGGATAGCCAGTCACGCGTTTGACGACGCGCGCAACCGGCGCCAGCAAACCCGTGCTCTTTTCATCGTCTTGACCGTCGTCGCCGTCGAGCAATGCCAGCGCCCGCGCCATCAGCGACGGGCTCTCGAGCATCGCAACGGTCGCATTGACCTCGGGCTCGAGACGCCGGAAATCCGTGTCGCGCGAGACGATCGCGGTGCCAGCGTCGTCGGACACCGGCGTGAACGCGACATTGGGCCGGACCACCAGCGTCGCCATGGCCGTGTAGGTTGGCGGCTTGAGCATCGCCACCGTCACGAATACGGCCGAGCCGGCAAGGAACGTCGTCAGCAGGATGCGGCGGCGGCGGAGCATCAGGCCGGCGGTCTCTTTCCATGACGGCGATGGCGAATGGGCGGCCGGCATCGGCCCCGCATACGGTAGCGCTCGGTTCATGATCTCTGTCCTCATCAGGGT
Organism: uncultured Myxococcales bacterium; assembly: GCA_964555245.1. Taxonomy (GTDB): domain Bacteria; phylum Desulfobacterota; class Binatia; order UBA1149; family SPBQ01; genus CAZKRI01. The sequence goes on from CAZKRI010000093.1 coordinate 55,509, forward strand.
TTCCGTCTCCTCTCGAGCGACGCGCGCAGCGCGTGTAGTTCAAGTTCCTTCTCGACCAGGAGGCCCTTGAGCTTGACGTTCTCTTCCTCGACCACGCGCATGTGCTTGCGGTTCTTGTGCGCGTCGTCACCGTAGCGGCGCCGCCAGCGGTAGTAGGTCTGCTGACTGATTCCGTGGCGGCGGCATACTTCGGCCGCTGAATGACCCTCCGACACATCGAGGAGGATCCGACGGATCTCTTCCTCGCTGTACCGGACACTCCTGATCCGATCAGGAATCATCTCTGTGATGGGGTCGGGCAAGGACGCTGCTCAGCTCAGAGCACACGAAGCCAGGCTACTGGTGTCTCGACGCGTACCTGCCGGCGCAACAACTCGATGAGCAGGACGACGCGGTCGCCGCCGCTTATTCGCCTCTCGACGATGCCGTGCAGCTCTCGCAGCGGCCCCCGTACCAGCTCCACCTCTCGACCGTCGAGTTCCTCTTCGCCGATACAATGGATCAGGCCATCGGGCCCCTCGCGCTCGCTCAGAAAGCGAATGACGTACTCGGGTACCTCGACCGGCCCCTGCGCACCGAACGCGACCAGGCGCTTGATGCCAGTCGCGCGTTCGATCGTCCTGTGGTGCCGGGCGAGGTCCGCCTGGACGAAAAGGTATCCGGAAAACAGTGCGCCCACCGCGCTGCCGACCGCCGGCCGCGGCCAGCGGGGTGCGCGTGGCAGGTAGGTGTGCAGCCCTTTGGCGTGCAGGAAAGCCCGGGCTGTCTCCTCTGAGTGTCTTTTCGTTTCGGCAAGGTACCAACGCAGATCAGAAGGGGCGCTTCGTTCGAGGATAGTTGGGTGCATGGCTCCGCTCTACGGCATCGCGTCGGCTTCGATTCGAGCCGGCGTTGCCGGTCACAAGTTGTCGATCTCGGTGCTTACGCCTCTCCACCCAGCACGGGTCGGGCGACCAGTTCCCCCCCAACCCGGTGGCGGCACGTTGAGAAGCCGCGAGGATATCGGGCCACCAGGATCCTCGCGGATGCAGCAAAAGCCTCGGCGGTCCCCAGGCAACCACACCGTGCCTTGCCGTCGTTGATCAAACTCCTTACCGTCGCATGCGGTTGCCGCGGTACGGCGGCACGAAATTGCTCGCTTCTGCGTATATTGCCGATAGCATGAAGCGCGCTTTCACGTCAATTGACTACGCACAATTTCCTGATCGAATATTCAAATTAGGGTGCTCGACGTGACTTGCCTACAACGCTTACACCCCCACTCGGCTTAAGCTCACAGACCGAATTCGCCATCAACCTATTGATTTACCAAATGATTCTGCGAGAACACCCAAGTGTTGACACAGTTAGGAGCGAAACACTCTCACCGTGAGCGTGGGCCGGGACAAGCACTCCATCTGCACAAAACCATGTGGTGCGTCTGGGGGTGAGTGGCGGCATCCAATCGACAATTGCCTGTGATCTGCGGGTATTTAGACGTCGAATGCGCTGGTCCACCCAGCCGTGAGCCGGTACGCGTCGGGCGTGACATCCAGCCTGGGCGCTCGCGATTCGCCGAGTCCTGGAGCGGCCGGTGAGGCTTTAGAAACGCAATCCGCGAGAGACTAACGCTCGGCGAAATAAAATCCTGCGCCAGATTAGCTACTTACAAGTGAGTGTCACTGTGTTAGTCGAAGGGTACGCCGTTCTGCTTTTGAGACGCGGACGGATCGTAGCTGTGGCCGTGACCGCATCGCTGCCGATCGGCGCGGCGTCCGGTTCTGGCTAGTCTGCGGGAAATTCCTCGACGGGTAGCCCGACTCGCCGTGCCCTTGCGGCACGGAGTGCCCGGCTGCGCAGCGGGGACTCGGCGCCCCTCTACTGCCCGGCTGTCTGCGCGAGCAGGTCGCGGGCCAGGGCGCTCACGGTCGCGTCGGGATCGTCGAGAGCCTTGCGGATGTACGTCGACGCGGTATCGGCCGGGTAGTCGATCTCTGAGAGTCGGAGCAGAGCCTGTTTGCGGAGCTCCGGCTCCGAATCCGAGCCGGCGATCTCCGCGATGTGCTGGATACCAACGTAGCGCCCGAACTGCGCGACGACGTCGAGGGCCGCGCCGCGCACCTCGGCGGCCGGGTCTCTCAGAGCCAGTAGGATGGTGTTGCGCGCCACCGGGTCCTCGGGTGTACCGCCGAGGCTCCGCACGGCCCCGGCCCGAGTCGCCGGGTCGCGGCCGTAGCGTGCCTCGCGCACCACGTCCCGCGACGCGGCGGTGCCATCGGCCGTTCCAGCACCTGCATCGGCAGTCGGCAGGGCGCCGGTATCCGCACCGGAGTCCGCCTGTGCGTCCGCGAGAATCGTGATCGAGGCCACACGTTGGGGTTGAACGTCAGCGCTGGCAGCCGCGGGAGGCAGGTAGGTCAAGGTATAGCTGGTCCCCTGGAGGATCCGGCGCACCGCCTCCTCGAGCGTCGTACGCTCGAGGGCAACGGTCACCGTGCGGCCGGCCAGCTCATCGGGCAGCTCGAATCGCAGGGGGAGCGTTGCCGCGAGCGCCTCGAGCACGTCGGCCAGCAGAGCCTTCTTGCTGGTCAGGCTGAGGCTGTTGCCGAAGTTGCAAACCAGAGGATCGACGGTGTGGCGAGTTTCATCGTCCACTCCAGGACAGACGTCGCAGCGATCGGGCACGGCATCGGCATCGGTGTCGTCGCGATCATCGGAGGCCGGGCAGGCATCACACCCATCGGGCACGGAATCGCCGTCGGCGTCGGCTCGGTCGTCGAAGCCGGCACAACGATCGCAAGCGTCGGGGATTCGGTCCTTGTCGGCATCGGCCGAATCGGGTTGACCCGCGCAGAGGTCGCAGCCGTCAGGAATCTCGTCGGCATCCGTATCGGCCTGGTCGTCGTGGCCGAGACACAGGTCGCAACCATCCGAGACCCCGTCCGCATCCTTGTCGATGCCGTCCGGCGATCCGGGGCAGAGGTCGCAACCGTCGGGAACGGTGTCCGCGTCCTCGTCCTGGTGGTCGTCGTAACCGAGGCAACGATCGCAATCGCCGGCGATCCCATCCGCGTCGGTGTCCTCGCCGGCATCGGCACAGACTGCAGCGGGCGTCGCACCGACGGCAGCCGCCCGTGCTTGGGTCACCCCAATCGGGACCGCCATCCCCGTCAGGGCAAGCCAGAGGCCAACGCTTCGAGTCGTGAGGAATCGCATGCCGTCGAGAAACCGGCGTTGCTGGGCGATCATACGCTGGCCGGAGCGGTGCACGAAACTCGAGAAGCCGGCAACGAAACCGCGAGTTGACATGCCAGTCTTTTGTCTGGTATTCCCACCCTTCCCTGGAATCGCATGCCTGCCTACGCGCCCCTCTGGTGCAAAAGCAACTTCTCGTTTCTCGAAGGGGCTAGCCATCCCGACGAACTGGTGGAGACGGCGGCCTGCTACGGCATCCGCTCACTTGCCTTGACCGATCGCGATGGAGTTCATGGGGTGGTCCACGCCCATCGCAAGGCCACCGAGTTGGGCGTTCATCTGGTGATCGGCTCCGAGGTAGGAATCGAGGATGGCTCGCGCATCGTGCTGCTGGCCATGAGCCGGCAAGGCTATGCCAACCTCTGTCGGCTGATAAGCCGCGGCCGGCTCCGATCGGCCAAGGGTGAATCGACGGTTTCCTGGGACGAGGTCTGCGAACACGAAGCCGGTCTGATCGCACTGTGGGGCGGGGAGCGTAGCCTGCTCGTCGGTGCGGTCGAACCGTTGCACGTGGCCGGCGCCCTGCGCGAGGTCTTCGGCGACCGGCTCTACGCGATGGTGTCACGCCACCGGCGCGCCGAAGAGCTCCACCAAGAAGAACGGCTACGCCAGCGCGCCAAGCGCTACGGCATCAAGTGCGTGGCCGCGGTCGAGGTTCTCTACCATACACCGGCCCGGCGCCCGCTCCACGACGTGCTGACCTGCATCCGTCACGGCGCCAAGCTCACGACCATCGGGCGGCGAACCCGCCCCAACACGGAGCACGCCCTGAAGACGCCTCATGCGTTGGAAGAGCTGTTCGCCGATGACCCCAGCGCCATCTTCCGCAGCCAAGAGGTTGCTTCGCGTTGCACGTTCTCGCTGGCCGAGCTGCGCTACCGATACCCTTCCGAACGTCTTCCCGACGGCACCACTTCTTCCCAGTGGCTGCGCACCCTGACCTTGCAAGGTGCCCGTCAGCGTTATGCGGAGCGGATTCCCGAAGAAGCCCTGCGCCAACTCGACAAGGAGCTGGCGCTCATCGATGAGCTGGACTACTGCGGCTACTTCTTGACCATGCACGAGATCGTCGACTATTGCCGCCACAACGGGATCCTGTGCCAGGGCCGCGGCTCGGCGGCAAATTCGGCGGTCTGCTATTGCTTGGGCATCACCGCCATCGATCCGGTGCGCATGGGCCTGCTGTTCGAGCGTTTCATCTCGCGCGAGCGGGCCGAGCCGCCCGATATCGACCTCGACATCGAGCACGAGCGCCGCGAGGAAGTTATCCAACACGTCTACTCCAAGTACGGTCGCACTCATGCCGCCATGGTCGCCACGGTCATCCGCTACCGCCCGCGTTCGGCCGTGCGCGACGTCGGCAAAGCACTCGGTTTGCCCGAAACCACCGTCGACCGGATCGCCCGCCTGGTGCCTCACTACGGTGAGGTTCCAGCCAGCGTGTTGACCGCGGCCGGCCTCGAGAGCGGTTCCCTGGCTCACGAGCACCTGCACCGGCTGGCCAATGAAATTCTCGACTTCCCCCGCCACCTCTCGATCCATCCCGGCGGTTTCCTGCTCGGGCACGAGCCGGTCAGTGAGGTCGTCCCGATCGAGAACGCCGCCATGGCCGGGCGCACCGTCATCCAGTGGGACAAGGACGACCTGGAAGACCTCGGTCTGTTCAAGGTCGACTTGCTCGGGCTCGGCGCCCTCACCCACCTGCACCGGACCTTCGATCTGCTGGCCGAGCACCACGGTCTCCCGTGCTCGATGGCGACCATTCCGGCCGACGATCCGGCGACCTACGACGCCATCTGTCAGGCCGACACGGTCGGGGTCTTCCAAATCGAAAGCCGTGCGCAGATGTCGATGCTGCCCCGGCTGCGTCCCCGGCAATTCTACGATCTGGTGATCGAGGTGAGCATCGTGCGGCCGGGACCGATCAGCGGCGGCATGGTCCATCCTTACTTACGGCGCCGCAACGGCGAAGAGCCGGTCGCCTATCCCCACCCCTGCCTGCAACCGGTGCTCGAGAAGACGCTCGGAGTGCCGCTGTTCCAGGAACAGGTCATGAGGCTGGCGATGGTGGCCGCCGACTACACGCCCGGTGAGGCCGATCAGCTTCGCCGCGACATGGCCGCTTGGCGAAAAGCCGGACGCATCGAACGCCATCATGAGCGCCTGGTCTCACGCATGATGGACAAGGGCATCGCGCGTGAGTTCGCGGAACGGGTCTTCGAACAGATCCGCGGCTTCGGCGAGTACGGTTTTCCCGAAAGCCATGCCGCCAGCTTCGCGCTGATCGCTTATGCCACCGCCTGGCTCAAGCACCACTACCCGGCCGAGTTCACCTGCGCGCTGCTCAATGCCCAGCCGATGGGTTTTTACTTGCCGGCCACCATCGTCGAAGACGCCAAGCGCCACGGCCTGGAGATCCGACCGGTCGATGTGCTGCGCAGCCGATGCGACTGCACCCTCGAGCAAACGGCTGTCCATGCCCACCCTTTGGCCGTGCGCATGGGTCTACGGTACGTCAAAGGCCTGGCGGCCGAGGATGGCCGGCGCATCGAGCAGACGCGCGCGGAGCGCGAGTTCGTCTCCCTCGAAGACTTCGTCCGGCGTAGCCGACTCGGCAAGAAGCCGCTCCAGCGGCTGGCCGAGTCCGGCGCCCTGGAGGGATTCGGTCAAGACCGCCGGCAAGCCTTGTGGTCCGTTCTCCACCTGGCGCAAACGCGGGACACCTCCCTCCCGGTTGCGGTAGCGGAGTCGCCGCCGTGCTTCGACGCGCTCGGCAGGCTTCAGACCATCACCTGGGACTACCGTACGACCAGCCACAGTCCGCGCGGCCATCCGCTCGAACCCTTGCGGGTCGAGCTACGTGCCCGTGGCCTCCCCGATGCGCGCACCGTCGCAGCCATGAACGATGGCGCGCGGGTGCGTTACGCGGGCATCGTCATCTGCCGGCAGCGGCCCAGCACGGCCGGTGGCGTGGTGTTCATGACGCTGGAGGACGAAACCGGTTTCGTCAACTTGGTTCTCTGGGAGCGCATCTTCGACGCTTATGCGGTGCTGGCCAAGACGGCATCGTTTCTGGGAGTGACCGGGCGGCTGCAGGTGCAGCAGGGCGTGGCCCACCTGGTCGCCGAGAAGCTCTGGAGCCCGCAGCTACGGCTCCGTCCGGCAAGCGCCGGCAGCCGCGACTTTCATTAACCCGCGGTGCCCGCACGCGGCCCGCAGCCCGCATTCGGCCCACCAGCGGCGATTTTCAGGCAGATCCATCCAGAGGCCATGAACGCCGCTGCGCTCCAGGGCGTGGCCCATGTCGGAGAGCCCGTCGTGCGCATGCGCACGCGATTCGGCAGCCGTCGCGCCAGCACGTCGGTTGCTCCTGCGGTCGGCGCGCCGGCCCACGGTCGGACCCAGGCCAGGGCGGCGCCGGCGGCGGAGCAACGATGCAAATCATTCGCCAACTGGCCGACGACGAGCAAGGCGCGATCACGGCGGAGTACTCACTGGTGCTTCTCTTGATCGTCGTGGCGGGAATCGCTTCATTGATCGCCGTGCGTGACCAGATCATCCAGATCTTCGCGGACGCCACCGACCGTCTTACCTGGATCTTCTGATCGCTCAGGGCGGTGCGCACAATCAGCACCGATCACGACAGGCACACCGGAACTAGCCATCGATGCCGCCCATCGAAAGTAGCCTGACCGACCACGTCCTCTTGGTCGATGCCAAGCCGCGCATCCGGGAGGCCATCGGCCTGTTGTTCCAGGGCCACGGAATCGCCGTCGCCACGGCCGATGATGCCGACGGCCTGATGGGCGGCGGCTTCGATCTCACCATCTCCAAGCCGATCGACCCGGGCCTGCTCGTGAGCGTGGTCTATGACGTCATGGTTGGACGCTTGCTCGCCTACGGGAACGGCGGCGCGCGCGAGCGGGTGGTTCGCTACCTGCGTCACCAGCGCTGAACGGCGGCGCAGGTCGCGCGCCCATCCTCACCAGCGGCCGCCAGTCCCTGACACTCTCAGCGCAAGGTCGAACCGCCCGGCCGCCACGGTTATACCGCTTCTCGGCCGCTGCGCCCCGGAACCCGGCGCGCGCCCCGGCCGCGGTCACATGGACGAACAGTGCGCGGAACCCGGACACGACCAGCCGGCCGAGTGGGGCCGCGGGTCGGCCGTGCGCGACGAGTTCCGATTGCTGGCCGGACCGGCGCGCCTGGCGACCGACCTGCTGCGCGTGCTGCGCATCGGTCTGGAGTTCCTCCGGGGTTTCGTGGTGCTGCGCCGAGTGGGGCCCTGCGTGACCGTGTTCGGCTCGGCGCGCTTCCCGCAAGGCCATCCCTACTACGAGATGGCGCGGCGCACCGGGCAGTGCTTGGCACGAGCCGGGTTCACGGTCATGACCGGCGGCGGCCCCGGCATCATGGAAGCCGCCAACCGCGGCGCCAAGGAAGGCGGCGGCCGCTCGATCGGTTGCAACATCGTCTTGCCGCTCGAGCAAGAACCGAATCGCTATCTCGATCGATGGCTCACGTTCCGCTACCTCTTCGTGCGCAAGGTGATGCTCGTCAAGTACTCTCTGGCGTTCGTCGTGATGCCCGGGGGCTTCGGCACGCTCGACGAAGTCTTCGAGACCGCGACGTTGATCCAAACCGGCAAGATCGAGAACTTCCCGATCATCGTCATGGGCTCGGACTACTGGGATCACCTGCGGCGCTTCATTCGCGAGACTCTGGTCGAGCAGCGAACGATCTCGCCCTCGGATCTCGAACTGATCATCAACACCGACTCGCCCGAGGAAGCGGTCGCCCGGATTCGCGAGTTTACGGCCCGCGCGGCGCGGGTCTCCGGGAACGGCTGAGCTTCCGAAGAGGTCCTCAGCGCCATCCGCGCTTGCGCTCGATGCGCGTGATCAAGCGCTGGCGCGCGGCCTCCAGCAGCCGCTGAGCACCATCGGCTGCAGGGCAACCAGGCCCAGGAGCAGCCAGAACGACTGGGAGACGTCCACCGGCCTACTTGCCCTTGGGTGGGTCCGAGACGAGCAACGTTCCCTGCGCCGTGCACACCAACCGGTCGCCGTTGACGACTTCCACTCGCACCACGGCCGAACGGCTCCCCAGTGAGAGCACCGTCGAGTCGGCCACGAGGGTGCCGTTCTTGACCGCCGCCAAGTAGTTGAGCTTGTATTCGGTGGTCGCCGCCCACTGGCCGTGCTTCATCAGGGGATAGAGTACGCAGCCCATGACGTGATCGACGAACCCTGCCATCACCCCGCCGTGCAACGTGCCCAGCGGCGTGACCAGATCCTCGCGCACGTCCATCGTCGCGCGCAGCCGGCCCGGCCCGAACTCGACGAACTTCGCCCCGAGGTACTTGGGCAGGCCACCGACGCTCTCGTTGTTCATCCGGATCAACCCGGCAGCGATCCTCTCGTCGTAACCATCGAAACTGGGCGCACGATACTCAGGCATCGGTACTCACTCCCATCACGGCGTACGGACCACGAGCAAGCGGATCTCGGTCATGTCTTCGATGGCGAAGCGGATGCCCTCACGGCCCAGGCCGCTGTCCTTCACGCCGCCATAAGGCATGTTGTCCACGCGCCACGAGGGCACGTCGCCGATGATTACGCCGCCCACGTCCAGACGATCCCAGGCGCGGTGCGCCCTGTAGAGGTCGCGAGTGAACACGCCCGCCTGCAAACCGAAAGTGCTGTCGTTCACCTCATCGAGCGCCGCGTCGAAATCGGCAAAACGCGAGAGCACGGCTACCGGCCCGAACGCCTCCTTGCAGTAGAGCGATTCGTCGCGCGGAACGTTCTCGAGCAAAGTTGGTTCGAGCATCGCGCCGCTGCGCGTGCCGCCACACAGCAGGCGAGCGCCGCGAGCGCAGGCGGATGCGATCCACGCTTCCAGACGCACCGCCTCCTGCTCGGAGATGAGTGGGCCGATCGATACACGCTCGTCTTTGGGATCGCCCATCACGAGTCGCCGCGTCGCCGTCACCAGCCGGTCTCTCAGCTGCTCATAGATTCGCTCGGCGGCGAGAATGCGCTGCACGCCGATGCAGCTCTGGCCCGACTGATAGAACGCGCCGAACACGATGCGCGCCACGGCATCGTCGAGGTCGGCGTCCTCGTCCACGATCACTGCGGCGTTGCCACCCAGCTCCAGGATGACCTTCTTCTTGCCGGCGCGCGCTTTGAGCGCCCAGCCGACCTCGGGGGATCCGGTAAAGCTCAAGAGCTTCAATCGCTCGTCCACCGTGAACAAGTCGGCGCCCTCCCGCCGGCACGGCAGGATCGAGAATGCGCCCTCCGGCAGATCCGTCTCGGCCAGCACCTCGCCGATCAGCAGCGCACCAACCGGCGTCAGGCTCGCCGGTTTGAGCACGAAGGAACAGCCGGCGGCGATCGCCGGAGCGATCTTGTGGGCGGCCAGATTCAAGGGAAAGTTGAACGGCGAGATGAACGAGCACGGCCCGATCGGCACCCGCTGCCACATGCCGCGGTATCCACGCGCGCGCGGGCTGATGTCGAGGGGCAGCACCTCGCCGTAGATCCGCACTGCCTCCTCGGCCGCCGTGCGAAACGTGTCGATCAGCCGCCCGACCTCGCCGCGCGCGTCCTTGATGGGCTTCCCCGCCTCGATGCAGAGGCTCACGGCGAGGTCTTCGCGCCGCTCCTCGAACCGACGCACGCAGTGCTGCAGAATCGCTTGCCGTTGGTACGCGGCCAATTCGCGCATCAGAGTGGACGCGCGGACGGCCGCAGCGATGGCCCGGTCGATCGCCACCGCATCGGCGAGCGCGACGCGCGTAGCCGCCTCGCCCGTATACTTGTCCGTGACGACCAGGTCGGTGTTGGCTGCGACCGGCCGATTGGCGAGGTAGTAAGGGTAGCTTCGTGCGAGCAGCTCTGGCTCCGTCCCGGCCGTGCCGGCGCGACACCCTAGCACTTGCCCGAAGCTGAGAAATCCACGACGCTCGACGGCGGTGAGCACGCCGCTACGACTGTTCGTCTACGGAACGCTCAAGCGCGGCCACTCGGCTCACGAGCGGCTCTGCCGTGGAACGCTCGGGGTCACCCCCGCCTCGGTCTGCGGCCGGCTCTACCTGCACCCGGCCGGCTATCCGGTGCTGCGCGTGCCCGCGCGGAACGTCCTGGCCGAAGCCACGGCGGATGCGGCTGCGGATCTGGCAGCCCAAGCGGCGGCCGACCCGACGGCCGCGACTCGGGCTCCCGGCTGGCCGCTCATCGAGGGAGAGCTGCTGAGCTTCGGCGATGTTGCCCAACGCTTGGCTGCCCTCGACGAGTATGAGGGCTTCGTGCCGGGCGGCCCGAGCCTGTACCGGCGCGTCCTGGTCCCGATCGACGCACCCGGTATCCCCGCCGCTCGTGCATCCGCTCTGGTGGCGGCATGGACTTACGTCGCCGCGGCAGCGATGCGCGGCTTGCGGCCCATCCCCGACGAAAGCTGGCCGTTGCGAATTCCCGGTCCCGGTGGCCGGAGCAGCTGACTCAGCTCGCGATGATTTCGTTGAGACCGTCGACCAGTCGATCGAGGTCTTCCGGCGTCACGTGCCCCAGCTTTCTACCCAGGCGACGAACGGAAAGCGTGCGAACCTGGCTGATCTTCACCCAGGCCGGTTTCGGAAGCTGAGTGGATCCAAGTTCGAGCGTGAGCGGAAACTCGGCACGCTGCGGTTGGCTCGTCAGAGCCATCACGATGACGGTGCCCGAACGCTGGTTGAAGACGTCGGCGCTGAGGATCACGACTGGCCGGCCGGATTGCTCGCGTCCCACCGTCGGGCTCAGATCGGCCCACACGATGTCACCCCTCAGAACTCGGGCCATTCCTCGAGGTCTCCGGCCCCCCCCTCCTCCGCGAGCCGCTGCTCGACGTCCTTGTCGAGCTTGGCGCACTCACGCGCGAGACGGCCCCGTTCGAGCCGCTCGAGCTTCTCCCGCACGGCTTCTTGAATCGCCCGGCTGCGGCTGGGAAACCGGCGCTTCTCCACCAGCGCGTCGACGCGCCGCAGGAGATCGTCATCCAGCGTGATCGCGATCTTGGAAGCAGCCACGCGTAGACCCGCGGTATGATACCTTGTCATACTGAAATTCTCCGCACAACGCTCTACGCCATCCCTCCTTGGGGGTAGTTTCACCCCCGTCCCTACTCGACCCCCTTGCCGACGGTCAATCCTACCTATTTATTAGACCTTGCCCGCGCCGAAGCCGTTTCCCTCTACCGCAGGCTCGCGTGAGGTTTCGTCGAGGTTTTCGACCCGAATGCCAACCATCGAGTACCTGGGGCATGCCGGCCTCGCCATCGAGCACGCCGGCAAGCAACTGCTTTGCGATCCCTGGCTCACGCCCGAGGGGGCCTACAACGCGAGCTGGTTCCAGTATCCCGCGTATCCGCACGCGGACCTCGGCCATCTGCTGCGACCCTCTGCCGTCTACGTCTCTCACGAGCACTACGATCACTACGATCCCTGGTTCCTCGCCCAGCTCCCACGCGAGACCCCGATCATCACGGGCCGCTTTCACAAGCGACTGATAGTTAAGAAGCTCAAGGATCAGGGCTTCACCGACGTCGTCGAGCTCGACGGCTTCGAGGAGTTCCGGATCGCGGAGGACTTCGTGGTCGAGGTCGTGGTTCCGCACCACAACTGCGCGCCTCACTGGTTCGATTCCGCGGCCATGATTCGTGTGGGCGGCACCAACGTCTTCAATTTGAACGACGCCAATCCGGCCCTCGAGCTGGACAAGCTGTGCGCGCGTGGGATCGACGTTCTGCTGGCTCAGGCATCGCCAGCCATCTGGTACCCCCTCACCTATCCGGACTATCCCCCCGAGCAGAGGCGCCGGCTGAAGCTTGCCCGGCGTGAATCGGCGGTCACCGGTTTCGTCAGCACCGCGCAAGCCCTTGCTCCCAAGCTCGCCATTCCGTTCGCAGGGCCGCCCTGCTTCTTCGACGAAGCGCTGGCCGAGCACTTTCTCGGCGCCGATTCGATGTTTCCGACTGCGCCGGTCGCCGCCGAGCGGCTGCGCGCGCAAACCCGTATTCCGGCCGAAGTGCTCAAACCCGGCGATCGGCTGCACCTGAACGGTGGCCAACCCCGCATCGAGCGCACGCCGGCGTATGCCGACTTCGACTACGAGCGCGATCGTGGCGCGTACTACCAGCAGCACAAGGCGGCCAAGCAGGCGATTGTTCGCCGCACCCTTGCGGCCATTCCCGAGGCGGCGCCCGGACTGTTCGAGCGATTCAGTCGGTACATGACGCCGCTCATCCGGCGCAACCCATTTTTCGCCGCGCGCATCGACATGCAGGTCCTGTTCGACGTACGCGGACCTCACGGCGGCAAGTGGGTAGTCGACTTTCGCGACCTCCGTCAGGAGGAGCCGGTGCGCCCGTGGAAGGACGAGACCTGTCAGTACCGGTTCGAGTTCGAATCCCGCAACATCGACCAGGTGATGCGCGGCGAGCTGTCGTGGGAAGATCTGCTGCTGTCGTTACGGTTCCGGGCTTATCGCGATCCGGATCGCTACAACCAGCACCTGTTCACCTTTCTCAAAATGTCCGACCACAACGCCTTGCAGGCCGTGGTCACCGCCGAGGTCGCGCTGCGCACACGCCCGGAGGACACCTTCATCCTGGAGGTCGAATCCAGCGGCGAGCGTTATGAAGTGCAGCGCTTCTGCCCGCATGCCGGGTCCGACTTGCGCGACGCACAGATCGCCGACGGCCAGATCGTCTGCCCGGGCCATCGCTGGCACTTCGAGCTGGCGACCGGCACCTGCGCCGAGTCCGGCTACAAGATCTTCTGCCGCAAGCTCGCCGGTGTCGGTGAGCGGTCGACCGCGACCAACGACTGACCTCCTCGCTGGTTTAGAGGTGAACGGCGACCTATGCTGCGCCGGCGCCGCGCCCCTGCGCGCAGCGCCAATCGTCGTGCCGACTCCGCGCAAACGAACCCGGCTCCGCCTGGTCGCTGCACCGGCGCGCCTGACGGTAGCAGAGTTCGCCGAGGCGGTGGCAAGCGGGCTCGGTCACTCTCCCAAGACGCTGCCGTGCCGGTTTTTCTACGATGCGACGGGCTCGCGATTGTTCGAGCGGATCTGCGAGCTGCCCGAGTACTATCTGACGCGCACCGAGCACGAGATCCTCGACGATTGCGCCGACGAGATCGCCGCGTTGTTCCCGCGCCGCACCGCGCTGGTGGAGCTCGGTAGCGGCAGCTCGAGCAAAACGCGTCGCCTGATCGAGGCTTTCCTGAAACGGCACGGCGCGCTTCGCTACGTGCCCGTCGATGTCTCCCGCGCCATGCTCGAACACACGGCCGACGCGCTGCTGGGCGAATATCCCGGCCTCGAGATCCTCGCGATCGCGGCCGAGTACGGGCAGGGCCTGCGGCGGATTCGCGACCAGCGGGCCCCCTGCAAGCTCATCCTCTGGCTCGGCTCCAGCGTCGGCAACTACGAATGGGATCAGGCCGCGGCCTTTCTGCGCGAAGTCCGTGCGGCGATGCAGGGTGAGGACCGCCTGCTCGTGGGCATGGACCTCGAGAAGAGGCCCGCCCTTTTGGAAAGGGCGTACGATGATGCGGCTGGCGTGACCGCGCGTTTCAATCTGAACCTCTTGGCTCGCATCAACCACGAGCTGGGTGGCAGGTTCGACCTAGAAAACTTTCGTCATCGCGCGCTCTATGATCCGGCGGCAAGGCGGGTCGACATCCACTTGGTCAGCACCCGGAGACAGACGGTGCCCATCGCCGGGCTCCATCGATCCATCCGCTTCGCGGCGGGAGAAGCCATCCACACCGAGAGCTGCCACAAGTACTCGCGGGCCGACATCGACTCGCTCGCAGCGGCGGCGGGCTTGCGCCTGGAACGCCAGTGGATCGACCGCCGCGGCTGGTTCAGCGTCAACTTGTTCGCGCCGGCATGCTCGAGCTGAGGGATCTGGTCAGGGACTTCGATCGCGTTCGCGCGCTGGGTCCGCTGAGCCTACGAATTCCGACCGGGACCACCACCGCGATCATCGGACCGAGCGGCTGCGGCAAGTCCACCTTGCTGCGCTTGGCGTTGGGACTGCTCGAGCCCGACCGTGGGTCCATCCTGTTCGAAGGCCGACCGCTGGACCGCGCACGCCTGCCCGAGCTGCGACACCGAATGGGCTACGTGGTCCAGGATGGCGGCCTGTTCCCGCATCTGACCGCTCGTCAGAACGTGGCGCTGATGGCCTCACATCTGCGCTGGCCTGCCGCTCGCATCGAGCGGCGTCTGGACGAGCTCTGCGAGCTGACGCGATTTCCGGCCGGAGCGTTCGCGCGCTACCCGGCCCAGCTTTCCGGCGGCCAGTGCCAGCGCGTGAGCCTGATGCGCGCGCTGATGCTCGACCCCGAGCTCTTGCTGCTCGACGAGCCGCTGGGCGCGATCGACCCTCTGGTGCGCCACGAGTTGCAGGAAGACTTGCGCGAGATCTTCCGGAGGCTCGGCAAGAGCGTGGTGCTCGTGACCCACGACCTGGCCGAAGCCGTATTCTTCAGTCCGTGCCTGGTGCTGCTGCGCGAGGGCCGGATCGTCCAGCAGGGTAGCTTCGACGAATTCGTGTCGGCGCCCGCCGATCCGTTCGTCACCCGCTTCATCGGCGCTCAGCGCGGGTTCCCCGCCCCTCCTGGCGCGCGATGAGCATCCCTGGATTGCTCCGGTTGGGTCCGCCGCTTGCCGCCCTCGCTGCGGCACTCTCACTGTCTCTGGCTGTCCTCCGTTCTGTCGCCGGCGAGACGGCGCCGCTGGTCGAGGTGGGATCCAAGACGTTCACCGAGTCGGTGCTGCTCGGCGAGATGGCCGCGCAGCTCATCCGCAGCGGCGGGGTAGCCGCCGAGCACCACCGGGCTCTGGGCGGCACGCGTATCCTATGGAGCGCCCTGCTCGCCGGTGAGATCGACGTCTACCCCGAATACACGGGCACCTTGCGCTACGAGATCTTGGCCGACCGCGCATTGCCGCACGATCAGGCGCTCGCCGGCGCTCTGGCCGAGCAAGGGGTGCGCATGACTCGGCCCCTGGGTTTCAACAACACCTACGCCGTGGGCATGCAGGCGGCCGTAGCCCGGCAGCTCGGGATCGTCACGATCACCGACTTGCAGCGACACCCTCGACTGCGCTTCGGATTCACGAACGAGTTCATGGATCGCGAGGACGGTTGGCCCGGGTTACGCCGTCACTACGCCCTCCCCCAGACCAACGTGCGCGGCCTCGATCACGACCTGGCCTACCGCGGGCTGGTCAGCAAGAGCCTCGATGCCACCGACCTCTACGCCACCGATGCCGAGATTCGGCACTACGGGCTGCGCGTATTGGAGGACGAGCTCGACTACTTCCCGGACTATCACGCCGTACTGCTCTACCGCGCCGACCTCGAGCAGCGGCTCCCGCAGGCCGTCTCCGCGCTGCGCTCTCTCGAGGGAACGATCAACGCGCCCACGATGATCGCACTCAACGAACGCGTGAAGCTCGAAGGTCAGTCCGAGTCGGCGGTCGCCGCGAGCTTTCTCGCGCGGACGCTCCCGTTCCGCCCCCCTGTCGAAGAACAGGGCCGAGCCGAACGGATCGCGACCCGTACGCGCGAGCATCTGGCCCTGGTCGCCGTCTCGCTCGGCGCCGCAATTTTGGCCGCCGTTCCCCTCGGCATCCTCTGTTCCCGACGCCGGCGACTTGGACAGATCGTGCTCGCCGTGGTCGGCGTCGTGCAGACGATCCCATCGTTGGCCGTGCTCGTCTTCATGATCCCGCTGCTCGGAATTGGCACCCCACCCGCGCTCGCAGCGCTGTTTCTGTACAGCCTGCTGCCGATCGTTCGCAACACCCACGCGGGTCTGGCCGGGATCAGTCCGGCACTTATCGAGTGCGCGGATGCCATGGGACTGCCACGCTCCGCCCGGCTACGCACGATCGAGCTGCCGCTAGCGGCGCGCTCGATCCTCGCCGGGATCAAAACCTCAGCGGTGATCAACGTCGGTACCGCCACCTTGGGCGCGCTGATCGGAGCGGGTGGCTACGGACAGCCGATCCTGACCGGAATCCGGCTCGACAATGTGGCGCTCATCCTGGAAGGCGCGGTGCCCGCGGCCCTGCTCGCCCTGCTCGTCCAAGGCGTCTTCGATCTGATCGAGAGGCTCGCCGTACCCCAGGGCCTGCGGCCGGCGCCGCGGAGCTGAGCCCGCACACGCCCGGCCGCAAGCCTGGCCCCCTCAAGGCGAAAGCTCCCCTACTGCGTCTCGCGGCAGCTCAGCCGGCCGGCGCGCGGCGTGCAGGCCGAGATGTCGTCGTCACGGTCGATCTGGGAGCTGGGCTGGTGCAGCTCGACAACGACCGGCGCAGTCGGAGCGTCGGCATCTGCGAGTCGCGTCTGCGTGACCGCGATCTTGTAGGTATTGGGGAAAACGTTCGATCCCTGGGGTACGAGCCGCGCATTCGCACGGTAGTTCGCGCCGCGACACTGGATGCGGCGCGCGCTGAGCTGCGTGCAGGTTTCCAGGTTGATCGTCGACGTGAACGCGCCGGCGCTCAGCTCGAAGAACACGTCGCCGTCCACCGTCAGGTCGTCAGCCAGAAAGATGCCCGTGTTGTGGTCGTTGACCAAAGCGACGAAGCGCAGCTTGCCGCGCGGAGTATTACCGCCAGCATCCGCTACCAGACGCGCGCGGCTCAGCACCATCGTGCCCAGCCCGTCGTTGGGATCGCAGAGGTCCCCCAGCCCGTCCGAGTCGACATCGGACTGATCCGGGTTGGCATCGAGCGGGCAGTTGTCCAGCACGTCGCAGATCCCGTCGCCGTCAGCATCCGGTCCCGCACCCTGGGTACACGCCCCTCCCTGGCAGGTATCGCAGGAGCCGCCGGCGTCGCAGATCGACCCGTCGGGCAAGGGCTGGCAAATCCCGAACGGCTCGATGCAGGCACCGGTCAGGCACTGGCCCACGCACACCGGCGACGTGCCGGCCTGGCAGGTGGCAGCGCCGGCGTCGCAGGTTTCGTTGCCGTTGCAGCCCAAGCCGTCGCTACAGTCGGCGTTCGCCTGACAGGGCGTGCAGAGCGATGGTGCGGTCAGGAACGGGCTGAAGACGACCTTGGCGGTGACCGAGTCGCCAGAGCCGGTCGCCGTGCTGCCACCGCCGTCGCTCGGCCCATCGACGGCCCCCCACCAGTTGTCGGCCGCATCGATGGCCGGCGGGGCGGCCACGACGCTGGCGTCCAAGCCTGCCGCATTGCCGAAGATCGCGTTGTCGTGGACCTCGTTGGGGGTGCCCGGTCCCGACAAAACGTCGAAGAGCAGACCGAAGCTGTTGTTGACGATCCGATTGCACTCGTAGGTATTGCCGGTCCCGTCGTTGTAGACGGCCAGGCCCGGGGAGCCGCTGATCAGGTTGCGGGAGGCGACGTTGTTGTTTCCCGTCACTTGCAGAGCGAAGTCGCCGGCCACCGGCATCCGGTTTTCTTCGACCGTACTGCCGCTGGTGATCGCGGCGATGTCGCAGAAGTTGTCGATCAAGGTGTTGCCGCGCACCGTGACCGCATCGCTATCCACCCGGATACCCGTGGCGCACAGGGTTTGTGGGTTGTAAAAATTATCGCTGACGTTGTTGTTCTCGATCGATCCGGCGGCGTCGTTGATCAGCTCGATGCCGTTCTGCGCGACGTGCGGAATGCCTACCGGCCCACGGCCGACCACCAAGTTGCCGTCGATCGTGCAGTCGGCGGTGGCGCCGCTGCAGGTGATTCCGCTCTTGCCGTACCCATCGGCCGTGCTGTTCTGCACGGTGACCGTCGCGCTACCTGCGCCGTTGGCGTGGATGACGATCGCGCGGGCTTCGGGACAACCCACGGCCGCCGGGTCGAACACGTCTGCAACCGTGACGTCCTCGACAAGCCCCGAACCGTTGCGGTAATAGATCCCGTAGAACCCCTGCGCGCAGGCGCCAGCGCCAGCCGCCCCACCGTCGACGGCCAGGTCACGGATCGTGACCGCCGAGGCCGCGTCCACCAGCAGGACCGCTGAGACGGGAATGCCCGAAAGCAGGTGGGTCGTGTTGTTGGCAACGCTTGCCGGCTCGATCACCGTGCTCGCGCTTCCCGCGCCGTCGATGGTGAGCGCCTTGTCGACGACGACCTGCTCATCGTAGGTGCCGGCCGCGACCTCCACGGTGTCGGTCGCAAGTGCCGCGTCCACCCCCGCCTGGATGGTGCAGTAGGGAGTCCCGGTCACGTCGGTGCAGCCGGGATTTCCAACGTCCACGCTGAGGGTCGCCGCCTGCGCCCTGGCCGTGCCAACCGCAAGCCATGCCGTGCAAACCAAGGTCAGACGGCTAGGCCGCCTCGCGAGAGGTGTCATGGTCAGCCCCTTTGTCTACCTTCGGACGATGGTGCCCGAGGGGTAAGTCTCTCGTATCGGCCGCAAGACCTACGCCCGGTGTCCACCTGAGGGAAGCGACAAGCGGCCGGCGGACCTACGGTTGTCTCGAGACGGCCGACCGCTACGGTGCGACCTCGTCGGCGCCAGGTGCGGCACTTCGCCGAATACCGGATCGACGCTCACGTTGCCGCCAAGGTCGGTCACGGTTGCGCTCTGGAGAACGATCTCTCCGACATCACGGTGATCGACGGCGACCGTCGCCACGCCGAAATCGGAGCCCTAGGTTTCGTAGAGCTCGCCAGCGTCAACGCCGGTGATGCGGTTTCCCCACACGATCGAGTCCGTAACGTTGACCGTCGGCGACGCGAGCGCGTTCAATGTGAGTCCTGCACCACCCGGCAACAGGCTCCCGGGCCGTGCGCTTGCGGCGAGCAGTGCGCCGCTCCCACCTTTGGACTTGTTGTCCGTCACGACGGACGGCGCACCGAGCGGCTCGCGCTGCGTGAACGCCGCGTTCCAGCCGCTCAGAAACTCCATCCCATCCGTTGCCGCAGGCGGCGGCGCAGATGGGTGGCGCCCCCTAGCTGGGGAAGCATTGGCGCTCCGGCGTCACCTCGGGCCGGACAGTGGCGGCGCGCCAGATGGGTGAATAACGCGTACCTCATAGACATAGGAAGAAAATGCGGCTTAAAATTTTCCTCGCGCGACGGCGTACGATAGGCGAGGATCTGCGTGAAACGGCGAATCAGTTGGCGGAGCTTGCGTAGCGGCGCGTTAGCCGCGGCGCTCCTCGTGCTCGCACTATCTGGGTGTGCTAGCACCACACGGGTCGCGCCGTCCTCGGAGCACGTCTGCCCGGCATGTGACCAGGCGCGACGCGGAAGCTCACCGCTATCGACGACCGCCCGCGGGGCGATCTTGCACCCCGAAGCATCGCACGGTCTAGGTCCGGAAACTGCCGACCTCGAGCAGAACGAGCAATCGATGCGCATCGAAGCGAAGCAGTGGGAAGGCGATCTCGACTCGCTCAGGAGCCGCAACCGCGACCGGAGCAAGGATCGGCTCGCTCTGGAGGCCGAGGTCTCCAGCTTCGCGGGCATGAGCTGGAAGCTCGAAGCCAAGGTCGCGGAGGCCAGGCGCGCCAAGACCCAGACCGCCCAGCGTTGGATCAGCGACAACCCCTTCGATCCCGAACGTGACTCCGTCAGCACAACGCGCCTCACGGTCCATGCTCTGGACACGCGCGTGCGGTTGACCAGCAACCAGGCATTCTCACAGTTCCGCGATGATTTGGAGCGGCGCGAGCAGCGCCAGCAGCGCGAGGAGGATGCCGAAGAACGGCTCGACATGCGCACCGACGCCCGCGATCAAGGGATGGCCCTTTGGCAGCGCCTCGACGTTGACGTGTTGCGTGGCGATGCGAGGTTGACCGGTTTCGCGCGCAGCTCGAGCGTAGACGAAGATTTCGATGACGATGTCATCGACAAGCGCGAGCGGCCTTTCGGGCGACCCAACGAGCGGCTGTTCACCTACGGCGCGACGCTCGGCTGGCGGTCTCTCGACATGACGTTCAGCTTGAAGGACCGCTGGCGCAGCGAGAAGCTCGACGGTTGGCGCCAGCGCGATCTGGAGGCCTCGACGGCACGGTCCGTTACCGCGCTCCTGCGCCCTTTCGATGCCGCCCAAGCGCATGGTGGCGCCGCATTGCTCCTGCCCGACAATGTGTGGGGGATGTTCGAGAAAGGCAGCATCGAGCCCGGACCCGACGAGGTGACCAACGACGCGTTCGGCCTGCTCGGCTTCGGCGTCTCCTGGTCGCGCGGCGCGTTCTACGCCGACGGCGGTTACTGGAACTACACCTATGACGGCCGCCAGCCGTGGGCGCCAGACGCCGACTGGATCGGCAACCGCTTCTACGTGAATGGCGGCTACCTCGGCAGCAACTGGCGTGGCAACGTCTATTTCGGCCAGAACACCGGCGACAACAAGGAATCCTACTCGCGCTCCGCGGACACTAACTACGATGGGAGCGTGTCGTTCTCCTATCTGCCGAAGATTCTGCCGAATCTGGATCTCAGCCTCGCGCGCGGCGACTACCGCACCGATTATCTGGTCTATGACAGCGAGACCGCTACGACGCTCTGGCAGTTCGGCGTGGAGATGGACTTCGCGAAGTTCGTCCGCGTGTTGCACGACGACCCCAGCGGCCGACTGGCCGCGTTCTACTGGACGGAGAGCCTCGACTACAGCGACGATTTCAGTGGCGGGTCGGTGCAGACCGAACATATCGTCGGCCTGCGCTTCACGCGATCGTTACGGTAGCGGCGCCGCTCGGTATGCGGGGGTCTGCTGAGACCAGCGCTCGTTAGCTCATTGCCTCATCAACCATCCGCGCGAGCACCTTGTTGGAGTCGAAGTACTCCTCGGCGATGGCCCGCGCCATCCGTGCGTGCCGATCGTAGTGGGCCTCGACTGCCTGGATCGCCTCCACGGCCTCTTCCAGGTTGGTAAAGGTGAGCAGACCTTCGCCAGTCGGAAGCAGCTCGGAAAAGCCCGTGTCCTGCAGCACCACCGGCCGACCGGCTGCCAGGTAGCAGGCTGAGCGCTCGCTGAACCAACCCGAGTGGCCACGGACGTAGGCGTTCTTGACTACACTCCATTCGGCCTTTGAGGACTCGATGTAGCTCCGATAACTGTCGAAATCCGGGCAGACCGCCCGCGGATCGACCACCTGCCATCCCTTATCAGCCAGCAGGTCACGCGGGGTGTGCTCCTTCGTGCCTGTAGCCGCCGCGATCTGGAGTACCGACGGGCGCACCAGGCCCGGCAAGTCGACGAAGCGCTGGAACTCGAGGTTCTTCTGCCCATAGGCTTCTCCCCGATAGGTCACGGAAGCGTAACTGGTCCAGTTCATGATGGTGGTGAATACGTTGCGCCTGGGTGCTGAAGGGTCCCATTCGGCCAACACGATCGGCTGCCGGGTCGCCCGCCAGTTGATGCCGTTCGCCAGCTCTGTGCGGGGGAGACACTCGCCGAAAGTGAAGTGCACGTGGTGGGCTCTTACCCGTGCCCACCAGTCTGCTTGATCCAACGCGAGACGGAGCTGCGTGAACACGGGATCCGTATCGACGTACGCGATGCGGCCTATGCTGCTGTAGCGGTCGAAGCACCACAGCGTTCCCGAGATGTCGAGCAGCAGGTCGGCGGACTGCAGGACGGCCGTTCGCTCCGCGTCCGGCAGCCCGAACCAATCGGCCTTGTGCGGCATCTGCAGACAGTAAATCCACTTGTCGTCCAATCCCAGTCGCGACATGGCCTTGCTGAGGTACTGGATGTTGTACGAGCAGTCTTGGCCGAGTCCGTCCTCGATCGGATTGTAGGGCCAGCCGCCGCTATCCTCGAGATAGTAGACGTCGTGACCGAGCCGCGCGAGGCCCAGGACGTACTGGAGATAATGCCAGGCCAGTCCGCCCAGGGGGTATTGGGCGATCAAGCCCGCTACGATGATCCGCAACTTTGATGTCACGTCTTGGACCTTTCGGTGCGCAGCGACCCGGCCGCTAGAGCAGCGCCAACCTCTCGGCCGACGAACGCAATGCCTCGAAGCGCCACCGGTGGCGCTCGTCCTCAGTCCACTCGGGTCGGTCACCCAGCCAGCGGAAATGCTGATACATCCGTGCGGCATCCAAATTGCGCGGGAAACCGGCGGGCGCGCCCTCGGCCCAGCGCGCTCGTTGATACTCGCGCTCACACGCTTGCACGATTTCGGGCGGCCATTGCTCGGTCAGGCTGGCCAGGTCGATGACTCCCGCCGCCACGGCCGCGGATTCCCAGTCGATGGGATAGATGGCGCAGTCGCGAACGAGAATGTTGTGGGGGTAGTACTCTCCGTGGATAACGGTCTGGGTGCAATCCAATAGAGACGCGAGAGCCTTCAGGGAGCGCTCGCAAACGACCTTCAACCACGGCAGCCGCCGGTGCGACGGGCGGGTCAGGACAAGCGTCCGGCGGACCCATCCGAGGTAATAGTCGGCGGTGTATGCGTGCATGCCGAGCGGCGACGTGCGCGACAGAGCGGTTCCGCTGGCCGCATGAAAGATCGCGATCCAGCGGGCCGCGTTGATCATCGCTGCCGGATCCTTGCTTACGCGCGTGCACGGATCGACATACTCGAGCACGAGCAGGGTCTCCCCGGTCGCTTCCTCGGTATGTGCGCCATAGAAGGTCGCTGTCGAGACCGGTAGCTTGCCGAGCAGATCACGGTAGACCGCGGCCTCGTACGCTCTTCCGCCGCGGTGACCGTAGTCCTCGTGCCCGTGGCGGGCAGAGTACTTGCAATACAGTGTCAGGACCTGACCGTCGCGCAGCCGGCATGTCACGATCTCGCTTGGCGCGCTGCTCGCGTAGGGTGCGGGCCGCCGATCGATCACGCGCAACCCGTCAGCGGCCGGGTTGCGCCTGCGCAAGACGACGGCAAGGCGAGCGGCCAAATGTTCAGGGTCCTGGGCTTGGGTGAGCCAGGTCTGCATGGGTCTAGAGCTCTCGCGCAATGGCTCGCAACGCCTGGGCCATCCACGATCGGTAGACACCGAGCTTCTCCACGGGCTTGCGGCCGGCGCGGCACGAGAGACCTTCGCTTTCCGCACTGAGGACGGTAAGCAACCAGAAGATCCGGCCAACATCGGCCATGCAATCGATGTCGTTGACGGTGAGGTTCGGCCACCTCCTCCGTACCGTCGATGCGAATACGCTGAGGCCCGAGCGGAGCCAGCCAAAACCGAACTGGACGAGGTCCGCCGCAGCGATACCCCAGCCGGCCACCTCCCAATCGAAGGTCAGAAGCGCCAGACCCTCTGGCTCCCGGCGCACACGAATGTTCTTGGCGACGAAGTCGCCATGCACGAGCGTCCGCGGCATCCCGTCGCAAAGCCGCTCGAGCCGATGCCAGCAATCCGCCAATAGGCGGCACTGGGTGACAACTTCCTCGAGGATTGCGACGTCCTGCGCCGGGAGATCCGGCTCGGCGAGCGATTGCAGCATCGCGTCGTGGGCTGAGCGCAGATGCTCGAGGTAGTACGCAGGGCCCCGCTCAGGCAGGTCTATTTCCAGCGCCAGGTCGGCTGCCGCCGCGTGCATGGCTCCAAGCCAATGCGCCACCACGAGGCCATGCTTCTCGGTCAGTCCGCAGCACTCTTCCGTCCCCGCATCTTCGAGAAAGAGCCAGCAGAACTCGCCGTCCCCCTCTTCGACCAGCCCGTGAAAGCGCAGCGAAGAGACCGGCAGGATCGGGAGGATCTCTTGGTAAATCGTGCGTTCGAGCATCCCGGTGCTGCGTCGGCACCGCTTGGCGATCAGGGAGCCTCCCCTCGGCCCCATTCCCAAGAGCCGGTACGTGCTCGCGCGGTTGCGTTGCTTCAGCGTTTCGACGCCCTGGGGGTCGACTGCTCGGTGCCCAAGCGCACGCCAGGCCTCGATCGCCGGGTGCTCCACCGGATCACCGTGCAGCATCCGCACGCGCGCGTGCTGGGCGGCGATCGGCTCGGATGCTCTCGCGGTGCTCACGCGGCTCCCCGGGCGGTCTCGGCCGATTCGCCGGCGACAAGCGTCGTGGCCGTGCACTCGACGTGGCCACTGACGCGGATGATCCGCCCGTACTCGAGCTCCATGCGTGCATCGCAGATATCGAGCGTGCTCAAGCGATGAGCAATCAGGATCGCGGTGCGCCCGCGCATGAGGCGCTCCATGGTCTGGAGGATTTCGCGCTCCGTCGCCGTGTCCACCGAGCTGGTCGGTTCGTCCAGAATCAGGATCGGCGCGTCCTTGAGGAAGGCACGAGCCAACGAAATGCGCTGACGCTCGCCACCGGAGAGCATCATGCCGCGCTCGCCGACCAGGGTCTCGTAGCCTTGCCGTAGCCGGCTGATGAAATCGTGCACATTGGCGGCCTTCGCAGCGGCTATGACTTCGTCACGGGTCGCGCCGGGCCGGGCGTACTCGATGTTCTCGGCGATGCTGCTGGAGAACAGCACGGGCTCCTGGAGCACGAGCGCGAACTGCCTGCGCAGATCGCTCAGCCGATAGTCGCGCAGGTCGACCCCATCCAGCGTGATCGCACCGCTGGCCGGATCGAAAAACCGCGCGATCAAATTGGTGAGCGTAGTCTTGCCCGCACCGGTCCGGCCGGCGATGCCGAGGCGGGTGCCAGCAGCGATCCGGAATGTCACATCGCGCAGGGCCGCACGATCGTTCGGATATGCAAACGAGACGCTCTCGAACCCGATCTCGCCGCGTGCACGTTGTAGCGGACGGGCATCGGCCCGCTCCTCGACCTCCGGATGCTCGTCCAGAAGCGCGAAGGCACGCTCGCAGCTCGCCAGCCCGGACTGTAGGTCGGTGAGCTTCTTGCTCAGCGTCTTCATGGGTTCATAGAGCTGTGCCAGGTAAGCCATCACGACCAGCAGCGCGCCGAGCGTGAGCCTCCCCGAACGTACGTGCTGCACGCCGACATAGAGTGCAGCAGCCGTGCCCACGGCGACGATCAGCCCAACGACGACGTCGAAACTTCCCTGCATGAATGCGGCCCGTACCTGCCCGCGCATCCGCCGGCTGGCGTGCGTGGCGAAACGGTGCCGCTCGCGCTCCTCGCCGCCGAACGCTTTGACTACACGCGCTGCGCTCACCGCTTGGTGCACGACGGACATCGCCGAGCTGTCTGACTTCTTGAGCTCAGACCATTCGGCCCGTAC
Source organism: uncultured Myxococcales bacterium (assembly GCA_964555245.1). GTDB lineage: Bacteria > Desulfobacterota > Binatia > UBA1149 > SPBQ01 > CAZKRI01. The sequence goes on from CAZKRI010000093.1 coordinate 80,900, forward strand.
GCGCCCGCCGAACTCCCGCGTGGCAAGGAACAGCAGCGGGCTCACCGCCAGCGCAATCAGTGCCAGCTCCACGTCCAGGCGCGCCGTAACGTAGATCATGCCGGCCAGTGTGAGCGCGGCACTGGCCAAGGGGACGACGCCATTGACCAGAATGTACTGGATATAGGGCGCATCGTATTGGATTCGATAGACCGAATCGCAGGTTCCTTTGGCATCGTGAAAGCCGATCGAGAGTCTCTGCAGATGCTCGAAGAGCCGGGTGCGAAAGCTCATGATCAACGCTTCGCCGGTGTAGGTTTCGAGCACCCAGCTGGCCAGCGCCTTGAGTCGGACCATCAGGCTGATCGCTACCAGCAGCAGCACGGCCAGCAGCAGAATCGCTCCCGGCGTACGAACGGCCTGTGCGGGCAGCATCCAGTTCAGAAACGGCGGCACGGGCTGCGAACCGATCGCGCTATCGACCGCGACTTTCAACGGCAGCGGGGCCAGCACCGCCAACGGGGCAGCGAGTAGTCCGAGCAGAAGAATCGCCACCAGGTGCAGCCAGTAAGGCCGGGCTTGGGTGAGCAAGCGGGCGTAGAGCGTCAGATCGTGGTGGCGGTGGCCTGTCATCGGTTCATTCCAAAGCCCGCTTTTTCGAGTGCTTTCTGGATCACCGCCGTGGCCGCCGCACAGTCGCGAAATGCAAGCAGCAGCGGCACCGTAGCAGCGAGCGCGAGCACCGCACACACCAGCCACACCAGCGAAAGCGCCGCCGTCGCCGACAGCGCGATCAGAATCGGAGCAATCGCCAGCCCCGGAAGCCAGATGCGCGGCCAGAAGCGGACGCGCACGAGCTGTTTGCCACCGCCGTGCTCCTCGATGGCCGCCTGAAGCTGAACCCGTCCAAGAATTCCGCCCTGCACCTGCAGGTCCCAGGAATCGTAGCCACCGCCGCGCGCGACGATTCCGCCCTCCATGCGCAACCGCTCCTCGATCTCTTCCAACCATACCTCGCTCTGCTTCCAGCGCTCGCTCCAGAGTCGCACCGCGCTCGAGCGCGGAAACGCGAGCCCGGCTGCACTACGCGGGCGCCACGGTGTCAGTCCGCTGCTCAAGCGCCCCCGAAGGCGCGCGAGCGGCTGTAAGACGTGAAGCAGGGAAGTGAGCAGCCGCGTCTTCAGCCACAAGCGGTTGCCCGCGGCTGCGCTCGGGAGGTGGCTGCGCCGGATGTTTTCGACGACGACAAACAGCGGCAAGAGTGCGGCGAGAGCGAGCAGCGGCGATGCGAACACCAGCGGCTTCCAGACGGCGCCGAGCCCGGAGGCTACGGCCAGCGCGAACGTGATCAGGTACCACTCCGGCGTCAGCGGCAGCTGTTCCCAGACACGCGGTTTACGAGCATCGAGTCGCTGGTAGCCTGCCGATCCCCACGTACCCTGATAGAGATGCGTGCGACCCCATCGCAAGCTTTGGGTGAAGCCGTTGTTGTAGATCCGACCCGCCCAGGAGATGTGCCCGGCAGCGTTGTACTTCTCCGGCCATTTCCGTTCGAGCTGCGCCTCGGCTTTTCCGTAGCCCTTCTGCTGCTTCCAGTAAGCGCGAATCGAATTACGGCGGTGGTGCCATACGACCGCAGCCGGGCTGTAGCCGAGCCTCCAACCCTTGGCCATGAGCCGCCAGCACACATCGACGTCGTCGCCGGCTGCGCGGAACAGCGGATCGAAACCGCCGATGGCCAGTAGGCACGATTTGCGGAAAGCCATGTTGCAGCCGGGAATGTGCTCCGCCTCGCGGTCGGACAACAGCACGTGGACCGGCCCACCCGGCGATTGTGCCACGCACTGGGCAACCAGTTCGTCGGCCGGAGGTGGCAGGTTAGGGCCGCCAACGCCCACAAAATCCGACGTCATGAAAGTGTGGGCCAAGTACCGGAGCCAGTCCGGATCGGGATACGCATCGTCGTCGATGTAGGCGACGATCTCGCCGGTGGCGGCTTCCAGACCGACGTTTCGCGCGCGGCTGAGCCCTCCGTTCTCGGTGCGGATCAGACGGAACCCGTACGACTCGGCGTTGTCGGCGCCGCCGTCGGTCGATCCGTCATCGATGATGATGACCTCGTGGTTCGGGTAATCGAGCTGCGCCAGCTTCTCCAGACACTCGCGCAGCGTGCGGCTGCCGTTATACGTGCAGACCACCACCGAGATGCGGGGCCACTGCAGATCGGGTGCGAAGGGAACCTCGTCGTATGCCTTGTGGACCACCGCAAGCGCCTTCTTGGCCCGGCGGCTGCGATTGGTAATGCCGAAATCCCAGTCTTCGATGTCGTTGCCGCCGCGATACCACTCGTCGGTCCAGGCAAACACGAACGCGCCGGCACAACCGGCCGCAAACGTAGAGCGAATCTGCCAGTCGAGCGCGCGCGTCTGTACGGCCTCGCCGTTCCGGCGGCTGTCCAAGCCGATCTCGGCCATGAGCAGCGGACGTTCACCTACGATGTTTTGCAGCCGGGCCAGATAAGCTTCGAAGCTCTCTTTCGATTCGAGGTAAACGTTGAAGCAGACAAGATCGAGGAAAGAGAGCTGCAGATACTCCGTGCTCGGGTAGTCCACGTACGTGAACAGAGCGGAAGGGTCGCCTGCTTTTGCCGCCTGATACAGTTGCTCCAGAAACCGTTCCACGCGCCGAGGCCCGTGCCAGCGGACGATTCCCGACGGGATCTCATTGCCGATCGCGTAGCAAAGGATCGCGAAATGTCCGGCGCAGGCACGCACCTGCGCGTGAACGCGCTCGCGGATGGCGCGGGAGAGCTTCGTATCATCCAGGAAGGTAACGTGCTGCTCCCACGGCAAGCCAACCATCACCCAGAGACCGTGGCGCCCGGCGGCGTCGAGCAGCCAGATAGGCGGGACGTCGTAAGTGCGGAGGGCGTTGATACCATTGGCGGTCATGGCGGCGAAGTCCCGTTCGACGGCCTGGCGGCTTGGAAACGGGCTGCCATCCGCGTCGGGACGGAACGGCCCATAGGTCACGCCCCGCACGTACAGCTTTTGGTCGCCGACGAAAAGGAATTTGCCCTGGACCCGGGGACGAACGCCCGGAGCGGGCGCGGTAGTGGCAGGCGACGAGAGCGCAAGTGCCGGAACGCTCATGACGCTCCAGGTTGCGTAGTTCGTGTCCGGCCGCCGGTCTGTAACTGGTCAGCGTTGCGCGTGGGTCGAGCACTGTCGCAGCGCAGACTTATCGGTGACGCCAGCAGGATCGGCAGGACGGCGCTCAGGATCATTCGGATCGCGTGAGCCAGACATGAGGCCCAGTCGCGAGCCTCGAATTTTAGGCACGTGTTTGACGGCCAGGAAGTACCCCGCTCCCCCACTCGCGGGGTATGGCGCCGCTAGAGGTCAGTTTTTTTGCGCGCCATGGGCAACGCGTGCGTGCGAAGGATCCAGATCGGCCGAACGTACGGCCGTTTTTCGGCCTGAGCAGATCGTGAGCGCCCGTTCCGCCCGTCCGACGAGGCGCAAGCTCGTCTCGGGCTTCAATCTTTCCGTGACCAATGGATCTTCTGTAGGCTTCGCACCCCCAAGGGGGCTAAAACCTTGACCTCGTGCCCGTCGTGCCGACACGAGAACCGCGCGCAGGCAAGATCCTGCAGTCGAAGTCCGCGCTCGAAGGTGAACGCAAGCATGTCACGGTGCTGTCCACCGACGTCAAGGACTCGATGGATCTGGCCGAGTAGGTCGATGCCGCCCGAGTCTCTGCAAAGTAGAAATGTCCGGTTCTCTCCCAAGTGGAAGCGTCCTACTCGGCAGCGGCCGTGTGTGCACTCGTGCCCTCGTATATGAGCGTACTCGATGTGCGGCCGGTTCACCTTGACCACGCCCGTGGAGATGGTAGCCGAGGTCTTCGATGCCGAGGCTGGCCCGCGGCTCTCCCCCCGCTACAACATCGCCCCGACCCAGGACGTCGCGGCCGTCCGCACCGACGGCGGCCGGCGGCAACTCGTCCTGTTGCGCTGGGGTCTGGTCCCGTTCTGGGCGAAGGACCCGGCGATCGGCAGCCGCATGATCAACGCCCGGGCCGAAACCGTCGGCGAGAAGCCCGCCTTTCGCGCGGCGCTGCGGAAGCGCCGCTGCTTGATGCCGGCCGATGGATTCTACGAGTGGCGACGCGCGGGCTCGGTAAAGCAGCCGATGCTGATCCGCCGAGCGGACCGTGCCCCGTTTGCCATGGCCGCGCTCTGGGAACGCTGGGAGAAAGGCGACGGACCGGCCCTCGAGTCGTGCACCATCATCACCACCGAGCCGAACGAGATGATGCGGCCGATTCACGACCGGATGCCGGTGATCCTGTCTGCGGCTAGTTACGCCGAATGGCTGGACCCGGGCGTGGAGGACCACGAGCGGCTCGTACGGCTGCTGGTCCCCTGCCCCGCCGGCGAGCTGCGCGCCGATCCGGTGAGCACCCACGTCAACAACCCGCGCAACGACGATCCACGGTGCTGGGAATGGGGTCAGGTCTAATTTCCCGCCAAGCGGGATATTAGACCTGACCCCATTCGGGTATAGCTCAGCACAGTCGTTGACACCTCCCTTGGAGGCGGTGCACAAAGGTAGGCGACCTGTTCCGGGGCTCGTTATGAGCCTTGCCCGGCTGTCTATCGTGCGGCTACTCGTCTCCCTCACCTGCGCCGCGCTCATCGCGGCTGCCGCACCGGCCATCGCCTTCGACGTGACGCTGGAATGGACGCGGATTTTCAACGCCACCGGCTATCGCGTCTACGTTCGCTACGACACGACCAGCATCGTGCGTGTGGTTCCGAGCGACGGTCTGACCAGCACTGTCGAGACGACGCTCACGGCACTCCCGGTGGGGCCAACCATCGTCTTCAGCGTGACCAGCACGAACGCCGCCGGCAACGAAAGCCCACGCTCCAACGAGGTTAGCCTGGGCTATGCGACCGTGGCGCGAATCGTCGACTCCGACGACGACGGTCTGAGCGACGCGCAAGAAGACGTCAATCTCAATCGCCAGACGGATCCCGGCGAGACCAACCGCGCCGTCGCCGATTCCGACGACGACGGTCTGAGCGACGGCCAGGAACGCAGCCTCGGGATCGATCCGTTGAATAGCGACAGCGACGGTGACGGCACGCGAGACGGAGTGGATACCTGTCACGATCTCGATGGCGATGGGTTCGGCGCTCCGGGCCTGAATGGCGTCGGCTGCCTGTTCGATAACTGCCCCCACCTGGCCAACGCCGACCAGTCGGACGTCGATGCGGACGGCACCGGAGAGGCCTGCGACCCGTGCACCAACGTCGCGGGCGGCCGCGACATGATCAACGACACGGAGATCGTCATGAAGCGCGTGGGGATCGAGCCGATTCCTGGCAACGAGACCCTTTCGCTCCGAGCCGACCTGCAATTGCCCGACGGATCCACCTTCGCGGACCTCGATCCCATCCGCGATGGGGCACAACTGCGGATCCACGGCGCTCTCGGGGACGTGCTGATCGACGAGTCGCTACCGGCCCAGGCGCTCCTCAGCAAGCGCGGAGGGCGAGGCTGGGCGCTCAACGGCACCGGCACACGCTGGAAGTACGTCGACAACACGGGAGCCCCCGTCAACGGGATCCGCCGCACCTTCATCGAGAAGGACGACGAGCTTCCCCCCGGCGGGCTCCACGTTCTGGTTGCCGGCCGGCGCGGCGACTACCCGGTCCGTCTGACGGACGCGCCGATCAACGCGACGATCGTCTTCGGCGATGAGGTCGCCGCTGCTACCGGCCACTGCGGCGAGACCGTCTTCGACGGGTCGCGCTGCCAGTTCAACCGAAACGGGCGGATCCTCGGCTGCCGCTGAACCCCACGACTCCCCCACTCGTGGGAGCGTTGTGGCTCATCTGCTCGCATCGCGCCAGGGGAGCAACAATGCGTCGGTTCCGGGTGTTTCCACGACCGAGCACGCAACTGCTCTGCGTGGCGTCATGGCAAGCGCCGCAGCGAGTCGCGTCCGCAATTGACACACCGGGCCAGACCGTGCCAACGAGGAGCATGCTCACGCAGCGCAAAGGATCAGAAGAGCCGTCGGCCTCCGTGTAGACTGGGAGCAGGCGCTAGTCTCTGGCTGCGGTGAGCCGCCTCGTCGGGGTGGAGCCACACGGCGCGACGGCATGACGGCATGAGCACCTGCGTTCTCCTGGTCACCCCCAACGAGCGTGAGCGCCAGACCTGTCGAGGCTGGCTGCGGGAGGAAGGCATCGAGGTGCTCGAGGCGAGCAGCGCTTCGGAAGCGCTCGACTGCCACCAACGCATCTCCATCCCGCTGACCATCAGCGATATGCGACTGCCCGAGTTCGACGGAATCGAGCTGTTGCACCGGATCCACCGCCTCAACCAGGACGCCGAGGTCGCGCTCCTGGCCGACAGCCTTCCGGTCGAGTACACGGTTCGCGCGATGAAGGCCGGTGCCCTGGATTTCCTGCCGAAACCGATCGACCGGCCGCGCCTTCTCAACGTCGCGCTCTCCGCGGTGCGGCAGCGCGCTAGCGCGGACAGCTTGGCCGAGCGGCACCGGCGGGCCTACCAGACCTATCAGCTGGACGGCGTGGTCGCGTACTCGGACGCGATGCTGCGCGTGCTGGAGCTTGCCGGCCAGGTCGCTCCGCTCAACTGCACGGTCCTCATCACAGGGCCCAGCGGCGCAGGCAAGGAAGTGGTGGCTCGGACCATTCATCGCAACAGCCCGCGCGCGCCCAAACCGTTCGTTTCGATCAACTGCGCGGCGATTCCCGACACCCTGCTCGAAAGCGAACTGTTCGGCTACCAGCGCGGCGCCTTCACCGGCGCCAACCAGAACAAGATCGGCCTTCTCGAAAGCGGGCGCGGGGGGACGGTGCTGTTGGACGAGATCGCCGAGATCGACCCGTCGGTGCAGGCCAAGCTTTTGCACTTCCTGCAGGACCGGACCTTCTGTCCGGTGGGCTCGGTGCGTCCCAAGGAGGCCGATGTCCGGGTCATCGCGGCCACCAACGCGTCGCTCGAGGAACGGGTCAAGCTCGGCAGCTTCCGCGAGGATCTCTACTATCGGTTGTGCGTGTTTCCGCTGCACATCCCACCGCTCGGACAGCGCGCCGAGGATATCCTCCCGCTCGCCATGCACTTCCTCAAGCGCCTGGAAGGCCAAGTCGGCAAGGCCGTGCCTGGGCTTTCCCGTGAAGCGGTCCGTTATCTCAAGAGCCGGCCCTGGCGAGGAAACGTCCGGGAGCTCGAGAACGCGGTCGAGCGCGCGGTGATCGTGAGCAGCGGCAGTTTGCTCACCTCCAACGACTTTCGCGCTCTGGAGACTACGACGGCCACCTCGGCGCCGGGAGAGACGGCAGGGGGGGTCTGGACGTTGCCGGAAGACGGTATTGACGTCGAGGCGCTCGTCCGAGCCCTCACCGTTCAGGCCATCGAGCGCACCGGCTTTCGCGTGAGCGTGGCGGCGCGCCTGCTCGGCATCAGCCGTGCCACGCTACGCTACCGGATCAAGAAGTACGGCCTCCAGGCCGACCAGCATTGAGCATTTGAGCCTGACCCGCGGTTTGGCTTTCTCACTTCCGCGCCGTCCCGAGCCGATCCCGAAACGGCTCAAAAGAACCACCCGCCGGTCCATAGGCTCAAGCCCGAGCTCCTGACCACCTCTCCGACTCGCGGATTCTCCTGGAAAGACGCGCTCTCGACGCGTCGCGCGTGATGGTGCGGCGCTTGCACGATGGTCGTCCGAGTCTGCCTGCGTACCCGCTCTGGCGGGACGGTCTACGGTCGACGATCCGAGAAGTCGAGTGAGCCAGAAAGCGACCGAAGCGGCCTTGGGCCGCCTGATCTGCGACGACGCGTTTCGCCGTTTCTTCCACGAGGACTCGCGAACGACGGCGGCGCGCTTCGGGCTCGATCTGACCGAGATCGAGCTGGACAGTCTGTCCGGAGTCAGTCGCAACCTCATTGAGGGGCTGGCCGAGCGGCTCGACGATCGGATCCGCCGTGCGGACGAAGGATCGGCCGAATGAGCCGAGTTTTGCGCAATCGTGAAAAGACGCTTAAGCAAGCGTCGGCGGGTGATGCTGCTCACGGAATCTCTCCGGAGACAGGCCCGCTTGGAGGTACTCGAACCATGAACAAGATCGGCATGAAGCTCAACGTCGTCGCGCTCGCCTTGCTGGCGGCCGGCTGCACGTCGAAGTCGCACATCGTGCACGCGCCGCCGGCCGAGGCGGATATCCGTGCGTCGGCCCAGGCGGGCGTGCCACCGGCTCCGTATCGCCTGCAGATCGGTGACAAGCTCAGCGTGCGGTTCTATCGCAATCCCGAGCTCGACCAGGAAGTCGTGGTCCGGCCCGACGGCAAGATCTCATTGCCCTACGTCGACGACGTGCAGGCCGCTGGCCGCACTCCGCCGGAGCTGGACGCCGACTTGACCAAGAAGTACACGGGCGAGCTGGCCACTCCCAACCTGACCGTCGTGGTCGTCGAATACGGCGTCGGCCAGATCTTCGTCGGCGGCGAAGTCAAGCAAGAAGGTCTCGTCAACCTGGGCGGCGGCATGACCCTGTATCAGGCCGTGGTCGCCTCGGGCGGCTTCGCCGACAGCGCCCGCCGCTCGGCGGTGGTGCTGGTGCGCCGGAACGAGAACGGCGAGCGGGTCGCCCGCGAGGTCGACGTCCTGCCGATCGCCAACGGATCCGACCCCGGCGTGGACGTGCCGTTGCAGCCCTTCGACATGGTTCTGGTGCCCCGCTCGGGCGTGACCAACGTCAACCTGTGGGTGCAGCAGTACATCCGGGACAATCTGCCGATCAACGTCCTTCCGCTCTTCTACTAAGAAGGAGCCCGGACACCCGATGGTCCAGCCAAACCACAGTCGCAGGCCGGCCTCGCCCGATGAGGGCGAGGTCCGCTGGCGAGAGATTCTCGGCACCCTGTTCCGCCAGAAGCGCCTGATCGAGACGGTAACGCTGGCGGGTCTGATCACGATCTCGGCTCTGACCTGGCTCGAGCCGCCGATCTATCGGGCCTCTGCCAAGATCCTGGTGCAGACCCAGCGTACCCACATTCCGCTCTCGCCATCGGAGGACCGGCTGACCGTCGATCGAATGTCCGACCAGGAGATCAACGCCGTAGTCGCATTGCTGCGCAGCACGTCTCTGGTCCGTGACGTGCTCGACGCCTACCGGAGCAAGCTCGAGGCCGATGAGACGCGCAGCCTCATCGGCACGGCCAGGGACATCGCCCTGTTCCCCGTTGCGCTCCCCGCGATGCTGTACCGGCTGATCCACGGCCTGCCCGCCCCGACCGTATTCGATGACGCGGTCCAGAAAACCGCGGAGAAGATCGAGGTGACCCCGGTCAAGCAGTCCAACCTGATCGAGGTCGCCTACGTCAGTCGAGATCCCCAGTGGGCTTCCATCTTCGTCAACGATCTCATCCAGCTCTACATCACGCGCCACGCCGCGTTGTCGGACGCAGGCGCCGGCCAGGACTTCTTCCGCAACCAGCGCGAACTCCTGGGGGAACGGCTCGAGCGCGCTCAGGCCAACCTGCGTGATTTTCGCGATGCAGCCGGCGCGGCCGCCGTCTCCGAGAACGTCGATGCGCTGCGCGACCAGATGGCCGGCTTCGAGGTGGCGCGCGCCACCGATCAAGCCAAGGTCGCCGAGCTCGAGGCCCGCGAAGTCTTCCTGTTGACCAACGTGCTGAGCAAGCCCGAGGCCGCCACCAACGAGCCGAGAATCGCCGGCAACACGGCCGTACAGTTCCTCAAATCCAGGCTGCTGGAGCTGGAGCTCAAACGCAGCGAGCTGCTGTCGCGCTACGCGCCGGGCAGCCAGTTCCTCGCCGACCTGGGCCGCCAGATCGTCGACACCCGCGCGCTCAAACGCAAGGAAGAGCAAGCCATCGTCCAGCTCATGCTGACCGAGACCCGCTCCGAGCTGGCCGCCGCGCGCGCGCGCGTCGCCTCACTCAGCGAGTTGCTGCAAGAGAACCAGGAAAGGCTGCTGCGCAACCAGAACGCCGGCGGCGAACGCGACCAGCTCGAGCAGGAGCTGGCGGCGGCGCGCGAGCCCTACATCACGTACCTCAAGAAGGAAGAGCAGGCGCGGTTCTCAAAAGCGCTGGACGAGTCCCGCATCGTCGACCTCAGCGTGGTCGAGCCCGCCGACGTTCCCATCGAGCCCGAGGCCGCGCATCGGCTGGAGACGGTCGTGCTGGGCATCGTGCTCAGCTTCTTGCTGGGCGTAGCGGCCGCGTTCGTGCGCGAGCAACTCGACCCGATGGTCAAGACCAGCGAAGAGGCCGAGCGGCTCACCGGCCTGCCGGTCATCACCGAGATTCCCGCCTGAGCGAGGCCCACGTGTACTGGAACCATTTCGGTCTCAACGCCGAGCCTTTTTCTCTGACGCCCGACCCGGCCTTCCTCTACCTGAGCGAAGGTCACTCCGAAGCGTTGGCCGCTCTCAAGCTCGGCCTGCTCGAGCGCCGAGGCGTGCTGGCGATGATCGGCGAGGTCGGCACCGGCAAGACCACACTGCTGTACTCGCTGCTTGCGGGGCTGGACGCCGAGATCAAGACGGCCTACGTCTCGAACACGCGCCTGAACTTCGACGGCATCCTGCGCGGCGCGCTCCGCGACTTCGGCGTTAAACCGCAGGGCACCGAACGGCTCGACATGCTCGAGTCGCTCAATGAGTTCCTGCTCGAGTGCGCCGAGAACGACACCACCGCGGCGCTCATCATCGATGAGGCGCAGAACCTTTCACCCGAGGCTTTCGAGGAGATCCGTCTGCTCTCCAACTTCGAGACCTATACCACCAAGCTCTTGCAGATCGTGCTCGTCGGCCAGCCCGAGCTCGCGACCAAGCTCGCCGATCGCAGCCTGCGCCAGATCAACGAGCGAATCGCGGTGCGCAGCTACCTCAATCCGCTCGACGACGCGCAGGCCCGCCGTTATGTCCAGCACCGGCTGGAGGCGGCCGGCGCCAGCCGCGAGATCTTCGAGCCACGGGCCATGCGCCGCGTGATGAACTACTCGCGAGGGGTTCCTCGCCGCATCAACATTCTCTGCCACAACACGCTCCTGCACGCCTACGGGCGCGAGGCGGCAACGGTCACCAGCGAGATCGTCGAGGAAGTGATTCGCGACCAGCAAGGCGTCGGCCTGCGAAGGCTCGATGCCGCGCCCGCGCCGCAAGACGACGCGATCGTAAGCGCCGAAGCTGCGCCGACGCCCGTGTCGCGCTGGGCTTCGGTGACCGCATGGACGACTGCCGGCTTGGCCCTCGGATCGCTCGTGACCTGGCTGGCTCTGCCCTCGCTCCGAGAGTGGACTCCCGACACGCCGGTCGGTGTGGTCGAGGCCATAGCCTCGGCGCCTCAGACCGCCGTGGTGGCGGAGCTGGCGCCGGTGGCTCGTGCCAGCGACCGTGCTCTCGGCGCGCCGCGCCACCAGAGAAAAGCGCGCCAGCCTCGAGAGGCCACGACGCTGTCGCCACGCACGCAGGCGCGATTGGCGCACGTGATCGCCGCCCTCGAGGCCGCCGACGCCGCAGCCCCCGTCGCCGAGCCAGCGCCCGCGCAAGCGGCAGCTTCCGAGCCCGCGCCAACCTCCGAGACCACACCGGCGCCCGCGCAAGCGGCGACCGTTCCGAGCGAGCCGGCGGCGGCCGTGGCGCCGGCACCGGCGGTACCGAAACCGGTGGCCAAGACCGTGTCGGTCCCCCGGGGCACGACGCTCTCCAGGCTCATGCTGAACATCTACGGCGACTACAACGGCGAACTGTTACACACCGTGCGCAAGGCCAACCCCACGATCGTCGATCCCGACTACATCCTGGCCGGGCAGAAGATTCGCTTCCCGCTGGACGCGACCTCGCCAGCCGTCCAGAGCCAGGACCATGAGTAACTACTTCCAGACCCTCAACCGCCTGGAGAAAGAGAAGAGCGCGCGCCGCGCGGCCGAGCCGGTCCGCGTGGTGACCGAGGAGCCGGCGCCGGTCGTCGCGAAGCCAGCGGCGCCGGAGCTCGACGCTGCACCCGCGGTGCAGAGTCCGCCGGTCAAGCGGCACATCCGCAAGCAGAGCCTGCTGGATGCGACGAGCGCGAACGGTGAGAACGGACAGATTCCCTACCTCACGTTGTTCGACAACCTCCGTCTGATGGGCAACGGCGGCCCGGTAAAGAGCGTGGTCCTGGCCGGCGCCGCGACCAAGGACGGAACCGCGCAGGTGAGCAGTGGTCTCGCTCTGCTGGCGCGAAGCCGCGGTCTACGGGTGCTGGTGGCTGACGTCGAAGAAGGCCTGAGCCAGCCGGTGCTCCGGCCGCGCAATTCGGCGGTGCGAGACACGGTCGCCGGTCACAGCCGGCGCCGCGGCGCCGGCGAGGGCGCCAAGAACGGATCGTCGCTGGCGGCGATTGCCCTGGATCTGCGTGGCGGGCCGGTGCCGACCGAGCTCACCGGTTGGCTGGGCTCGGCAAGCGGCAGCTACGACCTGGTCATCGTCGAAGCGCCTGCCCTGGGCCGCAGCGTCGACGCGGCGCTGCTCGCGCGCGCCTGCGACGGATTGATTCTGGTCGTCGACTCGAAGGTCACCACCAAGGACGCGCTGCGCTCGGCGGTCGATCGCGCTCAAGCAGTAGGCTGCCGGATTCTCGGCCTGGTCATGAACGGCGCCCAGCCCGGGCTCCCGCGCTGGATGGCGCGCACCTCCGCCGCGACGCCCAACGCCTGAACCGACGCGCTCGCGACCGACCGACGAACCATCCATGCCGATGAACGCCAAGCGACGCCTGCTGGTCACGCTGCTCAACCTGCTGGATCTCGGCATGGTGATCGGCGCGTTCATCCTTTCGGTCGCGATGACGGCTCGGGACGCGCACCACGGGATCGTCAACGTGCTGCAGATGCGGCTGACCGTGCAGAATGCGCTCTTCTTGGGCCTCTATGCACTGAACTGGCAGCTCGTCCTACGCGGCTTCGGGCTCTACGACTCGTACCGCCTGGCCCCCCCCTTCCGCGAGGTTCGCGACTTGAGCCTTGCCGTGCTGGTTGCGGTGTTCCCGCTGGTCCCGCTCGGCGTGATGCTCGATTTCGAGTACGCCTCCCCCGCCTTCCTCAGCGTGTTCGCCGTGACGGCACTGCTGGCGCTCGCGGTGGAGCGCGGTATCATCCGCGCGATCGCGCGGCGGCTGCGCACCATGGGCGTCAACCTCCGCAACGTCGTCGTGGTCGGCGAAGACGCGAGCGCCTTGGAACTGGCCGCCGGCTTGGCCAAGCGCAGTGATCTCGGCTACCACGTCGTCGAGATTATCCACGTCAGTGCCGAGCCCGAGGCCCGCGAGCGCAATCAGATCCACGACCGGGTCGAACACCTGATCGAGACCAAGCCCGTCGACGAGGTGTTTCTGGCCGTTCCGTTCGACGCTTGGCAGCCGCTCATCCGCACCATCGTCAATTTGTGCGACGAACAGGGCGTCTGCCTTCGTATCATGGCACACGTGGGCGATCTGACCTGGGGACGGGCCGTCATCGACGAGGTTGCGGGCAATCCCATGCTGACCGTCTTCAGTGGCCCGCCCGAAACCTTTCCGTTGCTCGCCAAGCGCGCCATCGATGTCGTCGGGGCCCTGGCGGGCATCGTCGTCTTGTCTCCCCTGCTCCTGCTCATCTCGCTGGTCGTCTGGTTCGACTCGCCCGGCCCGGCGATCTTCGTCCAGGAACGCGTGGGTCATAACCGCCGCCGCTTTCGCACCTACAAGTTCCGCACCATGGTCGCGGACGCCGACAAGATGCAGGCCTCCCTCGAGCACCTGAACGAGGCCAGCGGACCGGTATTCAAGATCCGCAAGGACCCACGCATCACGCGGGTCGGTCAGGTGTTACGCCGCAGCAGCCTGGACGAGCTGCCCCAGCTCATCAACGTCCTCAGGGGCGACATGAGCCTGGTCGGTCCGCGTCCGCTGCCGGTGCGCGACGTCGAGCGGATCGACGTGCGCTGGCATAAACGGCGGTTCAGCGTTCGCCCGGGTATCACGTGCCTGTGGCAGGCCAACGGTCGCGAGCCGCAGTTCGACCAGTGGATCAAAGCCGACATGGAGTACATCGACACCTGGTCGTTGACGCTCGATCTGAAAATCCTGCTCAAGACGATCCCGGCCGTGCTGACCCGGCAGGGCGCACACTAAACGGAGCGGGCGACCGCCCCCCGCGGCGCGCCCAACCGACGCATGCCCCACGTCGACGTCTCCAACACGCCGCCGCCCGCCGACAAGAGCACGGCTTGCTCCACGAACGTCTCGGTGTTGGGCGTGAGCATCGCCAACCCCTCGTGCGAAGAGGCCATCGCCACCATCGAGAGCTGGATCACGGCCAGCGACGACGTCGCCCGCTCCCTCTACGTCGTCAACGCACACACCCTCAATCTCGCCTACGAGAATCCGACCTATCGCCGGGTGCTCAATGGGAGCACCGCAGTGTTCGGAGACGGCACCGGCGTGCGTTGGGCCGCGCGGGTGCAGGGCGTCCGCATGCGCGCCAATCTGGTGGGCACCGATCTCGTGCCGGATCTCTTCGATGCCACGGCCGGTCGCGGCTACCGATATTTCCTCCTGGGAAGCACCGAAGCGGCGATCGAGCGCGCCGCCCGATACGCGCGCTCTAGGTTCCCAGGCTGGGAGCTCGCCGGCTACCACCATGGTTACCTGCTCGACGATTCCGCGCGAGTCATCGATCGGATCAACCAAGCACGCCCCGATCTGCTGCTGGTAGGGATGGGCAATCCGCTGCAGGAGCGCTGGATCCACGGCTATCTGCCCGAGCTACGGGTCCCGCTCTCGATCGGAGTCGGAGGTCTCTTCGATCACTGGGCGGGCAACCTCAAGCGGGCGCCTGGCTGGGTGCGCTACCTCGGAATCGAGTGGCTGCAGATCCTGTTGCAGCAGCCGCACAAGTGGCGCCGTTACTTGATCGGCAACTGGCTCTTCTTGGCTCGTCTGCGACACATGTTCGGTCCGCCGGCCGCGCAGCCGACACAGCGATAGCGGAGGATCGCTTCGGTGAGCACGCTCCGCTGGTACGTCAAAAAGCTCGCGCGTGCCGGCCTGAGCCTCGGTGGTCGCGCATCCGTGCGCGTCGGACTCAATCCCCGCGTGCACGTGCTCACGTATCACCGTTTCGGAATGACCTCGCACGATCCGTTCTGCGTGGCCACCGACTCGTTCGAAGCGCAGATGCGGCTGCTCGCCGAGCGTGGCCTGGCGATCTCGCTCGCAAACCTCGAGCGCCATCTGGAGGGGACCCGCGAGCTTACCGACGGCTCGGTGCTGGTGACCATCGACGACGGCTATCAAAGCGTTCACACGCATGCGCTGCCGATCTTGCGACGCTACGGCATCGCGGCGGTCACCTATCTGCCTGCCGGGCTGCTGCCCGACGGCGACACGTCCCCCACCGGTTCTGAACCACGTCTGACCTGGGCGCAGGTCACCGAGCTGGCGGCCGCGGGGATCACGATCGGTTCGCACGCATGGACCCACCGCTCATTGGGCGCGATGCCTATCGAGCAGGCGCGCGCCGAGCTCGTTCGCTCGCGCGTCCGGCTGGAAGAGCGGACCGGCACCGCCGTGACCTCCTTCGCGTATCCTTTCGGAACGCGGGCCGACTACAACGCAGCGACCGCAATCGCTCTGGCCGAGTCCGGCTATCGGACGGCGTTCACTTCGCAGCACGGCGCGATTCGACCGAGCCTCGATCCGTTGGAACTGCCGCGCATCAAGATCGAGGGCGGCGAACCGCTGTGGATGTTCGACGGGGCCATCCGCGGAACCATGGATGCATGGCGCTGGGTGGACCGGACCCTGTGGCGGCTTCAGGCCAGGAACGACCAGGCGCAGGCCGCCTGAAGGCGAGCCGTGGACGGAGCAGCCTCGTGCACCTGAACGGCCATCACCTCGACGTGAGTAGAGGCGCCCCGCGCTCCATTGCCCGCAGCGCCTGCGACCCGCAGCCCGCGCCGGGGCGGCCCGACTGGTCGATTGTCGTCATCACTCGCAACGAAGAAGAGCAGGTCGGCGCCTGCCTCGCCTCGGTGTTCCAGGCGTTCGCCGGACGCTCCTTCGAAGTGGTGCTGGTCGATTCGGCCTCCACCGACCGCACGGTCGAGATCGCGAGCCGTTTTCCGGTGACGATCATCGGCCTGGCGCCCAGTCCGCGCCTCAGCCCGGCCGTCGGCCGCTATTTCGGGTTCGCGCGCACCGTTGGGAGCTTCGTCTTGTTCCTCGATGGCGACTGCGTGCTCGACCCGCAGTGGGTTCCACTGGCCGAGCATGAGCTGCGCGAAGACCCTGGCCTGGCCGGCGTAGCCGGCGCGTCCTACGGACGGATGCCCCGGAACGTCGACAGCACGGAGGGTCTGCAGGACGAGTACCCGCGAGCCGACTACGACAATCCCGCCTATCTGGCCGGCTCGGCGGCCTACAAGCGCGAGGTGCTGCTGCGCACGGGAGGCTTCAATCCCTACCTCTACGCCTGCGAAGAGGAGGAACTGGGAGCGCGCGTGCGAAAGGCTGGCTACCGCATGCGCCGGTTGCGCGCGCGAATGTCGCAGCACCACCCACGCAACGCCAAGGAAACGTGCCGCGAGCTGCTGCGCCGGCTGCGCCGCCGTTACTTCGTCGGCCTGGGACAGTTGGTCCGGCACGCGCTCGTCCATGAGCTCCCGATCGAGCGCCCGGCCGGCGCCATCCGCCGGCATCTCGCCTACTTCGCCCTGCTCGCCGCCGGACTCTGCGCCGCGATCGCTTCTGCGATCCTCGCTACGCCGGCGCCGGCGCTGGCCTGGCTCGGTCTGATGATCGGCATTTTCGTACTGTTCGCGGTGCGGGCACGCGGGCTCCGCAAACCCGTCTACTACTTTCTGGAATGGACCTTGGCTAGCCCCCTGGTGGTGTACGGCATCTTCCTGGCGCCGCGCTCGCCCGAATCGCCGCGTGCCGATTTGAGGCCCGCGATCGTGTTGACGGCCGGCCAGAGCGAGGTCCGCCCGTGAGCGTGCAGGAAGCGGTCCGCGGCCGGTTGATTCCACGGGCTCCAGCCGAGCTCGTACCGTTCATCGTGGCGGTCCTCGCCGGCACCGGCGCCGCCGTCGCCGCCGTCAGCATGGAAGGCGTCGAGACGCGCTGGATCGTGCTCCCCACCCTGGCGCTGGCCGGGATGGTGTTCGTTCTGCTGATGCCGAACAAGGAGCGCTTCCTCTCGGCCGGGTTCGTCCTGAGCCTTCAGGCCAATCTCAGCCTGCGCCTGCTGCATGGCCGGGCGGGTGGCGACGGACTGGAATTTCCGGCCACCGTCCTGCTCGGTCTCGGCTTGGTCGGCCTGTGGATCTGGCGCCGCGCGTACGGCCCGGGACGCGTTCGCTGGATCTGGGGAAGCCTCTTCGCCGTTCCGATCGGCTTCTACTTGGCCACGACCTGCGCCTCGATCGCGGCCAGCGACGAGCGCTTCGTCGGCCTGACCGAGCTGCTGTTCGATGCGGAGCTGTACCTGGTGTTTGTGATCGTGCTCAACGCGATCCGCTCCATCGCCGACCTGCGACGCACGGTCATGTTCCTCCTGATCGCAGCAGGCATTCAGTCGCTCATCTACTACGTCCAAAGTGCGGCGGGAATCGTCTTCACGCTGTCCGGAGAGGTCATCAACGCGGGCGAGCTGCCGCGGCCGGGCGGCACCGTCAGCACCGTGCCGGCCGAGTTCGCAAGCTTCATGATCCCGATCCTGATGATCGCGATCGCGCAGTTCCTAGGACGCGTCCGCACCTGGGATCCGCGCAGGCTCGCCGCGCTGATCGCGATGGGCACCTTCGCCATCGTGCTCACCTACACGCGCGCGGCCTGGGCCGGCTTCGTGCTGGGCACGGCTTGGATCGTCGTGGTGGGTTATCGCCGCCGACTGGTTCGAGCCCGGGCGGTGACCTTCGTGTGCGCCGCGGCGGTCGCGGGAGCGCTCGCGGTTGCGCCCATGATCGCGCTACGGTTGCAGGGCTCGCCTCTCGACGAGGCTTACGCGGAACGCGCCGCCTTGATGGCGATGGCCGCGCGGATCATCAAGGCCGAACCGTTGCTCGGCGTCGGCGCCGGCGCCTACGGCCAGGTCTACCGGCGCTACCTCACCGCCGAAGACGAGATGAACTGGCTGTGGGTGGTGCACAACCGCTATCTGCTGCGAGCCGCCGAGACCGGCCTGCCCGGTGGGCTCGCATTGATCCTCATGTTCGTGACGGCCGTGCGCCTGGCGTTGCGCCTGACGCGTGCGCGCGATCCGTTCATCGCGACGTTTGCGCTCGGCGCCAGCGGCGGCCTGGTCGCGATGCTGTGGGAAATGTACTGGGACACGTTCCAGGCCTTCCCCTACAACGGTCTTCTCTGGCTGCTGTTCGGCCTGCTCGCGGCAGCCTGGCGGATCGAGCGTGAGTCGCTCCCCGCTGCGACCTGACGAGGACCGCGCATGGAACGGACACGGCGAGTTCTGGGCAACACCGTCTTGTTGACCGCGGTGCGCGTGGTCGTGCCGTTGATGTCGCTGGCGGTGGTCCTGGCGGTCTCGCGGCTGCTGGGCGCCGAAGGGCTGGGCCGCTACACTCTGGTCTTCACCGTCCTGTACGTCGCCAACACCTTCGCTCCGCTCGGCCTTTACGGTCTGCTCACGCGCGAAGGAGCGAGAGCACGCGAGCGCTTGAGCCAATTGCTGGGCTCGGCGCTGCTGCTGGGAGCCTGCGCCACCATTCCCGTGACCCTCGCCATGGCTGCGGCCGGCCACTGGCTCGGCTACGACGCTCCGACCATCTCCGCCCTGCGGCTGCTCAGTTTCGCCGTTCTCCCCTGCACCGTAATCCTCTTGGCCGAGGCCGCGTGCGTGGCCATCGAGCGCGTCCGCCATGTGGCGGTCGCGGCGCTGGTCGACAACGGCATCAAGATCGCGGGCGGCGTGGTGGCCTTGGTGGCCGGCTACGGCCTGGACGGCGTGATTCTATTCACCGTGATCGGTAAAGCCGTCGCGGCCTTGCTGCTCATCGTGCTCCTGCGGCGCGAGGGCTGCCCGGTGGCGCTGCCGGACCGCGGCATGATCCGCATGCTCGCCACCGCCGCGCCCACTTTCCTCCTGATCCAGATTTTCGCGACGATCTATTGGCGGATCGACGTGCTCATGCTCTCCAAGCTCGGCACCGTGCGCGACGTCGGATACTACGGCGCCGCCTATCGAATCTTCGAGCTGGTGATCATCGTCCCACAGAGCCTGTGCCTGGCGCTCTACCCACAGATCGTCCAGGCCGCGCGCGGGCGGGCCGGAGAGTTGAAAACCATCGGGCGCGAGACGTTGCGCTACCTGTTCGCAGCCCTGCTGCCGGCCGCGGTCGCAGCCACGGTCGTTGGTGACCGAATGCTCGAACTGCTCTACGGTACCCAGTTTTCTCCCGCCATCGGCACCCTGACCGTGCTGGTCTGGGCCGTGATTCCGTATACCTGGGTCCGCTACCACGCCTACGTCCTAGTCGCCATCGACCAGCAACGCATCGACCTCCTGCTCAATCTGGCCATGTCGGCGCTCAACGTTGCGCTCAATCTCATCCTCATCCGCGACTACGGCCACCTGGGCGCCGCGATCGCCACCCTGGTCTCCATCGTGTGTTACTCGGCCTGTCAGTTCGTGTATCTGCGCACGCACCATCCCGAGCTAGTCGCGCCCATTCCGCGCGCCGCGACGGCGCTCGGGGCGGCGGCGGTGATGGGCGGCGTGCTCATCGCAGCCCGCGGTCTGCCCGTGCTGGTCGCACTGGCCGCCGGCGGCGGCGTTTACCTGGCGGTCCTTGCGCGGGCGGGCTTTTTCTCCGACCTCGACGCGCGCCTGCTGCCGCTCGGTCCTTTGCAGGGGCTAGCCGAGCGCCTGAGCCGAAGGGTTTCCCCGGTCGATGCCGGCCAGGTTCCCGGACGAAACTGACGGCGCGACTCGGCCGCGCCCACCTCTCGGCAAATCTCCTCACGCTCCGCCAACGACAGACGCAACAACGCGCGGGGCAGTGCGGCGACTCGCGTTCGTCGTGACGGATTGCGACACGACGGAGGGACAGAAAGTTGCCCTGGACGCCGCCGGGCGCGTGGTTGTTCCCAAGGCGCTGCGGCAGGTTCTCGGATTGAAGCCCGGCCAGCCGCTGGAGATCCGCGCAGCGAATGGGCGGCTCAAGAAGCGTGGAAAAGGCGTAGTCGCCGTACCGGACACCGACCTTCCCCAGCTCACGGCGGAACAGGTGCGGGACACACTGGAGCGCGTGCGGCGGGGCAATCGCCGTTGCACTGCGGCACCGAAGCCGAGCACGCTGTCGGCGGCTTGTCACAGCCAGCCGGGAACGCCGTGACACATCCGCGCTGACGCCGGACTTCCGTTCCACACTGCGGACACGCTGCGTCCAGGTCCTTGCCGCACTGCTGGCAGCACTTCAACGTCCTGGTGAGGAGACTATGTTAGCCGGAACTGATCACCCGCCCTGCGGCGTGCCGGGGTCAGGGTACGTGACACCCCCATCCTCGAGTGTCAGGTCACGCCGACACCCACTCCTTCACCATCGCGTAAACCTCCGCGCGATCGAGCAAGTCGAGGTGTCCCATCCCGTATGCGATCCTCTGATTCGCTTCGGGAAACCCCAGCGTGAGCTGCGCCTTGACGTGTCGCCCGAGAGCACTGTCCACCGGCACCAACCCGTCTCCCGGGAGCTTGCCGCCCGCCTCGCGAGCGTTGGTCGCGGCGATCGCGTAGCACTCGACGCCGTCGGGAAGCTCGAGTTGCTTGCGAGGATCACCACTGAGCGCGAAGCGGTCGCGTCCTTCCCAGTGCTCGTCGAGCACGTTGCCGAAGCGCAAGTCCGTAACGCCTGCGCTGCGGATCTTCCCGAGGCGGGCGAGCGGCGCGCTGTAGCGGCTGACGCCGAGGAGCAAGTGCAACCAGCTGCCGCGCCGTTCGAGCGGCGCCCCGTGGTGCGGTGAACCGAGGCAGATCAGCTTTCGCAGCGAGCGCCGCCAGACGTGCGACACCGCCTCGGCAGAGTGACACGCGCTGCGCGCAACGAGCCCGCCCATGCTGTGGCCGAGGATCACGATCCCCTCGAGCGGCGTGGGCCACGCGCGAGTGATTTGCTCGAGCAGCGCGGCGAACGCGTGGCCGTTCGTCGAGATGTGCAAGCCGCTGTTGTAGTGGAGATACACCGGCGTGTACCCGAGATCGCGCGCGAGCGCGCCGCCGTGGTCGTGTCCGTGCCGGTTCCACTGCAGATCGTTCCTCGACGAACCGTGAACGAGGACGAGCAGCGTGCCGGCGGCCTGCGGGAGCGCCGCGTGCATCTCGTCCCGCTCGAGCTCCAGCGGTCGTCCCGCGTGACGCAGACGCATCTCGATTGCAAGCGGGTTGCCCGTTTCGCTTAGGTAGTCGCCGAGCACGCCGTTGAGCACGGCCCTCACCGCCTCCAGCTCCGGGCCGGGGGTGCTCTCTCCGAGCAGCGGCACGAGCTGCGCGAACGCGAGATCAATGCCCGCGCCCACGGCCTGCGTCACGGCGCGGATGCTCCCGTAGACCGGCGCGGTGAACAGACGTGCCGGGCCCTCCAGCGGTCGCCCGAGGATCGCGGGCCCGCCGGCAATCGTGCGGTGCATCGCCTCGACGAGATCGGTCAGGCCTTGGGTCGCCTCGACCGCGAGGCGACTCGCGCCGCGCAGGTCGTCGAGGTGGTTGCGTCTCCTCTTCGTCATTGCGTCGACTCGATGCTTGTCAGACCCGATCCAGTCAGCCGTTCGGTAGCTAGGTAGATGGATCGTGCTCGAGCAGAAGCTCTCTGTGCCTCTTTGGAAGATAGTACGCTCAAAAAGGGGTTGTCATTTCGAGACTCACTCGGGTCGAAGACGCATCACTTGGGAGGGCGCCGTATGGGGAACCAGAAAGCCGGTCCAGTACTTCGCGGCGATTGCTGCTGCGACGTCCTTCTGTCGTTCCTGAGCTGGATCGGCCCGGATGCGCGCGAATTCTCTCCCGGCGATGCGCACCGAGACGAAGGGGGCGCGTGTGTTCGCACGCAGGCGCTCCGCCGCAGGCTTACCGAGGTTGACGTAGACGTCACCGTCGATGGCGACCAGCCACACGGTCGACCAGTGCTCTTCTCCGTCGGGGCTCACCGTCATAAACTCGAGCGTCGACTCGTCTCGGAAGACTTGCCCATCCCAGTCGGCGGCGAACCCCTCTCCGCCGATCAACCAGACCAATGCCACAGCGAGAGCCCACGTCCTCATAGGCGGAACCCAAAGTGCTGGATGCCGCAGCGGCAGCCGAAGTCGCGCATGGCGGCGAGTTCCGGCTACCACAGCCGGTACACCTTGTCACATTCCTCGGGGATGACGCCCCAGTGCGGGTCGGCGTTGAAGGCGAACTGTTCCCAGTCCTCGAGCGTCCACTGCACGGGGATCTCGACCAGCCCGCTCTCGAGGCGCCACGGCATATCGTCACCCATGCGGTAACGCGCTGCGGTGCTCACAACGCGGCCGCCGTTCTGGTGCGACCCACCGGCGCCCTCACCGTGTCCGACTGCCGCAGACGCAAGCTCAAGCTGCCGCGGACACCGCCCTTGCGCCGCAGCGACAGAGACGCTTCCGGTACGAGACGGTAGCCAGGCGCGAGCGTGAAGCGGAAGCGTTGCAGAATCGTGGTCAGGAAGAGCGTCGCTTCCATCATCGCGAGCGGCTTGCCGATGCAGCCGCGCGGCCCGGCGCCGAAGGGGAAGTAGACGTGTTTGGGCAGCTTCTTCTCGAACTCCTCGGTCCAGCGGAAAGAATTATTGGGGCGTTTTTTCACATCCTGGTGTGGAGATCATGTTAATCGGTTCCGCGGCAGCGTCACCACGGACGACGACGGCCGGTTCACCGTGGTGTGGCTGGAGAACTTCTCCGTCATCCCGAGCCGGTTCGTCGCACAGTCGGTGGTGGGCCGGAGCTTCGACGCTGCCGGCACTCCGGAGAGCGTCGGATTCGGCGTGCGCTCCGTCACGGGCTACAGCTACGTCCGAGCGGCGGAGATCACTGGTGACGGCAGCGGCGCCTTCCTCATCGCTCTGAGGACAAGAGGATGGCGTTGCTTCCGTCGACGTGCACAGCGCTTCGACAGTTGCGAAAGTGTCTTCTGCGAGATTTTCTTGTTACACATCCGACGCGTGTTCGGGTTGGATGTCTCGCCGGGAGAGGCGATCGGTGAGGCGGCGCGGACCTTGATCGAGGGAGGCGACGCCCTGCGCGACTGGCTTGCGGCGATCCCGTGCCCGTGCGGCGACAGCGAGGCCTCCGAGATCTGCCATCGGGCGCTGCTGCAACTCATCGGATGACGGGCAGTCGTCGATCACTCGCGTTCCTGGCACCGCTCGCGCTGGTCATGGCTGGATTGGCCGTGTTCCATGCCTTCATCGTGCCCCTCACGTCGGCGCGGATAAATCGCGCCAGCGCCGGGCTGATCGCCGAGTCGGCGGTCTGGTCCGCTCTCGCTGCGCTCCCGTGGCCGGTCCCAACCGAGGGGGCGACGCTTGCCGTCGGCCTCCTCGTCGTCTCCGTCTTCGGCTTCACTGCCTACGCGCTCGCGGTGGCGCTCGTGTGGGCCCGCCCAGTGACCCCACGCGCCTTCATCGCGGTCACACTCCCGGCCGCGGTCTTTCTCGGCGTGTCCGCGCTGGCGCTGCCGACGCAGTCGAGCGACATCGTCGACTACCTGCTCTCCGGACGCGTCGCAGCCGTGCATGGCGGGAGCCCGTACGAGGTGGTACCGGACGCGTTCCCCGGCGATCCGCTGCTTCCGTACGCCAGCGGCACCTACACCAGGGATACCGAGGAGAAGCCGCCGGTCTGGATCGGCGCCGCCGTGCTCGCGGCAGCACTCACCGCGGATCTGGCACCGGCGGACGCGGTCCTCACCGCGAGGCTGCTTTTCCTCGG
>CAZKRI010000094.1:0-3028 GCA_964555245.1 uncultured Myxococcales bacterium
GTGGATGCCGCGAAGCAATTCCGGCGCGTGCGAGGGTTCGCGCAACTGCCCGCGCTCCTTGCCGCTCTCAACAAACACGAACCCGTTCACACAACGGAGGCAGCAGCGTAGGATGCAACAACTTGGAGCCGTCCGCTCTCACTTCGAAGTTCAACAACGGGCGGGACATCCCCTCGAGTCCCGGCCCCGGCATTGAAAAGTCGTACCGCTCTCGAACGGTAGCAGTGTAGTAGCAGGCGCCCCTATCTACTTGTCGTCGCGCATCTTTTCCGAGGGCACAGGATTGGGTCTCCCGTGCACGCCTTGGCTGCGACTGGTTCGTATCGTCTGCTAACCGAGACCCTCGCCTTCCGTGCGCCTGGTAGTTGGATGCGGTCGGCGGAACCGCGAAACCTTGAGGGTCGCTCACCAAGACCGGCTCGATGGTTGGCGGCGGAAGGTTTGAGCCTCTGTCCCGCTGGTCCAGAGAGAGGGCTTCCTGATTACTGGAGAGTCCGCAGTTCTCCGTAAGCTGTTGATTAAGCAAGTGTTCACGCTTGCCGCGCCCAGATGCAGAACGCGAGCGTTTTCAGGTGGGTACGCGCCAACGAGCCAAGAACTACGGACTCTCCAGTGATTAAAAGGAAAAAGGATGTCTCTCGTGCTGATGGGAGTGGTACGTGGTTCTACAGGCACGTGCTCTCTACAGCATGACGGTTCAACCTTGACGGGACATGGCCGGTTCAGCGATACTCGCCCGGGCTCGCAAGAATTGGCGCGCAAGAGCCCCCGCGACATCTCGATACGGGTGAGCGGTGGACTCGCCGTGGGCGCGGTCCGTTGCGTGGCAATCTTTGACGGCCGTGAGGCTCCGCGGCCGAGGGGCGTGAATCGATGTCAAACATTAGGGTAGTGGGTATCTCGGCTCTGGCGTTCGTGACCGTGTGCGCCGCAGCGGCTAGAGCGGAAGACATCTCGGCGAAGAAGGTTTCCATCAAGAACAACGCCAACCCGGCGAAACGGCAGGTCCAGCTGAAGTCCATCGATGCCGACGTGCAGCTATCAGAGGCCGACGACCCAGGGGCGAACGGCGCCTCGATCCACGTTTACAGCGCCACCGACGACTTCTGCATGGTCTTGCCATCGGGAAGCGACTGGCAGAGCACCAGCTCCCTGTGGAAGTACAAGAACAAGGCGACCAAGAACTCGGCTCAGATCGGCGACGGCAAGCTCGCCGTCAAGCTCAAATCGGGAGTGACATACACGCTTGCCGACAACGGTACGCAGGGCAACGTCAACGCGCAGGTCCAGTTCGGGACGGCCGGCACGCGCTACTGCATGCGGTGCGGCGGAAACACGAAGGATGACGCCGGTAAGTTCATCGGTAAGAGCTGCGCGGCGACCCCGTGTGACGTCGAACCGTCTACCTGTGATCCCAGCAGCACGACGACGACGACCACCACCACCACGCTCCCGCTCGACCCGTGTCTTGTCGAGTTCAGCATGACCGACGCGATCCTGGTCGGTGCGCTTCAGTTCGACGTCGACTACTCCGCCAGTGGAGTGAACTTTGTCGGCTCCGGGGACACTGTTAGCTGCACAACGCTTCTGCCAGGCACGCTCGCGGCTTACTTCGACGACGACGGCGCACAGGTCCTACGGTCCGGAATCATTAGCGGGGTGGGTGGATTTACTGGACCTACGCCGGTAGCGCGCTGTCAGTATAGTGGCCCTGGCACTCCGCTTCCTTCAGACTTCGCGATCAACGTCGTCGACTCGGCCCCGCCGTCAACTGGCGGCATGGTAACGAATGTCTGCGGCGCGCCGGCGACGGGAAGCTCGCCGCCGTTCTCGCGCGACGCGCTCGTTATCCTGCATGCGGCATTCGGATCGGAGTCATGCCAACCCTGCGAATGCGACACGAACGGTAACGGAGGCATGGCCCCCAGCGCCGCCGATGTGTTGCTCGCCCTCCGTGCAGCGGTCAATCCGGCTGAAGTGATGAACTGTCCGCCATGCGGTGGCACGCCAACCGTAATCGGCGCTTCCGGGTCGGTCGCAGTAACGGTCTCGCAGGTGAGCGGCTGTCCGTGATTATCCGCCGCGCAGGAGCAGTACCTCCAGAGTCGGACGCAGAAAATGACGCTATTTCTGCCTATCCGCACGCATTTCTTCCGAATGTTTTGGTGCGCAGCAGGGGAGCTTCTCAGCGGCGAGCGGAGCAGCCCCTCTTTGAGGTGGAACATGGATCATCGTCAACTCCTTGTGCTCGGCATGATCGCCGTTCTCACCACATCCTGCGCCACCAAGAAGCTGTGGGAAGCCACCGATCCGGAAGAGTACGTGTCCGTTCCCCAGAGCGAGGTGTCGGAAGCTGAGCTGCGGGAGCAAGGCGTGAACTACCGCAAGGATGACGAGCATGGCGTCTATTATGTCGAGAAGAGCAATTTCCGGCGTCTCGGTGACTACACCATACGATTCTTCGCTACCCCGGTAACCGTGGTCCTCGACGCCGCTCCGGCGATCGTCGTAATCGGCGGTGTCATTGCACTCGAGAGCCTTGATACCGAGCACGGGGATGTCCCATCCGGTGTTGAACTAGAGAATTGAGAGTGGCGGCTCCTTCTGTCCTGGCTACCTCGCTCGACCGGTGCGTAATCATGGAGGAATCGGGACGACGCGCATCGCCATCACCGCTACGGTGGACGTAGAGCGCGGATCCGGCCATGAAGCCGCGTGCTTGAGAACTTGACTGCTTGGTTCGTGCTCGTGGCCGGGGCCATCTTTCATACGGCAGAGCGGGCGTTCAAAGAGTGGCTTCGTCCCACCGCCACACTCGCGGTCGGCACGATGCACGACCTGGTTCGATCCAAGCATGAGCTCGTCGTGGAGAATGTGCTGCTGCGTCGTAAGCGTCCGGCCGTCGGCCGGTCCACGCTGCGTCGGGATAGTTCCGAGGTCGTCTACCCCAGGGCGACGCTTTTCTCTGGCTCGGATGCACGCGCGGCAGCCCACGCCCGTGGCGTGAGCTCGCCGATGCGCTTGTTCG
>CAZKRI010000095.1:0-2692 GCA_964555245.1 uncultured Myxococcales bacterium
ACGCGGGCCGCTAATGGCGATGTCGTCGCCCTCACAGGAAGCTGCCGCGGCACGCACGCTCGCATGCGCGGCCGCAATCGCTGCGGCCTCTTGAGCGCCCGGACAAGTGCCAGCTCCTCCGGCCTTGATCTGCGTCAGTCGGCACTTGGTGAGCACGAGAACGACGGTCTTGTCCAGTCCTGCTGCGGCGTCGGCAACGTCTGCACGACAGCTCGAGCTTGCGGGTGCTGGCCGCTGGTTGAGACCAATGGGGTCGAGTGAAACCTGCCGTGAGCTAGAGAGCACCGGAACTTTGAGCAGGTTCGGACCCGACGGATCCTGCGGCTCGAAGTAGATCCCGGTGGAAGGCTTGTTGGGCCGCTTGATCCGGTCGAAGACACTGATCTCGATTCGGCGCGGATTGGACAGCGTCTTTCCGAGTTTGCTGCCCTTGCAGTGCGTGGGGTTCAGGTGGTTGAAGCTGGCTAGGATCGTGGAGTCGGTCTGCTCGTAACAGCACACCTCGATCTTGGGCAGCTTCTTGAGCTGGCCCAACATCGCGGGCTGACCGTTGGCCGGCGCTTCGGGGCAGACCCCCGGCACGATGGTGCCATTGCCACCTTTGACCTTGCCGGCTTTGTAGCGGTGCTTGCAGAAGATCTTCACCGCGTTGGTGTCTGTGCCGGCCACCGGCGTGATGTCGAGGTTCTTGCCGCAAGTCGTAGTCAGGCCCTGATCGACGCCGCAGCCTTGCCGCTGACCGCCCTGGGCGCCGTTGCCCCACATTGCGACGAGTCTCTGGGCGAGGTCATCGGCGCACTCGTTGGCCTGGACGGTCAGCTTGCAGGAGCGGTCCAGGATGTTGCCGAGGTAGTCGGTCACCTGCAGCTCAACGTCGTCGGCTGAGGCTTTGCCAGCGGCTCCCGACCACTCGAGGACCCGGCAGTGATCCTTACCGGCAAAGGCCTGTTGGGTCGGGAGTGAGAACACGACGGCGGCAGCAGCCGCCAGCGGGAGAGCGGAACGCCGCAGAGACAATGCCATCAGGCCCCCCGTCCGTGAGCGCCCGGCCGTGGAAATACCACCCCCGCACTACGCGAGGGTGGTGGGCGTCGGCACGTACAGGCCACACCTACGCCACCGGTCAAGCCCTTGTCAACGGGCAACAGGTCAGGCAACCGGTTGGGAGCCAGCCGTCCGCTCCTCACCTGAGGCGCCAGGATGGCCGAGTTCTGCGCCGCGACGAGCTATGGACACGCGAACTTCTGAATGCGGCTGTTGTCGTAGTCGGCAACGTAGACGTTTCCGCTGCTGTCCGCTGCGACCCCAGCTGGAAACCTGAACTGACCGCCGCCGCTACCGAAGATGCCCCACTTGGCCAGGAACGCCCCGGTATTGGTGAACTTTTGAATCCGATTGTTCGAGGCGTCCGCGACGTAAACGTTCCCGCTGGTATCCGTCGCGACGTGCCGCGGAAACTGGAACTCCCCATCGCCGCTGCCGTTGCTACCCCATTTCGTCAGAAAGACCCCGGCGCCGGTGAACTTCTGAATGCGATCGTTGAAGACATCGCCGACGTAGACGTCTCCGACCGAGTCCACCGCAACTCCGACTGGCAGGCTGAACTGGCCGTCGCTGGTACCTGAGCTACCCCATTTCGTCAGAAAGACGCCGCCGCTCGTGAACTTCTGGATGCGGGAGTTGTCGGAATCCGCGACGTAGACATTGCCGCTCGCGTCGGCCGCCACACCGAGCGGGTATCTGAACTCCCCATCGCCGCTGCCAAAGGCCCCCCACTTCGTGAGGAAGGTGCCCGTGCTCGTGAACTTTTGGACACGGTTGTTGAAGTGCTCGACCACGTAGACGTTTCCGCCGCCGTCGATCGCGACATCATGCGGATTGAGGAACTCCCCGTCGCCGGTGCCGGTGCTACCCCACTTGGTCAGGAAGGCACCTGAGCTCGCGAACTTTTGGATGCGATCGTTGCCGAGATCGGCGACGTAGACATTCCCGCTGCCATCGACAGCTATGCCCGACGGGGTGCTGAACTGCCCGTTTCCAGCTCCTGGGCTCCCCCACTTCGTGACCAGCGGGCAGGGTAGTGGCGGCTCGTCATCCGCGGTCGGCACCACCTGCGCGGGATTGCCATCGCGTGTGACGAGCAGCTGGTAGTCGGCCGACGACGGGTTCGCGCAATCGCCCTGGCACTCGGTAACTTCCACGACGCAGGTGCCGCTGCCCGAAGCGACGAACGTGGCTTCGGGACAGTCGAACCCGGTGGGCGACGGAAACGTGCAGAGTACCTCTTCGTCGCCGCCGAGCGTGTCGCCGGTGTCGCACCCGGACCCGACGTCGAAGCACAGGTCGGCAGCCGTCGCGAGCGCGGTGGTATCTGCCCGCACGACGACGCTCTCTCCCGCGTTCACCGTGAAACTGTAGCGATCAAGGACGCTGGGATCGCACGGCGTCAGGTCTTCTGTGACCGGCGAAACGATCGCCGGGGTGCACTGGCAGGATGCCAGACAGCCGCCGAGGCATGCGACTGCGGAGGTGCCGTCGCACTGTTCGGCACCCTCCGTAACGTTGTTACCGCAGACGGGCGGCGGGCAGGTGCAGTCGATCTGGCAAAGGCCGTCGCAAGCCGCATCGTCGGTGCCGTCGCACTGCTCGCCCAGCTCGAGCGTGCTGTTGCCACAGACGGTGAGGGTTTCGG
>CAZKRI010000096.1:0-81200 GCA_964555245.1 uncultured Myxococcales bacterium
GGACGAGGAAAGGTTTCTTGACAGTCTTCGACATGGTGGTGGCTCCTTCTTTTGGTTTGGCGACCACCGTCCCTACCATAGGGACGGCGAAGGAGCCGCCACTCTCAACTCTCTAGTTCAACACCGGATGGGACATCCCCGAGGTTGAGCCGCTTTTTGACAATGGCGACGAGCACGTAGACCGAGACCGCGATCCAGATTTGCGTTTTGACAGCGTTCTCGGAAGTGCCGAAGAAACGCTTGATGCGAAGATGCTGTTTGATCCATTTGAAAAACAACTCGACCTGCCACCGGCTTCGATAAAGCTCGGTGATGGTGATCGCCGGCAGCGCGAAGTTGTTGCTCAGGAACACCAGGCGCTTGCCGGTCACAGGGTCTTTGAATCGGATGCGGCGCAGCGGCGTGTCGAAGTCTTGGCGCGAGTAAAAGCCGGTCAGCACGATGGTCTGATCGCAAATTAACCCCGTGCTTCGATCGACCGGATGGGAATAACGACGCTGCGCTTTGAGATTTGATTTGGCGCGCGTCACAAAGAAGCTGCCCGCCTCGTGCAGGCGATGCAGTCGTTCGAAATCGATGTAGCCTCGGTCCATGACGTAGAAGGCGCCGGGCTCGGGCAGCAACAGGTCGAGGACATTGACGTCGTGAAGCTTGCCGTCGCTGATGTGCAGGAACGTGGGAATGTTACCGCGCAGGTCCAAGAGCGTGTGCAGCTTGATGGCCGCCTTGGTCGAGCGAAAGGGTGCCCAAGGAAACACCGACAGGCACAGGTCGATGGTGCTGGCATCGAGCGCGTAGACCGTTTCCTTCAGATCGACGCCAAAGGGCTCCCCGGCATAAAGACGACGGGCGATTCCAATGAGCGACTGGGCAAACTCGGCGTAGATGCGCCAGTCGCGTACTTCGTTGGCATCGGCCAGCGTGCTGCGCGATACCCGGCTCTTGATGCCCATGTGGTACAGCTTGGCCGCTTGCACGCGCAGGCACGCCTCGATGTCGCGCAAGCTCTCTCGATAGGTCAGTTGGGCGAACGCCATACAGAGGTACTGATCGAGGCAGGAAAAAGTCTTGACCTCGTGCTCTCCGCCATAGCGCGCCACGCAACGACGAAACGTCGTCAACGGCAAATGCTGGGTGATCTGCGCGAATACCAACTTGCCCAAGTTCATCGATGCCCCCTGCGAGTGAGTTCCTCGCAGGATCGTAAATCGACGCGGCGTACTTCAAATCGAGACCAAGACAAATCATGAGTTATCTATTTCAGATCCACCACTTATCGCGTTTCGGCCGTGCAACGTCCGGACAGCAGTGATCGCGGCTGTAAAAATGCACGCTAAGAATCGCGAAGTTCGCGCAATCCTTGGGAGACTGCGAACCGCCCGCCTGGCAGTGAACACGGCCGCTGAACTCAGATCCGCGCCAGCGAGAACTTCGCCGGCTTTCCCCTGCCCTCCGCCGCGGAGATCCTTGAAATCGGAGCGGTTTCCATTGGCCCGCCGTGTCTCTCTCTCCGAAAGAACGCTTGGCGTTAGCGTGCAACATTACGCGAATTTGCCTGGTACCCTGGGCTCGCCGCACGGGTTCCGGGATGCGAAGCCCCGTCGCCAGCGACCGCGGCGGAAAGAGATCCCCAGCCACGCGGCGCGCGCGGTGTGATCGAGGATCAGCGCGACCCACAGCCAGGCAAGGCTGGTGTGCAGCAGGTAGGCGCAAGCCGCCGCGATCGGCACGCGCAGCGCCCAGTTGCCGAACGCGGCCGCCAGCAACGGGGTCCAGGTGTCGCCGGCGCCGCGGTGCACGCCGGCCAACGTGAAGTGGACCTGCAGCATCGGCTGCGCCAGGGCCAGGCACAGCATGAACGGCCCGAGGATGGCCACCGTCGCCGCGTCTGTGGTGAACGCATGTGCGATCGTCTCGCGCCCCAATCCGGCACAGAGCCCCAGCATGATGGCAACGGTCAACGCCAGACCGACCGCGCGCACGCTCGCGCGCTCGGCGCCGTGCTCGTCGCCGGAGCCCAGCGCTTGGCCCACCACGGTGGAGATCGCCGCCGCGAAGCCGGTGCCTGGGATCCATGCGAATGACACCGCTCGCACACCGACCGTGTACGCGGCGACCGCCACGGTTCCGTACTCGCCGAGAATCGCGAAGTAGCTGAGCAATGCGAGGTTGAGGACCACGCGTTCGCTCACGCTGGGAGCCGCCATGCGGGCGACCGGCCCGAGCAGTCGCAGGCAGCCGCGCAGGTCTTGCCGGGTGAGCGCGATCGGTGAGCCTCTGGGTTCGCGAGCAACCAAGCGGACGAACAGCGTCAACCCGAGGACCTGCGAGACGAGCGTGGCCAGGCCCGCGCCGACCAGATCCAAGCGTGGAAACCCCAGTCTGCCGAAGATCAACAGGTAGTTGAGCAGCAGCTTGACGCTGGCCACGCAGACGGCGATACGCATCGCGCGCAGCGGAGCCCGGTTGGCGCGCAGGCCGTTCTCGATCACCAGCGAGACGGCCAGCAGAATCGATGAACCCAGAAGCATCCGCAGATACGGGATCGAGAGCTCGATGACCTCGGTCTGCGCGTTGAGCAGGCCGAGCAGACCGCGCGGGTTGGCCAGCACGGCCGCTGCCACGATCATCGCCGTCCCCACCGCGACGACAATGGACGCGGCCATGGCACGCCGAGCCCCGCCCGGATCGTTCGCCCCGATGGCTCGGGCCATGAGCGCCACGCACGCGAACCCCACGGCGAACAGCGCCGACTGCGTCATGAAGAAGAACTGGGTGGCGTAGCCCACGGCCGCCATCGCGCCGGCACCCAGGCGGCCGACCATGGCGATGTCGACCACGGCAACCGCGGCGACGAGAAGCTGCGAGAGCATGATCGGCCAGGAAAGCCGCCAGATCTCCCGGTAGCTGGTGTCGAGGGCGACGCCCGGACGCGGCTGGGGCGCAGGGGCCGCGCCCGCCGCCAGGCTCGCGGAAGGGAGCTGCGGGGAGCCTTCGGCGTCCTCGACCGGCTCGGTCGGAAGCGCGGTACGATCGCGCTCCTTCTCCTGGTCTCGAGCCGGCATGGAGCGCGCCAGGCTAGCGCGCATCATTCATGAACGCATCTGCTGCGAGCGAGACTTGGGGGGCTGTCGACGGGTAGCTACAATTGCGGGGCGTGGTCGAGATCCGCAACTTCACCGACGCAATGAACCGGGCGCAAGCGTTCATCCAGGCCAAGTGCGCCCATCTGGACGGCACGAGCCTTTCCATCCACATCAAGCACACGCGCGCGCGCCGCCGCGACGTCACCGGCTACTATCGCTGGAGCGACCAGCGGATCGTGCTGGCCGTCAAACGACGGTTGCGCTACCCGCGCACCGCGGCCTATGGCGTGGCCACACGGCCGCTGCGCCGTCCCGGGTTCGGGCGGCGTCCCTATCGATTGGTCTGGCACAAAGCGTGTTTCGGTTCGCCGGATGAGCTGGTGGTGTTCGTCGCGGGCCATGAGTTCTGGCACTTCCTCTGCCACGTCGGCCAGCGCAAGCGCGACTACGAGACCAAGGCCAACTGCCACGGCTTTCTGTGGCTTAGCGAGTTCAAGCACTGGGTGGGGCCCGGCCACGCGGTGGACCCGTTTCCAGAAATCCCGCCCCGGCCCGATGAACCACCGACACCGGTGGCCACCCCGGCGGCGCAGTTGTCTCTGTTCGCGCAGTACTAGATCGAAGTCCCGGACCCGCCGCGCTGGCGGTACAGTTCGGAGTCGACCACCGTCGCCATCCGTTGCACGTCGAGCTGGCCGCCGAGAAAGCGGTCGACGTCACGCGAGACGCGGAGCGGCTCACGCAGCACCGCATCGTAGCGGACGTAGAGCACGTCGATGTCGGAGCGACTGGCCAGCGTGCGTTCGGCTTCGGCCAGGTGTTTGTCGAACAGCTCTCCCATGCGTACCTCCCCGCTGGGATCCGCAGGCTTGCCACGGCGCGCGAGCATCGCTCCCTGAGAGGCGAGCACTTCTCGCAGATCCCGTTGCATGAACACCACCTTGTAACGATACCCGGCCGGCAGATGTCGCAGCAGTACCGAGATCACCTTGAGCGCTTTGCCACGCGCTTGGTCGACCCAGGACGCATCGGCCTCCAGGCGCTTGACGGCCTCGTACTCGTAGTAGCCGCGCGGGTTGTCCTGGTCGGCCGCACGACGTCCGTCGGCCAAGGCGGGCAGGCCGCCAGCCTCGAGCATGCGCATCATCATCGAGGTTCCCGAGCGCGGCAGCCCGGAGACGACCGTGATCACCGCGTCGCGGGGACCACCCAGCTCGCTCAAGCCATCGCGCCGGCGCTCAGCTCCGCCTCGTACCCGAGAAGCTGGTCGAGGAGGGCGTGATAGGCGACCAGGTGGTCGATCACCTCACGGGCTGCCGCCAGACGCCGGCGCGAGGCGCGGCCGATCGCGTCGGTCGTATCGTGGAGGCGCTGGCTGAGACGCGTGCGCAGTTCATCCAGGCACTCCCGCGAGGCCAGCTCCAACTCACCGGCGCGCTCGAGCAGGCTGGAGAGCCGGCTGCGGGTGCGCGCAATCTGACGTTCCAGCTCCGCGCGGGTTTCGCGCAGCCGCCGGGAGCCTTCGCGATGCTCCGTGTGAAACTCGATGGCGCTGCGAACCCGCCGCTTCCATTGCTGCACACGCTCGATCCGCCTCAGATCGTAAGTCACGCCGACCAGCGAAAGCGCCCAGATCATCCACTTGCTCGGATCCCAGGCCAGCGGGCTGATGCCGTTGCGGTAGTCGTTCGGGAACGTGTGGTGATAGTTGTGGAAGCCCTCGCCGAACGTGAATAGCGACACCAACCAGCTGTCGGCGGCAGAGACCCGCGGATCATAGGGACGCTTGCGCCCGACGTGCGCCCACGAGTTCACGAACCAGGTCGCGTGGTGGCCGGCCACGAGACGGACCACGCCCGCAAGCAAGAAACCGCCGGTGCCCGCGATCAAGTACGGAACCACGAAGCTGGTCAGGATCGCCAAGGGCAGGTACCAGCGGTCTTGCCAGACGATCAGAGGATCCTGCTTCAGGTAGTCGGGTATAGCGCTCTCGTGATTTCTGCGGAAGAGCCAACCCACGTGCGCATGGAGAAACCCTTCTTGGATGTTGTAGGGATCGCGTCCGGTATCGGTGTAGGAGTGATGACGAATGTGGTCGGCCGACCAAGCCAGGGCCGATCCCTGCCAGGCGGCGGATCCACCGATGAGCAGCAGCGCCTTGAGCCAAGGCTGGCAGGCGAAGGCACGGTGGGAGATCAACCGATGGTAGCCCACCGTGATCGACATGCCCGAGGCCACGAGGTACGCGACCGCAAGAGCGATCTGTCCCGCCGTCACACCGTAGAGGTAGGCATACAGCGGCCACAGCCCGGCTGCGACGGTCGTACCTACGAGAAAAAGGATCGTCGGCCAGCTTAGCGGCCTGCGCGGCGTGGCATATTGCATCCGGAATTAGCTCCTCAGTGGGGATTGTCGCCAGGTTAGCCGATCACGGGATGCGCTGCTACCGGCGAGCGCAGCGCCGGCCAGCGCGGACGGTAGACAATGCTCCTCGTTCTGCCCTAAAGTCTCGCTGCAAACCGGAGGAAGCGCCATGGGCAGCACCTTCACCACGAACCGGGCGAGCCAGTCGACGACGAGGTGGCACGCTGCGCTCGGCTTCGTCCTTGTCTTCGGCATCGGGTCCGAGAACGCCGCTAGCGCGGCGCAGCAAGTGGTCCCGGCCGGCACCGTCGTCGACGACCTGAACGTCGACAAATACGAGCAGTATCTGAGCCCGGCAATGGTCTGGATCGTCAAGCGTGGCGTCAAGCTCCCCGTTACCGAGTACCGACACGTGGAGTTCCCTCCGCCCTTCAGGGAAGCCACCGAGCGCTACTCCGCTCAGGTCGAGCTGGCTCCGGACGGAACCCACAAACTGAACCACGTCGCCGGATTGCCCTTTCCCAAGATCGACCCCAACGACAAGTGGGCGGCCACCAAGCACATGTTCAACTTCGACGCGTCAATCGCCGTCGATGACTTGGACCTGCGCAACTTCGACTGCGACACGGGCACCATTGGCAAGGACGAGGAACCGCTGCGCGTGGAGCGGCACTTCCTGATCGACCACATCCGGCGGCTCTACTGGGTGGAACGGCTGCAGGTCGATCCGAAGCCGGCCAATCCCGACAACCCCGACCTCGTCCGTTACAAGGAAGCGCTCTATCCCATCCGCGAGCCCTTCGATCTGAAGGGAACCGGATTCACGTTCAACCGCTACCAGGACCACACCCGTCAAGACGATTCCTGGCTGTACCTGCCGCAGCTGCGTCGCGTGCGGCGACTGTCCTCGGCGCAACGTTCGGATGCGTTGTTCGGCCAGGACACCGACCAGGACAGCTACGCCGGCTATGCCGGCAACGTCGCCTGGATGGAGTGGAAGTTTTTGGGTGAGAAGACCCTCCTCGCTTCCTTTCACTCCGAGCACCTACCGGTCAAGTGGGGCGAGGGGTCGGCCGACTTCATCCACAACGACGGTTGGGAGCCCCGCGACGTCTACATCGTCGAAGGCGTCTCCAGGCTTCCCCAGTACGCATACGGCAAACGCGTGATCTTCCTGGACAAGGAAAGCTACCGGATTCCCTACACCGACATCTACGACCAAGGCGGTGAGCTGTGGAAGATCTGGGTGAACAACTTCAAGTATGCGCACAAGCCGATTCCCGAGGCGGAGTACGGGTTCGACTACGACGTCAGTTACAACCCGTCGATCACGATGGTGGACACTCAGCTCGAGCACGCCACGCACTGCTCGCTCCCGAGCGACAAGTTCCAGGGTGAGCAGGGATGGTACATCAACGTCGGCGACCGCGAAGGCACCACCGCCGAGTATTTCGCGTTGAGCCACATCATCTCGGCGGCGCGCTGAGCCCCGCCTGCTCGACCAGTGTGGCGCGCGCCGCCGCTAACGCGCGCTCACTTCTTCAGCGTCTTGGCGACGTAGGCGCGAACCGCCGCGAGCGTGTCGGGCGCGGCCCAGGTCTCGGTGACCTCGCGATCAAAGACGCCGGCGGTCAGGTGCCAGCGCTGGTGCGCCGGGTAGCGAAGCTGTTGCTTGGTGATCTCGAAGCTGCGCCGGGGAATCGACGTGAGCCGCTCGAGCGCCGCAACGGCTGCGTCCAGTAGCTCGGCGGGCTCGACCACCGCATCGGCGAGGCCGCGTTCGCAAGCCGATTCGTTCGAGAACGTCTGCCCGCCGTAGACCAGATCGGCCAGGCTGCGCGACGGCGCGACGAAGCGAACCATCTCGATGACGGAAGCCGGAAACGGCACGCCCACCAGCAGCTCCGGCACACCGATCCGAGCCGGCCCGCGGGCGATCAGCCGGCGGTCGGCGCCGCAAGCGAGAATGCAGCCGCCAGCGATCGCGTGTCCGTTGATCGCCGCAACCACCGGGCCCGGGTAGAGGAAGAGCGCCTCGAAGGCCCGTGACATCACCGGAAGAAACTCACGCACGTAAGGTCCGCCGCCTTCGATGACGCGCACGAGATCGACACCCGCCGAAAAGACCGTGCCCCGGCCGGTGAGGACGAAGCCGGGCGCGCCGGAACGCTCCAGCCGCTCCAGCTCGCCGGTCAGCGCGCGGCAGGACTCGACGTCGAGCGTGTTGGCTTTGCCGTACGCCATGCGTAGCACGAGCGCACCGTTGTGATCCTGAATCTCGATCATCGTCCTGGCCTCCCTCCGACCCCGAGTTGGGTGATGAGCAGCGCCCCGCCCGTCATCGTCATTCCCTTCATGAAGAACGACACCTGAATCTGCTGCATCTGCGGATCCGCGGCGGTCGCCATCGCCACCCCGTGCACCACGATCGTCACCGGCACCAGGAAGATCGCGATGAGCCAGCCACCCAGGCGCGGGTACCGGTTGGTCAGGATCAGGGTCGCGCCCACAAGCTCGACCAGAGCGGAGACGATCACCCAGAACGCCCGCAGCGGGAGCGCCGCCGGCACGAGCGCGACATAGTCATTCAAGGCGGTGAAGTGCGTGATGCCCGAGGCGAAGAAGATCAGCGTGAACATCACTCGCGCCGTAACACCGACCGCCGGGTGCAGGATGAGCAGGTCTCTCTCGGGCGTTGCCATGAAATCCACCTCGCCGTGTTTATGGCCGATCGTGCATGCTACAGGAATCACGAACTCTGCACGGAGCGTAGCCATGCCGATTCTCGATCCCACGTTCGACGGTTTGACGATCTACCAACTCCTCGGCCACCTTTCCT
This sequence comes from uncultured Myxococcales bacterium, assembly GCA_964555245.1. Taxonomy (GTDB): domain Bacteria; phylum Desulfobacterota; class Binatia; order UBA1149; family SPBQ01; genus CAZKRI01. Next base: position 8,290 of record CAZKRI010000096.1, read on the forward strand.
ATCTCCTGGCCGCGGTGGCCTTCCTGTTGAGCGACATCCTGCTGCTGCGACTGGTGGCGGTCGCCGCGGCCAGCGCAAACCTGACGTTCGCCTATCACGGGGCGGCCGGCCCCAACTGGATCGCCGTGTTCTGGCAGTCCGTGTTCATCACGATCCACGCCGGCTGGTCGCTCGTGTTGATCCGCGAGCGCAGCGGGGTTCGGTTCAGCGAGGAAGAAAAGGACCTCTACCAGGGCATGTTTCGTTCGTTCTCCCCGGTGGAGTTCATGAAGCTCTTGCGGCTCGCCGAGTGGTCATCCGGGACGGCTGGAACCGAACTTGCCAGCGCGGGCGCGCCGCTCGACGACGTCCTACTCATCTACAACGGCGAAGCCGAGGTCCTCTTGCCAGACGGTGAGCGGCGCTGTGTGAAGGACGGCGCCTTCATCGGTGAGATGAGCTTCATCCGCGGCGGCAACGCGACGGCGGATGTCCGCTGCCTACAGCCGACGCGCTACCTGCGCTGGCCCAAAGCCGAGCTACGCAAACTCCTGACCCGCAACCCATCGATGCGGGCGACCCTGCAGACGGTCTTCAGCGAGGACCTGACCAAGAAGCTGCTCGGCCCGACGTAGGGACGGTGCTCGATTATCCCACCCCTGGCATTTCGCTCACCAACACTCGCGCCTAGGGTATTCGCCGGGCCGTTTCCGGGGTTGCCACACACGACATAGCCATTTAATATGGCCATGGCCATGCGGAGAAGCCGACTATGAAGACTCGTACGGTAGCTGCGGGCAAGTTCAAGGACTCGTGCTTGAGACTCATGGACGAAGTGTCCAAGCACGGCATCCCCATCACCGTCACCAAACGTGGGAAGCCGCTCGTGCGTGTAGTCCCCGCTCACGGAGAGACGAAGGCTCCGTCGTTGCTCGGCACGATCGTTCACGAGGATCCGAACATCTTCTCCACCGGTGAACGGTGGGGCGCCGATCGTTGATGGTTGTTCTCGATACCTGTGCGTGGCTCTGGATGTGCTCGCACCCCAAAAAACTATCGCGCGCTGCCAGAGAGACCATCACTCGCGAGGGGAAACGTGACGGACTGGTACTTTCCGTGATCTCCACCTGGGAGATCGCGAAGCTGGTGCAAAAGGGCAAGCTTACGCTTTCGCTGCCCTGTCGTGATTGGATCGGGGAGGCGGTGCGGGCTGAAGGACTGACCCTCCATCCCCTGACGCCGGAAATCTGCGTAGAAAGTACGGAGTTGCCCGGCGCATTCCATGGGGACCCGGCGGATCAGATCATCGTTGCAACCGCTCGCCTGCTCAGCGCACCAGTCTTGACAGCGGATCGCGCGCTTCGCGACTATCCCCACGTTGCAACACTCTGGTAGTTTCTACTCCCGCGACGCACCGGACCTTGGTCTAGGTCCTACTGGCACTTGAGCGTCGCGCCGCTGCCCGACATCGTGCACGGCGGCGAGTTGCCGGTCCACAGGTCGTTCCCGATGATGGCAGTCACCACCAGCACGGAAGCCGAGCTCGCGTTGAGACCGACGAAGTCCTTCATCTTGATCTTGACCTCGAAAGGCCCGCCGGACACGCCGATCGAAACGCTCTTGAGCCCGGCCGCGTTGGGCGCGGACCGCGCCTTCCACGTGTAGCGCGTGCCCTTGAGCTGCCAGTCCGGATCCCCCGCCGCGATTGGCGCAATCGTTACGATGTTGACGCCGTTCTGGACGACGAGAGCGAACAGCTCGTTGGTCGGATCGATCGGTGTTGCCGTGCCGTCGATCGACCCGCTCTTGAGCGTGAGCTTCTGCTCACCGCTCGGCTTGTTGAGACCGCCGACCTTGATGCTATCGGTGACGAACGGCCCCCGGAACTGCGTGCAGTCGCTGAAATCGAACGCACACCCCGCCGTGCAACCAAGCGTGCCGGCAATGAAGCCGAAGTTCTGACAGGTCTGGCCCCCCAGATCGCTGCCGTCGCAACTCTCGGTGCCCTCGCGGATGCCGTTGCCGCAGGTTCCGAGCACCGTCGTCGACGTGGTGGTCGTCGAGGTCGTGCTCGTGGTCGTCGTGACCGGTCCGCCTGAATCGCAAGCGTCGCCAATACCGTCGAAGTCGCTATCGGCTTGGTTCGGGTTGACCACGTCCGGACAGTTGTCGATGGCGTCGAGATCGCCGTCCTCGTCCCGGTCGATGCCCATGCGCACGCCCGAACCGAACGGTACGCACGTGTAGGTGAGCTCCTGGCCCGGCGTGCTCGAGAGGCTGCGGATGGTGCTCTCGGCAACCGGCGCCGAGCCATCGTCGGCCTGGAACAGGCCACCCGCCAATCGAACTGCGCCGCGCTGCTCGCCGCCGAAGACCCCCTTGACGATGACGTCGCACTGGCGCGCGCCCGACCCCAACAGCTTGGACGGATAGATAGTTCCGGCGGCGGTGAGCATATCGCCAATCCGGGTATCGACCGCCGCGCCGCTGGTGCTGCTGCGGGTGATCTGCTGGCCAACCATGGGCGGCAGGTCGCTCGGGAAGGCCATGATGAACGCTTCGAGGTTGTCCTGATCGGTATCGGTCAGACTGAACACGCCCGAGCTCAAGAACCGGAACACCGAATCGATCGACCCGTCGTGCAGAAACCCAGCGCCGCGGATCTGGTCGCCCTGGTGCGCGCTGCTGCCGCCCAAGCCCGGAACCGTCGCCATGCCGAACATACCGACCTTCTGGTAGGCGTTACGCAGGTGCGGGATCTTGAACTCCTGAGTCTCGCCTTCGATCGACGAGTTGCCGTTGCCGCCGAAGAAACCGTTGGCAGCGTTGAGGGTGTGGCAGAAGTTGCAGTTGCCGATCCCATCGGTGATCGCGCCGTTGTAAATGCCCACGCCTGCCAATTCATCGGCGCGCAGACCGTTGGTGAGCAGCCGGATCGGGTTGGGGGGGTAGGTGATCTCAAGCGCGAAGTCCGTGAACTTCTGCATGTCGGCTGCCGAGAACTGTCCCTCGTCGCGGCCGATCAATCCCGGGAATGCGACATTGAAGGCGTTGAACGCCTGCGTCGAGTTGCCCTGACGATCGCCGCGCCAGTGCTGAGGCCCCATGTTGACCATGCCGCGCAGGCTCTGCGTGGTCATCGGTCCCTTGGTGGGATGGAAGGGCTGGCCACCGCCGACCGTGAACGGGTTCGAGTTGGCCACTCGATCGTCGTCCGGGTTGCCGAGGTCCCATGTCAGATCGTCCATGTCGCCGAAGGCGTGGCAGCTCGAGCAGGAGGCCTCACCGGTGCTGCCCGTGAGAATCGCATCGTAGAGGAAGGGCCGCCCCTCGACTACGTTCTGCGGCTCGGGGTTGTGGAGCGGGACGCTCTGCACCTCCGCCCCGACGGCGCCCTGGGTGAGATCGACGACCACGACGGCGTTGTTGAAGCGCGTCAAGGTGTAGAGCCGGTCGCCGTCGAGCATGACCCCGGCCGGCCCACCACCCGACAGTTGGATATGAGAAGCCGAATCGGGCGTGAACGTATCGTTCTCGAGCTGGGCCGTGTCGAACACGCCGATCTTCGCCGAGCCGAAGGCCGCGACATAGAGCGTGCCGCCGTCGGCGGCGACCGCCATGCCGACGGGAGTTGCCAAGCTGTCCAGTTCGACGCCCGGCGGCTGGGGCACGTCGCTGTAGTCGATGTGCTTGTTCAGGTGGCGAGGGGAGACGGTCCCGGTCTCGATCACCGTGATCCGCGCTTCGTGCAGGTGGCCACGAACGGTCGCCGGCTCTCCGAGCGGCTTGACGCCGGCCGCCAAGGTTCCCGGGCCTTCGAAGCGCACCTGGTTCTGAGCGTCGGTGTTGGAAACGTACAAGGCTCCGCTGACCGGGTTGGTCACCATGTTGAACAGCACCGTACCGACGCCGGTGAACGAGTCGGTCTCGACCGGCGGGTTGGCGTTGGCGTTGATCGCAAAGACGTCCTCGTCCGGCAGATCGAATTTGACTGCGGGGGTCCAATCGCGGCCCAGCTCGTCCTGCCACGTGTCGGAGGTGCCGCCATCGCGATTGAACTGGACGATCAAGCCCACCTCGGGGCGCGTGAATCCCTCGTGGTTCTTGTGCGGCGGCGGATAGCCGCCCGGCATGTTCTGACCCGATACAACACACGGGCCCTGGGGCAAGTCGGCGTTGATGTTGCCGACGCTGGTGTCGCAGACCAGGGGCTCGATGACCGTGGTCGTCTGATTGCCCGAGCGGAAGATCGCGGCATAGACCGTAGCGCCATCCGGGCTCACCGCCAGCGCTCGCGGCTTGTCGCCGAACAGGGTCACCACCGTGAGCGGCGTGCCGCCGAGCGAGCTGCTCAGGCTGAGCGCGTTGAACACCCACACATCGGCGCGACCGGTCCCCGGAGTGTCGAACTCGCCGCGCACCAGCAACGCCGGAAGATTCTGGCCACGGTGGGCAGTGGCAATGAACGCGCGCGCGCCGCCGGGTCCCGCAAAGACGATGTCGTTGGGCTCGTCACCCACCAGCAACGTGCGCGTCACCCGTGGCAGACCCGACACGTCGACGATGCTGATGCTGTCGGAAAGATGATTGACCACCCACACCTCGGTGTTGGTGCGCGCCGCCACCGCCACCGGCTCCATGCCGACCGGCACCGAACCGGCGCGCGTGATGCCGCCGACGCCGACGTCGAAGATCTCCAGCGTGTTGTCCGGCGTGTTGACCGCGAACAGCCGGGAACCGTCCGGTGACAGCGCCAGAGGCCGGACCAATCCGCTCTCGAAGGTAACGAACGAGGTCTGACCGATGGCGGCCGACGGAAGCAGCGACGCGGCCAGGCAAGCCGCGTACAGAGCGTTCTGGAGAAGGCGCGTTCCTCGGCCGGCAGCGTGATTAGTCATGTCGTACGTCTCTTTTTCTTTGACGCCCGGCGACAACTAGCGCAGACCGTCTACGGGATCGTCGAGGGCACGCACAGCTCGGCTTCCTTGCTCGCATTGGTCATGAACGGCCCGAACTGATTGTTGATCTGTAGATCGTCCTGCGATGCGCTCGGCGCCGCCTTGACCTTGTAGCACATCAGGTGGTCGTTGGGCCGCAGGACACCCTCCGCGTTCTTGTCGGTCGCGATACAGAGCGTGCTGGGCTTCTTGACCTCGACCTGGCGCGTGCCCGAGTTGTCGAACTGGTCGTCGACTTGAACGACCAACGGCGCGAACGGCGTCGTGTTCTTGGTGATGCTCGCCTTGAGGCAACGGTAGTGGTCGACCACGCTGCCCAAAATCGGGTAGCCCGGCGGCGGATTCGGGAAGATGGACTTGGAGCTCGGGACCAGCAGCGTGTCGACCTTCTTCGTATCGTAGGTGAAGGTCCCGAACTGATTCGTCACCGAGACCCCGGTCTGCGCGACGTGAGCGCCCTTGGCCTTGTAACGGACGAGGTGCGTGTCCTCATCCGAAATCTCCCCGTTGTCCTTGTCGGCCGGGGTGCACACGCGCTTGATCGCGCTCAGCTCGTAGCTACCCGTATCGAACGGGTCGGAAAGATTGACCACGTTCTCCTGTTTGCCCTTGGCTTTGTAGCACAGGAAGTGATCGAGCGGTCCGGGGGTGCACAGACACTCCAGCGGGTCGGCGGGAGGCAGGCACTGGCCGGGGCAGGCTCCGTCGCTGGTTCCGTCGCACTGTTCCCCGCTCTCGATGACGTTGTTGCCACAGACCGGATCGGGACAGGTGCAGTCGAGGTCGCAGGTCCCGGTCGGACAGGTCCCTGGGTCGGTTCCGTCACACTGTTCGCCCGACTCGATGATGTTGTTGCCGCAGACGGGCGTTGGACAGCTGCAATCGATCTGGCAGAGCGTCGGGCAGGCACTATCGTCGGTGCCGTCGCATTCCTCGCCGGGGTCCGCCGAGTTGTCACCGCAGATGGGGCAGGGCGAGGTTGCCGCCATGGATGCCGTCGCGAAGGCGTTGTTTTCCGGTTCGGCCGGATCGGCGCAGGTGAAGTCCGAGAAGTTGTCGTGCGTGTCGGTCACCCGGACCAGGCTGTGGCCCTCGGCGGTGAGCGGCGTCGGGGTGCCGATGCAGTTGTTCGTCGGGCCGCTGTAGTTGCCGTAGGCGACGCAGTCCACGTAGGGCACGCCGGTGACCGGGCAGCTCACCGGCGTGGGGTTGATGCCCGGCTTGCCCCAGCAGACCATGCCGCCGCCGGTGGGGAGGCCCGCCGCGAACTCGAAATCGGCCTGAAGCCCGCTCGCAGTCTCGAACTCGGGCGTGCCCATGAGCCAGGCCCGCTGCGTGCCCGAGGCGACGTTGCTCGGCACGGTCAGCAGCGTGCCGATGAAGATACCGCTGGCGTCGAAGGCGTTAAGCTTGCTGCCGACCACGATGTTCTGGCCGATCGTGATCATGCGGATCTCGACGAACTGCACGGCGGGGTCGCCGCCGTAGCTGACCATGAACTCATCGATGTGCGCCAGGTGGAAAGCCGCCAGCGCTGGAGCCGGCGCCCACCCCGCAAAGGCGAACGCGACGGCTGCCACACCGGCGCCCAGGCGCACCCGGGCAAGCATGGTTCGGCTGAGTCGACGGGTTCGCGACAGCGGCTGGCAGCTACGGAACATGGCAGCACTCCTCCCGAGCGAAAGGCAGGGGCCGGCCCGAACCTACTGCAGCCGGCGACCGTACGTCAACCGGGAAGGTTCTGGTGCGCGCGACTGCCCGGCAACGGCGGGCCGCGAGCGAACGTGGGAGAACTAGCCCCCGGTTGGGTTCGAGCCCGTAGTCCGTAGGATCGCGTTCACCACCTCTTCGTGTCGGCGCTGCCCACAGTCGACCGTGAGGTTGGCATGACGCAGATAGAGAGGACGGCGCTCAGCGTAGAGATCTGCCAGGCTCTGCCCGGGCCGGCGCACCAAGCCGCGTGCGCCTGGATCTCCCACGCGACCCTCCAGAACCGCCAAAGGCACGTCGAGAAAGACCACCGTTCCCAACCGGCGCAGGTGCTCCATGGCCGGGCCGCTGTAGACGACGCTACCGCCCGTCGCGACGACCGCTCCCTGGCAGCCCAAGGCGAGAACGCAGATCTCTTCCAACCGGCGAAACACCTCCGTGCCATCACGGTCGATGATGTCTTGCAGGGGCCGACCCTGCGCGGTCTGGATCAGCAGGTCGGTGTCGACGAACTCGCGCCCGCTGCGCTTGGCCAAGAGCACACCGACTGTGCTCTTGCCGGCGCCGGGCATTCCGATCAGGACGATGTTGGTCCGGCTCAGAACGTGAAGGTGAGCCGGCCGTCCTGGCATCCAATGGTCACCTGGCCGCCTTTGGCCAGCCGTCCGAACAGAATCTCCTCACTCAAGGCGTGCGAAACCTCCTGTTCGATCAGCCGCCGGATCGGGCGAGCGCCGTAGGTCTGGTCGAAGCCGCGCTCGGCCAGATAGCGGCGCGCCTCGGGTTCCAGCACCAGGGTGATGTTCTGCGCCTTCAGACGGGCCTCCAGCTCGGTGATCATCTTCTCGGCGATCTGCTCGGCGATCTCGATCCCCAACGGCTTGAAGTGCACCATCGCAGTGAGGCGGTTGCGGAACTCGGGACTGAAGGCGCGCTCGATGGCCTTGCTGCTGCGATCGCGGTGGGTAGCTACCTGCTCGAAACCGATCGCCCGGTTCTGCGCCTCCCGCGCGCCGGTGTTCGTCGTCAGAATCAGAATCGCCTGGCGGAAGTCGGTCTTGCGGCCGTTGTTGTCGGTCAAGGTCGCGTAGTCCATGACCTGCAAGAGGATGTTGTAAATGTCCTCGTGCGCCTTCTCGATCTCGTCGAGCAGGACCACCGCGTGTGGGTTACGGTGGACGGCCTCGGTCAACTGGCCGCCCTGGTCGAAGCCGACGTAACCGGGTGGCGATCCGATCAAGCGCGAGACCGAGTGCTTTTCCATGTACTCGCTCATGTCGAAACGGACGAAGCCGATGCCGAGCACCTGCGCGAGCTGGCGCGCCAGCTCGGTCTTGCCCACGCCGGTGGGCCCGGCGAACAGGAACGATCCGATCGGTTTGTCCGGCTCTCCCAGCCCTGCGCGGGCCAGACGGATCGCGCGGACCACCTGCCCAACCGCTTCGTCTTGACCGTAAACCAGCAGCTTCAGGTCGCGATCGAGCGTCTCCAAGCGCTTGCGATCGTCGGCCTGCACGGTCTTGGCCGGAACTTTCGCGACGCGCGAGACCATGGTCTCGACGTCCCTGGGCACGACGCGCGGCGTCTTCTCGGAGCCGGCCCGTCGCGGGCGCAGCTTCACCTCGGCACCGGATTCATCGAGCACGTCGATCGCCTTGTCCGGCAGGAACCGGTCGTTGATGTAACGGGCGGACAGCTCGGCGGCCGCGCGCACCGCGGCCGGCGCGTACGCCACGCCGTGAAACTCCTCGTAGCGCCTCTGCAATCCCTTGAGGATCTCGACGCTCTGGTCTACCGAAGGCTCGGACACTTCCACTTTCTGAAAGCGACGCGAAAGCGCGTGGTCCTTCTCGAAGACGTTGCGGTACTCCTTGTACGTGGTCGTCCCGATGCACTTGATGTCGCCGTTGGCCAGCGCCGGCTTGAGCATGTTTGAAGCGTCGAGCGAGCCGCCGGAGGCCGCACCGGCGCCGATCACCGTGTGGATCTCGTCGATGAACAGAATCCGGTTCGCACGGTCCTTAATGATCGCCTGGATCACCGCGGTCATCCGTTCCTCGAAGTCGCCGCGGTACTTGGTGCCGGCGAGTAACCCGCCCATCTCGAGCGCGTAGATGGTCGCGCCCTTCAGGAACTCGGGTACCTCACCGCGATGGATACGGAGCGCTAACCCCTCGACGATCGCCGTCTTGCCCACGCCCGCATCCCCGACGAACACCGGGTTGTTCTTGCGACGGCGCGCCAGGATGTGGATGGTGCGGTCCAGCTCGTCGCCACGCCCGATCAGCGGGTCGATGCGGCCGGCGGCGGCCCGCTCGTTCAGATTGACGCAGAACCGGGCCAGTGGATCGCGCATTCGACCCCTGCCCTCTTCCTCCTCCTCGTTCTCGAGATCGTCGTCGATGAGAGAAGCATCGCCTTCTTCCTCTACCTTCGAGGTGCCGTGCGAGAGGTAGCGCAGGATGTCCAGGCGGCTGATCTCCCGTTTGCGCAGGAAGTAGGCCGCGTGCGACTCCCGGTCCCGGAACAATGCCGCTAGGACGTTGCCGCCGTCGATCTTCTGCTTGCCCGCCGACTGCACGTGAGTGGCGGCGACCTGTAGGATGAACTGCGAGCCCACCGTGTAGCGGGGGTCGGGAGGCTCACCGTTCTGGGTGGTCACGTGGGCGGGGTAGCGCGGGATCTGCTCCTCGAGGAACTCGTCCAGCTCGCTGCGCAGCTCGTCGAGATCGGCGCCGCAGTTGACCAGGACGTCACCGGCCACCGGATCGTAGGTCAGCGCGTAGAGCAGATGCTCGGGCGAGACGAACTCGTGGCGGCTCGCCTTGGCCCGGTCATGAGCGCGTCGGAGCGTGTTTTCGAGCTCTTCGGTCAGCATCGGCCGGCTACTCCGTTTCCATCACATCGAGCCGCGTCTTGAGCGGATGGTCGTTCTTGGCGGCCAGCAACTCGACCTCGGCTGCCTTGCTGCGTGCGATGTCGAAACTGAACACCCCGCACATACCCTTACCCTTCGTGTGAACGTCGAGCATCAGCCGGGTGGCTTCGGCCTGCCCTTTCTGGAACACCACGCACAATACCCAGACAACGAACTCCATCGGCGTATAGTCATCATTCAGCAGAATGACGGCGTACATGCGAGGTTTCTTCGGACGCACCCGTTCGCGGGTGGCAACCTGCCCCTCGCCCTGGCTTTCATTTCGGCGCCGCTCGGGCATTAACGTGTCCCTTTTTTAGCACAAAACCGCAGGCAGAAAAGGTACTTCCGCGCCGCCGGTCTGGCTCACTCGGTCGAGGAGTCGCCAGCGCCCGGCGCCCGGAGGTATTTGAGCGGGGAGAGCCGGTTGTAACCGTCGATCGTGGTCCGAATCCGCTCGGTTTCGGCCCCCAGCCAACGCCCGATCGCGCCCCTGGCTCCCTCGTCGGCAATCCAATGGGCGCTGTAAGTGGGCCGGGTCACAAAGCCGCGCAAGAACTTGTGCTCGCCCTGGGCGCCGGCTTCGAAGACTTGGATGCCTCGCTCGATGGCGTATTCGATCGCGCGATAGTAGCAGCACTCGAAGTGAAGTCCCGAATACTCTTCCAGACAGCCCCAATACCGGCCCAACAGTCTCGAATCCTTTCGAACGTGGAGCGCGCCGCCCACCCAGCGGCTTGCCTGTCGGGCCAGGACGAGCACCAACCGGTGACGCCAGCGCTCGGCGAGAATCTCGAAGGTCCGGCGGTTGAGATAGGCGCCACCCCACTTGCGGCCGGTCGTGTCGGCATAAAACTGCCAGATCGCGTGCATGTGTTCGGCCTGGATATCCTCGGCTTCGACCAGCACGATCTGTAGGCCTTCCGCGGCGACCTGCCGGCGTTCCTTGCGCACCTGCTTGCGCCGGCCGGACCTCAGGTCGTCGAGGAATCCATCAAAACTGCGGTAGTCGCGGTTGAGCCAGTGGAACTGATAGCCGAGCCTGGGCAGAAAACCATGCTCTCCCAGCAGCTGCGCCTCGCTCTCCGGACAGAACAGGATGTGCACGCTCGAAATCCCTTCGGCCGACGCAGAATCCACCAGGCCGTCGACCAACGTCGTCGCGACGGTTTCCGTGCCGTGCTCGGCATGGACCAGAAGCCGGGAGCCGGTCACCGGCGTGAACGGCGCCGCGACCACGGCCTTGGGGTAGTAGGGAATTCGCGCTCGCTCGTAGGCTTCTGCCCACTGCCAGTCGAACACGTACTCGCCGTAGGAGTCTTCCTTGAGATAGTTGGCAACGGCGCCCACCAGACGGGTTCCTTGGCGCCAGAGCAGGTAGCGCGGCGTCCAGCCGGTACCCGGTCCGACCGCCCCCGACTCTTCGAGCGCCGAGAGAAACTCGTGCTCGAGAAAGGGATCGTCGCGGGCCACCAGAGCGTTCCAGGCGCTGGGGTCGATCGCCGCAAGGCTCGTTTCCACGCTGAACACGATTGATTCGGTTTCGCACGCGCCGTCGCTCAGCGGAATGCCGCTCGACTTTCGCGAATTCGATTTTTTCCTCTGGACTATTCGCCCGCGCAACCAGTAGCGTCGGGTCAGCTCGAGGATGGCCACAGCGAGGGACCTTCGGCCACTCGAGCGTGCCGGGACGGGCGGAGCGGATCGTTAGGCTGCTATCACGCTGTTCGGGCTGCCGTGGTGACCGCTCGGCGATTGCAGCTCCGTCCTCCCGGCTGGGTGCGGGATGGAATCGCTAGCGGGGCAGCATCGGAACCGGCTTGCCCAAGCGGAACGGGCCCTGGACGACGCCGGTTTCCGCATAGACTTGATGTATGCGGATCAATGAAAAACACATGCCCATCATGATGTAGAACATCACGTGGTGCCACATGTCGGCGAAGAACGAGAAGACCATGAAACCAATTAGGCCGGTGCGCATGGCCTTCACCAGCCAGCCCAGCCCCACTGGGCCGAAGCGAGCTTCGTACTCCCACTCGATCTGACGAATCGTCCGGAAGGTCCACGCGAACAGCGTGAGGAACAGCAGGAACGTGATGAGCCCACCCTCGGCCAGTGCCCACAGATAGGAGTTGTGTGGCGGGCCGACCATGCCGGTGGGATCGGTAGCCGCACGCTCGGTCTCGAAGTTGCCGATCCCCACGCCGAGGAACGGATGCCGCTGCCAGGCCTGGAGCGCAGCGCGCGCCGTCAGCACGCGGCCTTCGGCAGATCCCTGGGCCGCCAGGCCCTCTTCGAGCACCTCGCGGCGTACGTCGAAACGGGTCAACCGGGCGGCGATCTCTTCGGGAAAGATCACGTCGATGATGCTGGTGTCGTAGCCGAACTGGACGATCAGAGTGAGCGTGATCAGCGCCAGGCCCACGACCTTGCGATAACTGAAGCGGCCTTCGAGTAGAACGATCGCGACGAACAGCAACAGGTTGAGCAGGCCGCTACGGGAGCCGGTCAGCGGGATCATGATGAACGCGATGCCCGTCGCCGCGATCCAGAACGGATAGGCTGCGGCCGACCGGATCGCTCGCCGGCCGTACCAGAGCAAGGTCAGCCCGAACAGAGCGAAGTACGCGAGCTTGTTCGGATTGCGGCCGGCGTAGATCGCGGCGCCTTCCTCGCCGAGCACGCGCAGACGGCCACCGCCCCAACCGAAGGGGCCGACCTCCATGCTCACACTGGTGTAGGTCAGGATGAGACAGCCGACGATCATCGCCACCACCAGCTTCACATCGCGCGGTGAGCGGATGAAGTAGACGAAGAACGCCAGGAAGATGAAGCGGGTCAGAAACTTCATTGTCGGATCGCGCGTGGCGATGAGCGCCGGTCCCTGGGCGCGGCGGCTCATCTCGAGCTTGATCAGCTCGGCAGCGTCGATGTACTCCGCGGGCGGGGTGTAGTAGTTCGCCGACGCGATCATGATGCCGACGATCGTGGCCAGCAGCAGCATGGGCTTCAGCCTGAGTAACCACCCGTCTCCCTCGCGCAGCATCCCGTAGAGCATGAGGGGCAGCAGAACGAGCCCCATGACGTTGTTGACGGTGAAGTTACCCGAGCCGCGCAAGAACGCCGGGTACGTGAACAGGAACGTCGTCAGATAAACCAGAATGCCGAGCGCTGGCCTGCGCACGACCGCGAACGTTCCAGCCGCCGCGAGCGCAGCGGCGAGCACCGCCAGGCCGCCGCCGCTGGCCGACAGGAACAGCGCCGCGAGAAACACCAACACGCCGCCGGCGATCGACCAGATCGGGCTACGCAGGATTCGACCCGCATAGACCCGAGTTTGCGCTTCGATGGCCATGGCGGCGTCAGAACCGGGAGTGCCCCCCGAGCGGGGAGGCACGGTCCGATTCTAGGCACCGGTTCAACCGTCGTTCAATTGGGGTCAGGTCTAATTTCGGCGAAACGTTGACCAGCACCGAAAGGCACACCGAAATTAGACCTGACCCCAATTCCGAGCAGTCAGGCGCCATGCTGTCGGAGCAAGCCGGGTTCCGCGGCCCTACCCGCGGCCGGCCAGGTGGCCACTTCTTCCTTGGGACAGGCGCCGGCAATCTGCCGCATGATGTCGTAGGCGTGAACGATCTCCGGATACAAAACCGGCTTGCCGCTCGTCATGAGCGCCCCGGAAACCTGACGGGCCGTGTCGGCCCAGGCCACGATGTTGGTAAAGCCCAGGTGCCCAAAGGCTCGCTCGGTATCGAGCCCATACGGGCTGAACCATTTACCACCGAGCATGAAGCCCATGCCGTAACGAAGCGGTAGTCCCAGCGTGAGATCGAACTCCAGATAAGACTGCTCGGAAGTCGCCCGCCGAATCGTACGCGGATCGAAGATCCGGACGCCGTCGATCTCGCCTCCGTTGAGCAGCATCTGATAGAAGCGGCAGAGCTCGTTGGCCGTGGCGATGACGTTGGCCGAGGGCACGATGCCGGTCAGAAAGCGCGGGTCGTTGGACAGATCGATCGCGTCGCGGAAGCTCACGCCCAAAACCCGGCCGAGCAACGTGGAGAGCGGCGGCAGGACCGGCGGGCCGGTGAAATAGTTGGTCGCGACGCGCTCGACTTCGCTCCGCTCCACGCCGTAGCTCATCCAGCGCAAGCCGAGCGGGCGGCGGATCTCGCGGTTGAGGTACGCGCGGATGTCCATGCCGGTGACCCGTCGCACGACTTCGCCGAGGATGAATCCACCGCTGATGGCGTGGTAAGCGAGCTGCCGGCCCGGGCGCCAGGTAGGCTTGGCGTCGCACAGGATCTCGATGACCGCCTTGGAGTGAGCGAGATAGTCGAGGTTCATCGCTTCGGCCGGTACGTTCGGCATTCCCGCCCGATGGGTGAGCACGTGGCGCAGCGTGATCCATTGCTTTCCCCGCACCCCGAACTCGGGAATGTACTCGCAGACCGGATTGTCCAGGTGGATTAGATGCTTCTGGTCGAGCAGGTGGACGACCATCGCGGTGACCGCCTTGGAGGCGGAGAAGATGTTGAAAGGAGTATCCGGCGTGGCGGCGACTCTGTCCGCGTCGGGATCGTCGGTCGGCCCGCCGCCCCGCGCGTAGCCAATGGCGCGATCGATCAGCACCTGGCCACGGCGCCGCACGCAGAGCTGGATGGCGGGGTGAATGCCGCTGCGGTAGAGGCGCTCGACGGCCCGCCAGGTGTTGGCAATCCCGTCCGGATCGGCGTCGACCAATTGCGGGTCGATCTCGGGCTCGCCGAACGCGGTGACCCCTTCCAGTGAATCGGGAACGCGCGCCCGAGTGACCAGCGCCGGCAGAAACGATGGCATCATGACCGAAGATGGGGCCCTTACCGGCGGCCGCAAGCCGTCTCAGTATAGCGAACCGGACTCTGGTTTGCGGCAGATCTTCTCCGCGACGCTCGACCGGGCTAACGGCGCCGCAGCATAATGAGGCTTCCCATGGATGCGCCGCAGTCTTCTCGCAGGTCCCTGCTCGAATCAGCGACGGTAGGCCTACTCGCTTTCGTGGTCTACGCCGCCGGCGCCTGCCGTACCATCTACGTGGGCGACAGCGGCGAGCTGGTGGCCGCGGTCCACACGCTCGGCATCCCCCACCCGAGCGGCTACCCCCTCTACGTGCTGCTGGGAAAGCTCTGGACGCTGGTGGTGCCGGTCGGCTCGATCGCGCTACGCATGAGCCTGTTCAGCGCGGCCTGCGCGGCCGCGGCGTGCGCCCTGCTCTATCGCGCATGCACTCGCGCAGGTCTCGGCAGACCTGCGGCGGCGCTGGCCGCGTCGCTTCTGGCCTGTTCCCCTAGCCTTTGGGGAGAAGCCAACGTTCAGCGCGCCTACGCGCTCAACACCCTGTTCGTCATCCTGGCCACGGCCGCCGCTCTGCATTGGCATCGAACGCGACGGCCGCGCGATCTCGGCCTCGCCTTCTTCATCTGTGGCCTCGGTGCGACCAACCACACGTTCATCGCGATCTACGCCGTGGCGCTCGGCCTCTTCGTCCTGAGTGAGCAACCTTCGCTCCTGACCGCGCCGCGCCGGCTGCTCGAACACGCAGCGGTCGCAGCCGTGGCCGCCGTCGCCGGCCTGCTACCTTACCTCTACCTGCCGATTCGTTCGCACATGCAGCCGCGCCTGGACTGGGGCAACCCGGAAACCTGGCAGTCGTTCGTCGCGGTGGTCCTGCGCAGCGAGTTCTGGGAGCGCGCCTGGATGGAATCCGCCGCCGACTTGCTTCCGATCGTCGCGGACTACGCCAGGAGCCTCACCATCGAGCTGACCTGGGCCGGCGCCGCGCTCGCGCTATTCGGCGTATTCACCGGCCGAAAGCATCGCATCCCAGTCACGCTGCCGCTGCTGGTGATGGCGGGAAACCTCGCCGCCATGGCGCTGCACGGCTCGCGCAGCGACATCTTCATCTGGCACCGCTACTACATTCCTTCCTACGTCATGGCCGCGCTGCTCGCCGGCGCCGGATGGAACGCGCTGGCCGCGCGTATCGGCCAGCGGCTGCCCGGAGCAGCGTGGGTGGGACTGCTGTTGCCTGTGTTCCTGCTGATCAACGGATGGGGACGGTTCGATCGCAGCCGTTACCGGATCGCCGAGGACTTCGCTGAGGCCGTCTTGGAGTCGCTGCCTCCCGGTGCGCACCTGATCGCCACCGACGACAACGTGCTCTTCGTGCTCATCTACTTGCAGCTGGTCGAGGGGCGCCGCCCCGACGTCGATCTGATTCTGCAAGGCGTAGGTAAGGCGGAGCTGCCGCCGCTGCGCTTCGATCCGGATGAAGACCCCTTGTTCTTCACGCATCATCCGAACTGGGACTTGCCGGCGTTGAAGATCGTGCCGGCCGGGGTGGTCTACCGAGCTTGGCGACCCGACCGACCCGAACCCGAGTTTACGATCCCGCGCGAGCGGTTGGATGGCGAGCTGGATCCGCGCGTGCCCAAGGACTACCTCACCGCCAACCTCATCGGCCACTTCCATTACACAGTCGGCTTCACGTTCGAGCAGCGCGACTGGCTGCGAGCCCGCGAACGGTTCGACCTGGCCGCGGCCGCTTCCCCCGACAACGACGTGCTCTTCTACAACCTGGGCCTGGTTTTCGCGCGTAACGGTCTCTACGACGACGCGCTGGTCGCCTACGAACGCTCGCACGAGATCAATCCCCGTCACCTCGCAAGTCTCTCCAAGCCTCGAGCCGTCGACAAGATCGAGCAGTTGCGTAAAGAGCGCGAGCGAGTCGCGCGGCTGGAATCGGCCTGCCCGGCTAACGCTGCGGATCCAGGAACCGCGGCCTACCACCGCGCGCTTGCCGACTGCCTCGAAGATCAGGGCGAGAGTATCGCCGCACGCGGACATCGTCTGCGCACGCTCGAAGCGGAAGCCACCGCCCAGAAACGTCCATGAGCAGGCGGCGAGGCAGCTTCGTCCGTCTGTCGCTGTTCGCCGGTCTGATCGCCCTCGCCTACGGCGCCAGTCTCGGCAATGAGTTCGTCTTCGACGACGCGATCTTCATGGAGCGCGACCCTCGCGTGCGGAGCCTTACCGAGGCGCGCAGGCTGTTGGTCGAGCCGCTGTGGGGCTTCAGCGACCAGCCAGGCCAGCGCACCACGCATCAGTACTACCGGCCGCTCCAGCAGTTTCCCCTCGTGCTTTCGAACGTCCTGTTCGCAGGCGCGCCCTGGCCGGCCCATCTCATCAGTCTGCTGCTGCACCTCGCCAACGTCTGGCTGCTCTATCGGCTGCTCGCCCGGCTGGGCGCCGGCGATCTGCTCGCGTTCGCTCTGGTCTCCCTGTTCGCCGTCCACCCTGCCAACAGCGAGGCCGTGCTCTGGGTCTCCGACGTCGCCGGGCTCGGCGCCACGGCTTGTACGCTCGGAGCGGTGCTGGTTCATGCCAGCCGGCTCGCGTGGTGGCGTGCGCCGTTGCTCGTCGCCCCGCTCGGCCTGGCCGCGCTGTGGTTCAAAGAATCCGGCATTCTGTTGCCGCTATTTCTGCTCACACTCGACATGCTCGTCCGGCCATCGGCACGGGGAACCGCGCGTGCCGCCCTCGTCGCCGACTTCGTCGCGCTCGGCGGCGCGACCGCGATCTACTTCGATCTTCGCTACCGGGCGCTGGGCGGCGCCCTGCCCGGCATCGACGCGCTGGAGCTGGGCCCGGCGGAGCTGCTCATCAATGCCGTGGCCTTGCTGCCATCTTACCTGCGGGCGCTGCTGTGGCCCTTCGACCTCAACATGTACCACGACTTCGCGCCCGCCCGAGGCATGGGCGACCCGAGGTTCGTGGGCGGGCTGCTGCTGATGCTGGCCGCCCTGAGTGTGACCGTCGCGAGCTGGCGCCGCCGCCCTCGACTCGCCCTCGGGCTCGTCTGGGCCGGAATCGCCGTGGCCCCCCATCTGCTGGTACGCTGGCCCAAGCTCAATGTTTTCGCCGAACGCTACCTTTATATGGCGATGATCGGCCTGGCCGTCGCCGCGCTCGCGAGCGTGCGGTATGCCAGGGTCTTTCCCGCTCCAACGATCCGCCGGATTGCGATGACCGCCTGGGGCGCGCTAATCGTCCTGTTCGTCACTGTCGATCGCGCGCGCACGCGCGAATGGCACGACGAGGTGGCGATCTACACCAAGACACTGACGCAGTCGGAGCGGGCCGAGCTGGTGCGCAACAACCTCTCGCTTCGCTACCTGACACTGGGTCAGCCGCTACAGGGCATTCCAATCCACGAGAGATTGCTTCAGATCGATCCGGACTTTCCCTCGGGCTGGCACAACCTCGGGCTGTTGCGACTTGCGGCCGGCGATCACCGCGCGGCGCAGCAGGCCTTCGAGCAGGGTCGCGCCCGCGAGCCCCGGAACGCCGCCACCCTTCTCAACCTGGGATACACCCACGATCTGCTCGGCGAGCGTGAACAGGCGGTGCGGTTCTACTTCGAGGGGCTCGCCGTCGATCCGGATGACACCAAGCTTTGGCACAACCTGGCGGTCATCGCTTCCGAGCAAAAGCAATTCGGCAACGCGCGTCTCGCCGCCACCCGCGTCCTCGCCATCGACCCGGCCGATACGAGCACCAAGGGTTTGCTCGACCGGATCCCGGACGCATCTGCCTCGGTGCGGCCCGATCCGAAGCAAACGCTGCAGCGCTGCGAAGCGGCTCGCAAGGCAGCCGACGACGAGCGGTTCGGCGAAGCGATCGCATTGCTGCAGACTGCTGCTTGGCTGGACGAGCGCGCTCCCCTGCCTCACCAGTACCTGGCCAACCTCGCCTACCAGCGCGGGCGGCACAACGAAGCGCTGGTCCACCAGGGCCAGGCGCTCGAGCGTGATCCAGACAACGAGATGTACCAGCGCAACCTGATCGCTCTGCAACGGCTGCTCGCCCCACACCCGGCCGAGGACGAGCGGCCTGCCGCGGATACGCAGGAGTGAGGATGGCTTTTGATCTCGGAGTGCGTCGCCGTGAGTGGCTCACGTTGAAGCTGGCAAGACCAGCGTTGATCGTCGCGGCGCTCGCCGCCCTGCTTGGCACCGCGTGCTCCAAAGCGAGCGACAGCGGCAAGGTGATCGTCCTCGGCATCGACGGCCTGGAGCCCACCGTCGTCGACCTCTTGATGTCCGAGGGCAAGATGCCGAACTTCGCTCGCCTGCGGCAAGAGGGAGCCTACGGCCACCTGACCAGCAGTCCGCCGCTTCTGAGCCCGATCATCTGGACGACCATCGCCACCGGCAAGGACCCATCCCAGCACCAGATCGGGCACTTCGTCGCGGTCAATCAGTCCACCGGCGAGCAGCTTCCCGTGACCAGCCAGATGCGCAAGGTCAAGGCCGTGTGGAACATCGCGAGCGACGCGGGCAAGCGCGTCGCCGTGGTCGGGTGGTGGGCCACGTGGCCGGCTGAGGTCGTCAACGGCGCGGTGGTGAGCGACCACACCTGCTATCACTTTCTGTTCGACGAAGGCGCCACCGGCGCCCCAGAGGCCACGGCCGTGATCTATCCGGTCGACCTGTCGGAGCCGGTCATGACGCTGGTGCGTCGCCCTGGGGACCTGAGCCAAGCCGAGGTCGGGCGATTCGCCGACGTGAGCGCCGAAGAGTTCGCGCGTCCCTTCGATTTCAAGGACGACCTCAGTCACTTCAAGTGGGCCCTGGCCACCGCGCAGAGTTACACGAGCATCGGCCAAGACCTCTGGAAAAAGCTCCAACCCGATCTGCTGATGGTCTACGTCGAGGGCGTAGACTCCTCCTCTCATCTGTTCGGCCATCTGTTTAGAAGCCGGGATCTCGCCGGCGAGCTGGCCGAGCAACAACGCCGCTACGGCCGTACCGTCGAGGAGATGTACCGCTACGCCGACGAGATCGTCGGCCGCTATCTCGAGCTGGTGGATTCACGGACCACCCTGCTGGTGCTCTCCGACCACGGCTTCGAGCTGGGAGCGCTGCACGGCGACCCGAGCAAGACTCGCGACATGCGGCGCGTGAGCGAGCGCTTCCACCGGATCGAAGGCGTGCTCTACGCCTATGGCCGCGGCATCAAGCCCGCCTCCCGTCTGGATCGCCCGGTGCTGCTCGATATTGCCCCGACCGTGCTTTCTCTGCTCGGCGTAGGCCCAGCCCGTGACATGTCCGGCCGCGTGCTCGCCGAGGTCATGACGGTGGACCCGGTACCCGCGGTCGTTACGAGCTACGAGACCTCGGCGCCCACCGAGGTCGCCCGCGGCGAGGCCGCTCCGGTCGACTCGGCCATTCTCGACCGGCTCCGGAGCCTCGGCTACCTCGACGCCCAGTCGCCGACCGGCCAACGCAACCTCGCCTCGATGCACTTCGAGGCCGGCCGTTACGAGGACGCGGTCATCGCCTACCGCGATCTGATCGCCAAGCAACCGGAGGACGGCGCTCTACGCGCCAGTCTGGCCGGGGCCCTAGGCGCCGTCGGCCGCTACGACGAGGCCCTCGAGCAACTGGCGGACGGCGAGCGTATGGCGCCGCTCAACCCGGAGACCTACCACAACCGCGGTGTCATCTACGAGCGGCAGCGCAAGACCGAGGCTGCCATTCAGCAGTACCGAACAGCCGTCCGTTACAGCCCCGACTACGAGCCTTCACGCGCCGCGCTGCAGCGCTTGACCGGCTCGGCCGAGACCTCGGCTCCCAAGACGGACGCGGAGCGTCTGGCCGCCGCGATGGCCGAACGCGCCAGCGAAGCCGCGCGCCACGGCGACTACGGCGCCGCCATGCAGAGTCTCGACGAAGCCGTGCGCATCGCGCCCGGCTACGCGCTGGTCTACCAGTACCGCTCCAACGTCGCCTTCCTGATGGGCGACCGAGACGGCGCGATCGCCGCCCTCAAGCGCGCGCTCGAGCTGGAGCCCGGCAACGCGCTGTTCCGTCAAAACTTGAAGACGCTGGACGAAGAGAAGGCACGGTAGGAACGGGGGGAAACGCCGCCCGCTTGATCCGATCGTAGCGCTTCAGTCTCCCTGGCCGTATACGACGTCATCGATGCGTTGGCTCGCTCGTGAGTCCCCCGACTACACCATGGCATGAGGCGCTTCATCGCGTCGGTGAAATAGCGTGTAAAGCGCCGGCAGGACGAGCAACGTGAGCAACGTCGAAGACAGGATCCCCCCGATCACCACAGTCGCCAACGGCCGCTGCACCTCCGCCCCGGTACCGTGCGCGATGGCCATCGGCACGAACCCGAGCGATGCCACGAGCGCGGTCATGAGCACCGGACGCAGACGCGTGAGCGAACCACGAACGACGGCTTCGTCGAGCGGCTGCCCCTCGGCGAGTAGCGAATTGATGAACGAGATCATCACGACGCCGTTCAAGACCGCGACGCCGGAAAGTGCTATGAAACCCACTCCTGCCGAGATTGACAGTGGAATGTCACGGAGCCAGAGCGCAGCCACTCCGCCGGTGAGTGCGAGTGGAACTCCGCTAAAGACCAACAACGCGTCCGTGACGCTACCGAAGTTGGTGAAGAGGAGGAACAAGATCAACGCGAGCGCCACGGGCACGACTATTTGGAGGCGCTTGGTCGCCGAGATGAGCTGCTCGAACTGCCCACCCCAGGTCATCCAATAGCCGGCCGGTATTTCGAGCTCACGAGCAACTCGCTCGCGGGCGTCGGCGACGAACGAGCCGAGGTCTCGGCCGCGCACGTTCGCAGTCACAACCACGCGGCGCTTTCCGTTCTCGCGGTTGATCATGTTGGGACCGGGTGCCACCTCGATAGTCGCGACCTCGCGAAGCGGGATGAAAGCCTGGTTCGCGAACGCACGTAACGATGTGGCCATGGCCGAAACAACCGACGCGGGTCTCAGCTCTTCTCCGGCATCGGGAAGCGGCACCGGCAAGCGTTCGATCGCTTTGAAGTTGCTGCGCAGGGATTCCGGTAAGCGTACGATGATCTCAAAGCGCCTGTCGCCTTCGAAGACTTCTCCCGCCGCTTTCCCTGCGAGTGCGATTTGAACGACTTCCTGCACGTCGGCGACGTTGAGGCCGTAGCGCGCCATTGCCTCGCGCTTCAAGTTGATCGTCATTACCGGAAGGCCGGTAGTCTGCTCGACCTTCACATCGGTCGCGCCCGGGACCCCCTTCATGATCTTTTCCGCCTGCTTACCGAGCGCCTCGAGCGTGGCCATGTCGTCACCGAAGACCTTGAGGGCGACGTCGCTTCGGACGCCGGCGATCAGCTCATTGAACCGCATCTGGATCGGCTGAGTGAACTCGTAGTTGTTGCCCGGAATCTCCTGGACCGCCTCCTCAAGCTCCCGCACGAGTTCGGCTTTGGGCTTGCGCGGATCGGGCCACTGATCCCTCGCCTTCATGATAATGAAGCCGTCGGCCACGCTAGGCGGCATCGGATCCGTGGCGATCTCGGCAGTACCGATTTTCGCGAAAACGTTCTTGACCTCGGGGAATTGCTTGATCCTACGCTCGAGTGCGTGCTGCATGTCGATCGCTTGCGTGAGACTCGTACCGGGGATTCGCAGCGCGTGCATGGCGATATCGCCCTCATCGAGGCTCGGAATGAACTCGGTGCCCATGCGCGAGGCGAGCAGAGCGCTCGCGACGACGAGGATCACGGCTGCGGCAATGACGGCGATGCGGTTGCGCAAACAGAACTGCAAGGACGGGAGATATGCGCGCTTGGCGAGCCGCATGAGCGGATTCTCTCGCTCGGAGACCTTCCCCGTGAGAAACAGCGCCACCGCGGCCGGCACGAACGTCGCGGCGAGAATGAGCGCGCCCACGAGCGCCATCATGACCGTATAGGCCATGGGGTGGAACATTTTTCCCTCGACGCCGGAGAGCGCGAGGATCGGCACGTAGACGATGAGGATGATGAACACGCCGAAAGAACTCGGACGGATCACCTCTTGGCTCGCTTCGCGGACGACGGCAAGCCGTTTGCCGAGCGAGAGAGGACCTCCGAGCCGGTGTTGCTCCTCGGAGAGCCGGCGGATCGAGTTCTCGACGATGATCACTGCACCATCGACGATCAGCCCGAAGTCGACGGCACCGAGGCTCATGAGATTACCACTCACCTTGCTCTGCACCATGCCGGTCACCGTAAAGAGCATGGATAATGGAATCACCATTGCCGTCACGACCGCAGCACGAAAATTTCCCAGCAGCAGGAACAGAACCACGACGACGAGCAGAGCCCCTTCCAAAAGGTTCTTTCGCACCGTGTGAACCGTCGCGTTCACGAGGTCGGCTCGATTGTAGACCGTCTTCGCCACCACGCCTTCGGGAAGCGTCTTGTTGATCTCCTCCATCCGAGCGGCCACACGCTCGGAGACCGCGCGGCTATTCTCGCCCATCAGCATGAACACGGTACCGAGCACGACTTCGCGTCCGTCCTCCGTCGCGGCGCCCGTACGAAGCTCGGGCCCGAACAGAACGTCGGCGACGTCGCTGATGTAGATCGGAACCCCGGCGCGAGTCCCGACCACGATTCTGCGGATGTCATCGAGGCTCGACACCTGGCCCGGCGCTCGGATGAGATACTGCTCGCCGTTTCTCTCGATGTAGCCCGCGCCCACGTTCGCGTTGTTGGCTGCGAGCGCATCCATGATGTCGCGAAGCGTGAGGCCGTAGGCGAGCAGGCGCTCCGGGCGCGGGGTCACGTGGTACTGCTTTTCGTAGCCGCCGATCGTGTTCACGTCGATCACGCCGGGGACGTTTCGGAGCTGCGGCTTGATGACCCAGTCCTTGATCGTGCGCAGGTCGGTCAAGCTGTATCGCGTCGGCTTGTCGAACGCGTCGTCGGCGTTCTCCACGGTGAACATGAAGATCTCGCCAAGCCCGGTCGCGATCGGCCCCATGGCCGGTTCCAGCCCAGGGGGGAGCTTGCTCTTCACCTCCTGGATGCGCTCGTTCACGAGCTGCCGCGCGAAGTAGATGTCGGTCCCGTCCTTGAAGACGACCGTCACCTGAGACAGCCCATAGCGTGAGAGAGAGCGCGTGTACTCTAACGCGGGGAGCCCTCCCATGGCGGTTTCGATCGGAAAAGTGACGCGGCTCTCTGTCTCCAGCGGCGAGTATCCCTGCGCTTCGGTATTGATCTGCACCTGAACATTGGTGATGTCGGGAACAGCGTCGATCGGCAGGTGCTGGTAACTGTAGAGACCGAGTGCGGCGACCACGAAGGTAACGATCAACACCAGCCAGCGTTGGCGGATTGAGAAGTCGAGGATTCGGTCGAGCATGGCCTCAGTCCTCCGCTCGCGCGTTCGAGAAACGCCCTGCATCAATGGTCATGGGTCGCACCCGATTTTCCGATGTCGGCCTTGACGATGAAGCTTCCTTCGGTGGCGTAGCGGTCACCGTTCTTCGCCCCGCTGATGACCTCAACCCATTCGGTGTCGCGGCGACCCAGCTCGAGCGGGGCGACCTGGAAGATCGTCCCGTCGTTCAAAAATACGACGTCCCAATCGCGGAACGTCTGCAGCGCGACGGTCTTGACGGCGGTCGGCACTTGCGCTTGCTCGACGAGGATCTCCCCGGTCACGAAGAGCCCGGGGCGCCAATCCCCCGAGGGATTGGCAATCTCGACACGAGCGAGCAGGGTTTGGGTCGTCTCGGCGCCGAATGGGGAGAGGTAGATGAGCGGTCCTTCGGCTCTCGCGATACCTTCGCCGGTCTCCAAAACCGCCGTCTGTCCGACCCGGAGGTGCTGAAAGTCCTCGCGAACGACGTTGAGATCGGCCCACACCGTAGACAGATCGGCAACCGTGTAGATGGCGTCGCTTTCGCTCGTGAACTCACCTGGTGTCACGTCCTTGGCGATTACCGTGCCGGATATCGAGGACTTCACTTCGTAGGCTTGTAGGCTCTCATTGCTCTCGATGACCGCGAGGACGTCACCGCGCGCAACCGCATCGCCGAGGCGCTTTCGCACCTCCTTGACGATCCCTGGATAGCGGGGAACGAAGTGAGCGAGATGGTCTTCGTTCGGCACGATGCGCCCGTGTGCTCTGACGACGGTGTTGATGGTCGCAGACCCAACCGTCTCAATAGAGATTCCCGAGCTCGCAATAGCAGCCGGCGAGATCTCCGTGCGCCCCTCGTAGGATTCGTACTGCCAGCGATGGGTCGCACCGCTGCGCTCCGCGACGACTTCAACGTCGAAGGAGTGCGGCTCCTCCACAACTTGGTCGCCGATGAGGTAGTCTTCCCGCGGTTGGAACCGGAATTGGTCCACGCGCCCGCCAAAACGATGCAGGTCGATGGATAACTCCACCCGCCGAGGATCGATCGGTTCGTTGTTATCATAAGAGTAAACGCGAAACTCCGGCGGTACGCCACGCTCGAAAATAGTGACCTCGACGGCGAAGCCGCCGTCTTCGAGCAATCGCCCGCCGTGCGGACCTTTCACCGCTTCTTGCTTCGCCTCTCCGTGCTCGCCATGCGGTCTCTCCGAGCTCACGCCGCTTTCGCAGCCGGCCAGGAGCGAAATAGCGCTAAGCGCGAAAAGCAAAAGCAGTGTTGCTCGATCGCTGACTTTCGCACTATTGGTCGTCATCGCTCTATCATTGTTCATGGTCCAACTTCCTTGTCGGTAGCCGGCGGAAGCTCGCCCTCGATGGGACCGCCGAGTAACCGCTCGATCTCCAAAATGAACTCGTGGTAGGACGTGGCTGTCTCGATTCGTTCTCTCTTGACCTCGCCGAGGGTGCGTTGCGCGTCCGCGAGCTCCAGGTACGAAAATCGTCCCTCCGCAAAGCCACTGCGTGAAAGCGCGAGCGATTCTTCCGCGCCAGGAAGAATCTCGCGGTCCAACGCGTCGAGTGCGTTCGTCGCTCGAAGCAGCTCCTGGTGAAGCGCAAAGAGAAGAGCGCGTAGCCGCGCTTCGGTTGCCTTTATCGATTGCTCGCTTTTCCGGAGCAGAGCCCGAGCTTCTTGGGAGCCGCCCTGGTTACGATCCGCCAGAGGCAGCGGCACCGAGAGGCCGAACACGAACGCGTTGTCGTCCGGGCCTTCGTGCCACCGCGGGCCACCGGAGAGGCTCACGTTGGGCACTCGTTTCGAATCGGCCAGCCGGATCTCGGCCTCTCGGAGCTGCATCTCAGAGAGTCCACGGACAATCTCGGGCGACGCGCTGATGCGGGCGAGAAGCTGGTGATACGGAGGGACCGTCCTTGTTCCGAACAGATTACCCTCGGCTCCATCGAACTGCGGTGCGCTGCTTCCCCACATGACGGCGAGATCATAGCGCGCGACTTGAAGCTCATGCTGCGCGTGCTCGCCGGCGATGCGCGAGCGGGCGAGCGCAGTGACGGTCTTCTTTTGCTCGAGTGGAGAATCCGCCCCAGCGGCGACCCGCCGCCGAACAGCCCTCAGCGTTGTCTCGCCTAGCTCGACGTTTGCTCTCGCAAGAGCGACCTCGTTTTGGCGCGCGAGTAGGCGGATGAATCTTCGCGTGACGTCGGCGAGGATCTCAACGCGCTTCGCTTCGAAGTCACGCGACGATCGGTCGCGGGTGCGGCTAGCTACGTTAATCCTGGCAGACCGCTTGCCGCCCAACTCGATCAGTTGGCTCAGCTGAAGCGTAACCTGCGCTTCAAGACCGCCGTTGAACTCTCCGCTCCCAAGGACGTCCTCCACATCTAGCGACACCTCGGGGTTTGGCCGTAGGCCGGCTTGCAACAGGCGTGCTTCCGAGGCGCGGACCTCCCACGAAAACTCCTCGAGCTCGGGATTTCTGAGCAGCGTGATCGCCAGGGCGTCCTTGAGGCTGAGAACGCCCCGAGGCTCCTCCTCCGCGGCGGACGGTTCCACGACGATGAGGCTAAGCATCGTGAACACCAAAAGCAGAATTCGCAGCAACGGCATTTTCCTCCAACGGGCGCTAACACCGCGTCGCGGCCAGCGCGGCAGAAAGCAGATCTACTCAGTCAGGTATGGACGACGAGAAGAGCTGAGGTCAGAGGAGAAGCACAGGACTGCGGTAGAAGCCGACGAGCTGCCTGGTCGGCGCAGGCCATGACCACCGTAGCCAGGAGCTGCATGAGCGCGAATCGAGCACGACACAGTGCGAGAGCACTGTCCGCGCCGAGCGGAACGACTGCCCTAATTCGTCATGTGAGGATGAGGAACGTGCTGGATCGAAGGTATCAATGACGTGATCTTTGTGACTTCCATCTCCACGACTAGCCTGGTGCAGGCTTCGTTCATGATGATGCGACAGAGCGCCTGCCTCCTCGGCCACGGCACCGAGCTCGTGATGGTGGAGCAGCAAATGTCCACTGGCCGAGACCGAGGCCTCATGCGCGTCGCCGGACAGCCCAGCTAGCCCGACGCTCGATAGAACCTGCGTAGGAGCCCAGAGCCCCAAGACGAGCACGACCGTCGGGAGCCTGATACGCATCCGTTATACGATAGCGCTTGACGGAAGATGCTCCAACCTGATTCGCGCTCGCGCGCGCCGGCCAACGCCCGCGGCTGCCTCGCAGGGGCGTAAATGACTCGTGCTCTCGTCGCTCACGGGGACAACTGCACTTGAGGCATCACATGCTATGCGGAGGATGCAGGGCGAGCGCGAGAGAGAACTTCGAGCGAAAACCGCCCTCTGCGGGTTACAGACGGCCACGGCTCTGCATACAGATGAAGCGACCGTACCGGCCCTGGCGCGCGAAATTACATCGATGTGCGCAGTACCCCGGCAGCGCCGGGCTCAGTTTCACATCGCGACGACCGCTACGGCGGCTGGTAGCCGATTCCGCCCGGGCGTCGGGCCAGGTCGCGGGGCACAGCGGCACGGTACGCGTCGAATCGTTCCGGATGCACCAGCACCTCGGCGTCGCGCGCCAGCAAGGTCGAGCCGTAGACGTCCCAGTCGAAATGACGGACGATCCGGTAGCCGGTGTCTCTCTCGAGCAGCAGGCCCTGCACACCGGTGTCGACCAGCACGAGCCCCGGCTCGTAGTGCCTAACCAGCGCAGTGTGCTGATCGCGGCTACGGCGCTTCGGATAGTCGTTCGTCCAGTTGATGAGACCCACGGTGTCGACCATGTGGCGATGCGTGAGATAGCCGAGCGTGCCGAACTCGTTGGCCATGAACGTCGCATCCGCCTTCACGTTCTCGTTGACCCACTCGCTGACGCTCACGTACCGCTCGTGCCGTAGCCCCCACCAGACGAGCGATGGATAGGCCTCGCTGAACCGATAGGTCTCCATCCCCCACAACACCACCATCACGGCGCCGGCCCCGGCGAGCGCCACGCGCAGGCCAATCGTCCACCGGTGGGTCGCGAGCGCGTCCACCCACCCCACCAGCCCGAGCACGAACGCCACGTTGCAGGCGAGCAGCGGCAGGTTGAGGTGCCATGCCTCGTTCCACAGCGGCCCAATTGACGCGTAGGCGATCAGGAGGCCGACGGCGTAGAGCAGCAACGGCAGCAACTGACGCGCGCGGGCAAGGATGAACACCGCCCCGGAGAGCCACAGGACCGCGCTCACCCACAGCATGGGCACGGCGATCTGCTGCGCATCACGCAGCGCGCGCCAGGGGTAGCCGAGCGCTCGCACGGTGAAGCGGCGCAGGTACTCGGCAAACGGGGTGAGGCCGCTCTTCGCCGACAGCGTGTGGGGAAAGATCGATCCGAAGTACAGGTGGGAAAACACCAGCCATGGCGCCACCACGGCGAGCGCGACGACCAAGGTGCCCCACGGCACGCGGCGCCGTACGACCAACGACTGCAGAACGAGGATCGGCGTCAGCAGCGCGGCCTCGTAGCGGCACAGAAAGCCCAGACCGAGGGCGACACCACAGGCGCGCATGCGACCGGTGTGCATCGTCCAGATGCCGGCCAGCACCAGGGCCGAAATCAGATTGGTCTCGAGCGGAAGCCAGCCCGCCGAATCGTTGAAGCCGGCCAGGGCCAGCAGTCCGAGGAGCGCCGCCGTCACCGGCGCGCTTTCGCGTACCAGGAGATAGAGCAGCAGCGCCTGGAAACCGAGCGCTATCGAGCCGAGAAGGTTCGCCAGGGTCGGCAACGCGTCGCCGGCGAGCCACCAGCCGGTGGCCAGCAACAGGGTCTGCAGCGGCGATGTTGTCCCCAGCACCCGATCCCCCGGGTTGAAGACCCAGCCCTGGCCGGTCGCCACGTTGCGAGCGTACTGGAACGTGATGTACGCGTCGTCGTGTCGCAGGTCGCGGAACAGCAAGAAGAACCAGGTGACGCCGGCGACCAGCACGACGGCGATCGCACCAGCAGCCAGCGACCGCCCGACTCCGTATTCCTCGTTCACCTGCTCGCGGTGTTCGGCTGGGTAACTCGTGCGGGAGTTGCCCATCGTGAACTCCTATCTCTGGACTTCCCCCGGTCGCCAAGCGTCCACGGCGGCGGGCCAACTCCGACGGTATCTGGTCGATCTACTTCTACGACGTCCTGCTCGGCAAGCTGCACGAACGGGACTTCTGCAGTTACTCGCGACCACGAACCTAAAGGTGTTACCTATGCTGCCGGTCTACGACGTTACCTATCTTGCCGGTTGCTCAGCCTCCACGCGGATGGAACTAGGGCGATGAGGGTGCTTCGAGGTAGCGCTTACCGAGGTGCTCGGGAACATGGGCGAGGAATGTGCCCAACACGAAAGCGGCGGCGACCCACCACCAGCTCCACGAGACGGCTCCTACGCCGATCAGTGCAGAGGCCAGCGATAGGACGAGGTAAAGAGGGCCGGTGAAGTAGCAGTGCGTGCGACCGCAGCGTGCGGCGTTCACGAGGCAGGCCACGCCGGCCGAGAAGAAGCCCGCGCTCCATAGAGGAGCTCGGGCAGCTCCCCAGAACACACCCACGAAGACAAGAAGAACGGGCAGACCCCAGAGCCAGAGCGCGGACCTCGAGGCCACGAGATCGCGCTGGGCGCAGGTCAGGGTGCGCTCCGAGGACTCCATACTAAGACTTCCGCGATGCGCTGCCCGCGCGTTCAAGCTGCCGCGGAGGGCAGGGCACGCTCCCGTACGAGCAGAAGACGCAACCATCCCCCTCACGGGGACGAAGCAGTGAGCCACAGGCGCTGCACTCGTAGAAGAACTGGCAAGCGTCCGTGGCCATGACCTCGCGCTTTGCGGCTCCGCATTCCGGGCAGGTGATCGTGGACTCTCGTTCCATCGTTCGTGCGGCCTAACTCTGCGCCTGAGCAGCCGGCACGAGACGATTGCCGTTGCCACGAGACTTCATGCCGGCCTGCTCCAGGCGCTTGTTATGACACGCACGGTATTGAACGAGCCCGCTCCCGAGCTGTAAGCACCGGTCCCATGACGCACTCTCGAGACGGAGTAGTACCGCCCGACCGAATCGAAGCCTCCATCTATCTGATCAGGAAGGAGAAGGTGATCCTGGATCACGATCTGGCCTCGCTGTACGGGGTGGCAACCAAAGCCCTTGTCCAGGCGGTAAAGAGGAACGCCGACCGCTTCCCGCTGGACTTCATGTTCCAGCTCTCTGAGGAGGAGTTCACGAACTTGAGGTCACAAATTGTGACCTCAAGTTGGGGCGGTCGCCGAAGCCCACCGTACGCCTTTACCGAGCAGGGCGTGGCCATGCTCTCGAGCGTACTGCGGAGCAGGCGTGCCGTAGCGGTCAACGTCGAGATCATGCGAGCGTTTGTACGGCTGCGCCGACTGTTGCTCTCCCAAGAGGAACTCGGCCGGAAGCTCCTTGCGCTGGAGCGCCGATACGACCGCCAGTTCAGGGTCGTGTTCGATGCGATCCGCCAGATCATGTCACCCAATGTTCCGCCGAAGCGTCGACGCATTGGATTTCGGCTCGATGAGTCATAACTAGAAATGGCAGGCTCAAACGTCGTGCTGTCACACGCCGGTCGTTACCTGCCTTATCCGAATCTCTCGATACTACAGTCGCTTGTGTCGCAGCAAGCGGTTTCTCTCGGTGGGCTTGGACTGCGGGAGCCGGCCTGGGGAATCGCTCGAGCGGGTTCGAGCGGCATCCGGCTCTCGCGGTGATCCTATGCCCGTACGGAGTAGTCCTGAAACGAGATTACCGTGCGTGGAAATCGTTCTGGTTGTGAACCACCACGTCGACGCGTTGACTGGCGCAGAAATCCCGAGACTCGCTGATGCCCGCGGAGCGCATCCACGACTGCGACTCGTCGATAGGCAAGGCGCGTCGTAGCGCTCGCCCGAGCAGCTCGGCCAAGGAGATATCGATCTCTGTGGCTACACTCCTGTTCGAGACTACCTCTCCGGGTGCACTGCGAACCGCTCGTAGTAAAACCCGAAGCGCTCGCGGGCCGCGTCGGGATCCAGGCCGAAGTCAGCCTTCAGGTCGTAGACGACCTGGCCGTGCTTGCCGCGCGGGTTTTCCCTCATGAAGGCGTCCAGGCGGGCTCGCGCCTCGGGCGTCATCGGCAAACCGGCGCGTTCGTAGATCCGCGCGACCATGCCGAGGTCGTCAGCCATGAACTCGTGAAAGAGCACGTCGATGCTCTGGGCGGCGGGGATCCGGTCGCGGTCCCGCACGCAGGCCCGGAGCATCCGCTCCACCCGATCGATCCAGTAGGTAGCGAGCCCCGCCAGATCGACGCGAGTGCGCCGCATCCGGTCGCCGTAGGCAAGCATCGTAACCGCCGAGCGGATGACCGAGACGGGATCGCGGTGCGTAAAGACAACCGTCGCGTCGGGGAACGTTTCCAGTAGCGGCACGAGCTGCTCGAGGTGCTGCGGGGACTTGAGGACCCAGCGGTCCGGACCGCGTAGCCACTGCAGCGCTTGCAACGCTTTCTTCAGATAAGCGTAGTGCGGCCGCATCTCGAGCGACAGATAGAAGTCGCGCCAGCGAGGAACGCGCGCCAGCCACTCGAGAAGGTAGGTCGAGAAGTCGAGCTCTTGCAGCTCGATCTCCTCGTGGATGTGCTCGGGGGCCATGTCGTGCATGGCCTTGAGGAGCGGCATCTGCGCGCTCTGTTGCTCGTAGGCACGCTGGCACCGGAGGTAACGAGGATCCAGACCGTCGCGGCCGGCGCTTTCACCTCGCGCGGGCACCGGCTCGAGGCTCTCCCAGTAGGGCAACGAGTGCAGCCGCGCGTCCGCGGCCATGAGGTTGAGCAGGTGGGTCGTGCCCGAGCGTGGCAGGCCAACGACGATGATGGGTCGGTGGATCTCTACCTGGAGAATGTCGGGGTTGCGCCGCAGCAGATCCTCCAACCGCAGCCGGTTGGCGAGGTAGCGAACGCAGTTTCCGAACACGACGAGTCGGCCCAGCGACCCGAGCTCGGCGTCTTCGTTGACGGCCGCAAGCCACACCCGCAGGCGCGCGCGAAACTCGTCGGCTCCGAAATCGAAGAGCCCGGTCCATCGCCTCGCCTCCTCAAGCACCACCTCTTCCGACAGATCGACCGGGACTCGGGCAGCGTAAGCGATCGCCGCCTTCTGCGCATCGGACAGAACGGGTTCGGCCAGGTCCGTGATCCGGACCTCGCCGGCGCGCCGGCTCACGCTGGACCGCGCCGCTCGCGTTCGAGCTTGGCGATCTGGTGCTCGAGCCATCGTGTCTCCCAGAAGTTGACGCTGCGAGCGAGCAGCGTTCGGTGCGCGGCCAAGCTCGCCTCGATGGCCCCGGCGTGCCCAGGCGCGGCCGCGAGCGCCACCTCCGCCAAGTGCAAGGCCTCGACCGGCGCCGACTCGGCCTTCTCCATGGCAGCCGCCGCAACGCCGTCGGGGCCTCCGGCCAGGGCGACGAGCTGCGGGTGCACGCTCCAGTAAGGAACCGGATAAAGCTCGGTCGTCGAGCGAGCGTGAAACCAGCCCGAGTACAGCTCCCAGATCGCGCGCGCTGACCAGGCGACCTTGCCGTAGCCCTCGCCCATCTCGAGATCTGCCGGCAGCTTCAGCTCGGTCATCAGTGTCCAGACGTCCTCGCCCGCGTTCATGGCGGCGACCACGGCGTCGTGGACGTAGAGGACCGCACGTTTCATCCGCTCCAGCTCGGCGCGGATCAGGCCGCGACCCACCACCGGATCGAAGTGACCGACCAGCAACATCTCCGCATCCAGCCCCAGCAGCACGTCGAGCGTTTCGACGTAGCGCAGCGGATCGCGATAGCGGTCGCCGCGGATCGTGATCAGGTTGGGAAAGTGGCCGAACAGCGCACCGAAAACGTTACCGGTGAAACAGATCCGGTGTTGCGGCAGCCAGACCAGCATCGAATCCTCGGTCTCGGCGCCTGAAACCCCGATCAACTCGAAGCGCAGCCCGCCCAGCTCGAAGTCGTAACGGTCCGCAACCAGGATCGTGGGCGTCGGCGCCGACTGAATGGGCACCTTCCCGCCTCGGGCCTGGCGCATGCGCTCGATGCTCTCGGCGAACGCGAAGTAGCTGCGTCGGGCGCGGAACGTGGCCAGCCGCCCGTCGTAGGCCTGCTGCGCCGGATTGTGCGCGTGCGCCACCACCTCGGTTTCCGGCTCGCGAAACAGATCCACCCCGCCCACGTGATCGACGTGGCCCTGGGTAAGCAAGATGTAACGGATCGGCCCACTGTCGACCGAGTCGAAGTATTCCTTGTGCACCGGCGCTTCGAAGCCCATGCCGGTGTTGATCACCACCCGCCCCTGCGAGGTCACCACCAGGTAGGCATTCGAGTTGCCCTCCGAGAGGTAGACGAAGCCGTTGATCGCCCGCCGCCGCACCGTGGTGGCGGGAAGCAGCTCGAACGCGCTCGGCCGGGAGCGCCACAGCGGCGCCGGCGGCATCTACGTACAGGGCGGACAGTTCAGGGGAACCGGTTGGCCCACCGCTCTCCTGAGCGTGATCAGCGCATCGGTGGCCGCCACCGACCCGCCGCCATCCACGTCGCAAACACAGAGGCTGCAGGTCTTCAGACCCACGGCCGTTTGCAAGATGAACAGCGCGTCGCTGGCCATGACCGCGTCCGCGCGCAGATCCGCAGTCGCTGAGCGCACGATCAGGGCGACCGGATCGGCGCAGGCGCTTGGCGGCGGTATAGTCGTGGTCGACGTGCTGGTAATTGAGGTCGAGGTGCTGGTGGTCGTCGGCGTTCCGACGACTAGATCGAAGGTCACCGAAACCGGGATGTGGTCCGAAAGGTCGCCCCCGGCATCCGAGAACAGGGTCTTCAGCACGTCGTAGTCGATCGGTGTCAAGGTGACGTCGGTTCCGCTGCGGTATAACACCTTGTCGATCAGCTCGCAGGCCGCCCCGCTCGGGTTCGCATCGCAGCCGGAGTCGTTGTCAGGTCCGGGCGCGGGTACGGTCCCGCCGTTGACCAGCTCGACCCAAACGTCGGTCGCGCCGGTGCCGCTGAGCACGGTCCCGATGTTGTCATTCGGCGAGCGTGTATAGAGGCTGTTCGAGTCACCCATGACGATGAATGCAGTTCCGGCCGGCGAACTCGTGTTGATGGCTGCAACCAGTTGCGTGATGTTGTCGCGGCGGGCCGCCCGGCTGCCGGTGTCCTGACCGGCGTCGGCGTGCAGATCGTAGAAGTCCACCGTGGCTCCCGACGCGAACTGGTGTCGCGAGAAGGAATAGCCCTTGTTCGTATCGCAGTCGCTGCCGCTGGCGCCGCCGGTTCCAAAGCACATCGTCCACTGGGTTCGGTCGAAGCCGGTGAACAGGAAATCGGAGAGAATGTTCAGGCCGTCGCCGATCCCGCTGGGGCCGCCGCTGTCCTTCGCGGTCTTGAACGGGTAGCTGACCGTCGCCGCATTGGTGAGCACGTTGTAGTAGGGCTGGTAGAAGAGCTCCTGAAGCAGCACGACGGCCGGGATGCCGGCGTGCGAACCACCGGCGGTGTGAAAGTCCTCGAGCAGGGGGGCGATGGCCGCGATTTCGGCCGTGCGGTCCTCGATGACTTGGGGCGGAAGGCCGCGCACGTTGTAGGTCATGACGGAAAAAGTCTCGGCCTGCGCCGGGCCGACCAGGGAGCAGGTCGCCAACGCCGCGCTCACGAACACCACCCTCGCTCGATTCATGTCTCCTCCTTTTGCGTGCGCATCGAGTGCGCCGCTGGAACTGTCGACATTTTAGGCCAGAAGTTTCTCGGCCGCGACTGGCCCGGGAAGAATTACGCAGATGGGTGTGCAGTGCCCACGCCTCCGCGGCGCAGACTACGCCGGCACGAAGCAGCGAAGCGGCTCCGATCTGCCGCGAATCTGCGCCGGCTCGATCTCGCACAAAGCCACCGTGGCCCCAACCTGCTGCGCGGTCGCACCCGAGATCAGGACCGGTACACCTCTTTCCTTGGTGAGCTGCTCGAACCGGCTGGCCACGTTCACCGCATCGCCGATTGCCGTGTAGTCGCGACGGCTCGGTGCGCCGATGTCGCCGAGCACCACGTTGCCGGTGTGCACGCCGACACCCATGCGCAGAGCTGGCTCACCGCGCGTGGCGCGCTCGCGGTTCATGTCGGCCAGCCTCGCCTGCATGCTGATCGCGCAACGCACCGCGGAGGCCGCGTGATCCGGTTGCACGATCGGCGCACCGAAGTAAGCCATGATTCCGTCGCCCATGAACTTGTCGAGCGTGCCGCCGTGCTCGAAGATCGCCTCGACCATCGCGGTATGAAATCCATTGAGCAGCGCGACCACTTCCCGGCTCGAGAGCCGCTCGGCCAATGCCGTGAAGTCGCGCAGATCGCAGAACAGGAGCGTGACCTCCCGGGTCTCGCCAACCGCCACGAGGTCGGCCGCATCGTCCAGATGCTCGGCGACTTGCGGCGGGAAGTAACGCGCGAGCCGCTCGCGACGCAGCTGTTCGGCGGCGGTATCCGCCACCAGGCGCCGGGTGCGGCGCACCCCGGTGTGGCCCATCACGGCCATGAGCACCATCGCCACGAACATCACCGCCATCCACGTCCCATCCCGCGTGCCTTGCCAGATCACGTAGGCCTCGCTCACACCCGCGACCATGCCGGACAGATAGATGATGCGTGCATCGAGGGAGAGCGAGGTCATCCCCACCAGCAGCAGGAAGAACGTCCCGCCGCCCATACGCACCGCGTTGGCATCGCCGGGGTATCCGGCCGCCTCCAGCTTGCTGGTCAGGTTGAGCAGCAAGAGTAGAACCATCGGCATGTCGACGAACGTCGTGGACAGCCGGTTGAGCGCAACGACGGCCTCGGAGCGGCGCACCCCCCAATAGATCACTGCGGCCACCAGCCAGTAGGCCACTACCGCCTCCAGCGGCCCGATCCAGCCCGGAACGAACGTCAGGAACACGAGCAGCAAGACCAGAAACATCGACACACTGAATAGCCGCAGTCGAGCGCTCTGAACGCTGTTGCGGCGCCGTTCGTCGGCGAGGGCGCGGGCGATAGAAGCTTCGATCGAGCTCTCAGCCAGCACGACGGTTCACTCCGGCGAAACGGCCGAGAGATACGGTGCGTGGATGCGACGCAGGATGGCTGCGCGGCGCGCATGGTAGGCCGCTTGATCGGGCCGCTGCGTGCGCGTGTACAGATCCGAGGCCATGTCGTGCAACACGACGAACGTGCCAGCGAGCCCCGCCAGCTCCACCGTTACGACCGACGGCTCGGCGGAAGGCTCCAGGGCCATCAGTTCGCGAGGTTCGGTGCGTAGCTGCCGTTCGACGAGCCTGGTCGCGGTGGACAGCCTCCCTGCCGTGAGCTGCATGCGTATCAGATGTTCCGAGATCTCGTTGGCAACGCCATAGTCCGCCAGTCGGATCTCAGGCTGCATCCTCACCCAGGGCTGAGAGACAATCAGCGTTAGCGCCACCGCGAGAGCGACGGCTGCGGCCGACCGTCGCACCGCACCTTGGCGCCAGAGCCCGGCCAGGGCGGCGGCGCCGGGCCCGGTGAGCGCGAGCAGACAAGCAGCCACCGGGAGGCGGAAGCGTGAGAGATTGTAGAAGATCACACAGGTGACGATCCCCACCGCCACGTGCGTCAAGAGCACCCATCCAGCCGGCCGCGTCGCAACATGGAACGCACCGAGCAAGGCCAACGGCAGGATCCACGGCCAGGTGACCAGCAGCTTGGAGGCAAGCGGCGCTTGCAGCCTGAAATACGCGTAGTTCGCGTTGTTGGGAATCTCATAGCACCGCCAGAACACGATGAGCTTGCGCCACAGCAGTTGGAGCCAGCTCCACGGTGAAGGATGCGTCCTGATCGTCGCGACGATCACCGCGAGCGAGTCTCCCCCGGTCCGCGACAGGATCGGCGCAGCGTACGCGCTCACGTTGCTACCTGCGCCGTCGACGCGATCGGCGGCATTCCCATTGAGGAAGTTGAGCGGACCGCTCACCGCCAGAGCGAAGGGCGGCAGTCCGAGTGTCAGATTGCGGGCGACCAAAGGCAGCAGCGCGATGCCGAATCCCGCCACGAAACAGACCAGCGCGAGCATGCGCCAGCGGCGTTGGTTGCGGCCGAACCCGATCAAGGCGAGGGCGGCTGGCACGAAGAGCGCGGCGCTCGATTTGAGCAGCACCGCTGCCCCAGCGGCGATCCCGGCCGTGAACGCTGTCCAGCGCCGTTCTGGCCTCTCGACGACGGCCATCAGCAGCCGCACGGTTGTCAGTGCCGCAAGCACGATCATCGTCTCGCGCAGCAGCAGGGTCTCGAAGAACAGCAGCGGCCCGTAGAGCGCCGCGACCCCGCCGGCCAGGTTCGCCGCCATCGGTCCGGCCAGCGCGCCGGCGATGCTCCAGATCATGGCGATCGAAGCCAGCCCGAGCACGACGTTGGCGGCGTAGCGGACGTAGGGGCTGCGGCCGAAGATCCGGTAGAGCGATCCGAGCGCGTACGGATAGAGCGGATCCTGCCAGAAAGTCTGCGTACCGACCCACGAGTCCCACACGCTCCGGACCGCCGCATCGTCGCAGGCCACGGTCCCCCGTCCCGCCTGCGCAAGGCTCGCGCAGGCGAGCGCGCGGTGGCGACTGTGGTAAGGGCGCATGTCCTGCCGAGTGAGCAGATCGCCGGCCGCAACCGCCTGCGCCCAGCGGTCGAAGAAGTGCATGTCGCTCTCGCTCCACGTATGAAGCCACAGCGCCGGCCCCTCGCGGATCTCGGCGAATACGAGCAGCCGCGCGGCCAGCCCGAGCGCGATCACGGCTGCTAGCCAGAAACTCTCCCTATGCGCGACTCTGCACAGCACGTTCACACGCACCCCGCCGCTCGTGCGCGAGTTAGCCCCGCACGGTGCGGTGTTGCAACGCCGCCAGCCTCGTTGTCTGCGACAGCTCGGACATATATGAGGACTCGCTCATGACCACACCGTCCCTTCTGGAACGGATCGAGTGGGGAGAGTGTCTGCTCGAGCCCCATCCCGACCCGGAGATGACCCGCTACATCCGCGGGCGCATCGGGCAGGTTCCCGACTATCTCGACTACTTCACGCCCGTGCCGTGGGTCGCGCGCCTGTGTCTCTACTTCCACCTCCCCTCCCTCGGGCTCGTCCACATCGACGCGCGCCTGGGCGAGTTGATCTCGCTGGTAGTGAGCCAGGATAACTCCTGCCGCTACTGCTTCGCCGCCGGCCGCGCGTTCCTCCACATCCTGGGCTTGCCGGCTGCAAGCATCCGTGCGGTCGAACAAGACCTTCTGACTGCCCATCTCGATCGCCGCGAGCAGCTCGCCCTCGACTTCGCACGGCGGCTTTCACGCATGAGCCCGCCTCCGGCGCCACGTGAGATGGATGCGCTGCGGGCCGCCGGTTGGAGCGCCCCCGCGACAGGCGAAATCGTCTTCGTCGCGGGACTGGCCGTCCTCGCCAACCGTTTCGCCACCCTGCCCGCGATTCCCACCGCCGGCATCGAGCGTCTTGCGCGCAGCCGCCTGCTGCGATTGCTGGCCCCGCTGCTGCGCCGGCGGATGGCGCGACGATCCAAGCGTCTTGATGCGGCAAGCGTAGCCCGGGGGGCATCCGCGGCGCCCTTTTCCCGCACGGTAATCGCACTGGGGAGCCTTCCGGTCGCCGGCGCCTTGAAAACCATTCTGGAGGAAGCCTGGCAATCACCGGTGCTACCCGCGCGCGCCAAGGCTCTGGCGTTCGCGGTGATCGCTCGCGCTCTGGGCTCGACGGCGATCGAGCTCGAAGCGCGCAACCTGTTGCAACAGAACGGACTGTCGCCGGCGCAGCTCGACACAGTGCTCGACCATCTGGGCTCTCCCGCTCTCGACGCCGTAGAGTCGGTGATCGCGCCGTTCGCTCGCGACACCGTGCGCTACGAGACCAGCGCCATCCAAAGGCGCTCACGCACCGTGCAAGCGATTCTCGGCCCGGCGCAGTTCATCGAGCTGGTGGGAATCACCGCGCTTGCCAACTGCGTCTGTCGCATGGCGACCGTGCTGGACCCGGCGTGACCCTCGTCCACGGGCTTGCCGCCGGGGCGCTGGCCGGCTGCGTCCTTCTTGCGCTGGTGCTGGTGCGGGCCAGACGTGAGCGCGCCCGCGTGCACGAGGCTCTGGAGAAGACGTCGCTCGAGCTCGAGCAACTCCAGACCGCGTTCGCTCGCTTTGCGCCGCACCAGGTGGTCGAGCGGGTCATTGCCGGCCGGGCTGAGGCGGCCGAGCAGAGGGAGGTGACCGTGCTGTTCGCGGACCTGGTC
This sequence comes from uncultured Myxococcales bacterium, assembly GCA_964555245.1. Taxonomy (GTDB): domain Bacteria; phylum Desulfobacterota; class Binatia; order UBA1149; family SPBQ01; genus CAZKRI01. The sequence continues at coordinate 47,449 of CAZKRI010000096.1, forward strand.
GGCTTCACGCGACTCGGCGAACGGCTCGATCCGACCGAACTGGTGCGCGTCCTCAACGGCTATTTCCGTTTAATGAGCGGGATCGTCGCCGAGCGTCGCGGTCACGTCGCCAAGTTCATCGGCGACGGCATGATGGTGCTGTTCGGAGCGCTAGACGCCAACCCCTGGCAGGCCAACGACGCGGTCCACGCGGCGCTGGCGATGCAGGCGGGGCTGCGCCGCTACAACGCCGAAATCGCCGCCGCTGGCATCGAGCCGCTGCGCTTGGGCATCGGCATTCACCACGGCCCGGCGATCGCCGGAGTGATCGGCAGCCACGAATTGGTCGAGTTCACGGTGATCGGCGCCAACGTCAACCTGGCCTCGCGCCTGGAGCGTCACACCCGCGTCTGCGGCGCCGAGATCCTGCTCAGCGAGGAGGTGGCGCGCAAGCTCGATCCGCGCTTTCGGCTGCGCGATCTGGGGATGGCGGCCTTACCCGGGATCGCTGCCCCCGTCCGGATCTTCGCCGCCGACGGTTTCGATGCCTGAGCGAGACCGCGGCCGGACCACGCGCGCCTTGCGACCGCGTGTGCGTGGCGTGTCACCGACCAGTTGCGCCGCGAACTTGCTCGCCGCGCGCAGGTAACGTTCGATCTCGGTCGGCGACAGTCCCGGATCTTCCGCCTCGAGGCCAGCTCGGAACTCCGCAAGCTCCTTCTCGAGCAGCATGCGCAGTAGGGTTTGATCGAGCTCAAGCCGGTGGCGGGACACGCGCGCCCATGTAACCACAGCGGGCAACCCGCGCCAGGGGGCTGCGCACGACCGGCCGAAGCGTTTTCCGTGGCCTAAGCGCTCGGGCAGTTCAACTCGACCGGCTGGCCGGTCACGAACCGCAACAGGAGCAGTGCATCGGTTGCGGTCACGCCGCCGGCGCCGTTGACGTTGCAGGCCAGGCTGCAGGTCAACAAACCCACCGCCGAACGCAGGATAAAAAGCGCATCGGTGGCATTGATCGACCCGTCGCCGGTGGCGTCGCCGCAGAGCAGCGGCGGCAAGGTCGTCGTCGTGGTGCTGGTGGTGGTCGTAGATGTCGCGGTGGTGGTGCTCGTGGATGTCGTGGTCACGATCGAACAGGGTGTGGTTGCCGGCATCGAGACCGTTGCGACGGCGTTGTTCTCCGGCTCGGCCGAATCGCGGCAGTTGAAATCCGAGAAGTTGTCGCGCGTATCGGTGCCGCGCTCCAGGCTGTGACCCTCGGCCGTGAGCGGCGTGGGGGTTCCGATGCAGTTGTTGGTCGGGCCGCTGTAGGTGCCGTAAGCGACGCAGTCGACGTAGGGGACTCCAGTTGCAGGGCAGCTCACGGGTGTTGGGTTGGCACCGGGTTTGCCCCAGCAAACCATGCCACCTCCGGTGGGAATGCCGGCCGTGAACTCGAAGTCGGCCTGCAGGCCGCTAGCCGTCTCGAACTGGGGAGTGCCCATGAGCCAGGCTCGCTGGGCCCCCGAGGTGACGTTGCTCGGGACGGTGAGCAACGTGGAGACGAAATTCCCGTTCGCATCGAAGATGTTGAGCCTGCTGCTGGTTACGAGGTTCTGACCGCCGGTCTCCATACGGATCTCGACGAACTGAACGCTCGAGTCGCCCCCGTAGCTGACCATGAACTCATCGATGCGCGCGAAGTGAAAGGAGGCGTGGGCGCTGGTCTGGGCGAAGGGCGCGCCCAGCAGGATCAGACAAGCCAGGGTAAAGCGGTTGCGGCGGCTCATCGAGAGCATCCTCCCGGCGACGCGCGCGACGCGGTCTAGCGAACGGCGCAGGCGCCAAACAGGACGAAGCCGCCGTCGTTGTCGGCGACCGATGCGGACATCAGACCAGTGTGCTGATCGATCACGATGCTCCAGCCACGGCCGTTCTCGGCGCCTTGCAGGATCGTTTTCCCGTCGCGCTTCTCGAGATTCTGCAGCTTGGTCGAGCGCTCCTCGCCCTCGCGGTTCGTGCCGGACAGCGTCTTTTTCTTGAAGTCGACACCGACGAAGCGCGGAACGCTGATCGCCTCCGGCGTTACCCGCTGACAGTCCAGAGCCGGAGCACACTGATAGGCCTCGGCCGGAGCGCAGAGCAGGCTTTTGGAACCGTCGAAGTCACTGGCCCAAGCATGGGCCACGAGCACCAAGGTCGCAGCGGCAGTAGTCATCACCTTCATCGACGTTCTCTCCTCGTCTCGTCTCTACTTGACCGTGTAACCCTTGCCCTCCATGCACGCGCTGAAGGCGCGCATGTAGTTGGCGTTGGCTTGCTGTTGCTGCGCTTGGGTGTTCTGGGCAGCAGCTTCCTGTTCGCGCCGCTGGTCGGACCGGCGAAAGCCGCCCATCAGCCCGCCGCCGGCGGCGCCCATCGCCGCGCCCTTGCCGGCATCGCCCGCAATCGCGCCCACCGCCGCTCCCATCGCTGCACCGCGCGCAGCGCCCCGGACCACCCCGCCACTCGTGGCTTCGGATGGCGGCGGCGCACTGGCAGCCATGGGATTGTACCCGCTCTGTTGCTGGGCCCAGCTCTGGCATTCCCCCTGGTCCTTCGCTTGCTGGTCGGGAGTCTGACCCTTGTTCGGGAAAACGTAGAACTGCTGGGCAGATGCCGGCAGCGCTCGTAGAGCGGTCACCGCCACCAGTAGCGTCGAAAAAAAGATTGCTCTCTTCACGGTTGGCTTGATCTCCTTGCGTGCGGCGAAGGTCCTAGCCCACCCGGACACCTAGGTCCACCCGCACCGCGGTTTCCCTACGCTGCTCGCTTCTGTTGTCCGAACACGCCGTAGAGCACGGGCATGAGAAACAGGTTGAGAACGGTCGAGGTCAAGAGCCCGCCCAAGATGACCGCTGCCATCGGATACTCGATCTCGTGACCGGGCTTGTTGCCGCCGATGACCAGCGGTACCAGCGCGAGACCCGCACACAGAGCCGTCATCAAGATGGGCGCCAGACGTTCTTCGGCGCCGCGGATCAGGAGATTCCGCCCGAACGGCTCGCCTTCTTGCTCCTCCAGGTGCCGATAGTGACTGATCAGCATGATGCCGTTGCGCGCGGCGATCCCCAGCACGGTGACGAAACCGACGAGCGAACCGAGCGAGAGCACCCCACCGCTCAGGAAGGCGCCGACGACTCCACCGATCAGCGCGAACGGCAGCGTCGAGAACACCAGGGCGGCCAGTCGAAACGAGCGGAAGTCGGCATGCAGAAGCAGGAAGATGGCCAGCAAAGCGAATCCGGCAAGCACGAACAAACGATTCTGAGATGCTTCGCGCGCGGCGTACTCACCCAGAAACTCAGGGTGATACTCGCGTTCGAAGGGCAACGCTCCGACGCTCGTCTCGATCTCGCGGGCCACGCTGCCGAGGTCACGGCCTTCCACATCGCAGGTCACGTCGATGCGGCGCGAGGCGCCTTCGCGCCGGATCTCGTTGGGCGCCGGGACGATGGAGATCTCCGCTACGTGCCCGAGAGGCACTTGAGCGCCGGCCGGGGTATCGACCGGAAGCTCGCGCAGCGCCTGCAGATCTCGACGCACGGACTCGTTCCCCCACACGACCACGTCGAAGACCTTCTGTTCCCGGTACACCTCGCCGACCTTGGTACCCTTCACAAAGGTAGCCGCCGCTCGGCGAACCTGTCCCGATGTAAGCCCGAACTGCTCGGCGGCCTCGGGCCGGAATCGCACCTCAATCTGAGGCACCAGAACCTGCGGCTCGACCTTCAGGTTCCGGACTCCTTCGATGCCTTCGATCGCGCTGCCGACTTCCTTCGCCTTGGTACGCAGCACGTCCAGGTCGGGCCCGTAGATGCGCACGACGATGCTGGCGCTCGCACCCGTGAGCACTTCCTTCACGCGCTCCTTCAAGTAGGTCAGCACGTCGCGGTAGAGGCCTGGATAGCCGGCCACGACCTCCTTGATCTTCGCGACCGTGATCGAGTAGTCCGCCGTGGGCTCGATACTGATCCACAGCTCCGTGAAGTTCGGTCCCACGACCTCGTCGGCAACCTCTGCCCGGCCGATGTGCGCACCGAAATTACGAACGCCAGGAATGGATCGCAGCTCCTTGCTGACACGGATCGTGATTCTGCGCATGGCGGCGAGCGACGTGCCCGGCTTCTCGACCCAGTGCATCAGAAAGTCGGTCTCCTGGAAGTTCGGCATGAACTCCTCGCCGAGCTGGGGCACCGCGAGTGCCGTCGCCGCGAAGGCCAGCAATACGAAGGTGATCGAGGCCGCGGGCCGCGCGACGAACCACGGCAGCGCGCAACGATAGAGACGCTTCAGCTCACGGATCAGAGGAGCTTCGCGACGACGTTCGGGGGCGCCCGGGAGAAGCATGAGCGCGAGCGCGGGCGTGACGGTCAGCGCTACCAGCATCGAGGCCACGATGGCCAGCACGTACGCCAAGGCCAGCGGGCGAAAGAACGAGCCAGCCAACCCGCCGAGAAAGAACACCGGGACGAACACCAGGGCGACGATCAAGCTGGCAATCACGATCGCGCTGCGGACTTCGAGCGAGGCGTTCAGCACTACTTGGAACGACGATTGCGGGCTTCCGGCCTCTCGGTTGAGCCGCAGTCGCCGGACGATGTTCTCGACGTCGATGATGGCGTCATCGACCACCACCCCCACCGCGATGACCAGCCCAGCGAGCACCATCGTGTTCATGGTCCCGCCTCGGGCGGACAGGACGATCGCTGCTGCAAACAGCGAGAGAGGAATCGTCACGAGACTGATCAGTGCGGCACGCCACTCGAAGAAGAAGGCCACCAGAACGACCACCACGAGCGCGCAGCCCAGCAGCAGCGCGTCGCCGAGATTGTCCATCGAGCGTTCGATGAAGGTTGCTGGCCGGAAGATCGTAGAGTCGATCACGACCCCGCTCAGGCCAGGCCGAAGCGCCTCCAACGCCGCCTCCACCTTGCGGGTCACCTCCAAGGTGTTGCCCCACGGTTGCTTCTCCACGATGAGCAAGAGGCCTGCACCGTCGTTGATGACGGCGTCGCCGATGGGAGCGGGAAAACTCTCGACGACGTCCGCGACGTCACCGAGGCGCAGGGCGGCGCCGCCGCGGACATCCAGGACCGCTCGTGCCAAATCCGCGCTCGTGTCGATCGCCGAGACGTGGCGGACCGCCAGACGCTGGTTCGGCGTGTCCACGAAGCCACCGGCGCCGGGCAAGGTGGCATCCGCGGTCGCCCGAATGACCGCATCGAGCGTTACCCCGTGCGTTCGCAAACGATCCGGATCCAGGAGCACCTGGAATTGCCGGTCGCGTTGGCCCCAAATCGCAACGTTGGCGACGCCGGGGACGGCCATCAAGCGGGGACGAATCGTCCACTTGGCCAAGGTCGTCAGCTCTACCTGCGAGAGATGGGTGGACGTGATGCCGATCTTCATCGCGCGGCTCGTCGACGATAGCGGCGGCAGGATCACCGGCGGCCGGGCGACGGTGGGAAGCCGAGCGGCTTCGACCGAGAGGCGTTCCTGCACGAGCTGTCGTGCGCGCATCAGATCGGTTCCTTCCTGGAAGATCAGAACGACCGAAGAGAGACCCAGAACGGACTTCGAGCGGATGGCCTGTAGCCACGAGGTTCCGTTGAGAGCGCTTTCCAACGGCACCGTGACCAGGCTCTCGACCTCTTCCGTCGAAAGACCGGGCGCCTCGGTCTGGATTTCGACCAGGGGCGGCGCGAACTCCGGAAACACGTCGAACGGTGCGGTCCGAACCGCTCGGACTCCGAGGACGATCAGAAGCGCCGCGGCGGCTACGACCAGCACCCGCAGGCGAAGGGACGTCGAGACGAGCCAGCCCATCGTCAACGTCCGGTTTGCTGCCTACTTGCCAAACCCCAGCTCGGTGCCGAAGAGCTCGACGGCTCCGTCGGTCACGATCTCGGTCCCGGCTTTGGGTCCGCTCGCCAGAATCGCCACGCCCTCGAGCACTCGGTGGACTTGAACGCGCCGCCGAGCGTAGGTCAGTGGCCCGGTTCTCTCGTACACCCACGCGCCTCCGTAGGCGTCGTGGAGCACCGCCGCCCAGGGCGCGACGAGGGATTGCCGCCCACCTTTCATGGGAACGTTCACGCTGACCCTCTCTCCCGCGCGCAGGACGCCGTCCTGGTTGCCGACTTCGTAGAGCAGATCCACGCTGGCAGACCCGGCCGCACCGGAAATCGGAGCATCGATCGGCTTGGCGGCGCGGGTCGGCGCGCCGGGCGGATCCCCGAGCCGTCCCACCTGCGCTTCCACCTCGGTGTTCAGATCCTGCAAAGCCCCGACGTAGACGGGAACCCGCAACCAGAGAACGTCGCGCTTGACGGCATCGAACAGAGGCACCCCGAGCAGTGCTCGCCTGTCTTGCGCGGTCTCCAGTGCAATCCGCGCCAACCTGGCCTGGGCCCTGGCCTCCTCGACACGACGCAGGCTCCCGGCTTTGCCCGCGAGCAGGGCTTCCGCGCGTGCCGCCTCGAGCCTCGCGGTCTCTGCATGGACCTTGGCCGCGCGGACCTCGGCATCAGCCGCGAGTTGCTGCTCGGCCAGACGAGTCAACTCGGCGGGCGTCAACGCGGGCAGCAGGGAATAGATCGACTCGCCGTGAGCCGGCGCGCCGGAGGCAGGCGCATCGGCGCCGGAGTCGCTCGAACGGCCGAGCGCGACCATCAGCTCGCCACCGAAGGTACGGGTCGGCTCCACGGTCTCGAGCTCTATGGGAGTTGTCGTGATCCCCAGGCGTTTCTCTGCTTCGGCGGTCAGCGTGACGGTCGCGAGCTCCTCTTCTTTGACCGGTTTGGCCACCGTCGCCGGAGACTGGCTCTTGGTGCCGCCATCGGTGTGTTGCGCATCGCAGGCAACCAGGCCCGTGAGCATCACGAAACAAGCGAACCTCATGAAACCGCCGAACCTCATTGCCCTCGTTCACCCCTGACGTCCAAGCGGTGCCCGACGTTGCGTTCCAACTCTGCCCGCGCACGGCGATAGTCGGCGGCGACCTCGGCTTCGCGCACACGCGCGCCGAGAAGCTGACCGGTACTCTCCAGGACGAGCAGCGGAGACTCCTCGCCCACCTCGTAGGATTTCTGAGCCTGCGCCACGGACTGCTCCAGAGCCGGGAGGATCGCCGTACGCCACCGCACCAGATCCTCGTGCGTACGCCGGAGCATCGCGTGCGACTCGCGCACTTCCAGCGCGATCTGGTTCCGGAGCGCCGCGTAGTTCCAAACCGCGCGCTCCAGCTCGGCCTCGGCCCGCACGATCGTGCCCTGACCGCGATTGAAAACCGGAAGCGGCAACTGAAGGCCCGGGCCACTCTCGAAGCCTTCGTCGCCGGAGCCGTTGGCATCCAGAATCCCGGAAAGCGCGATGACCTCGGCGCGAGCCAACCCGGCACGCTTACCCGCCGTCTCGATGCCGAGCTCGGCGGCGCGCAGGTCCGGTCGCGCTGCCAGTGCTTCGCGCAAGAGCTCTTCGGGATCTCGATCGGGGACAACGTACTCACTGGCATTCAGCTCGGAGCCGATTTTCAAATCTGGGAGACCAAGCAAGGCGCGGAGTCGCTCATGGGTGACGGTCACCGCTTGGGCCGTCCGCGTGGCCTCCGCGCGTGCTCGAAGGGACTCCACGCGGGCGGCGGCGGTCTCCATCTCGCTAGCATCGCCGGCGCGCAGGCGAGTCTCGGCCAGCGTTGCCAGATCGGCTCGAACCTCGGCCGCTTGCCGCGTCAGGCGGTCACGATCCCCTGCCAGAATCGCCTCGGAGTAGACCACCTCGACGTCACGGACCAGGTCGAGTCCGCTCTGCACGAGACTCTCCGCAACGCGCTGCTCGTTGACCCTGGCCCACGCCACTCGCCGCGGGCGCAGCCAGAGCGCGTCCAACGGAAACGTCGCAGCGAATTCGAGCTGTTTCGGCCCGAGAGGGAACAGGACCGAGAAGGTCGGGTTGGCGAGCAAGCCCGCCTGCACGACGTCGGCACGGGCGAAGCCGAGCTCGGTCAATGCGGCTTGAAATCGCGCGTTGTTCCACAGAGCGATGGCTACGGCTTCTCGTTCGGACAAGCCGTCTTCCACATCCACCCCATCGGGAATCAACGGCTCCGAAGACTCACGCGCACCGGGCAACGCTTGATCCGTGCGTTCCGCGATCTGCGAGCTCACGTAAGCGGTCTGCTGCCTTCCCTGGAGGGCGCAACCGCCCAGGAGCGCGGCAAGCGTGACCATCCTCATCGTGGAGCGTCGTAGCGGCATGATGGGTCGCGTCAAGCCGGGAGTTTCAGTGTAGCCGGGACCACGCTTGGACAGGGAGTCCCTACCCTCAGCCGGCACGAGGGTTTCGGGAGTCCACCTACGGTCTGCCATGTCGCACTCCATGCTGCTCGGCCCTGGACGGAACCACGGTCAAGCATCATGCTGTCGCCGCCAGCACCTTGCCGTCCGCGGCAAAAGTCCTTCGTGGAGATCGATCATGACCGAGAAACCGACCATCGAGACCGTTCGGACCCTGGCGCGCAAGTATCGCAACTGGGGCCGTTGGGGCGCCGACGATCAACTGGGAACCCTCAACTACATCACGCCGCAGAAGATCGTCGAGGCGGCCCGATTGGTCCGTCAGGGAAAAGTCTTTTCGCTGGCCATCCCCTTCGATGGCAACGGACCGCAGACCGGATTCGCAGGAAGGCACAACCCGATCCACTACATGATCCAGGACGGCGGCGACATAGCGGCGGGCGCGCAGGACTGGGTTCCGGGACTGCGTTGGTGCGACGATGCGGTAACGATGCTGTTGCAGTGCGCCACCCAGTGGGACGCCCTCGCCCACATCTATTTCGACGGCAAGATGTACAACGATCGCGGCCCCGAGCTCGTGACCAGCTCGGGCGCCCAAGCCAACTCGATCGACCGGTTCAAGGACAGGATCGTCTCGCGCGGCGTGCTCCTGGACATCCCCCGTTTTCGCGACAAGCCCTGGCTCGAGCCGGGCGAGGCGATCTACCCGGCCGACCTCGACGGCGCAGCGGCCAAAGCAAAGGTCGCCACGGGGCGCGGCGACATCGTGCTCATCCGGACCGGACAGATCGCCCAGGTGCGCGCCAGCGGTTCGTGGGGCCAGTACGCGGGAGGGCCGGCGCCCGGACTCAGCCTGACGGTGTCTGGCTGGCTGGCCGAGCACGAGATCGCTGGCTACGCGACCGACACCTGGGGCACGGAGGTCATCCCCAACGAAACGGCGGATGTGTTCCAGCCTCTCCACTGCATCGCGATCGTCAACATGGGGATGCTGGTCGGTGAGATTTTCGACCTGGAGGCGCTGGCAACCGACTGCGCGGCCGACGGGGTCTACGAGTTCTTCTTCGTCGCGCCGCCGCTGCCGATCACCGGCGCGGTCGGCTCGCCTATCAACCCGCAGGCGATCAAGTAGGCTCGGGGCTCGCGCTCGCGACTCACGCTTGCCGCTGCTGCGGGAGCAGGCGAGCGAGCTGTCGATCGTGCGCGCGTCGGAGGACCGCCAGGGATAGGATCGCGCCGACCAGGGCCAGGAACATGTCCCACTGCGTGTCCCAGGGATCGCCCTGGGTCCCGAGGAAAGCATCCGCCGCCTCTTCGCCCAGCAGCGCCGCCCACCACTCGATCATCTCGTAGAGCGCGCTGATCGAGACACATACGCAGATCACCACGAAGCCGAGCCAGGCGCCGCGCCGCAGCGGCGATGTCCGAATCAAGACCTCGCGAACCAGGATCGCCGGAATCCAACCCTGAGCCAGGTGGCCGAGCCGGTCGTAGTGGTTTCGAGCGAACCCGAAGACGTCCTGCATCCAAAACCCGAGGGGCACTCGCGCGTAGCTGTAGTGCCCGCCGAGCACCAGGATCAACCCGTGAACGAACAGAAGCCGATAGAGCAGCGGCGTCAGTGGGAACGAGCGGTGCGTCGCGAGCAGGACCGGCAACCCGAGGAGAACGGGAAAGACCTCCATCAGCCAGGTCGCCCGGTCGTAGGGCTGCCAGCCCGAGACGGTCAATGCGATCAACGTGAGCACCAGCAGCACCGGTCGCTCGGCGCGGGTTCTCAGCGGGGCGGTTCGCAGCACACTGCCTCGGCCAAAACGGCTTGCTAACACGCTCGTCCGAGGTAAACGAGCCGCATGCCGCACCGGGTTCGTCACGCCGTCGTCGTGCTAGCGACCGCGCTGGCCATGGCCGCGACCGGCATCGCTGGCGCGGCAAGCGGCGTGGCCGCGGATCCGCACGCGAGCCGGTATCGCGCGTGGGTCGGCGAGATGAAAGACGCCGAACGTGGACCCTTCTCGCGACTGCGCTGGTTCTGCAGGGACGGAACGATCCAGCCGCCTCAAGCATTCGGCTGCAGCGGGCACGGCGGGGGGGGCTATCAGCACGGCGAGGTGAACGACCGGGTTAAGACGCTGCGCGAGCACGGGTACCACGTCGCCAATGTCCTGGCCGGCTTCGATCCCCAGGTATTCACGGGCCCCCAGCCCGACCGCGAATTGCTCAGCCAGATCGTTCTCGAGCGCTTCCTCATGGACGTCGATTACGGCTGGATCTTCCGAGCCGCCTACACCTACCGCGGCGCGCTTCAGGCCGAAGACGAGGAAGCCGGAGCGCTGGGGATCGTGCGCGAGATGCTCGCGGACCCGGCATGGCGACGACCCGAGCGTTTCGCGCTGCTGCGTGAAACGGTGCGCCTGCTGCCTATCCAGACCGACGAGGCCACCGCCGCCGAGGTCCGAGCGCTGACCCTCGACATCGCGGGTCAAGACAAGGGCTTCAACGAACTGCGCATGAAGATTCACGGTGCACCCGACGCCGGTGACGCGGCCAGCGTCAGGCACTACGCCGTGCGGGGCCGGCCCGGCCTGACAGCCCACTACGAACGGTTGGCCAAGCTGATCAACCGTCTCTACGCTCCACGAACCGGCGTGCAGGCGCTTGCCGAAGCGGCGGCACGCGCCGGCGATCCCGAGGTCGAGCAGCACCTGCGCGAGCGCTCCGCTCAGCTCGGCGCCACCACCAGCGATGAAGATCGATTCCGCTTGGCAAGCTACGGCATGATGGGCATCCGCGACCAGATCCAGGCCGGTGACTCGGTCCCTGACGGACTGGCGCTGCTGCTCGCGAGCCTCGCCCTGGAGCGAGTGGCCTACGCGGCCGGCAACGATCTGCTCACCACTCAGGGCTCGGCTACGCGCCGCCAGCAGCTCACGTGGCTGGGCCGCAGCGCGGCGGCTGCCTACGGCGCAGGATTCTTGAGCCGTCGCGAGCTGCTAGCGGCGGCCACCGCCGTCAAGCGTCTGCACGATGCCAGGGAGCCCAGCCTGGCCGATTACCGCTCGGAGCTACGCTATCTCGGGCGCATTCCCGAGTGGGCCTCGGCCACGCTCGGCTTCCACTTCGGCGACGCGATGGCCCGATTCAACGCCATCGAGCCACTGACCCACCTTTATATTCAGGATCGGGTGCGCGGCAGCCCGCTGTTGGTCTGCGGGGCAGTGCTCGATCGGCTCGTGCGCGACGCCAACGAGCTGGCCGGCATCGAACACAGCCTGTTCGGCCAGCGCGCCGGCGCTGGGCTGCGCGCGCTCAATCCCGGCCTCGCCCGCGGCCGCTTGCATGGCGCCGGCGCGATCGCGGGAGTCAGCACCGATCCCGAAGGGATCTTCCTTTTGCCGGAAACGGTCTCGGACCTGCCACCGGTGGCCGGCATTCTCACTCAGGGAGAAGGCAGCTCCCTCTCTCACGTCCAGCTCCTGGCGCGCAATCTGGGCATTCCCAACGTAGTCGTCGGCGATACCCTGCTGCCGGTGGTCCGCGAGCGGCTCGGCAAGAGGATCGTGCTCGCGGTGAGCTCCGGCGGCGTCGTGCAACTCGCAGAGGACGGCCCGAGTTGGGATCCGGTCTTCGGCGCACAGAAAGCGTTGGGGGCCGACGTCGTCATCCAGCCCGACCTCGAGAAGCTCGATCTGGAGACCGTCGAGTTCGTCTCACTCAGCCGGCTCCGCGCCGAGGACTCGGGCCGGATCTCGGGCCCCAAGGGCGCCAACCTGGGTGAGCTGAGACACCACTTCGGCGAAGCGGTGCCGGGAGGCTTTGTCATCCCGTTCGGCGCATTTCGCAGTTATCTCGAACAACCCCTGCAGCCCGGGGGTCCGCCGGTTTATGCGTGGATGAAACGGCAGTATGCGCGGATCGCCGAGTTGCGGGCGGACCCTGCGCTGCAGCAGCGGACGGTCAGCGAGTTCTTGGCGCGCCTTCGCCAGTGGATTCAAACGCACGATCCCGGCCCCGAGTTTCGCGCCCGGCTACGCGCGGCGCTCGCCTCCGAGTTCGGCGCCGACGGATCCTACGGCGCGTTCGTCCGCAGCGATACCAACGTCGAGGATCTGCCAGGCTTCACGGGCGCCGGTCTGAACCTGACCATCCCCAACGTGGTCGGCTTCGACGCCATCCTGCGCGCGATCCGAGAGGTATGGGCATCGCCCTTTACCGAGCGCGCTTACGGCTGGCGTCAAGCCCACATGGAGCAACCCGAGTACGTATTCCCAGCGGTGGTTGTCCAGTGCAGCTTCCCCTCGGAAAAGTCCGGTGTGCTGGTGACGACCGACCTGGAGACCGGCCGAGGCGACTGGCTCTGGATCGCGGCGAACGAAGGTGTCGGCGGAGCGGTGGACGGTCAGGCTGCCGAATCGCTCCGCGTGCGCGCCGGGGGCACCGAGGTCCGGCTGCTCGCGCAGGCTTCGACTCCGTCCAAGCGCGTGCTTGCCGCCGGCGGCGGGCTGGAGACAGTGCCGGCCAGCGGTGCCGAACAGTTGCTCTCGGATGCGGAGATCGCCCAGCTCGTCGGCCTGGCGCGGGCGGCGCCGGCGAAGTTTCAGACCCTGCGCACACCCAAGGGCGGCGCGTTGCCCGCCGACATCGAGTTCGCCTTCGCCGATGGACACCTCGCGATATTGCAGTTACGGCCGTTCGTCCAGAGTAAGCGCGCGCTTCGCAACGAGTATTTGCTGGGCCTGGACGCGGGCTTCGAGCGCCTCGGCGAGCGACGGATCAAGCTCGACGCCGTGCCCGGCGGCTCATGGAAGGACCGATGACATCCATTCGGCGGACGATTGCTGTCCTGTTGACGATCGCGGGTGCGAGTGGCGCGCTCACCGCGCCGGATGCGCGAGCCTATCCGCTCGATCTCTACGAACAGACCGGTGTGTCGCGGTTGAAGGCATACTACCTGGCCAGTCAGGGGCCCATGAAGGGCCGCTTTCTGTATCCGGGTGCGCTCCTACCCGGAGCCGCCGTCCGACTGAGCCTGGTCGATCGTCCCGGCTTCGTCATTCCGGCAGCCGATCGAGAGTTCAGCGCGAGCGTGGTCGCCTTGCTCGGCGCCGACGCGCCTCACTACGCGCTGGCGGTGCTCGACCTGAGCGATCCCGACCGGCCGGCCTTGGCCGTGCATAACCCGGACCGGGTGTTGAGCCCGGGCAGCGTCGGCAAGGTGCTGGTGGCTTTGGGTTGGTTCCAGGCTCTGGCCGACCTGTACCCTGCCGACACAGCGGCGCGCCAGCGTGTACTCAGAGAAGCGATCATCACGGCGAACGACCTCATCGTGGCGGACGACCACGAGGTTCCCCTGTGGCGCGAGGGGGACCGGAAGGTGACGGTGCGGCCGCTCATCCAGGGCGACAGCGCCAACGTCTGGAGCTACCTCGATTGGATGTGCTCGGCCAGTTCCAACGCGGCAGCCAGCATGGTCATGGCGCACCTCGTGTTGCTGCGCCATGCGGGCACGGACTACGCCGCCGTCGCCGATACCCTGGAGCCGTTCCTGCGCTCGACGCCCAAGGCCGAGTTGCAGCGCTTGCTCGCCAAGGCGCTGCAAACGCCCGTTCGACGCAACGGGCTCGACCCGGCCAAACTGAGCCAAGGAAGCCTGTTCACGCGCAGGGGCAAGGAGCGGATCCCGGGCTCCGGCAGCCACGCCACCGCACGCGGGTTCCTCGAGTTCGCGGTCCGCATGGAGCAGGGAAAACTGGTCGATCCGTTCTCGAGCCTCGAGCTGAAGCGGCTGCTCTACATGACCGACGAGCGCATCCGCTACGCTTCATCGCCGGCGCTGGAAACCTCGGCGGTCTACTACAAGTCGGGCTCGCTCTACGCCTGCCAGCCAGAGGCGGGCTTCGTCTGCGGCGAGTACCAGGGAAACGTCAAGAACTTCATGAACTCGCTGGCGATCGTCGAAACGTTCGATCGCAAGCCCGAGCTTCGCTACATCGTCGTCGTGCTCTCGAACATCCTGCGGCGCAACGCGGCCGCCGAGCATCAGACGCTCGCCACTCGGATCCACCGTTTGATCGAAGCCCGTCATCCGGCGCAGATCGCGCCGTCGCCTGCGCCGCAACCGGCTCAGCTCGATGTAGAGGATGCCGAGGAGAAGCCTAGCGAATCGCCCGCGCGTGGCGCGAGCCCGCGGTCTCGAAGATCGACCGGTCGAACGCGACGATGAGCCGGCTCAGCCACTCGGCGCCTGCCGGGTCCTCGCTCAGCGCGACGGCGACGTAGCGGCGACCGTCGTGCTCGACGATGGCGCTATCGGCGTTGAACGCGCCCCAGGTTCCCGACTTGCGGTACATGCGCGCTCCCGGGCAGGCCTGGCGCAAACCGTGGGCGAACTTGTTGGGGATCTCGCTCCGCGCGAGGATCTCTTTCATGCGGCGGCTGGAATCGGGAGAGACGAGCTGACCGGTCTCGAGCAGGTAGTAGAATCTCGCCACCTGCATCGCGGTGGCGCCATGGGAAAGATTGTGGAGCGGGTCGCGCCGCCACACGCCCGAGCTCGCGTAATCCTTGCCGCACCACAACCCGCCGTTGCGGGTGGGGTCGTACAGCCGGTAGCGCGGCGACATCAGAACCTCGGCGATGTATTCCTTGCCGACCGCGCGCATCGTGGCCGTGGCCGCCGTGTTCGAGGAGTACTGGATCATCGCCTCGAGCTGCGCCTGGAAGCTCTCGTCGATGCGAAGCCGACCGGCGTGCTCCTTTTCGAAGGCCGCGAGCAAGACCGCGATCTTCGGGAGGCTCGCCGCATACATCATCGTGTCGCCGTTCACCTGCGCGACGCGCGGCAGATAGGGGTTGGTGATATCGACCAGCGCGGCCGCAAGCCGCTGGTGGCGGACCGCCGATCGCAGTCCGAGACGGTCGATCGAACCGTCGACGGCCGCCTGGAGCACCGGATCTCCGAACTCCCAAAGGGGGGCGGGAAAGGCGTTCTCTCCGAGCGTCTCGAGCTGACCCAGGCTCGCAGAAACCGGGTCGGCATGGGCCGAATACGCCGGTCCGTCGGCCTCGATCACGAAGTCCGCAAGGGCAGCCGGAACCACCGCCAGCATCCCTGCCAACACCCCTACTTGCAGCGACTGCCTCATGGGTAAGAGCAACTATACCATGCCGATGCACGGAGGTCGGCATCTACGCAACCAAGATTTCGCGAGCGCATGAAGACGTCCTTGCGCTTTGCTTGCAGACCGCTGTCGTATACCCTGTTGGGCGGTTGTCACGCTCATAGCCCAAGCCGCGGGCGGCTTCACTGGCGGGATGCGAGCTCAACCTTTTCTAAAGGAGGAATAAGCAACGAATGAGGACGATGACGTTTACGCTGGCAGTCGCCTTGACACTTGTCATTGCGGGATTGGCGCAGGCGGACCGCCCGGGGGTGACTCGAGAAATCGAAGTTCTGGTGGAGCCGAAGACGGCACCGCCGCCGCCGGCGCCGATGGCGAAACCCACCACGGGCACGATCACCATGGAGCGCTGGGTCGTCGCGGCCGGTATCGGGGCGTCTTGGGGAAGCGGCACCGTCAACTATGACGGCAAGAGCTACCGGGTGCGCATGAGCGGCCTGAGTTTCATTGACGCGGGTGTCGCGCGAATCCTCGATGAGGGAGAGATCACGAACATCCACGACATTCGCGACATCGAGGGTCGCTATAGCTCCGTGGATCCCGGCCTGACCGTGATCGGCGGCGCGGGCGGCTCCAAGCTGCTCAACGACAACGGAGTCGAGATCGGCAACTGGAACGCCGAGCTGGGCCTTCGCATCGGCATAGGCCCGGGCCCGATCTGGCTCAGCCTCGAGTAGCTCGTTCCCAAAACGCGTGCGGCGCCGAGGCGCCGGAGGCTTCGAGGGCGGGGAGAGCGTGACAAACGCCTCCCCGCTTTTGTTTTTGTGAGACTGACCCGCACCGAGCGCGTCCTGCGCTTATTCACCGACATCAGGCCGGGCGAGGGTTCCACCGCCTTGGTCATGTTCGCCAACGTTTTCCTGATCCTCTGCGCCTACTACTTCGTCAAGCCGCTGCGCGAGGGCTGGATCGCCGTCTCCGCGATCTCCGACTTGTCGGCGATGGAGGTGAAGGCTTACTCCTCGTTCTGCCAGAGCCTGCTCTTGCTGGCCATAGTCTCGGGCTACGGACGCTTGTCCGAGCGGCTTCCGCGCGCGGATCTGGTCGCTGGCGCGACGTTGTTCGCCATGTCGAACCTGGTCGTGTTCTGGCTGCTGCAGCCCGGATTCTTCGTCGAGCATCTACCGGCAACGGGCATCCTCTTCTACCTCTGGGTGGGCATGTTCGGCGTGTTCATCGTCGCGCAGTTCTGGGCGTTCGCGGCCGACCTTTATGAGACAGAATCCGGCGAGCGTCTCATCCCGCTGATCGCGATCGGCGCGACCTCAGGTGCCGCATGCGGCGCCTGGCTAACCGAGCGCATGGTGGGCTCGGGACTGGTGCGCTCCGAGTTTCTCCTGCTCGCCGCGCTGGCGCCGCTCTCCCTTTCGATTCTCCTGACACGCATCGCGGATCGCCGCGGCGCCACGGCGCTCTCAACGAAGGGCGCGCGCTCGGCCGCGACACCCGTCGCCAACGCGTCCGAGCGCAGCGCGCTCGGAGTCGTCGTCGACAGCCGTTACCTGCTGGCCGTTGCCGGGATGACGCTGCTGCTCAACTGGGTCAACACCAACGGTGAAAATCTGCTTTTCGGAGTCGTCCAGGAAACGCTCGGTGCACGCGCCGCCGACCATGGCATCACCGACGCCGCCTCGGTGCTCCAGTTCACACGGGAGGGCACCACGACCTTCTACGGAAACTTCTTCTTCTGGGTGAACGTGAGCGCATTGCTACTGCAGGCCTTCGTGGCCTCGCGACTGCTGCGCTACGGAGGGTTCGCTCCGCTGCTGCTGATGCTGCCGGTCGTCGCCTTGATGTCGTACTCGGTCATGGCGTGGCTGCCGGTGCTCGCGATCGTCAAGGCCATGAAGATCGCCGAGAACTCGACCGACTACTCCATCAACAACACCGCCCGGCACGTTCTCTGGCTGCCGGTGCCGGCCGAGGACAAGTACAAGGGCAAGCCCACCATCGACTCCCTGTTCGCTCGGATGGGCGATGGTCTGGCAGCGCTGACCGTACTGGTGGGCATTCAGCTCCTGGCGCTGAGCACGTCGGAGTTTTTCGGGTTCACCGTCGTGCTGGTGTTGCTGTGGTTGGCCATCGCACTGGTCGTCGTGCGCCAGCACCGCGGCCTGGTGCGCGGTGCATCCGCTTCCCCGCCGTGAGCACCGCAGCGCCCAGAGTCCGCGGTCGCGGCGCGCTCGCTCGGGCGCAGTGCTGGGCTGCCTGCACGGCCCTAGCGCTGGCGGGCGTCGGCTGCGCGGCCGGACTGGGCACCTCGCGCCCACGCATCGGCGCGAGCGGACAGGTCCGTCTGATCATCACCACCGACGAGCACGACTGGCTCGAGCCGCATCGCGACGCCGACGGCATCCTGCGCGGCGGCGTCGCCCAGGCATACGCCCAGTGGCGAGAGGTCGAAGGACTCGGCGACGAAGGCGTCGTCCTGCTGAGCGCGGGAGACCCGTGGACCGGCCCCTACGAATCGACCATTCTCAAGGGAGAGCCGATGCTGCGGGCCTTCAATCGCATGGGGTACGCGGCTGCGGCCATCGGCAACCACAACTTCGACTTCGGCGTCGACGTGCTGGCCGAGCGCGCCCGAGCGGCGAGCTTCCCGTTTCTCGCCGCCAACGTGCGCTGGCGCAACGGCTCGCGTCCGACTTGGGCCACCCCCTCCACGATCGTCCACGTGGGTGCGCTGCGCCTCGGCGTGGTGGGCCTGGCCTTCCACGACACTCCGCACGCGACTCACCCGCGCAACGTCGAGCGCCTGCGCTTTCTCGACTACCGTACGACGCTCGAGCGCGAGGTGCCGCGGCTGCGCCGAGGCGGCGCCGACGAGGTGGTCGTCCTGTTGCACGACGACCTGCCTGCGGCTCGCGAGCTGCTGCCGCTGCTGCGTAGGCTGCGCGTCCACGTCGTAGCCGCCGGCCACGTCCATCTGCCGGGCCTGGAGCTTCACGACGGCGCCTATGTCGGCTCGGACGACGACGTGGTCGTCTGCAACGGCGGGCCCTACCTGCGCACCTATTGCCGGATCGATCTGGTCTTGATCGACGGCAGGCTAGTGGGCCACCACGCCGACGTCGTCGAGGTTGCACGTCCCGAATCGCTGCCGGTGGACGACCTGGACCCCGGGCTTTTGGCGATCGTCGCCGATGCCAAGGAACAGACCGCCGTCGAGCTGGCCGACGACGTGCTGGTGGAGGCCGCCGAAACCATCCCCCGCGCCGACGGGACCTTGGCCCGGCTGGTCACGGCGGCCTGGCTCGAGCGCATTCCGCAGGCCGAGGTCGCGATCACCAACGCCGGCGGCATCCGCCAAGACTTGGAGGCCGGGCCGGTGCGCGTGCGCGACGTGATCAGCGTCCTGCCGTTCAAGAACCAACTGCTGGTGTGCGACATCTCCGGACGGGAGCTCAAGCAGGCGCTAGCCAACCCGGGCTCGATCGCAGCCGGCGTGCGTTACGACTACGACGACAGCCCACAGGGCCGCCTAGTGCTCAGTGTGGAACGGTCGGACGGAACACCGATCCGCGACGACGATCGCGTGCGCGTGGTCGTCAACGACTTCATGTACTGGGGTGGCGACGGGTACCGCTTTCGCGAGTACGACCCGAATCCCGAGTACACCGGCCTGGACTGGCGCCATCCCGTGATCGCCGCGCTACGCGCCGCCGGCGAGCGCGGCGAGCGCCTGCGTGTCACGGGGGAGCCGGCGAACTGATTTCAGCCGCCCCGCCCCGCGGTGGACAGTGCGACCCGCAGATCGCTCTCGAGCTCGACCAGGACACGGGAGATCGCAGCGTCCCAGCCGGAGACCAGGGCCTCGGGGCTCAGCGCCGCGATGGGCTCGCTGGCCGTATACGTCTTGCGAAACTGCACCGGCCCGCGCGCCCCGGTTTCTTCCAGGAGCGTGAATGACACCGCGAGCACGGCGCGGGGTTGCACCGAGTCGCGGAGGTCGCCGTACAGCTCGCTCACGTCCGTGTCGAGAACCCAGCGTGGGGCGCCCGGATCGTTGGGAGCCAGCACCGCGGTGAACAGTCCCGAGGCCGCGAGCCAGGCGTAGCTGGCTCTTTCGACGACCTCGTCGGGCGTGACGAAGAACTCGTTGTAGAAATCCTCGACGTAGCGGTTGTCGGTCATCCGATACACGAAGCTCTTACTGTCGAACATCGGAGCGATGCGCACCCGGCGCAACCGCACCGTCTCCGCCGTGCTATCGAGCGCCGGACCCGGACGCTCGACCGCCAGGTTGAAACGCAACTTGTCGGGAAACTGCCGCGCCAGGCATCCGGCGCCGGTCACGGCGAGCAACGCCACGACCATGCCGGTCGACGCCGCGATGGCTGGTTGCCTCATTTCGCTTCCTCCGTGCTGACGCGCGGCGGCGGTTCGCCAAGCAGCAGCACCGAGGGGTAGCTGCGCGCGGTCTCGGCGACATCCCGCAGATCGCGCGAGGCGGCACGCAGATTGTTTAGCAACTCGCCGAGCACGGGGCCGCCGTCGTCGACGGCCGTGCGCACGGATGCGAGGGTTGCCTCCATCTCTTTCAACGTGCCGCGTACGTCGGTGGCAATCTGGCGGGTTTCGGAATGCTCGAGCAGATCCCGCATCGATCCGGCCGTCGCTTCCAGTTCCTCCAGGAGGCGGGCCGCCTGCTCCTGCAACTGCACGACGTCCACCCGATCCACCACTCCGTGCATGCTGACGAGTAGCTGATCGAGGTGGACCAGGATGTCCTCGACCGGCAGCGCGTCCAGGCGGGTGAAGATGCGCTCGGCCGCGTTCGAGATCGACTTCAAGGTGCTCGGCGCGGAGGGCAGGTAGTCGATCTGCGGCTGCCAGGTGATGGTCATGGGCGGATTCGCTTGAGGCGACACGTAGTCAGCCTCGATGTAGGCGGTGCCGGTCACGCCTTGCTGGGCCAGGCGCACGCGCAGACCGCGGTCGATCATCCGGCGCAGATTCTCGGTGCGAGCCCGGCCCTGGGCCGGATCGTCGACAGGATCGTCTCCCTGGGGCGTGAGCTTCATCCGCACGAGCACCATCTGCCCGTAGGTGATGCCGTCTTCGTGACTCTCGAACTCGTAGACGTCATCGACCAGCCCGATGTAGGAAATGCTCCCGATCTGCACGCCGCGATACTTGACCGGCGATCCGACCTCGAGCCCCTGCACCGACTCGTCGAAGTAGGTCTCCACCATGATCGGCCGCCGTAGCAGGTCGGTCCCGCCGATGACTAGCACTGCGCCGACCAACAAACCGAGGCCGACCAGGACGAACAGACCGACTCGATAGTAGCTGGATTCCTGACTCATGATGCTTGCACCTGGGCGGCCGGCCCCGCGCTTCCGCGATGGAAAAACTGGCGGACAAACTCAATATCGCTGGTTTCGCGCAGATCGGCCGGCGTGCCGGTGGCGATGATTCCCTGGGGCATCTTGCCGAGCATGATCACGCGGCCGGCGATCTTGAAGATGCTCGGCAGCTCGTGGGTGACTACCACGAACGTCGCCCCGAGCGTGCGTGAGAGCTGGAGGATCAGATCGTCCAGCTCCGAGGACGTGATCGGATCCAACCCCGCGGAGGGCTCGTCGAGAAACAGGATATCGGGGTCCAGCGCCATGGCCCGCGCGATCGCGGCGCGCTTCTTCATTCCGCCGCTGATCTGGGACGGGAGATACCCTTCGAAGCCCTCGAGGCTCACGAGCTTGAGCTTGGAGGCGGCGACCGCGTCGATCGCATCGTCGGGAAGGTCGGTGAACTCCTCGAGCGGCAGCCGCACGTTCTGCAGCAACGTCATCGATCCGAACAGTGCGCCGTTCTGGTACATGACGCCGAGAGAGCGCAGGATCCGGTTGCGGGCGTCGCCCTCGGCCGCGGTCAGGTCGTTCCCTTTGATGAAGATGCGGCCGCTCACCGGCTGGTAAAGACCGATCATGTACTTGAGCATCGTCGTCTTCCCGCAGCCCGACCCGCCCAGGATCACGAAAACCTCGCCCCGGCGAATCTCGAAGGAGACTCGGTCGAAGACCAGCTTTTCGCCGTAGCGCGCAACCAGATTCTCCACCCGGATGATCGGCTCGCTCTGCTCGCTCGGTGCGACCACGGCTCAGATCCCCAAGACGTAGAAAACAATGGCGAACACGCCGTCGACGACCGCGATCAAGACGATGCCGCTCACCACGGCGCTGGTCGCCGAGGCCCCGACCGCACCCGCGCCGGTGCCGGTCTGCAGGCCCCGCAGACAACCCACGGCGGCGACCACCACCCCGAAGAACAGCGCCTTGAACAACCCACCGACCAGGTCCCCAAAGTCCACGATGGCGGCGATCCGGTTGACGTAGGTCACCAGCGGAATCCCCAAGGTCCCCATCACCAGGGCGCCGCCGACCAGGATCCAGAACGACATCAGCATCGTGAGCACGGGAACCATGGCAACCGCCGCGACCACGCGCGGGACCACCAGGAATCGGACCGGCTCCAGCCCCATCGTCGCCAGCGCGTCGATCTCCTCGTTGACCTTCATGGTTCCCAGCTCGGCGGCGAACGCCGAGCCCGAGCGAGCCGCGAGCAGGATGGCCGCCATCAACGCGCCCAGCTCACGGATCGTGGAGATGCCGAGCAGGTCGGCGACGAACACCTCCGCTCCGAACTGACGCATGGGAATGGCCGACTGGAAAGCGAGGATCAGCCCGAGCAGCAGGCCCACCAGGGCAATGATGGGAGTGGCCCCGATGCCGGCGGCCTCGGCGACGGCGAAGGCGTCCTTGAGCCGCAGCGTCCGAGGCCGGCGCACCACGCCGACAAGCGCAACGGTGACGTGGCCGACGTAGACGACGAGCGCGCGCAGCGTGGTGCCGAACTCGACGGTGGCACGCCCGAGCCGCTCTATGACCGGCGGCTTCCGGCTGGGCCGGGGTGGCACCGTCGCCGGCGCGATCATGTCGACGAGCTGTCGATACTCCTCGCGCAAACCGGCCAAGCGGTAGCGACCCCCGGCGGCCAGCACGCGGCGTTCCAGCGCGACGAACAGAGCCGCACCTGCGCCGTCGCAGTAGCTCACGCCGGCGGCATCCACCTCGAGCCCGCCGGTCGCACCGCGCTCGGCCGCGGCAATCGCCTCCGTCCAGATTCCCGCCAGGGACGCCGCATCCAAGCGGCCGCTCAGGGCGAGCACACTGGTTCCGGCGTCGCCGGGCCGCGTATGGACCCTGGCCCCTTCGGTGGAGGGTGAGGCTTCCATGGGAATCGCTGTCGCGCTGGGGCCACGCCGCGCCTGCACAACTGCGTCTGCGCCTGGCTTGCGGAGACCCGGCGCCTGGCTCGCAGAGCCCTTGTGATTGTCTGGCCCCGCCGGCGCGCACGTCAAGCGGCTGGCGACCAAGCCGCTGCGCGGCCCACGAAACGGACCGAACGCCCACCCGATCGGGGACTCATGCGGACGACGGCGCGATGTGCTTCGGCGAGGTCCGAAACGCCCGGCCGGGGGTGCCGCCGAGGCTGCGGCCGACGTCGAGGGATCCGCACGGGAAACCGCTACTTCCTTGACGCGAGGATCGCGGCTCTGGTCTAATCCCCTCGCCGACACGATCGGCACCGGGGGAGGTCTGTCATGCACCGTGCGTCCGTTTCTCATCGTCGCAGGCTCGGCGCCGCACTGATCGCGAGCATCTGGCTCGCGCTCCTGACGGTCGCAACGGTGCCGGCTGCAACCGTCGACGAGCAGAAGTGCATCAACGAGATCAACAAGCGGGTCGCCGCGTTGATGAAGACCCAGGGCAAGGTCAACGAGGCCTGCGTCAAGGATGCGAACGCCGGCGACGTCGCCGATCTCGGCAATCCCGGCCAGGAGCAGAGCACGCGGGCGTGCCTGTCCAACGACGTCAAAGAGAAGATCGCCAAGGCCTCTCAGAAACTGCTCGACGGCGAGACCGACCGATGCACGATCGATCCTCCCGGATTCGGCTACGCCGGCTCGGCCATTGCTCTGGCGGCAGCGAGCGGACAGGCCAACGCCCTGGTCGAGGATCTGCTCGGCCTGGACCTTGATGCCGCCACCTTGGACTTCGCCCACCCTGACGACGCTGCCGCCGAGTGCCAGGAGGACGTTCTCAAGGGCTCCGATCGGCTCGTCAACACGCTGTGGAAGCTCGCGCGCAAGGCCAAGAAGAGCGCGCTCAAGGGTAAAGATGCACCGCCCGTCGACTCGGCAACCGATCTCGCCCTGGCAGTGATCGGCTACCTGGAGACCGACGCCAATCAGAAGGCCGCCGACGCCCAGGCCGACTTGGCCGCTGCTGCGGTGGACGCCTGCTCACCGACCGCGGCATCGATAGCCGTGCTCTTCCGTGGGCGTTGCGCAGCCAGCGCGACTCCGGCCGCCTTGGCGACCTGCGCCGCAACTGCGGCCCGTTGCCGCTTCTGCCTGGCGTTGCAGGTGGCCGACGGGCTGGCGACCGACTGCGACGACTTCGACAACGGGGACGGCGCCGACGCGAGCTGCCCCGACCTGGCCGCCGCCCGTGAGATCACCGATTCGGGCGACCTCATCTCCGGGCCGCTCGCCCACGGCAAGATCGGCGACTACCTGCTCGAGAACGGCGTGGCGCGCTTCATCATTCAGGATGTCGGCATCCGCGATCTCTTCAGCGTCGGCTGCTTCGGCGGCAACCTGATCGACGCCGAGTTGGTGGGGCATCCCGGGCTCGACAACTTCCTGGAAATCCAGCCGGCGGTGAACATCGAAACGGTGATCAACGCTCAGACCGTCGAGATCGTGAACGACGGCTCCGACGGCACCGCGGCAATCGTACGGACCTGCGGTCCGGACGACATTCTCGACTTCGTCAACCCCTCCACCGTGGTCGAGGCCGCGGGCTTCACTTTCCCGGCTGCCGCGAACGACGTGGACTACGACGTCGAGGGTTGCACCGATTACATCCTCGAACCGGGCGCTGCCTATCTGAAGATGGTCACGACGATGGTCAACAACGCCGCCACCGATGTCGGCCTGTACGTGGGTGACTTCATCAACGCTTCCGGCGAGGTGGAGCTGTGGGGCAGCACCTCCGCCGGCGGTATCGGCGAGCAGCTCACGCACGTCGGTGACCTCGGCGTGCTGAGCTTCATCGGCTTCGGCGAAGCCACCGGGGTCGACTACTCGCACGTGACGCTACCCGATCCGAACTCGATATTCGGTTCGAGCTTGTTCTCGACCAGCGGGGTCGCCTACGTCCTGCACAGCCATCGCGTGCTCAACGCGATTCTGGGTACCCCGCCGACTTTCGAAGTCCCGGCCGCCGGCAGCAACGCCTTCGCTCGATACTTCGGTGTGGGCGACGGCAGCGGCGCCAACGCGGTGACGCTCGAGAACCTGGTCAAATCGGTGCCCGCCGGTACCGTCGAAGGCTGCGTCACCGTAGCCGGCACACCAGCTCCCGGGGCACGCGTGACCGCTGGGCCGCAGACCGCCGGCGCGCTGACGGCCGTAGCCTCCAACTGGACGATGGATACGACCGGCTGTTATCGCGGCACGCTACCCGCGGGCAGCTACGGGATCGCCGCCTGGCGCGAGGGCACGCCATTCGAAGGCGGGGGCGGCACGCCGCTCGTGCATACCATCAACGTCATGGCCGGACTGACCGTCACCCAGAACTTCGATCTGCCGGCCAGCGGCCGGCTCGAGGTGGGCGTGGTCGACGAGAACGGGGAGGCGGTGCCCGCGCGCGTGAGCGTGGTCGGATTGGACCCGAGCCCGGAGATAGTCCTGCCAGGCATCACCGATACGACCGGCGTCTTTCGTACCCAGGGCGACATCGTGCCGTTCGGGATCGTCGCCGTCGCCTACGCGAATCCCGACGGCGAGGTCGCTCTCGACGTCGAGCCGGGAAGCTACCGGGTCTACGTCTCGCGCGGGTCCGAGTACTCGCTCTACGAGGAACCGATCACCATCACCGGCGGGGCTACCACCTCCGTCGACGCGCAGATTGCGCACGCGATCGACACGGCCGGGTTCGTGTCCTCGGACTTCCACGTCCACGCGATCAACAGCGCGGACTCGGAGGTCTCACACCGCAACCGTGTCTACCAGTTCGCCGGTGAAGGAGTGGACAACGTCATCATGACGGACCACCACGCCCATACCGATCTGCTGCCGACGATTGCGGCGCTCGGATTCAGCGATTTCGTCACGTCTACCGTGGGCGAAGAGATCACCACCTGGGACACCGGCCATTTCAACGCCTATCCGCTCACCATCGATCCGACCGTCCAGTCGGGCGGCTCGACCGACTGGGCCGGCGCCGCACCTCCCGGCATGGATTTCGTCGCCTACGGGGCATACGGCGTCACCCCGGCGGATCTGGAGCTGCTGGCAACGGCGGGGCCGCTGTCTACTGCGGACACGGTGGTGCAGATCAACCACATCGATTCGCACTTCGTGCCACTCGAGATCGATACCTCGCTGGTACCGCCGGTATCCGGCTTGAGCGCGGCTCAGAAGCTCAACTTCCGGCTGGATCCGACCGGCGGCGACTTGTTCCACCATTTCAAGGCGCTCGAGCTGTGGAACGGGGACTCGCGCGGCGCTCAGTCGCAGTTCCTCGATCAGCGCATGGGCATCTGGTTCAACCATTTGAACCAGGGGCTGCTCACCACGTTCATCGCCGACACCGACACACACCGCTTCATCAGCCTGGGAACCGCCGGCGCGCGCACCTGGACGGCCTCTTCCAGCGACGATCCGGACACGCTCTCGAGTGCCGAAGTCGCGCAAGCGGTGACCGCCGGCCGCGCCACCGGCGGACAGGGCGTCTACGTGCAGACCCGCCTGGTAGCGAACGAGAACTCGTCGCTGGTCGCCGACTTGACGCTGGCGGGCTCGACCCTGGTCGCGATCACCGATGCGGTCCAAGGCGTCGACTTGGAGATCGACGTCCAGGCGCCGGTCTGGGCCCCCTACGACCGGATCGAGATCTACGCCAACGCCGCGACGATCCCCTCGCCCACCAGCCTCGCCCCCGAGCTGTTCAGCGCCACGCCGACGATGGTGCTCGATGCCGGGATCGACTTCAGCGTCTCGCCCGTCGACGTGTTCCCGAGCATCGCGGGCGACGAACGGCTGGAGACCAGCGTCTCCGTGCCGTTCACCAGCCTGGCTGGGGACACCTGGTTCGTGGTGGTCGTCCGCGGCACCGACGGCGTCTCCCAGCCGATGTTCCCGGTCTTCCCCAAGAGCCTGAACTCGGCCGGCAACACCACGCTTGCCGGTCTCGTCGACGGCAATCTCGGCGAAGGCGGCACGCTCGCCCTGGGCGCCACCAACGCGCTCTACGTCGACGCCGACGGTACACCCGGATTCCAGGCCCCGCTGGCTCCGTGAGGCGAGCGCGGGCGCTCGGCTTCCTGCTCGCGGTTCTCTGCGCTGCAAGCCGGGCTGGCGTCGCGGCCGAGCCGGCAGGCATTCTCTCGGCGGCTGAGCGTTCGGCGCTGGTCGTCGCCGGACGCAGCAGCGCGCCGCGCCGGCTCGACGCGCACGGATTCTCTGCCGGGCTGGTGGTTGACGAGGTCCTGGTCGGTCGCATCCAGCTCGGCGCGCGTCTGCAGATGGCGTGGGAGGAGCTTTCCTCTGAGCCGGCGCCGCGGCTGAGCGCAACGGACCGGGTGCTGGTCTGCCTGGAACCCCTCCCCACGCAATCGATCTGGCGCCAGCGCATCCCGGACTCTGCCGCACGTGCCAGCACGCGACTGATTGCGGCCGGCGCGACGGCGCTGGTCCGCAATCCCACCGCCGTCGAGATCGCGG
The DNA here is from genome assembly GCA_964555245.1 of uncultured Myxococcales bacterium. Classification (GTDB taxonomy): domain Bacteria; phylum Desulfobacterota; class Binatia; order UBA1149; family SPBQ01; genus CAZKRI01. The sequence goes on from CAZKRI010000096.1 coordinate 74,721, forward strand.
CGCTGCGACACTACCTGGCCATCCCGGCGTCGGCGCGAGCCGACAGCGCGGGCGTTCAATGGCTGGCCGAGCTCGTGCGCGTGGGCAGCCAGGCTCTGTCGCAAGCGGCCGTCGAGCGGCTGGCCGCCGACCCCGCGCTCGCGACCAAGCTCACCGCAGCGGCCACTGCGAGCCTGCTCGCCGCGGCCAGCGATCCGGAGCGTCCGCTGGCAACGAGGAAACGCATCGTCGGCGCGCTCGGCCGGCGCCGCGTGATGGCGGCGCGCGCTGGCCTGCTCGAGCTGGCGCGTGCCGACTCGCCGCTCGAACCGGCAGCGCTCGATGCACTGGCACATCTGGATGGCGAACTGCCACCCGGACGAGTCGACGAGTTGCTGAAGAGCAACCAGGCCGAGCTACGCATCGTGGCGGTGGCGTGGATCGCAGAGCCCAAGGCTCGCCCGCGTCTGATCGCGCTGGTCCGCGAAGACCCTGCCCCGACCGTACGCATGAGCGCCCTCGAGCGCCTGCTCGATCGTCACGGCATTGACGTGCTCGCCGAGCTCGCCGGTGTGCTCGCCGATCCGGATCCGCCCACGCGCAGTGCAGCCGCCCACGCCATCGGCCGCACCAGCGGAGCCGCTGCCCCGCTGCGTGCCCTTGTCTACGGCGGGGACGAGCGCATCGCCGAGGGTGCGGTCGCCGCGCTCGGCTTCGCCGGTCCCAGCGGCATCACGGCGCTGCGCGAGATCGCCGCAGGTGATCCACGTCCCTCGATGCGCGCGTTAGCCGGCCTCGCCCTCGGCGAGCTGCCCGGCCACCACGACTGACCCCACTACATCGGTGTACTGGCTCCACGAGCCGGCAGTTGTCATGGACCCGCTTAGTCGTTGACAAAGCCACGGAAACAGCGCGGGAAACGCCTACCCACGTGTTACGCATCGGCGATCTCGTCGATCCGGAAGAGGAGTCGTTTCGTTCCGGCCCACGCTGCGCCAGGCGTGCCGACAGGAAGTAAAGGGGGCTTCCTTCCCACACGAGTTTTCGACCGCACCCCCGATACGCTCAGGCCTCGGAGGTATGGCCTGTTCGGCGACACCTCGGTGTGGCCTGACCCGGAGAGCCCGCACGGGGGCGTGGCGCCGAGTGGTCGCGAACGGCTGGATCGTGCTAGGCTCGGCGCCGTGGGAGCGACACGAGAGGACACGGCGGTGGATACGGCAATCGCGAGAGGACTCAGCGCCCTCGACGTTCCCGGTCTGGTTTCCGTCTACCTTTTCGGGAGCCACGCTCAGGGACGGGCGCATCGGGAGAGCGATGTCGATCTCGGCTTGATACTCGACCGCCGGCGCTTCCCGACTCGACGTTCGCGCTCGAATGCCCTTGTCGACTTGACCTCACAACTGATCGGATTGCTTCACGAGAACCGCATCGATGTCGTGATTCTGAACGATGCGCCCCCGGTTCTGGCGCGACGCATCGTGACCGAGGGCCGTCGCATCTTCTGCGCAGACCATTCTACCGATCATGCGTTTGTTCGAGACGCACAGCTCCGAGCGGCGGACGTCGAGCCGTTTCTCCGCAGGACCCGTGCGGTCAAGCTGGCAGCCCTTGCACGATGACCTACGTCGTTGAACGCCTCGCGGCATTGCGCCGACACCTCGATCATCTACGCGTGCTGCGCCCCCGGGTTGCGGGCGCGGACGTCCTCGAGCGTGACATGTCGCTACACAACGACGTTCTGTTCTCACTCCTTGCGGTCTGTCAGCTCGTGATCGATATCGCGGGCGAGCTGGCTGCGCGCCGAGGAGAGCGCTTCGAAGACTACACAGGAGCGGTGCGCAGTCTCGGCCGCGACGAACGCTTTGCGCCGGAGCTGGTAAGGAAGCTCGAGCGCCTCCCGGGGTTCCGCAATATCGTCATCCACGAGTACGTTGCCCTCGACATGGAGCTGGTGGTCGACGCGTTGAACGATCTCGAGCCGCTCGAACAATTTCTCCGGATCGTCCGAGACATCGAGGCGAGCTGAGTCACGGCCACAACGGGGCGGGAGCGCCGCGGTCGTTACGACGTGCGGCGCTCCTCATCGCGCTCGACGCCTTCTTCGGCCTCGCACTGCTGCTTGCCCCGCTCGATCGCCGACAGGCTGAGCCGCCGCTGAGCGGGATCGACAGCGAGCACGGTGACCTCGACCGCCTGACCGACATCCACGGCCTGGCGAGCTTGCGCGAGACGCCGCTCGGCGGCGAACGCTTGAGACAGACCGTGACGAGGAAGAACGCGCCGATGGCCGAGTCGACGACCACCGCGTCCCGGTATTGCTGGAAGGCCCGACGGGCATCGGGAAAAGCGAGATCGTCAACCGAGTCGCTGAGCTACTGGGCATCCAACACGTCATCCTCGACCTCAAGGTGCTCGATCCAAGCGACCTCATCGGGCTGCCTTGCATCGTCGACGGTCGAACGCACTACGCGATCCCAGCCAAACTGCCGACCTCGGGCAGCGGCATTCTGGTAGCGCTCGAGAATGGTTCTCGCACCACCGCGCGCCCATGAATGACTCTTCGAGTGGACCTACGTCTGCGTCCTTGTTGCATTCCTCCATTCCATTGCCGCGCCAGACGTTGCCACCACAACGTGTCCTCTCGGCAACATTTCCACATGGCCCACGATCAGCAAAGGGCGCGTTGCTGAACGACCGAATCTGAGAAGCGAATCCAGGGCCCGCTCAGGCCGCTACTTCCCTTGGCCGAGCAACGCCAGCACGGCATCAAGATGCGCCCGCACTGCCGGGTCGCTCTGTTCGTCGCGTAGCCGCGTGATGAGCGCCACACCTTGCGGATAGCGACCGACTTCAGCGGCAATCACCGCAGGCTCGACCGCCAAGAACTTCCGCAGCTCCTCCGGGTCGCCAGCGACCCGACCCGCAAGCTGACGAAGGGCGGCTTCCTGCTCGGGACCGGCCGGTGTGTTGAACGCAGTCAGCATGAGAGCCGGGGGCACTCGGAACTCCCCGGCGCCTTCGACCGCTGACACCTGTGGCTTCGTCCGGTTCGCACTTGCCTGCTCGTACTCGCCAATGACCCGAAGCCACGTCACGTGCGGCTGCCGAGCCTCCCCGGATCCCTCCAGGCCCACGCTAAAGCTTTCCATCCGCAGTAACCGGCGGAGCACCTCATGCAGCGGCACGTTCTGGTAGCGGCCGGCGATCGGGCGATCAGGAGCGTCGTACGAAAGCAGCGTCACGCCGGCGCGCCAACAAAGATCCTCGACGAGACTTTGGAGCGAGGGGAAACTGCCAGAGACGGTTGTCGTTTGATCCGCTTTGACTTCGATCTGCTGCTGGGCGCTCGCGCGTGATGCCGCGAGCAGCGCGGCCAGAGCCGCGGCGACAAGCGACGAAATACGAAGCGGAGTTCTTTGCACGGCCTCGCTACCAGATATACGAACCCGCGGCCGTGCAGCCTGTCTCGCCTCAAACGCGCCAGCGAGTCGAGCTACCCGCCATCGTCCGCCACTACCGCTTCAAGCCGGCCTACACCCTTGTCTGGGCTCCATACATCGCCGCCTATCAGATCGTCAATCGCTTCCCCGTTTTTGAGCCGCGAACCCTCGAGTTCACGGCGGTGGACCGTGCCATCCCCTTCATCCCGCTTCTGCTCCTGCTCTACGTCTGCTACCTCCCCTACTACTTCTGGACGGTCGCACGTCTGGAGAACGACCGCGAGGTCAACCGGATCTTCTACGGTGCTCATCTCCAGCTAGTTGTGAGCCTGGTCGTCTTCATCCTGTTTCCGGTCACCATGCCGCGCGAGCTTTTCTACCAAACGGAGGTCTACAACTGGGCCGATGCCTTCTGGCGGTGGTTTGATGCGCCGAACAACTGCCTGCCGAGCCTTCACGCCTCCAACTGTCTGCTGCTCATGCAGTTCAATTCGAAACGGCCCCACCGTCTCTTCGGCGTGGGCATGGGTGCGGCGATCATCGCCTCGGCGCTATTCGTCAAGCAGCACTACGCAGTCGATCTGCTGGCGGGCGCGGCCGTCTATTTTCTTGCGCGCTGGTTTCTCTCGCGCCTCTGGCTCACCGGTCTTGACGCATCCGGGTGGCTCATCACGCGGCGGCGAGAAGCTACGAGCACCCAGCCCGTGCACTCGTAGTTCGCCGCTTTGCGCTGAAGCCGGTTCGTGGTCTTGCAGCGAGCGCTATGCTAGCCCCCTGGTGTGCCTCGTAGCTTCGTCAGCGTCTCTGTCATCGTAGCTACGACTCTACTCGTCGGTTGCCGCAGCGAGCCAGCGAACGCGCCACCTTCGGCAAGTCAGAGGAGTGATCCCAGTCCCCGCTCCTACGCTGGCTCGGAGCTCTGTGGCCAGTGCCACGCCGACCAGCACACCGCCTGGAAGAACTCCCCGCATGCTCTTGCCGCTCGAGCAGTAACCGCGGACTCCGTACGCGCACGTTTTGCGGGCCAGACCGTTTCCTGGGGCGAGGGAGCACGCGGTGTCCTGCGCCAAGCGGACAATAGTTTCGAGATCGAGATCAGCGAGCCGGGCGCGGAAGAACCCGCCCGCTACGCTCTCCCACTACTCCTTGGTAGCCGCGTGATTGAACAGCACCTGGCCGAGTTTCCCGGCGGACGCTTTCAGGCACTGCCGGTCGGATACGACCTGGAGCACGCCGAATGGTTTGATCTCTTCCCCGGTGATCCGCGGGCCCCAGAGGATTGGGGCCACTGGTCAGGCCGCGGCATGACGGCCAACTCCGAGTGCCTGTTCTGCCACACGACCGGCTTTGAACGCGGCTACGAGCTTAGCTCCGACAGCTATCAGACCTCCTGGGCCGAGATCGGCGTGGGTTGCGAGGCTTGCCACGGACCGGGGGCGTCTCACGTGGCCGCAAGAAAAGATCGCAGCAATGATGCTGCCCCCTATGGACTTCTCGGCTCCGACCGAATGCTGGATGCCTGCGCTGCCTGCCACGCGCTACGCCGCGAGCTCTGGTCGGGATTCGCAGCCGGTGACCCGCTGCTCGACTACTTCGAGCCGGTCCTGCTGGACGAGTCCGACTACTACGCCGACGGGCAGCTATTGGGGGAGGCTTACGAGTGGGGCTCGTTCGTGCAAAGCCGCATGTACCGCGAAGGAGTTACTTGCAGCGACTGCCACGAGCCGCACGGCGCCGAACTGCGCGCCACGGGTAACGAGCTTTGTCTTACTTGTCATGAGCCGCGCTTCACGGAGCACGAGCACACCGGTCATGTGACGGACTCGCAGGGGTCGCAGTGCCTCCCCTGTCACATGCCCGAGAAAGTCTTCATGGCCCGCGACAAGCGGCGCGATCACAGCTTTTCCATTCCAGATCCCGCCCTCACCCTTGCCACGGGAGCGCCCAACCCCTGCCAAACCTGCCACCCCGAGCACGATGCCAGTTGGGCAGTCGAGCACGCTCAGTCTTGGTACGGCGAGGGAGAGACATCCATCAAACGCCGCGAGCTTGCAGCCGCGATCTCACAAGCACGAGCCGGTCGCGTCGGTCCTGAGCAAACCCTCGCCTCATGCCTTCGCTCCTGTGACGCGCCCATCTGGCAGGCAACCGCAGCGAAGCTCTTGGCCCCCTATCTCGGACTTCCCGGCATCGAGCAGGCGCTGATTGATGCAGCCACGAGCACGAACGATCTGGTACGCGCCACGGCAGTCTGGTCGCTTGCCGAGCCAGAGAAACCCTCACCGGCGGCGCTCCGCACCCTTGAGACCGCGGCAAGCGACCCGGTGCGCGCCGTGCGCCTCAATGCCGCCTGGGGGCTCCGCGCCGTCGTTACAACCGAGCGGTCCGGAGTTCAACAAGAAGCCGTCGACAAGGCCGGACATGAGTGGGAGGCGAGTGCGATGTCCCAGGCGGACTACGCCGAGAGTCATCACTCGCTCGGTCTGTTCTACGAAGCAGGCGGCCTGAACGACCGCGCAATCGCCGCCTACGATCAAGCGCTCGGGCTAGCCCCGGGCTCCGTACCGCCGCGCTTTAACAAGGCGATGCTTCTGGTCGACCGCGGGGACACGGAGGCCGCCGTCGCCGAGCTCGAGCGCGTCATTGAGCTCGAGCCGGAGATTCCCTCCGCGCAGTTTTCCTTGGGCCTCCTCTACGGAGAACTGGAGGAATGGCGAGCAGCGGTGGCGGCTTTCACCGAGTGCGTCAAACTGGACCCCTATTACCCAGAGGCCCTTCATAACCTCGCCCATGCCTACCTGGGACTGGACGAAGCGAATCTCGCAAACGAGGTTTTGGAAGCCGCACTCACCCATCCCCGGGCACGGGCTGAGGCGCTTCGTACGCTCGTGACCGTCAACCTGGAAGTCCAAGATACCGAGCGGGCACGCCGCTGGGCGAAGGTCGCTGCCGAAGAGATCCCCGGCTTCGGTGAACTCGAGCAAGTTCAAGCGCTGCTCCGCGACTAGTGATGTTCCCCTACCACGTAGAGTTTGCTGGCGCGCACATCGAGATCTGG
>CAZKRI010000097.1:0-142114 GCA_964555245.1 uncultured Myxococcales bacterium
GACCCCGATTGGGGCGGCGACCTTCTGCATTCCGCCGACGGCGAACAGCGGGATCAACGACGTGGCGGGTCTGCCCGGACCGGCGCGGGTCAAGAACGCGACCCGGGCCAGGACCTTCTGCGCGAGCAATCCGGCCCTCCAGTACACGCCGGGCGTGGGCGGCTGCCCGTAGGCGGGCGCCGCTTCAGGCCGGATGACGGTTGGTTCGGGCGCGGATCCGGCGTAAACCAACGGTCCCGGCGCGAGCCTCGATGATAGCCAAGAACCAACTGCAAGAGGGGACATGACATGAGTCCGGAGACGCCGCGGGCGGCGACCCCGCGCATGACGAGCGAGGAAGAGTCTCGGCGAGTCGCCGAAGAGTCGCGCGAGACGGAATGGGCGGGCCGAACCTTCATCCGCGAGCTGTTTCTCGGCAACTTCGCATTGCCGCTGGTTCATCCGTTCCCGGAAAGAGAGAACGATGGTCCGGAGTTCGCCGAGTTCTATCGTAAGCTCGGCGACTTTCTGCGGACCGAAGTCGACTCCGTCGAGATCGATCAAACCGGCGAGTATCCCGAACGCGTGGTCGATGGCCTGCGCAAGCTCGGCGCCTTCGGGATCAAGATTCCCAAACAATACGGGGGGCTGGGCTTCTCGGTTTCGGAGTACTGCAAGGCGATGGAGCTGCTCGGCAGCTACGACGCCAACATCGTGGCGCTACTCTCCGCGCATCAGTCCATCGGCGTCCCCCAACCGTTGAAATTGTTCGGCACCGAAGAGCAGAAGAAGAAGTACCTGCCGCGCTGCGCGAAGGGCGCCATCTCGGCCTTCGCCTTGACGGAGCCCCACGTGGGATCGGACCCGGCCAGTCTCACCACCACCGCGGTCGCCCATGGGGATGGGTTCATATTGAACGGCGAGAAGCTCTGGTGCACCAACGGTACGCTAGCCGAGCTTCTGGTGGTGATGGCACGCAACCCGGACAGCGGCAAGATCAGCGCCTTCGTCGTCGAGACGTCCGCGCCGGGCGTCAAGATCGAGCATCGCTGCCGGTTCATGGGTCTCAAGGCCCTAGCGAACGGAGTGGTGAGCTTCAAGGACGTGTTCGTGCCGCGTGCGGATCTGATCGGCGAGGAGGGCAAGGGGCTGAAGATCGCACTGGTCACTCTGAACACCGGCAGGCTGACCTTGCCCGCCGCCTGCACGGGCGCTGCCAAGCAGTGCCTGGCGATCGTTCAGCACTGGTCGAACGTCCGCCAGCAGTGGGGCGTACCGATCGGCAAGCACGAAGCGATCTCCCACCAGATTGCGGAGATCGCCGCAACGAGCTTCGCGATGGACAGCGTCGCGATCCTCGCGAGCGCGATGGCCGACCGCGGCGGCTACGACATCCGTCTGGAAGCGGCGGCCGCCAAGGAATGGAACACCGTGCGAGCCTGGGAGCTGATCGACCGCACGCTACAGATCCGCGGCGGGCGTGGCTACGAGACCGAGGCGTCGCTCGCGGCTCGAGGCGAAGCGCCGATCCCGGTCGAGCGCATGCTGCGGGACAACCGCATCAACCTGATCTTCGAGGGCTCGAGCGAGATCATGCACCTCTTCATGGCGCGCGAGGCCGTGGACAAACACCTCGAGGTCGCCGGCGTCATGATCGATCCCAAGAAACCCGCTGCCGCCAAGCTTGCCGAAATTCCCCGGATCCTGGCCTTCTACGCGGCCTGGTATCCGCCGCTCTGGTTCCGTGGAATCGGCAACCTGTTTCGCTACTCGGACTGGGGCCCACTGGCCAAGCATCTACGCTTCATCGATCGCGCCAGCCGCAAGCTCGCGCGCGAGTCGTTCCACGGCATGGCGATCTATCAGGCGAAGATGGAGAGGAAGCAGGGGTTCCTGTTTCGCACCGTGGACGTGGTCATGGAGCTGTTCGTGATGGCCGCGACGGTTGCGCGCGCCAAACGCATGAGCGACGACAGTCACCCGTGCGCCAAGTACGCCGTGGAGCTCGCCGATCTTCACTGCTGCATGGCGCGTCGCAAGGTACAGCGGTTGTTCCGCTCGCTGTGGTCCAACGACGATGCCGCGAAGAACCGGGTGGCCGCCGAGCTGTTGCGCGGCGATCTCGACTGGTTGCGCGCTGGCGCGCTCGACATGGGGTGGACTGCGGATACTTTCCGGCCCAGTCCGATCTCGCAGATCGGTCGCGACGTGGTGCGACGGGACGGGGGCTCGGCTCGCTCGGCGCCTGCCAAGCCTGCCGCTGCCGAGAAACGCGCCGCCGCTTCCTAGATTCGCGGTGCGGCGCCCCGGCCTGACGGTAGTCATCGGCGCGCGGTAAGGCGATCCATGAACGAGTTCCGCGGCAGGGTGGCGTTCGTCACCGGGGCGGCCAGCGGCATCGGCCGTGCCCTCGCGGCCGAGCTCGCGAGCGCGGGCGCGCGCGTCATGCTCGCCGATGTCGAGCGAGACGCGCTCGACGCCGCGGTCGCTGGCCTGCGCCGCGCCGGAGCGGAGGTGAGAGGCGTCGTCTGCGACGTGACCGATGATGCGGCGGTCGAGGCGGCGGCTCAGGCGACGGTCGAAACGTTCGGCGCGGTTCATATCGTCTGCAACAACGCCGGGGTCATCGTCGGCGGACCGGTCGAACGGATCGCGGAGCGCGACTGGCAGTGGGTGCTTGCCGTCAACCTAATGGGCGTGGTCCATGGGATCCGTGCCTTTCTGCCCCGGCTCCGCGCTCAAGGGGAGGGCGGGTACATCGTCAATACCGCGTCAGGCGCCGGTCTGTTCACTCCCGGCATGCTCGGCCCGTACTCTGCCAGCAAGTTCGCCGTCGTCGGTCTGTCCGAGTGTCTCGCGGCCGAGCTGACGGGCAGCGGTATCCGTGTGGCCGTACTTTGTCCGAGTTTCGTCAACACGCGAATCTTCGAGGCGGAGCGGAACCGGCCCCGCCATCTCACGGCGAGCGATGCCGCTGCCAGCTCCGGCGACAACGCGTTGAGCGGGATGATTCCACTGCTGCGTAACGGTATGGAGCCCGAGGTGGTCGCCAAGCGCGTCCTCGAAGCCATGAGCGCCGGCGAGTTCTACATCTTCACGCATCCCGAGATGCGAGTGGCGTGCGAACAACGGCATGCGAACATCCTCGCCGCGTTCGAGCGCGCCGAGCATAGCGCCGTGCTGCGCGCGGCGGGTGGATCCGAAAAGAAAGTCTGACGGAAAGGGCTGGCACGAGCGCCGACTCGAGGGCCGGCGCTCGTGCCAGAAGGTAAGCTGGTTACTTCGCGTTTCCGAGAGTAGACGCCGACGCGTTGAAAACGGCGACGATCTGATCCCGCAGCGCCGTGACGGCGCCGATGGTCGCAACCGCGATCAGAGCGAGCAACATGGCATACTCGGCCATCGACGCGCCCTGCTCATCACACACGAACTGATTCACGAGCTTCATAGTTTCTTGTCTCCTTGAGTTGGCTTGGCAACGTCGCCTGGCCGGCGACACCAGCAGGCTGACAGCAAGCAACTGCCGTGCCGATCCCGTCGTCGTCGGCGGCGATCGCGTGTTCCCCTGCGAGTGCCGCTGCATGCGCGCGAGCAGATGCGGGATTTGTCGTTCGGATGCTGATCTAACGGTGCCCACAGGCTCGCGGCCGGTCTGCGCTCCCCTCAGCGATGGTCGCAGGCGCCGTGCGTCCCGCCTTGTCGTTACGCCGGCGTGACATGTGCCGCCGTCGAACGGTCGACGGGTCGATCCGCCGGTCGTCGGGGCTCGAGGAACCAACCGTCGGTTCTTGAGCACTCTCGTTCCAGCAGGTGCGACACGAATCGGCGATCGAGAGCGCGTTGCCGCGCGGCGCCCGAACGCTGGGTGCGCGAACGGCGGCATGAACTTTGCTGTGCTACGCCCCAAGGGCGGATCTCGATGGCGGCCACTGCGCGATCCGTTGAAACGCCGGCTCTAGCGGGTCACTCCGGTTACCTCGTTGGACCGGTTTACGACGGTCTTCTGTTCATCTTTGCTCCATTCTTGGCGGTAGGGTTCTCGTTGCTCATCGCGGCCGGTTGGCTTCCCAACCCGGTGCCGGGCCAGTACGGGATCGAGGCGGACAAGCGCTTCTGGGCGTGGGTGGTGTTCGCCGGTTTCACCGAGGGGCACCTGGTGCTCGCGTTCTTCCGCTCGCACCTCAACGCGAAGGTGTTTCGCCAGTATCCGTTGCGCTTCACCGTGGTGCCGCTGGCGGTGTTCCTGGGCGGCGTCCTGTCGTCGTGGATCCTGGTGTCCATGGCGATTATCGCGGTATGGTGGGACCTCTATCACTCGGCGATGCAGACGTTCGGCTTCGGGCGAATCTACGACGCCCGCGTGGGCAACGACGCATCCGCCGGTCGCCGCCTCGATTTCTGGCTCAATCTGGTCATCTACGTCGCGCCGGTCTTGGCCGGCGCATCGCTGATGGCGCACGTCGATCATTTCGGCCGCTTCGCCGACCTCGGCGCGGTGATGTTCACGCACGTCCCGGCCTACGTGGGCTCCAAGGCGGGGGTGCTGACCCGCGTGGTGGCGAGCGGCAGCGTCGCCTTCGTCGCCTACTACGTGTACCGCTACTGGGAGCTGTCGCAGGCCGGCTACCGCGTCTCGGTACAGAAGGTCCTGTTGCTGGGGAGCACGGCGGTCACGTCGGTCTATGCCTGGTACTTCAACAGCTTCGGTCTGGCGTTCGTGGTGGCCAATTTGTTCCACGCAGTCCAATACTACGGGATCATCTACTGGCAGGAGAAGGACAACTTGGGCCGGCTCTTTCGCGTCCGCGCGCCCCGGATCGCGCGTACGGTCGCCGTTGTGGCGATCGTGGGTGCGGGTGTCACGTATGGATTGTTCGCGGCCGGCGTCGATCGCAGCCTGGCGAGCGCGCGATGGCCGTGGAGCCTCGCCGTCACCGTCGCACTGATGCATTTCTGGTACGACGGCTTCATCTGGTCGGTTCGTAAGCGGCAGGTCGGGGCCTAGCGCGCTAGGATCGCAGCCGCCGGGCGGCCGGCGGTATAATCGCCGGGTGGGTCACGATCGGCCGATCGACACCCCGGCCGCACCAAGCCGCAGCGCGCGAGCGGGGCTCGCGCTTTTCCTGTTCGTCATTGGCGGATTGTGCGTCCGCTCGCTCGCGCTGACCGATACTCGCTTCGGGTGGGGGATGTTCGGCAGCCGGATCGCGTACACGGTTCACTACGAATGGGTGCTGGCCGATGGCGCTCGCGTTCCGTACCAGCCTGGCCCGGAGCTGCGCGGAATCGCCCGACGATTGACCCAGCCAGCGATGGCGTGGCGGTCGCGGGACATGTTCTACGGCATGGGAACGCTACGCGCTTGGATCCTTGCCTACCAGCGCTGGCTCTACCGTCATCACCGGCCGGCCGCGGCCGTTGCGATCGAAGCCAGGCTACGTACCGTGGTGAACCCCACATCGGATGCGAAGGCAGGGGCGAGCCCCGTGTCGCTCGTCACGCTGCGGTATCCGGAGCCCTGCGCATCCCTGGATGATGCTTCATGAGTGCGTGCGGTGACACGCACTGGGGCACGGCATGGAACCGTTTCTGGTTCAGAGAGGATCCGGGCTACACGATCGCTCTGGTTCGAGTGTTGGTAGGAAGCTCCCTCGTGCTCAAGCTTAGCGGCGCGACCGGCCTGTTCCGGCTCGGCGCGCAGGATCTCGGGCTGCCCAAGCGCGGGGTCTTCCCCGTCGCGGCCATGCTCGATACGTTTCGTGCTCCGTACCCGTTGTTCGAGTGGTTGCCGGCGCCCTCCGCGTTCTGGTTCGCTCGCATCGAAGACGCTCTGCTGGCCCTGGCGATCCTGGTGACGATCGGATGTCTGACACGAATCGCCGTACCGTTGCTCGCCACGCTCTACGCCTACGTCTTCTTCCTGAGTCAATTCAACTTCTACCATCACCTCTACTTCTTCTTGCTGGTGTTGTGGGTGTTGGCGCTGAACCCGTGCGCCACGTGGCTCAGCATCGACGCGTTGATGCAACGGGGGTCACCGCGCGCAATGACGACGGTGCTTCCGGTCCGCTTGGTTCAAGTCATCGCGACCATGGTCTACGTGTTCACGTTCGCGTGGAAGGTGGACAGCGGATGGCTCGACGGTTCCGTGATTGCGAGTTTCGAGGAGGCCGGGGTATTCAAGGGAGCCTTCGCGTCGTCGCTTCTGCGAACGGTCGGGGACCGTGGGGTTGCCTGGCTGACGCTCGGAGTCGAGGCCGCGCTGCCGGTGGCGCTGTGGCTGCCTCGCGCTCGGAGAGTGGCGATCCTGGCCGGGACCCTCCTGCACCTCGGGATCGATCTGACGATGCACGTGAACAGCTTCGGCTACCAGATGATCGCCGCCTATGCCGCGTTCCTCCACCCCATCCCGGGGGCGACCGTCGTGCTGTACGATGGTTATTGCCCCGTCTGCCGGCACTCCCGGCGCGTCGGGATCACCCTGGATTGGTTGCGCCGGGTCAGTTGGCTCGACTTTCGCGTGCCCGAGGTCCGCGCCGCGCTGCCCGACATGAACGCTGAACGGTTGGAGCGCGAGATGCTCGTCATCGCTCCGGACGGTTCCATGCGCGCGGGTTTCGACGGGTGGCGCTTTCTGCTCGGCTCGTTTCCTGTGACTTTCATCCCATCGTTTCTGCTCTACCTGTGGCCGTTGCCCGCAATCGGAAGGAAGCTCTACCGCTACGTCGCCGACCGGCGCGGAGGGGCTTGCGAGCTGACGCCTCGGGACCGCTTGCCCCAGACCGAGTGGCGGCGCACGCTGGAAGCGGCCCGGCGAACCGTCGGCTGAGCGGCGGCGCTTGCGATCGTTGGTTATTCGAATCGACCTTACCATCCTCGCGATGGCCGTCATGATCACGACGGGTCCCACGCCGGTGCGTGCGGATCCTCTCGCACCGCAGCTGATCCTGTTCGTTGGCAACAGCTTCGTTCGCGGGCTGCGCCGCCCGCTTCGCGATCTGTACGATGCTTCCGGCGCGAGCGTCCGCGTCAAGACCCTCGGACCGAGCGGCTGGACGTTGGAACGACACGCGACCGCTGCCTCGACGGGCGCGGTCATCGGTTCTCGGCCTTGGAACTACGTCTTCCTGCAGGAGCAGAGCGACGGTATCGACGCGAGCGGTTACGGCCCCGCGCGTGCGATCGATGCGGCTGTCGCGGGCCAGGGTGCGCGGACGGTGTTCTTCATGACGTGGCGCGACCGCGGCGTTACGGTGGCAGGGTACGATTCCCTCAGGGGAGAGCCGGGCGGCAATGTCGGCTACGTTCCGATCGCTTTCGAGCTGGATGCGCCGGTGGCGCCTGTCGGGTGGGCGATCCGCGATGGGCTGCTGGAGGGGCTGCCGTACGATCTCTGGCAGGATGGCCATCATCTGAACGGTCTCGGCGATTATCTCGCCGCTTGTGTGTGCTTCGCCACGCTAACCGGGATCTCACCGGTCGGGCTGCCGGCACCCAAACGGATCTTTCCTGAGGAGGCGCTCTACCTGCAGCAACTGGCCCAAGACACGGTGCTCTCCGATCCGGCGCAGTGGAACCTGGCGCCGTAGTGATGCTCGACAACTTCGCTGCCCCCCGTTATAGCCCGCCGGGCGCTGCCGGCGGCTGGGGGCATGGACCGCGCGTCGCCCGAGGAACGACCCCATGAAGGATCTGATTGCTCCGCACGGTGGGCTCGACCAACCCGTATCGTGCACCGTCGGAGAGCGTGAGGTCGTGGACTTCCTTCGCCAGGCGGGCTCGCTGGCCAAGGTTCCGGTTTCCAGCGCGGACCTGTCCACGGTCTACCGGTTCGGAGACGGAGCGCTCAGTCCACTGCGCGGACCGATGGATTCCCGTACCTACGGGCGAGTGCTCGACGAGTCGGTGATCGAGCACCGGGGCGCCCGGTATGCCTGGACGATCCCTCTATCGCTGCCGGTGACCGCGGCGCAAGCGGCCAAGCTCGAGCCCGACCAGGCAATCGCGCTAACTAATCCAGCGGGTGAAATCGTCGCGACCTTGCAGGTCAGCGACGTGTTCGCGTGGGACAAACGACGGTATCTGGTGGCTGTCTACGGAACCGAGCGAGAGGACCACCCCGGCGCCGACATGGCGCTCAAGGGGGACGCGGACAAGACACACCTGGTGGGCGGTGAGATCCGCACGCTACCTCAGCCCAAGCACCCGGTCTTCGGCAAGTACGTGCTCACGCCGCGCGAGGTGCGCGCGCTGCTGAAGGCGAAGGGCTGGGAGCGCGCGGTCGCGTTCCAGACCCGCAATCCTCTGCACCGGGCTCACGAGTACGCTTTGGTCTATGGCCTCGAGACGTTGATCCGTCAGGGACACAACGCCGGTGCTTGTCTCAACCCGCTCATCGGCGAGGTGAAGGGCGACGACGTCCACGCCGACATCCGCATGCGAACCTACGAGGCGTTGATCGAGTCGCGTGAGATGGGCCAGGGCGACAGCGATCCGGATTTGTGGCGTCCCCGCGGTGAGTCGGTTCCCGACCGCGTGATCCTGCTCGGCCTGGACATCAAGATGTTCTACGGTGGCCCCAAGGAAGCGGTGATGCACGGGATCTACCGGCAGAACTTCGGGTTCACCGACATCATCATCGGCCGCAAGCACGCCGACGCTCCCTATCACGACGGTTCGCCGATCTGGGGCGACTTCGACGCCCAGCACATCTTCGACCGGCTCGGCGGTCAGTTGGCGATCCGTCCGCTGAAGGTCGGCTTCGCGGCCTACTACGAATCGGTCGGACGGGTGGACCTAATGGACAGTCACCCGAACGAGAAGCCCGTATTCATCTCGGGCAAGGACGTGCGCGCCACCCTCCAGGCCGGCAACCAGGTCGACCCGCGGATCATGCGCGAGAGCACCTCGCGCATTCTCGCCGCAGCGATGCACCAGTGAACGACAAGTGGGACGGTGGCGGCGCGCTCCGTCGCTAGCTTAGAATGCGCCGTGGGTGATGTTCCAGGTGAGCACGTCCGCGTCGAGCTTACCGAGGGTTTCCCGTCTGAAGGATCCATCCGCCTGGTACGTGTATCGGCGTAACTCACGCTGGTCGTCGGCGGCGACGTAGAGCTCCAGCGTTCCGTCGCCATCCAAGTCAGCGCCGTAAGCCGCGTGCTCGAAGCCGGATGACTCCGGATCGATGAGGGTCACCGTCCATGACGCGTCATTCTCGGGATCGTTCGGCGGTAACACGTGAAAGAGGCCGCGCTTGAACGCCGCCGCTACCAGTTCCTTGCGGCCATCGTTGTCGAAGTCTCCAGGCACGAGGAATCGCGTCAGGCGATCGTCGATCGTGGCGATCGTTTGCGGTCGGAAGCTTCCGTCGGGCTGCAGGAGGTACTGACGGATCTCCACCGGCCGTAGCAGGTGGTTCTTGTCCGTGGGATCGACCTCCGCCTCGAGCACCGCGAAGATCTCCGCCCTGCCGTCGCCGTCCATGTCGTGGGCGAGGATCTCTTTGGCATGCGTGCCTTGTTGGTGTTCGACCCAGCTGCGGCGATAGCCGGCGCCATCCCAGCGATACATCGCGATCCCGCCCCCCTGGGATTCGTTGGCGCGATTTCGCTCGCTCGGGGTAGCGAAGAACTCGAGCTTGCCGTCGCCGTCCACATCGCCGATCTCGATCTCGTGAACGAAGGTGTCCGGTTCGCGATCCAGCTCCGTGACGGTCAAGTTGTCCCCGGCGAGCTCGACGACGGCGACGACACCGGCATCGTGGGTTGCGATGACCAGCTCGTCGGCCCCGTCGCCGTCCACGTCGCCCATCTCCGCGTCGCGCAAGCGATCGAACTTGCCTCCCCAGGACTGTTCCCACAGGCGGGTGTCGTGCCACTGACCGTCTTTGCTCGTCCAGTGCTTGAGAATGGCACGTTCGGCGCCGATGGTGAGAATCCCTGCTTTATAGAACAACGCTTTGTGGAACACGTTGGAGTCGGAATCTTCCACCCGAGTCCGCGTCCAGCCGGCGGGCCCCGGCCGCCAGATGTCCAGACGCGCGGGGCCAGGATTGGGTCGACCCTGCGCGTCGTTCCAGAACCATGCCTGCGTCAGTGCCAGAGCGGGGCCCTTCGCGTCGCCCAGCGGCTCCCTGACGGGTTGCGGTGCGGCGGCCTGGACACGTTCGCCGCCGGTCGGGGAGGACTGGTCGGCGCGCCTGCACGCAGAGCTCGCGGCGACGAGCATCGACAGTACCGCGATCGCAGTCGCGCATGGTTCCTTCATCGGTTTGTTTCCTTATCCTACGCCTCGTCCGGGAGTGACGCAGAGCCGACAGTTTTTCCGCTGGAGGCGGAAGTTTCAATCGGTTCGCCCGTTCCAGTCGGGACGATCGGGCACTTGGGTGGAGTGAGAAGGTTGGCCTGGCCGACGCCTGTATTGTCGGACCAGAGCCCCGAGGGCGATGAAATCGTAAAGGCCGTGTGCCAGTACCGGCACGAGTAGGTTCTCGGTCGCGAGCCACAGCCATCCCAGGTAAAGGCCGAACAGGCCCGCGAGCACGACGTAGGCACGCGTCAACGGATGAACGAGGCCGAACAGCACGCTTGCCGACAAGAGCGCCGGCCCGGTGTCGATGACGGTCTGCAGGTAGCCCTGGATGAGTCCGCGAAACAGGACTTCCTCTCCAAGCCCCGCGACTGCGGCGACGACGGCCAGTTGGAGCATCGAACAACGGACGAAGAACGAGCCGATGACCTCGTCGAGGATGCGCCGAATCCGCACCAGAGATGGCGCGCCGACACCGAGCAGGAGCCCGAACACCAGCAGCATCGGCAGCGTCGCTGCGATTCCTTGGAGGAGCCCCAGACCGTGTAGTTCGAGTGTCGTGAGTGGATTCAGATCGAGGAGGAAGCCGAGAACGAGCGCGAGCGCGCCGAGACCGCCCTCGAAGACTACCGCCGCGATGAAGGCTCTCCGCGCGGTATCCCCCACGCGACAAGCATACCGGCTACGCACGGCATATCGGAAGGGCAAAAAAACCTGCGCGGAACGCTTCGCGCGCAGGAGCCGGTGTGGTACACGGCCCTCGAGAGTCGGCCGGCAGCCAAAGGGAGGACAACGCCATTAGGGAAACCCCGAAGCCAAGGATCCCGACCCTGCTCGTAGCGCTCACCGCGATTCACGCGACCGTGGCTGCGGCGCATCAGCCGGTGGCCGGGCCTGTCGAACTCGGCGGCCGATTCGAACGGGCTCAGGTGACGACCGCGACGGCGGGCGAGCGCCCGAACGGCACGCGCGCTGCCACGCTGCGCCTGCTCGCGTTCGGGCATGAGTTCGTGGTCGATCTGCTGCCCTCGCCGGTACTCGCGACGGCGCCATCGCTCTACCAGGGAACCGTCCGCGGTGACCCGGACTCCCGCGTGGCGCTTATGGTCACGGACGGAGTGATCGACGGCTCGATCCGCGCCGGCGATGAAATCTACTTCTTCGAACCGGCTCGCAGGTTCGATCGCGCCGCGGCAGAGACCGATGTGATCGCGTACCGACTGTCCGATCTTTCGGGCAACGTCCCCGGCGCGAGCGAGTTGGGCGAGCTCTTGCGCCAACCACCTCGCTTCCGGCAGCTCGGCGGGCCATTTCCGGCGATTCTCGAAGTCGCGCTCGTCTCCGATTACGAGTTCTTCGTCAAACACGGGGCGGCGGCGGCCACGAGGACGATCACGGTTCTCAATCAGGTCGATGCCATCTACGTCGATCAGCTCAACGTCCGATTGAAGGTCGTCCACAACCAAGTGTTCGAGACGGCGGCTGACCCGTTCTCGAACTTCACCTCCGCCAACCTCTTCAATAACTTCCGCGATGCCGCCACCGAGTTCGGCAACTGGCGCAACGGTCAGACCGGCCCGGTCAAGACCGCCGGCGTCGCCCATCTGTTCTCGGACAAGACCCTGGGCTTGACCAGCGGTGGGGCAGGGTTCGGCTTCATCGACACGCTGTGCAGTGCACGGATGGGCGTTTCGATCTCCACCACGCCGTTCTTCGACTCGACCGGTTTCCACGCGATCATTCTGGCCCACGAGTTCGGCCACAACTTCGGCGCCCAGCACGATGGTCAGGCGGGGACCTCGTGCGCGGCGGCACCGGCGGGTCACATCATGGCGCCGTCGGCTACCGGCAACACTTTTTCCGATTGCAGCAAGACGATCATTACCAGCAACGGGGAATCGGCACCTTGCATCATGGATGGGGTGCCGCCGTCCACGACGACGACGGTTCCGCCGCCTCCGGCCTGCGCCGCGCCGATTTCCAGCGCTTCGCCCCCGCAGGCAACGGATTGTCTGTACATACTCCAGGCCGCGGTGGGGCTGAGGACCTGTGCTCTGCCATGCCAGTGCGCGCCGAAGGGCAGCCTACCGGCCAGCGCGACGGATGCGCTGCTATGCTTGCGCGCGAGCGTGGGCGGTCAAGTGGTGCTCAACTGCCCGTGTTGACCGGCGTCACCGGGCGGACCCTGTAGAGCCGGAAGCATTGGGCGAGATCCTCAGGTAGATCGACGCGCTCGAGCCATCCGGGCGGGCGATCCGTTTCCAGACGCATCAGGGAAGTGGGCGAGCCCTGCGCCCGCCGGTAGTCGGCAGCCTCCTTGTCGCTCGGAGCGATCAGGAGGAGATCCAGGCCGCGCCGGCGAACGATCGCCTCCGCCTCCCCATCGTCGGCCGCCGAGAACAGCGTGATTACGTCGAGCATCCCGGCGGCGTTGCGATGGTAGGGACCGGCGATGACCGAGTGCCGCGAGCCGTAGAGGATCTCGGGCCCGCGGAAGATGAACGTCGCTACGCGTTGTGGAGACCCGTAGATGATCTCCAGGTGCCGACCCATCGCGACCCAGTCGCAATCCTGCGCCGGTGCTTCGTCCTCGGCTCGCGGTTGCAGGGCAGAGCCCGCCGCGCTCAAGCCGAACAGGACGAAGCCGATGGCGCCTGCCTGTGCGAGCGACCGTGGGACGAGCGCGAATCGCCGGCAATACGCGATGGCCGCGGCCAGGAGCGCCGCGTACGGAGCCAGCAGGAACACCTGGGCGTGGGCGCTCCACCGCAACTCGCGGAGTGAGAGCGGGACGGTGAGGGCCAGACCAAGGGCGACGATCCCCCACTGCCGGCGTTCCACTCCGTGCGTGGTGGCTAGGAGCCGACCGAGCCAGGGCAGCGCGAGCAGCAGCGCTCCCAGATGCATGAGGAACTTGCTCGCACTCGCCACCGGATCGGCAGGATCCAGGATGGGGCGCAGCTCGCGCACGTGGCGGAACCAGAGATCCATCAGCCGCGGGTCCGTCTGGGCGAGGGGCCCCGAGAAGAGCTCGGGAAAGACACGTTGCAAGCACGTTCCCGCGATCAGCGCACCGGCGGTGCTGGTGCCGACGCGGCTCCACGTGGACGAGAGCCGGTGCTCGACGGAGACGACGACCATCCAGAACACGGCGATCGCCGTGAACGCGGCCACCTGGACGATGGAGAGTGAATCGTAGTGCACGTTGAACCAGCGCGACGGTGGGTGTTCGCACAACAGCGCCAGGGCAAGCAACGCCGAGAGAGCGACCGAGAAGGCGAGCGACCGACGCGCGTACGGTTTGCCGATCATCAGCCATGCCGCGCCGAGGGGCACGATGACGACCAACGCGCCGAGCAAACCCTCGACCCCGACCCAGACGCCCAAGGCCACGGGCGCCGCCGCCCAAGCGCCGAGCACCGTGGGACGGTCCTCGTCGACCAGGCGCAGCGCGAAACCCACGGCCCAGATCAGAGCGAGGGATAGTAGGCCGTGGTGATCGGGCCGGCCGGCAGCGAACTGGTAGCTCAAGACGAGCTGGAAGGGGAAGCAGACGCCCAGCCAGAACAGGCCCCGGGAGTCGAGCAGAGGCGCGAACGCCCAGAGCAATGCGAACAGGGTCGCGACGTGAAGAACCGGGCTGATGAGCATCCCGGCCAGATCGAGAGCCCTGGCGCCGGTGAAGGGGCCGAGGACGACGGCTCCCGCGACGATCAAGGTGTCGAGCGGCCGGGTCCAGTGAAGCCGTTCACCGAACGGAGTGTTGCTGCGTTCGCTGAGGTCGTCGTACCAGTCGCCGGTCGTCACCAGGTCGCGCACCCGCACCATGCGCATGTAGGAGTCGGGACAGAACAGCTCGCCCCGCCATGGCGCGCGGTGATCGTGCTCGGCCATCAGCAGCTGAACGCCGACCAGCACCGCAAGCGCGACCGCGGCCGCGCGCAGGATTCCACTCCTTCCCCCACCCATCGTTCTTGGCCTGCCGCCGGTTTCAGTCTACACACCCTAAGATACTGGTCGGAGAGGCGGCGTGCGATCCTTGCGCAAGACCCTGACCTTCAACGTCCCGGCCCGCATGGGCTTCGTCAACATCACCCCTCAGGTCGAGCAGGCGGTCGGCGAGAGTGGCGTTCAGGAGGGGCTCTGCCTGGTCAACGCCATGCACATCACCGCCAGCGTGTTCATCAACGACGACGAGCCGGGCCTGCACGAGGACTACCGGCGCTGGTTGGAGTGGCTCGCGCCGTTCGATGCCAGCCCAGAGCGTTACCACCACAACCGCACCGGCGAGGACAACGCGGATGCTCATCACAAGCGCCAGGTGATGGGACGCGAGGTTGTCGTCGCGATCACCAAGGGCAAGCTCGACTTCGGCCCGTGGGAGCAGATCTTTTACGGCGAGTTCGACGGCCGCCGTCCCAAGCGCGTGCTGGTCAAGGTCATCGGCGAGTAGGCGCGTGGATCCCCGGCTCCACGCCCTTGCACTTGGCTGCAGGGGCTTTCTTGACGATCGCGAAGGGCTACGCCTGCACGACCTGGCCGCGCAGCACTCCCGGCTCGGACCGGTCGTCGAGATCGGCAGCTACTGTGGAAAGTCATCGATCTACCTGGGGTCTGGGGTCGCGCGCGCCGGCGGTGTCTTGATCTGCGTCGATCATCATCGGGGCAACGAGGAGAATCAGCCCGGATGGGCCTATCACGATGCCGAGCTGTGGGATCGACAAGCGGGGGCGCTGGAAACGTTGCCTCACTTACGCCGCGTGCTGCGCGAGGCTGGTCTCGAGGACGCGGTCGTCGTGATGGTGACCAGGAGCACCAAGGCTGCCGCCCTCATCGCGCAACCCTGCGGCATGGTTTTCATCGACGGTGGGCACACGCGGGCCGCAGCCGACGCCGACTACCTGGCGTGGGCTCCGAAGGTTTGCCGCGGTGGCATCCTCGCCATCCACGACTTGTTTCCGAACCCGGACGAGGGCGGCCAGGCCCCCATCGAGATCTACCGCCGGGCGCTCGCGTCGGGTGAGTTCGAAGAACTCGCGACCGTCGAGACGCTCGGCGTTCTGCGCCGGAAGTAATGGGGTCAGGTCTAATTTTCCGCTTCGCGGAAAATTAGACCTGACCCCATTACGCTTCAGCAGCCTCGGCCTCCTGAGCCAAATCGTCGCCGCTCAGGCTGCGAAACAGCTCGCTGGTGGAGGTTTTTCGGCTCAGG
The DNA here is from genome assembly GCA_964555245.1 of uncultured Myxococcales bacterium. Taxonomy (GTDB): domain Bacteria; phylum Desulfobacterota; class Binatia; order UBA1149; family SPBQ01; genus CAZKRI01. The sequence goes on from CAZKRI010000097.1 coordinate 15,500, forward strand.
GCGTCGTTGGCGAGGATGACTGCGGCGGCGGTCCAGGTGTTGTCCTCGGGGGGCCAGAACTTGTCCTCGGGCCAGGTCTTCCCGGTCCAGTAGCCGCCGTCCGTCTTGCGGAACGCTCGCGTCCACCCGAGCACCTCCTGCGCTCGATGGCTGAGACCACAGGCGTCCAGCGCGATGGCCACCTCGCAGGTTTCCGCCACCGTGTACCACGGTTGGTCGTCGACGCAGCGGCAGCCCACGCCCTCGGCGACGTACCGTTCGAGACTCGCGCGTTCGAGCAGGCGGCGGCGGGCGGCTCGGCCGCGCAGCGCGCCGGCGAGCACCGGATAGTACCAGTCCATGGAGAAGCGGCCCAGGCGGTCCGGAACATTCGCGGTCGCGTAGCGTTCGCTCTTCTCGCTCAGAGCTTCGGCCAATCTCGCGCGCGCGTCGTGCCAGCGCGGCCTGGCGCGGCCCAACCCGTGGGCGATCCGGATGGCGCAGACGATGCTGCCATGAGTGGACGCGTTCGCCGTGTAGAGCGGGGCGCGCCAGGTCTTACCGTACTTGTTGATGGCCCAGGAGATCGTCCCGTCGGCTTCCTGTAAGCCGAGGACGAACTCGACGGCGCGGTCCAGCGTAGGCCACATTTCAGCGAGAAACTCTTGGTCGTCGGTCGCGACGTAGTAGTGCCACAGTCCGGTGGCGCAGTAGGCGGCGTGATTGCTCTCCTGGGTGCGATCGGTGATGCGTTCGTTCTCGCGCCAAGCATGCCAGCCGCCGCGGCGGGTCTGCGTTCGTGTGAGATAGCGGTAAGCGCGTCTGGCCTCGTCCACACGGCCCACCACGACAAGACCCATCGCCGCGTGCACGTGGTCCCACGGGTCCATCTTGCCTCCCCGCCACCATGGAAGCGCGCCGCTTTCTTCCTGCTGAGTAGCAAGCCATGCGCCGGTTGCGCGAACCTCGTCGGCCGTCAGCACGCCTTATCCCTTCGTCGCATAAAGGACCACGCTCTTACCGATCAGTGGGTTCAGCAGGCGTTCGGCAGCTCGCGTGATCCATGGTTCCTTCATGAGATCCCAGAGCAGTAGCCGGTGGTAGATGCGCACCGGCAGCAGCCCGTCACGATCGATCCCCACCAAGCACTTGAGCCACCAGTATGGAGAGTGCAGCGCGTGGGCGAAGTGGGTGGCGAAGACCCGGTAGCCATGGACCCCGAGCTTGCGTCTCAGTTCGGCACGACGGTAGATCCGCACGTGACCGCCGGGGCTGTTCCGGTACTGGCGCGATAGCGCCCAGCATAGGGCCTCGGGTCCCTCGCGCGGGACGGAGACCGCGAGCACGCCGCCGGGCCTCAGAACTCGCGAGAGCTCGACGAGTGCGGCGTCGTCGTCTTCGAGGTGCTCGAGAACCTCGGAGACGATCACGCAGTCGAAGGCGTGCTCGGGGAAGGGCAACTCGTATCCCGACCCCTGTACGACGAGACACCGGCCAGCGTCCGTGGCAGAACCACCGGCATCGAAACCGAGCGACGCCATCTCGTCGAGCGAAGCGGCTGTACGCCGAGTCTCGTCGCGACCGAGATCCAACGCGATGGTGTTGACGGCGGGTAACCGCCGTAGCCAGCGGGTGTGGCGGCCGTCGCCACACCCCAAATCCAGAACGCGGCTCCCCGGAGCCAAACCGAGCCGCTCCAGCTCGACGGTCAGCACGGTTCGGCCTGTCCGCCCGCGATCCCCGGATCCAGCGCCGCCGAAGCTTGAGCCAAAATGGATCCGTGAACCTCGACCAAGACCTTGCGGGGGCTGAGCTCCGCGGCGCGCGACGCGATCGCTTCCCGGTAGCATGCGACCGTGCGTTCAGCCGCGCGCCGCCACGTGAAATGGTCGTGAACGCGCCGGCGTCCGGCCTCGCCCATGCGCCGGCGTGTTTCCGCGGGCGCATCGAGCAAGTCGCCGATGGCGCGCGCCAGCGCCGCCGCGTCGCCGGGTTCGACGAGCACGCCGGCCTTGCCGCTCTCGCCGACGACTTCCGGCAGCGCTCCGCCGCGAGTGGAAACCAGCGGTACCGCGCAGGCCATGGCTTCTCCGGCCGGGAAGCCGAACCCCTCGTACAGCGAGGCGCAGACCGCGACGGTCGATTCCGCGTAGGCGCGCGCGATCGACTCGGCGGCGACGTGGCCACTGAACGTGATAGCGTTCTGCAGACCGAGGTTGCGGATCTTCTTGCTCGTAACCTCTCGCGGCCGGCTGCAACCGATGACGGTCAGGTGAAGCGCATGTCGCGTCTTTCGCAGCTCGGCCAAGGCGTCGAGCAAGTACGTGAATCCCTTGAGCGCTTGGTCGGCAGAGATCGTCGTGATCAGCCGGTCGGGCTGCCGCTGGATCTGCGGCATCGGCTTGAACACGTCGAGGTTGATGCCGTTGCCGACGCTGCGCATACGAGAGTTCGGAATCGAGAAGTCCGCATGAATGTCCCGCGCGGACTTCTCCGAGATCGTCAGAATCAGGTCCAGCTCGCGTGCGACCTGCACCTGCATCGGCAAGAAACTGTACCAGCGCCACAGGCTGTACTTGTTGATCGGCCCGGATGCGGAGGCGATGGCGAATTTGCGATCGCGGGTGATCGCGTGGTGGATCGTCGCGATCACCGGCACAGCTCGCCTGACCTCGAGCAGCCCGACTCCCAGGCACTGGTTGTCGTGGACGATGTCGTAGGGCCGGTTCCCGTTCAGGGCGGCGAACCGCCTCGCCACCCGCAACGTAAAGCTACGCGGCTCGGCAAACTCGCCCAGCCGCGTGCGAATCCATTCGGAACGGTTGATCGGATCGCGTAGCTCGCGCAGGCTCGGCCAGCGCAGGAACGCGTCTTCGTTCCACAGATCGAGGCTCGGAATCTTGTGGAGGTTCACCCCGGGGACCAGCTCGGGGTAGGGCGGTCCGCTCCACACGTCGACGCCGTGACCCATCGCGACCAGCTCTCGACTGAGCAATCGGACGTAGATGCCTTGGCCGCCCGACTGAGGGTTGCCGCGGTAGGTGAGCAGACAGACGCTGAGCGACTCCGGGGTCATGCCTGGGGACTCGGTTGCCGATCGCGCCGTTCTTATTGAAGGTGCCCGGCCACGACTCGCCAGGATGGACCCCCCTGCCGCCGCAGTGATCCGGGCCTTCTCGGTGGAACGCGTTCTATTGTGACGCGGCGCCTGTTGCAACAATATCTGCTGGCTTTCATGCCGATGTCCGCAGTACGATTCTGGCCAACGACGCCTTGCTCATGGTCCACACAGAATGCTTGGTCCGCGCGTTCGATCTCGAGCGATCCGCACGCCGCGCCCTGCGCCTTGCCGCCTCCGTGGCGGCCGGTCTGGTCGTTCTCGCGTCGCCGGGCAGCGCCGACGCTGGCGGCTTCGGCGGGACGATCGGGGGCCACGGGCTGCACATCCACGCATCGGTGGGTCACGCTCGGTTCGTGGTCCGAAGCCAGTCCTCGCATGTGAGCAAGGTCGGCCGGCAGGCCGGATGGATTGCACCGTGGGGATACGGCTTCGCTGAGCGGGATTGCGGACCACGAGCGTACGACCGGGTTCTCTACGACCGGTACTCACCGGGCGTGTACGGCTACCGGTGTGGTCGGTCGGAGGACTGTGGCCGCCGTGTGCGTGGCTTCACCTTGCCAGCAGGCGCCGGACCGCACCGGTCTTACGTTGCAATGGCTCAGGACCCCATCGCGACCGGTGCGGCCAAGGGGGCGTCGGTCTCCACGGGGATGGCGGTTGCCACGGTAGATGCCGCACCGTCGGATGGCTGGGCGTTCCTGGCGGACGATCGCTCGGGCGAGGCGCTGGCCCGTTTCCATGCGGAGATTCGCCGGAATCCTCAGGCCGGTCTCCCCCGCCTGGGCTACGCGTTGGCGTACGCCCGGGTTGGCGATCCGGCTACGGCTGCATGGGCCATGCGCGAAGCCGTCCGCGTGGAACCGGAAGCCATGCGCCGGACGCGGCAGGATTCGCGAATCCAACGGCAGTTGGAGTTGGCGGCCGACCTCCATCGCGAGCAAATCGCTGCGGGGAACCTCGGCCGGGCCGACACCGCGTTTCTGAAGGCGGTCTTCGCCTATCTGGCAGGGGATCGAGCGAGTGCGCAATCGGCCGTGGCCGAGCTTGCTGCCGAAGGTGATCGCAGCCGCAGTGCCCGCAACCTCGCCTCGCTCGTAGCGGAGGCTCCGTCGAACGCGGCTGCCGCGGTCACCCGCTGAGGTCGAGCGCTCGCGTTTTTGTTGCCAGGCCGCGGCCGGCGGACCAGAATACTGGCGCGATTGTGGCCGCCCCGCGGCGGCCTTTTTTGTACCTACAAACCCAGGAGATTCCCTTGAGAACCATCTGTGCATGTATGTTGGCGGCGTTGCTGCCTGCATTGGCCTCTGCCGACGTGGTCGCGACGGTGGCTGGTGAGCCGGTCACGCGTGAGGAGTTGGACAAGCAGGTTCGACCGCAACTGATCGAGCTGGACAACCAACGCTTCGAGATCCTCGAGGGTGGTCTTGACGAGATCATCGCTCAGCGACTGATCGCGAAGGAGGCCAAGGCTCGCGGCGTCACGATCGAAGTGCTGCGCGAGAGCGAGATCACGAGCAAGGTGAGCGAGCCGACCGAAATCGAGATCCAGGCGGTCTACGACAAAACCAAGGACCAGATCGGCGGCGCCGCTTTGGTCGACGTTCGCGACCAGATCGTCGGCTACCTCAAGAATCAGCGAGAGTCGGTCAGAACGGAAGAGTTCCTCGGCGAGCTGCGCAAGAAGTACGAAACCAAGGTGATGCTGCTGCCGCCCGTCGTCGAGGTCGGCGCGGGCAGCAACCCGCCTCGGGGGGGCGCGAGCGCTGCGGTGACCGTCGTCGCGTTTTCCGACTTCGAGTGTGCGTTCTGCAAGCGCGCGGAGACGACGGTAGAGAGGGTCTTGCAGCACTACGGCGACAAGATCCGCTACTATCACCGGGACTTTCCGCTTCCGTTCCATGCGAATGCCCACGACGCTGCCGAAGCCGCTCGTTGCGCAGGGGACCAGGGGCGTTACTGGGACTACTACACGACGCTGTTCGCTAGCACCGAGGTGTCCACAGCGAGATTCCAGGAGATCGCCGATGGCATGAAGCTCGACCGAGGCAAATTCGACGAGTGCTTGGCTTCTGGCCAACACTCTTCAGCAGTGGACAAGGACCTGGCCGACGGCGAACAGGTGGGTGTCAACGGCACCCCGGCGTTCTTCATCAATGGCAGGCCGCTCTCTGGGGCACAGCCGTTCGAGAAGTTCCAGCAGGTGATCGATGCCGAGCTCGCGCGGCTCGGGCCGGGCAAGCCCGCGCAGTGATGGTGCTTGAAGGACGGTGCTCGTAGCGCGGGGATCCTCCCCGGCCTGATCGGCAACATGCTCGTCCTGGCCGTGCTCGCCTGGGTTGCGGCTCTCAACGCCTACGACCCGGATCTCTACTACGCGAGCCTCCAAGAAGACGAGTACCTGGAGTGGGCGACGTTCTGGGCCTTCATGGGCGCGGCGGGGGTTCATGTGGTGACGGCCTGTCGCCGGTACCGTGCCCGGCGATCGTTCCCCTGGTTCGAGCTGGGCGTGGCGGTCTTCTGCTTCGTGGTGGCCATGGAAGAGATCTCCTGGGCGCAGCGCCTGATCGGCTATCGCCCGCCAGCGTACTTCCTCGAGCACAACTTCCAGCAGGAGTTCAACGTCCACAACGTCTTCGACACCGATCTACGTATGCTCTCGCTCAAGCTCGTGATCGGCGGGTATGGCGTGGTGTTGCCGCTCATCGCCATGGTTCCCGCTGTGGCCCGCGTTCTCACTCGCATCGGCATGGTCGCACCGCCGGTGTCTCTGGTCCCGGCCTTTGCCGCTACCTACCTGCTGTACGAAACCTATCCCTGGAAGTATTCCGGAGAAGCCGTCGAGCTGATGCTCGGCCTCAGCTTCCTGTTCGCAGCGCTGTCCCGCATCCCTGCTCGCGTGTCGCTTTTGGTCGCGGCATCGGGAGCGGTGTTGGTGTTGGGCGTGGCGAACGCGGCGCTCGGGAGGCTGCAAAGAGCGAGCTCGCCCCTTTACGTGGAAATGGCCAAATCGGAGGCCGAAGCGTTGCGCCGGGACTTCCTGGAGCTGGCCAAGCGCAATCGTGGCCGGCTCGTCACCCGTTGCGACTTGCACAAGCGCGTCTACAGCTACGAGCGGAAGTATCGGAAGTCGTACCTCTACGACGGTGAGTTCGCCGGCTTGACGGCGCAGGGGATGCCCGAGGCGCGCGGGGAGTTCTTCCTCGATCCGTGGAACAATCCCTATTGGCTGCGCGATCAGTGCGAGGATGACAACGACTCGCGCCGGGTGTTCGTTTACTCTTTCGGTCCGAACCACCGCCGTGACTCGAGCGATTGGGAAATCCGCGCTGATGATGTCGGCGCCTACATCTACCGCTCCAAGTGATGGCCGGCGGCGTGGCGCGGATCAATCTTCCGGAACGCCCGCCGCGCGCGCCACGTCGTGTTCCTTGACTCGGTCCAGATCGAAGCGCGCGGCCGCCTTCTCCATGTGATCGAACAGGGCATCGAGCGGCAAGGGCTCTTTTCCGCGCGGCCGGAACGGCCGGATCCGCGCAACGACGAAGTTCTTGAGATAGGGGTTGTCGAACCCGCGACCGCGGAGTCGTTCCACGATCTCACCAACCCGCTCATCGATCGCCAGCAAGCGCTGGCCACGGCCGCGCCGGATTTCGAGCGCCTCCGCAATCGCCACATCGAGGAACGCTTCGCTCGGCTTGATACCGGGCGCGTAGGCGCCGCCGGCGAAGCGCGGCCGTTCCTCGTAGGCGAACCCGAGCGTCACCAAGTGCGGCTCCTGCAGCTCGACCGCATACGTGTTCTCCGGCTCCTTCGCGTCGAGTTGGGCAAGGCTCTGCGCCATGCGCACGGCTTCCAGGCAGCGTTCCTTGACGTTGTGCGCCTTCTCGGTGTTGAGGGCCAGGATGCGGTAGGCAAGCCGGTCGTCGGCCGAAACCAACGCGATGATCGTCCGCGCGCCTAGCTGCTTCAGCGCGCTCAGCCGATGGTAGCCGTTGGGGGTCCAGAACCGCACCTCGTTGTCCGGACGCTCGGCGCGCACTGCGACGATCGGATCAACGAAGGTGCCGACTTGTTCGATAGCCCCGGCCAGGCGCTTGACGTGGGCGTCGGAGAGATCGCGTTGAAACGGCGTGGGCGCGACCGATGGGAGCGGCAGCGCCGCCAAGCTGAGCCAGCGACCGCCTAGCGGATCGCGATAGCGCGCGAGCACTCGTCCGCCGCAGTCTTCGATCGCAGCATCGAGGCGCGAGATTTCTGCTGGTGGCTTGGCGTCTGCGATCTGCTCCGGGGTCAACCCGGAGGTCTCGGGCTCGGGCTTCTTCTTGCGGGGCTTGCGAGTGGCCATCCTGTGCGAGCAGACTCTCCGTGCGAGCAGGGTCGGCCGTCTATGGCATGACGGCGGCCGGGTAGGGAAGGCCTTGAGCTTCGAGCGCCGCCCGGTACAGCATGTTCATCGACTGCGCGTCCTCGATCGTAAGCAGATCGCCATCGTCGCTGATCAACACCAGCCCCGCGTGAATGGTGAACAGAATGACCGTCGGCTCCGGGTTCTCGGGCGGCACGGTCAACGTGTGCACGGAATTGGGCGGCTCGTAGACGTAAGAGCCGGTTTCGGCAATCCAGTCGTATTCCTTGTAGTACCAGCGGCCCCGGATCGTGTAGGCATGCACCTCCCCCATGTGTCGGTGACGGGGAAGTACGGTGCCGGGCGCGAACCGCGTCATGAGGGTGTAGGTTCCGGACTCACCGCCGACCCGCAGCATGCGGATCTCGATGCCCGGAGTGAACAGCGCCCAGGGAATACCCTCGGTGCCGACGACCTGCGTGTCGGTGTTGACGGGTCGCAGCGCGAGCGGGGTGGCGACGGCCATGGGAACCTCCGGGGCACACGCGCAGTCTTGACTGCCATGCACCATCCAGCGTATGTCATGCCGCCCCATGGGACCGAAAGCAACCGGGTCGGCACTCGCTCAGACGAACCGGGCGCGTCAACGCCTCGACACCCGCGCGCGGATCTTCGAGGCCGCGATCGCCGAGTTCCGGCGCGCTGGTGTGGCGGGCGCGCAGGTGGAGGACATCGTTCGGCGCGCCGGCGTCGCGCGCGGAACCTTCTACCTTCACTTCCCGACCAAGGATCATGTATTGCTCGACCTGGCGCGTATCCACCAGGACGCCGTTGCGCGGCGGCTGCAGTCCGCGACGCAGGAGGCTCCGGAGGCGTTTATCGCTCGAATGGTCGGTTCGGTCTGCGACGTGGTCGACGCGGAGGGCTCGGCGCTCAGCCGTGACGTGTTCGCGGCGGCGCTCCGGCACGGCGGTTCCCTGCGCGCGGAGGGCGTGGCGCTCTACGACCTGCTCGCGCGGTATTTCGCGAATGCCCAGCGCCGCGCGCAAGTGCGTACCGACCGCGGCGCCGGCGAGCTTGCCGCGCTCGTACTTACCGGAGTCCTCGCCCCGCTGCTGGTCCACGACGCCGCTGGCACGGATGCGTTGCGCGAGACCCTCGCGCGCGCGGCGGACGCGTTCGTACACGGGATCCACGCCTGATCCGGGAGGCCGCGCCGTGCCCAAGCATCCGGTCAATTCCGCCATACGTCTGCTCGATGGCGACTTCTACGCACGCGATCCGCATCCGTACTTCGCGTGGATGCGCCAGCACGCTCCCGTCTATTGGGACGACACGGGACAGGTCTGGGGGATCACGCGGTACGACGATTTGCTGGAAGTCGCGAAGCGCCCCGAGACGTTCTCGAACAGCGGCGGGATCCGGCCGGATTCACCGTCGTTCCCGTACATGATCAATCTCGACGACCCGTTGCACAAGCGCCGGCGCAACCTGGTGAACCGGGGGTTCACTCTCCGCAGGGTGCAGGCGCGCGAGCAACGCATTCGCGAGCTCGCGGCCGGGCTGGTGGAGAAGGCCGCGGCGAAGGGTCGTTTCGACTTCGTTCGCGAAGTCGCGGCCCCGCTGCCGCTGATGGTCATCGGCGACATGCTCGGCGTCGATCCTGCCGACTACGACCGCCTGCTCCAGTGGTCCGACGATCTGGTCAAGGGAAGCGGAGCGACCGATCCCGAACGCATCGCGTGTGCAGGCAAAGCGTTCGACGAGTATGCCGCTTACCAAGCCGCAGTGATCGCCGACCGCCGAGCTCGGCCCCCGCAGGACGATCTGGTCAGCATTCTGGTCCACGCCGAGATCGACGGGCAGCGGCTCGACGACGAGACGTTGCTGTGGGAGTGCATGCTCATCCTCATCGGCGGCGACGAAACCACGCGCCACGTGATCACCGGGGGCATGTACCAACTGCTGCTTCAGCCCGGGCAGTGCCAGCGTCTCGCCGCCAATCCGGCGGAGTTGCCCACCGCGGTCGAGGAGATGCTGCGCTGGGTAAGTCCCATTAAGAACATGGCGCGCACGGTCGTGCGCGATGCCGAGTTGTGCGGCGAAACGCTGACCGCGGGCCAGAAACTCTTACTCCTCTACCCATCGGCGAACCGGGATGCAGAGGTCTTTTTCGATCCGTTCCGTTTCGATGTCGGCCGCACGCCCAACGAGCACGTCGCTTTCGGCTTCGGACCCCACTACTGCCTGGGCGCGGGTCTGGCCAGGCTCGAGTTGCGGGTGATGTTCGAGGAGATTCTTCGCTCGATGCCGGAGTTGCGGCTGGCGGGCGCCGGACTTCCGGTCGAGCGGAGCTCCAACTTCATCGCCGGCATCGAGCGTCTGGACGTCGTGGTTGACCGCTGAGCGACGACATGGCCTGGCCTCGGGGCGGCCGCGGCTGCGGCCGCGGCTGCGATTGGTGTGAGCGCGGTCTGCGGCGTAGAAGAAACGCGCCGGCCGACTCGGCGGAGATGAGTTTGGCGGACCAAGGGAGAGGCCCATGAGGAATGTGATCGTGTTCTGCGCTCTGGCACTGGCGCCGCTGGCGGCGCGAGCCGCGGATGTGCATTCGCCGAGCAACGCATCGAGCATCCGCTCGGATCAGAAGAACGAGTCGATGATCCGGAAAATCTACGCCGACTTTCAGGCGGCCTGGAATCGGCACGACGCCGCCGCGCTTGGCGCGCTGTATGCGCTGGACGGCGACCATGTGGAGCCCGACGGCACCGTTGTCAAGGGCAACGACGCGGTTGTCGCGTTGTTCACCAAGCAGCACCAGTCGGTATTCAAGGGCAGCACGCTTCAACTCACCATCGACGATGTCTGGTTCATCACCGCGGACGTGGCGCTCATCGATGGTCGCTATGAGCTGAGTGGTGCGGTGCTTCCCGACGGGTCACCGATCCCCTCGCGCAAGGGCAGACTCACCGCGGTCTTCCTGAGAGAAAGAGGCGACTGGGCGATCGTGGCCAGCCGGTTGATGATCCCCACCGAGCTCCCCTACAAGAAGCCGGGCTGAGCTGAGTCCCACTATTCGGCGACTGCCTTTTTGACGGTTCCGGTCATTTCCCCGGCGCCGCAACCGCCGATGAATTCGTCGCACTTCTCGCGGGCGACGGAGTCCCGCATCTGAACCGGCGGGCTCTTCATGTAGTACGCCGAAGGCGCTTCGAGCGGGCCGCCGACGCCGCGAGCGGCAGCGAGCGCGGCACAGCGGATTGCGTCGATGACGACGCCCGCGCTGTTGGGTGAGTCCTGCACCGACAGCCGCATCTCCAGCTCGATCGGCGCGCCGCCGAATCCGCGGCCTTCCATGCGAATGAAGCAGACCTTATTGTCCCGCTGCCAGGGGACGTAGTCGGACGGTCCTATGTGGATGTTGCGCGGGTCCAGGCGCGTATCGAGCTGGGACTGGACGGATTCGGTCTTGGAGATCTTTTTCGATCTGAGGCGGTCGATCGCGAGCATGTTGAGGAAATCGGTGTTGCCGCCGGTGTTGAGCTGGTAGGTTCGGTCGAGCACGTAACCGCGATCGGCGAACAGGCGCGCGAGGGCGCGGTGCACGATCGTCGCGCCGACCTGACTCTTGATGTCGTCGCCGACGATCGGGATGTTGGCGCGGCGGAACTTAGCGCCCCAGTTGACGTCGGAGGCAATGAACACGGGTACACAGTTCACCATGGCAACGCCGGCCTCCAGACAGGCCTGCGCGTAGTGGCGAACCGCGAGCTCGGAGCCGACCGGCATGTAGCAGACCAAGACTTCCGCCTCGCTGCGGCGCAACGCGGCGCCGACGTCGACGGGCTCGACGTCGGCGGGCCGAAACGACTGATCGTCGGGCCAGTCTCGCATGTGTGGCGCGACGCCGTCGAGCAGCGGGCCCATCTGGACAGTGACGCCGTCGGCGTTCGCTTCGCGTTGGAAGACCAGAGTGTTGTTCGGTTGGGCGAAGATCGCCTCGCCGAGGGGACGTCCGACCTTTCGCTCGTCGATGTCGAAGGCGGTGACGAACTCGAGATCGCCCGGACCCCATCCGCCGACGTCGGGGTGCATCAGGCCACCGACCTCCGAAGAGCCGCGCGCGCCGTAGTACGCCACCCCTTGGATGAGCGAGCTGGCACAGTTGCCGACTCCGGTGATCGCTACCCTGATCTTGTCCATCGCGATTCAACCTCCTTCGATCCGGAGACGCACCGTCGTTCTGAGCGTTCGCTCGACGCTAGACGGTCGGATTCCGGTGGGAGAAGCATTGCAGAGGAGGCACGACCCGGCTGCCATCCCGCCCCGTCGCGTGCCCGAGGGCCGACGCGTTCCGCAGCGGCTTGGCGCGCACAAAATTGAGCCAGCGTCGGCGCGACTGCGACCGCCTCCTAGACGAACCGGTTGCGTAATGCATGGAGTGCAGTGAGTCAAACCTGCGCCGCGTCCTGGTCAGCGATAGTTGACATGCGAACCTGCAATCCTATCCTTGACGAGTCGATCACTCCGGGGGCAGTCGTCCCCGGATCTTTTTGCGGACGGTTAGGGAGCCCGTATAGCGGACCATGGCGATGATCCGGGTGCGTGACCTCGAGAAACGTTACGGCGAGGTTCGCGCGGTCAAAGGCATCTCGTTCGATGTCGAGCGTGGCGAGGTCGTCGGCCTGCTGGGCCACAACGGCGCCGGCAAGAGCACGGTGCTGAAAATCATCACCGGCTACCTCGAACCCAGCGAAGGCTCGGTCAGCGTCGGAGGGCGCGACGTGATCGAGGACCGCATCGGCGTTCAGCGCCTGATCGGATACCTACCCGAGAACGCGCCGCTGTATCCGGAGATGCTGGTCCAGGAGTATCTCCTCATGATCGCCGAGCTACGAGGCATCCCCGAGGAGGATCGTCTGCGGGCAATCGGCGCCGCCGTGCGGGCCACCGGCTTGCAGGGCTGGCTGGTACGGCCGATCGGAACGCTTTCAAAGGGCTACCGGCAACGCGTCGGGCTCGCCCAGGCCGTCGTGCACCGGCCCGAGGTGCTGGTGCTCGATGAACCGACCAGTGGGCTCGATCCGGTCCAGATCGTCGAGATCCGCAGACTGATCCGTCGGGTCGCCGAGAAGAGCACCGTGATCGTTTCGACCCATATCCTCTCGGAGATCGAGGCGGTCTGTGACCGCGTCGTGATTCTCATCGACGGCGTTCTGGCGGCAAATAGCCGGTTGCGCGACCTCCTCAAATCGAACCGAGTGCGGCTGTCGCTAGCCAGCGGCTCCGCCGGGGTTGCCGAGCGCTTGGGGCCCCTTGGCGGCGTCGAGACGGTGGTGCGCATGGGCGTGGATGCCGCTCGCCCCGGCTTCGACCTGTGGAGCGTGACCTGCAACTCGGCGATCCCGCCGATTCCCGCGATCGTGCGCGCGGCGAGCGATGCGGGATGGGAGGTCGGGTCGGTGGCGGCGGAGGCCGCTAGCTTGGAACAGGTATTCCGCGAGCTGATGACCACGCACGCGACGGTGGGAGCGCAACCGTGAGCACGATCGTGACGATCGCTCGCAAGGAGCTGCGCGGTTACTTCCTGTCGCCGGTCGCGATCATCTTCGTCGGCGTCTTCTTGCTGGTCACGCTGTTCGCGTTCTTCACGTACTCACGATTTTTCGCACGGAACATCGCTGATGTACGCCCGCTGTTCGAGTGGTTGCCGTTACTCCTGATCTTTTTGGTTGCGGCCGTGACGATGCGGGCGTGGAGCGAGGAAGAGAAGATCGGAACCCTCGAGTTGTTGCTCACCCTGCCTGTCCGGACCGGCGACGTGGTGTTGGGTAAGTTCGTGGCCGGCATGGTGCTCGTCGCGATTGCACTGGCCTTGACCCTGCCGTTGCCGATCACCGTGTTCGTGCTCGGAGACTTGGACTGGGGGCCGGTGATCGGTGGTTACGTGGCGGCGTTCCTGCTCGCCGGCACCTATATGGCGGTAGGGTTGTGCGTGAGCAGCCGCACCGACAACCAGATCGTCTCGCTGATGCTCACTGCCGTGGTGTGCGCCGTGCTCTATCTGATCGGCGCGGACGCGATCGCCGGTTTCTTCGGCGACCGGGCGGGCGAGTTCCTGCGCGCGCTGGGGACGGGCAGTCGGTTCGCAAGCATCGAGCGCGGCGTACTCGATTTGCGCGATCTGGCGTACTACGGCGCCTTGACGGCGTTCTGTCTGATCCTCAACGTCCATTTCGTCGATCTCAAGCGCCTGGAAACCGGCACCCCGACCGGCCGGTCGCGAGCACTGGGACACTGGACGACGATCGCGTTGGTTGCGCTCAACGTTGCGGCGCTCAACGTGTGGCTCGCTCCGATCACGCGGGCGCGCGCCGACCTCACCGCTGCTGGTGAGTACAGCCTCAGCGGCGCCACCAGCGATCTCCTGAGCCGGCTCGATGAGCCGGTGCGGCTTTCCGGTTATTTCTCCGAGCGAACCCATCCGTTGCTCGCGCCCCTGGTCCCGCGCATTCGCGATCTCTTGCACGAGTACGAGGTTCACGGGCGCGGCCGAGTGAGCGTCGACTTCGGCAATCCGAACGCCGATGAGCACCTCGAGCAAGAGCTGGCAGAGACTTATGATATCCGCCCCGTGCCTTTCCGTGTGTTCGGCCGGCACGAGGAGTCGGTGGTCAACTCCTACTTCCACGTGCTGGTGCGCTACGGCGACCAATACGAAGTGCTCGACTACGAGGACCTGATCGAGGTCGACGCCGACATGCAGCACATCGACGTGCGGTTGCGAAACCTCGAATACGACCTCACGCGCACGATCAAGAATCTGGCGGAGGGTTTCCAGAACATCGACGCCATCTTCGCTCGGCTCGACACGCCGGCCAAGCTCACCGCGTACATCACGCCAGGGACCTTGCCCGACGAGTTCAAGGAGGTTCCCGAGCGACTGCGCGAGGTTGCGAACGAGCTCAGTGGTCGTAGCGGCGGGAAGTTCACCTTCGAGGAAGTCGACCCGAGCGACAACGCGGAGCTGCAGAACGAGCTCCAGAAACAATACGGGTTTCGCCCAATGGCGGTGAGCCTGTTCGGGGGCGAGCGCTACTATCTGTATCTGTTGTATCAGGCCGGCGAACGGCTCGAGGCAATCTACCCGCAGGGTGACCTCACCGCCGCCGCGCTGAAGTCCACGATCGAAGCGTCGATCCGCCGTTCGGTGCCGGGTTTCCTCAGGACGGTGGCGCTGCTGAGCGAGAAACCACAACCTCCCGCGCCGCACCCGAACCTGCCACCGCAGTTCCAACCCCAGCCACAGCCTGAGTATCTGCACTTGGAGCGAGAGTTGGAGGCCGACTTCACGTTTCGCCGCCTCGAGCTCGAAGACGGTTTCGTTCCCGGCGACGTGGACGTGCTCGTGGTGGCGAAATCTGGACATCTCGGTGAGGAGCAGAAGTTCGCCATCGATCAGTACCTGATGCGCGGTGGCTCCGTTGTCGCCCTGACCGGCGCCTACGAGGTCAGTGCGCGCGGCGAGCGCATCGAGGTTCGGGCCACCGATCCGGGTCTGACCGACTTACTGTCCGCTTATGGCGTCAACGTCCACAAGGGTTTCGTTCTGGATCCCCAGAACGCGCGATTCCCGGTGCCGATCACCGAGCAGCGCGGCATCTTCACGTTTCAGCGGATCCTCTACATGGACTACCCGTTCTTCGTGGACATTCGCAGTGACGGTTTTGGCGCGGACCAGGCGGCCATCTCGGGTCTCAACAACGTGGTGTTGAACTGGGGCTCCGAGGTCGATCTGGCCGGCGAACGCGAGGGCGTCGAGGCTCAGCGCCTGCTGATGACATCGCCCGGGGCTTGGACGCTGGAGACGGAACAGGTGCTGCCGGCCACCGTGGCCGAGGCTGAACGCGCATTTCCGCCGACCGGGGAGGTGGCGCGACGCCCGGTCGCGGTGACCGTGGTGGGTCGTATCCCGAGCTACTTCGCCAACCGGCCCTCGCCCCTGTTTGGCGAGGAGGGGGAACAGCCGCCTGCTTCCGCGGGAGAAGTCGCGTCGAATGACCGCACCGGCCGGACCCTGAAGGAATCGAGCGCGGAGTCACGGTTGGTCGTCATCGGATCTTCCGCTTTCGCATCCGACTTCGTCCAGCAACTGGGTGAACAGATCGGAGCCACGGGTGGACTGTATCGAGGAAACTTTCAGCTGGTGCGCAACCTGATCGATTGGGCGACCGAGGACACCGAGTTGCTGCGGATTCGCGGAGTGGGCGCGTTCGCTCGCACGCTGATGCCGATGACTGACGGACAGAAGACGCGTTGGGAGTTCGTCAACTATGCCTTCGTGCTCATCGCGCTCGGCGCGATCGTCCTCGGCTCCGTCGTTCGCCGGCGGCGCACCGTTCCAATCCAGCTCGCCGAGGACCAGGCATGACCCGTCCGCAGCGACTGCTCGCCGCCGCTTTGGTTGTCCAGGTCGCTCTCGCCGTCGCCACTTGGAAGGGAACGGGCCGCGGCGCAGGCCCGGCCGCGGGCAAACCGCTGGTCGAGTTCGATCCGGCCGCTGTTTCCACGCTCGAGATCCAGGGTGAGGCTCCGAGCGCCGGGGAGCAGCGCCGCAGCGTTGAGCTCGCGCGCGAGGGCGATCGGTGGGTCGTGGCGTCGGCCGCCGGCTATCCGGCCAAGACCGAAAAGGTCGACGAGGTTCTCCGTTCGCTCGCAGCGCTGAGAGCCGGACCGCCGATTGCCATCACTTCGGCCAATCATCAGGCTCTCCACGTCGGTGATCGCGACTTCGCCCGCAGGATCACCTTGGAAACCGCCGCTGGTCCTGTCGAGCTGCTGCTCGGAACCGGACCGCGCTCCACCGTTCACGTACGCCGTGCCGACAGCCCCGAAGTCTACGCGGTCCGTGGTGTCTCCGTCTGGAACGTGCCCGATGAGCCGCGCGGTTACATCGACACCGAGTTCGTCGAAGTGGCCGAGGACGATCTGGAGCGAGTGACGGTGCGCAACCGGCACGGTGAGCTGAATCTCGCCAAGACCGCGGAGGGTTGGGAGTTGGCCGAACTGCCACCCCGTACGGAGATGGAAGACGCCGTGGCCCGATCGTTTCTTACGGCGCTGGGCCGCCTGACCCTGCAGCGGCCGGTGGGCAGAGAGCCCAAAGCCGAGTACGGGCTTGAGTCCGGCGCCAGGGTCACCCTGGTCAAGGCTGGTAAAGAGGGCGCGCAGGCCGAGACCATCGAGTACGTGATCGGCGACAATGCGGATGATCGTTCCTACTACGCCAAGGCCGCTGATCGCGAGTGGGTGGTCACGGTGCCCAAGTGGAACGCCGAACAGGCGCGCGACAAGAAACCGGAAGACTTCGTCCGCAAGGACAAGGGCGGCCACGGGGGCGCGGGCTGAGGCGATCCCCCAGGTTCCGGTCTCAGTTGCCGCGCTCGATGGCGAGTGCCGTCGCCTCGCCGCCGCCGATGCACAGGGCGGCGACCCCGCGGCGCACGTCGTACTTCTCCATGGCGGCCAACAGGGTCACCACGATCCGGGCCCCGGAGGCGCCGATGGGATGTCCTAGCGCGCAAGCGCCGCCATGGACGTTGACCCGGTCCGCTGGCAAGTCGAGGTCGCGCATCGCGGCCATGGCGACCACGGCGAAAGCCTCGTTGATCTCGTAGAGGTCGACATCGCCGGCGCTCCATCCGGCGCGTTCGAGGACCGATCGGATCGCCTGCACTGGCGCCGTGGTGAACCAGCGAGGTTCCTGCGCGTGAACCGCGTGGGCGCGGATGACGGCCAATGGCGAGAGCTCTCGCCGGATGGCCTCGGAACGGCGCGTGAGCAGCAGAGCGGCGGCACCGTCCGAAATCGAGCTGGAGTTTGCCGCGGTCACGGTGCCGTCCTTGGCGAAGGCCGGTTTGAGGTGGGCAATCCGGTCCGCTGAGGCGCGTCGCGGCTGCTCATCGGTGGCGATGGTAACCGGTTGCTTACGAGCCGTCAGGACCACCGGCGTCAGCTCGCGGGCGAAGCTGCCGTCGACTCCGGCGCGCTGGGCGCGCTCGAGTGAGCGGACGGCGAACCCGTCCTGCGCCTGGCGCGTGAACCCGTACGCGCGCGCCGTATCCTCGGCGAACGTTCCCATGGCGCGACCGGGGTCGTACGCGTCCTCGAGGCCGTCGAGGAATATGTGGTCGATGAGCGCGCCGTGTCCCATGCGCTGGCCGGCTCGCACCTTGGTGAGCAGATAGGGGGCGTTGCTCATGCTCTCCATGCCGCCCGCTACGGTGACGGTGCTCGCTCCGGCCAGAAGTCCGTCGTGAGCGAGGATCGCTGCCTGCATCCCCGATCCACACATCTTGTTGATGGTCGTACACGGCACCCGTTGCGGCAGGCCGGCTCCGAGCGCGGCCTGCCGGGCGGGAGCTTGCCCCAGGCCAGCCGGAAGCACGCATCCCATGAATACCTCGGTTATGTGATCGGCGGCGACGCCGGCATCGGCGAGCGCTGCCCGAATGGCAATCGCGCCGAGTTCGGTCGCGCGCACGTCGGCGAGCTCCCCTTGGAAGCCTCCCATCGGTGTTCGTGCGATGCCGGCGATGACCACGGGATCGTCGCGCATGTCGTGTGCTCTCCTGGCCGGGGTTTGTCGCATCATACGCCCGACGGCGCGAGCAACGCGAGTCGGCGCAGCGGGTTGTCACAGGACCCGGCTCTCCGTAAGAGACCGAGTGGTCGCGATGGCGGATAGGCTGACACTGGCCCTGGTCGGATGCGGAGCGATCTCGAAGGTGCATCTCGACGCCATTCGCCGTGGCGCGCCGGAGATCGTGATCACGGCGGCCGTCGATCCGGATCCCGCACGCGCTGCCGAGGTGGCGCGCCAGACGGGTGCGCGGGCGTTCGCTTCGTTCGACCAGGCGCTGGCCGCCGGCGGTTTCGAGGCCGTGGACCTCATGGTGCCGCACCCGCTTCACGAACCGCTGACCTTGCAGGCGTTCGCGGCGGGCAAGCATGTCCTGCTCGAGAAACCCATGGCGACCAGCTTGGCGGCTTGCGAGCGGATGCTCGCGGCCTGGCGGCGAAGCGGTCTGGTGTTCATGGTCGCCGAGAATGCGCAGTACTGGCCCGACGTGCTGGAGGCGCGGCGGTTGATCGACGCGGGGTCGATCGGGACGCCGATCACGGCGCGGGCGTCGATCTTCTTTCCGCCCATCGAGGACTACTACGGCGCGGGTCGTCCCTGGCGCTTCCGGCGCGACGCGACCGGCGGGGGCATCGTGATTGACACGGGATCCCACTGGATCCGCCCGCTGCGCATGCTCATGGGCGAGATCGACGAGGTCGTCGCCGCGCTCGACCACCCGGTGGCGGCGATGGAAGGGGAGTCGCTCGCGCGAGCGCTGGTCCGGTTCCGCTCGGGGCGAGTGGGGCAGTTCGATGCGCTCTTGACCTACGGGCCGATTGCGCCCGAGCTGTTTTTTCGGGTTACGGGCGGTGATGGTGAGATCACCATCGACGGCTTGGGGCAGGTCGTGCTCTACGATCGCGAGCACGTAGGCGGTCGGCGGATCGGAGAGCCCAGGGGTTACTTCGAGTCGTATCCGCCCGAGTTCGCGGATTTCGTCGGTACGGTGCTCCACGGGACGCCGCTTGCGGCCGGACCCGAGCACGCTCTCGGCGAGCTGCGGACGGCGCTGGCCATGTACCGGTCGGTCGAGACCAAGCGCTGGGAGCCGGTGTGGGAGCCCTAGGCCGGGTCGACTTCGACTTCGCCGGTTGTCGCGTCCTCGTGACCGGGGCGACCAGCGGGATCGGCGCGGGCATCGCCGCCGCGTTCCGTGAGTCGGGTGCGCAGGTCATCATCACCGGTACCAAGGCGTCGGCCGCGCATTACCCCGAGGACTTGGGCGGGTACCGCTACCTGCAGCTCGAGGCGAGGGAGCCGGCCTCGATTCAGGGCGTCGCGGCCGGGATCGACGCGCTCGATATTCTGATCAACAACGCTGGGGCCAGCCATCCCGGCGGTAAGAGCGAAGAGGATCCGGACGTGTACGAGGAAGCGGTGCGGATCAATCTGTTCGCGGCCAATCGCCTGGCGCGCGCCTGCCGGGATCGACTGGCGAACAGCCGTCTTGCCGGCGGTGGCAACCTCGTCAACCTCGCCTCGCTCTCGGCGTTCTACGGACTGACCATCGTTCCGGGTTACGGCGCCGCCAAGGCCGGCATCGTGCAGATGACCAAGACGCTGGCCGCGACCTGGGCCAACATGGGCATTCGAGTCAACGCGGTTGCCCCTGGGCTCGTCCGCAGCCGCATGACCGCGCCGATGGACGCGGTTCCGGAGTTGATCGATGCACACTTGGCACGCACGCCGCTGCGGCGTTGGGGCACTCCCGACGACGTTGCCGGACCGGTGCTGTTTCTGGCTTCGCCAGCCGCCCGGTTCATCACTGGCCAGACGTTGCCGGTCGACGGTGGTTACACCGCCGTCTAGCTGGCGGCCGGAAACCTGGGGAACCCCGACGCCCGCCTCGTCCGGGGTGGACGATCGGAGCGAGATCGACGATGAAGTCGTGGCGAAGCGAGAGTTCATGGTCCCGTTCCCTCTTGGGCCTCGCCATGACCACCGCCGGTTTGCTGATGGTCGGCAGCCAGATGGTAGGCGCGCCGCGATCCTGGAATGGGGGAAGGCAGGTCGCCGCGTGGGTCAACGGTGTCCCGATCAGCGAAGTGAGCCACGCTCGCGCGTTGAGGCAGGTCGAAGCCGGCACCGGCCGGCCACTCGATGTTTCAGAACGAAAGGCGGTTCTCGATCGCCTGATCGACGAGGAGGTGCTCGTCCAACGTGCGGTGGATCTGGGCGTGCTTCAGTCGGACCGTGACGTTCGCAAGGCGGTCTCCCGCGCGATGCTGGAACGGGTGGTGGCGCGGGCCGGACCGTACCGGGCCGGTGAGCATGAGGTGGGCGCCTATTACGCGGCCAACGCCGCCCGGCTCTCCGGACCGGAGCGGATCGCGGTTGCGGTGGCTCAATTCCGGAACGCGGCGTCGGAGGCGACGCTGGCGAGGGCGCGCCGGGCCGCCGAAGCGATCAGCGCCGGCATGCCGTTCGACGAGGCGGCCCGGCGCTTCGCGGACCCACCGGTGTTCTCCGTGCCCTCCGCGCCGCTCCCCCCGCAAGCATTGGTGCGGTATCTGGGCCCCGCCTTGGCCGCGGCCGCTCGCGATCTGGAGGTAGGCGACGTCGCCGGGCCGCTCGCGACCCAGTCCGGTCACGCGCTGATCGCCATCCGCGCCCGGGAGCCTGCGCGGACGCCGCCGCTGAGTGAGGTCGAGGAGGCAATCCGGGGCGAGTTAGCGCGAGAGGCGGGCGATCGCGCTCTTCGTGACTTTCTCGCTAGTCAGCGCCGACGCAAGCGCATCGTGCTGGCGGTGGATGCGCCGGAGGGTGCGGGGTGAGACACCGCTCGCTCCTGGCGCTCGCGTGCGGCGCGCTCGCCGGTGGCCTGCTCGCGACGTCCGTCGTCGCACGCGAGCGCACCGCCGAACGGCACCGGCTCGATGCCGAAGCCATCGCGACCGTGGATGGGAGGGCGATTCTCCGCGTCGAGTTCGAGCGCGCGCTCGCGATGCTTGCCGCGGACGCCGACGAAGCACCGAGCGAAACGGATCGAGCCCGGGTTCTCGAACGAGTCATCGATGAGGAGATTCTCGTCCAGAACGCCGTCGATGCGGGGCTGCTCGCCTCCGATCGGTCGCTCCGCGAGGTCGTCACCGGCGCGTTGCTGGCATCGATGGCGGCAGATGCAGACGCCGCCACGGCGCTGTCCAACTACCTGGCCGAGTTGCGAGCCGGAGCCGATATCGTCGTGCTCGCGGAGAGCGAGTAGTGCTCAACATCGTCCGTCTGGTGTTGCCGATCGCCGTTGGCTTGCTGCTCGCCACCGGTTCCGGTTCAGTCGAGGCGCACATCCAAAGTCGATCGTTCTCGTCGTGGCAGATCGCGGATTCCGGTCTTGTGAGCGGAACGTTCACGGTCAGCGCGATCGAGGCGTCCCGACTCGGCTCCGCCGGCCCGAACGGCGCGCTCGAGCGGCTGTTACTTTCCGAGGTCGAATCGGCCGTTTCGGTCCACGCGGCAGGCGAGAATTGTCCGTCAGCAGCCGCACCTCGCACGCTGGCTTCGGCGCCTGGCCAACTGCGCGTCGAGCTTCGTTTCCAGTGCACGGAAAACGCGGTCGTGACGATCACCAACGAAGCCTTCTTCGATGCCGTTCCGACGCATGTCCACTACGCGAGGATGCGAGCGGAGGGTGGCGGTCCGATCGAACGGCTCTTCACCTCGTCGGTCCGGAGTCAGGAGTTCGGCGGCGGCGCAACGAACGCGAGGCCTGCATACGAACCGGTCGGTTCTTACCTCTTGCTCGGGATCGCGCACATCTTGGCTGGCGCCGATCACCTCGCGTTTCTGCTTGCCCTGCTTCTTTCCTGTCGCCGCCTGCGGGAAATGAGCTTGCTGGTGACCGGCTTCACGCTCGGCCACAGCGTCACGCTCAGTCTGGCCGCGCTCGGCTTGGTGCGGCCCGAGAGTGGCGCCGTCGAGGCGTTGATCGGCTACAGCATCGCACTGGTGGCCGCCGAGAACGTGGCGCTCGCTACCGGCGGCTTTGTCGCCGTTGCCACCGGCTGTGTCGCCGCGCTGGCAGGGATGCTGGGTGTGTCGATGGCTGGGGTGGGCGGACTGACGCCGGTCATGCTCCTGGGCCTCGGTCTGTTCAGTTGTGGTTATCTGTTTCTCGATCGCGAGCATGCCGCCGGGTCGGGTTTGCGAGCACTGCTGACCATGCTCTTCGGCCTCGTTCACGGCTTCGGTTTCGCCGGTGTGCTGCTCGACGTGGGTCTACCGGCCGGCCGCATGGTGTCGGCGTTGTTCGCGTTCAACTTAGGTGTCGAGCTTGGGCAGGTCCTGGTCGTCGCCTGCCTTTGGATCGTCGGGCGGGCGCTCGTGCGCCGAGGCTCTCCGGCCGCGCACGAGCTGGGCTTCGACCTGTTGTCGGCGAGCCTAGGTGCGGTCGGGGTTTTCTGGTTCGTGCACCGCGCGTTTTGAGAGAGCCCGAGCGACCCGGGCTACCAGCGGCGGATCTCGGGTATGACCTCTTTGGCGAACAGTCGCACGCTCGTCTCCGCTTCGTCGATCGTCATGCCTCCGTAGTTGCAGATCATGTTCAACTCGAAGTCGCCGAGCAGGCGGCGCCGCCACGTCAGCTTCTCCAGGATCTCCTCGGGCGTTCCCCAGGTCTGGATCGAACAGTAGGTCTTGACCGCGTCCTCCAGGCCGACGGCCTTGAACATGTCGCCGGCGGTGGCGTAGAACTCATAGCCTTTGGCCTTGCGGAAGTGCTCGCTCATCAGCTCGTAGTGCTGAACGATCGTCAGGAAGTAATTCGACATGAACTTCATGGCGAGCTCTCGAGCCTTGCCGGAGTCGGGGTGACAGAACATGAGGTCGCCGGTCAGCGGCGGCAGTGCTTCCCGGCCGTGATGGGAACGGTACGCTTTGCGATAGTCGGCCAGGGCCCCGCTCGCGAACATCTCCCAGGGCTGCTGCGAAAAGACCATCAAGCGCGCGCCCAGCTCGGCGCACTTGAGCACGGAGTCGGGAGACACGCCGACGCAGTAGAGCCGGTTCTTGAAGCCGGCCAACGGGCGAGGACGAATCTCGGTGCGTACCTGAGGATAATCCGGCCCGGAGCTTTCTATGAAACCGGTCTCCAGCGCGTCGATGATCATCCTCGCACCCTCGTCGAAGCGGCCGCGCGCTTTGTCCATCGGGATCCCGAAGTGCTCGTACTCGACGCGGGCGAGGCCGCGGCCCAATCCCAAAATGGCTCGGCCGCCCGATAGATGATCGAGTAAGACGATCTTCTCGACGACTCGTAGGGGATCGTTCCAGGGCACGATCACGGCGCCGGTCCCCAGTTTGATCGTCTTGGTGCGTCCGGCGAGCCAGCTCAGCAGAACGATGTTGTCGGGGCTCGCCGAGTAGTCGGTGAAGTGGTGCTCGGTGGGCCAGAAGGTGTCGAAACCGAGCGGTTCGGCCAGCTCCGCCAGCCGCAACTCGTTGCGCACCATCGTGCCGTCGTCGAGCCGGCCCTGGTAGTTCTGAAAGATCGCGAGAAGCCCTACTTGCATGTCCGGATGCTTAGTTGGCCGGCCCGCGTGAGACAAACCCACGCGTGCGAACCCCGCCTGATCGCGGCGCCCGTTCTCACTCGGGGGAGAAGGGCGAGAGCGGACGTCCCAGCACGGCCGCCAGCAAGACGCGGATGAACCGCTCGATCTTTTCCAAGGACTGCCCGCTGAACTTGAGCTGAGCGAGCATGTGCGCCGAGCCGACCAGGAGGAGAGCCTCGTCGCTGGCATCGATCTCCGGGGCGATGCTGCCCTCGCGCTGGCCGCGCTCGATCGTCTGGGCGATGGTGCCAACGATGCGCTCTTGCAGGCGCAGGTAGCGGGGCCAGATGCGCTCTCGGATGGCGGTGCTCCAGTCGAGCCATACCCTGGCATGATCGCGGTGGGACTCGACGGACTCGGTGAAGGTTACGACGTGCTCGTACAGGACAGCCGGCGCAGGCTTGTCCTGGCCGTGGATACGCTCGGTCATGGCGATCAGGAACGCTGCGACCTCCTCGAGCACGGCTTCGACCAGGTCGTTGCGGGATGGGAAATAGACGAACACCGTCGAGACGGCCACACCCGCGCGCGCCGCGATCTCGGCATGGCCGGCCCTGCCGATCCCCCGGCGGGCGAACACCGCAAGCGCATGGCCGAGCAGTTCGGCCCGGCGATCGGTCGGGCTCAGCCGGCGGCGGGCCATCCGGGCGGCGGCTTTCGCGGGCATCCGCGGGCGAGGGTAGCAACTATTGACAAAGTACTCAATAGAATCGTATTGTCCCGCTCGCAGCCGGCTGGGGTCGGGCCCGCTGCCAAGGAGGAGAGGCCATGGTGAAGACCGCTCGTTCACCCGGAGGTGCGGAGCCGCTCACGCCGCTCCCCCCGTGGGTTCCATGCACCGAGGAGTCCCTGGCCTACTACGAACAACGCTTCGGTCAGCGTTACAACGCGTGGACGGAGATCCTCCAGGCCAACGCCGAGCGCCTTGCGGCGGGGCGTTACTCGTTGCACTGGCTCGACACCGACGGCGCGAACTGGGGGAGAAGAGCGAAGCCTTCGTCTCGGGGGCTCACGTATACCGACGTGAACCGGCTCGAGGCCTACGGCACGCTGCCGGAGCAGGCGACCTGGTTGAACTTCGCGCCGCGCGGTGCGGTGCGCGAGCGCTACGCCGACAAGATGCCGGTTATCGAAGACTACACGCTGGTCAATCGCAACGAGGTTTGGGCCGACAACGTCATCACGCTCTACGAAGAAGCCAAGGCGAGACAATGGAATGCCACGCGGGACATTCCATGGGCGGAGCTCGAGCCCTTGCCGGAGGATCTGGAGAAGGCGACCTGTCAGCTCTGTACGTTCCTCACCGAGGTCGAGTTCGTGGCCGGCGACTTTCCCGCCAAGTGGTTGTACCGGATCCCGCAGGACTTCCTCGAGGTCAAGAGCTTTCTCGCCACGCAGGTGGTAGATGAGGCCCGCCACCAGGAGGTCTTTCGCAAGCGAGCGCTCGCCGGCGGCGGCTTGTTGCACGCCTCGCCGGGTTTCGAGTGGGCGCTCAAGGCGATTTTGGAGGCCCCCACTCACACCATGGGCACGTTCTTGCTGAACCTGCTCGCTGAAGGCCTGGTGCTTTCGGTGTTCCGCTCCGGCGAGATGATCGCCAAGACCTACGTGGACAAGGAGATCTTCCGTCGCTGCCTGCAGGACGAGGCGCGTCACGTCTCCTACGGAGTGCTCCAGCTGAAGCACTATCTCGACCATCACCCCGACCGCCCGACGGCGCTCGAAGAAATGCACCGGTTCGCCGACCTCGGCGAGCAAGTGATTCTGACCGCGTTCACGGAGGCCGCCTTGGTCGAGCCGATTGCCGTTCTGCTCGGCGGTGGCCTGGCCAAGATCGACCAGGGGATGGAGGGGATGGGCAAGCTCTGGGGTCTATTCATCGACGAGTACATCACCCGCTGCGAGCGCGCGGGCTTTGATCGCCGCGCGCGCTGCCGGATCCCGATCGACGCGCCGTGGGCTAGGGCGTGAGCCGGTCTGCCACGGAGCCGGCGGTTTCGGTCGCCGGCGAGGGGGCGGTCCCGTTTCCGAGCGTGGCTTGGTTCGAGCGCCTCGCCGCTCTCATGAACCGGAACCGGGCCCGGCAAGAACAGCTGGGCTACGTCGACTGCGTCGTTCGCTTCACGGTTCTCGACGGTGGTCCGCGGCGCACTCCTTGGAGCGCCGAGGTAACCTTCGAGGAGTTCGCGGCGATCGATGTCCGCGCAGGCACGGAGCAGGACGGCGGCCGCGCCGACTTCGCGATCGAGGCGCCGCTGGCGACCTGGCGCGAGATGATCGAGAGCATCGCTGCCGGGGGCGGCAGGCCGGGCCTCGAGCAGACGCTCAACCGGCTGAGCAACATGGATGCGCCGATTCGGGTGCGTTCGTCAGATCCGCTGCGCCGTGACCTCTATTTCCGATACAACCAGAGCCTTCAGGAGTTCGTTAATGCTTCCGGTGGGTTTGTGACCTTCTTCACGGGGGCCGGGGCATAGCGAGGTTTCGGTGAGGCAGCGCAACGGCCACTACTATATCGACGCGACCTGCATCGGTTGTGGCGCTTGCGATCACGCGTGTCCCGGCAAGGTCGATGCCATCTACCGCGTCGAGGAAGACTACCTCGGTCGCTTCGCGATCGTGCTCGAGGAGTGCATCGACTGCGGATTCTGCGTTCCCCTTTGCCCTGTTGACTGCATCCACGATGCGCGCAAGGAGGGAATCGTCGAGGGCACCGGCGCATACGCGCGGATCAAGGAGCTGCAGGCGTGGGCGCAGGCACGACGCTTGTCCGAGTGATGACCAGGACAGCCACCTCCCTGGTGGCGATCGCGCTGACGGTGGGCGCGTTGCCAGCGGTCGCCGCCGAGCCTTCCCTCACGGTCGATTTGGCCACGGTTTCGGTCGCTGACGGGCTGCTGCTGCGCCTGCACGGGCGCGCCGGCAACGGCGCGTTCGGCGTGCCGGTGGCGGCTAGCGCCGACTGCGACGGCGACGGCCTGAACGATCTGGCGATGTCCTCGATGCTGGCCGACCCCTCCGGACGTAGTGACGCTGGAGAGGTGCACGTGATCTTCGGAGATGGGAGCACCGCCGGGGCGATCGACGCGGCGGTGTTGCAGCCCAATCTGCTGCGCGTGATCGGAGACGGCAGCCTCGAGCTCACCGGCAGTGAGGTCTGGCTGGACGACGTGACCGGAGACGGCATCGCGGACGTGCTGATCGCGCAGCAGAACCGCCGTGCCGACGCCGATCGGCCTGGCGCCGGCGGCGTGACGATCCTGGTCGGCGGTCCCGAGCTTCGAGCGCAGGCGGAGACGCTCGAGGCGCTCGACCTGCGCGTGCCGCCGCAGCAGACCGTGGTGACGACCATCCTGGGCGCCAACGCCATCGACCGATTCGGCGTTTGGCTGCGAACCGGTGATGTGACCGGAGACGGGATCTCCGACATCGCGGTGGGAGCCGATCAGGAGGATCTGTCAGGCTCCAACGACAATGGCGCCCTATACCTGATTCGCGGTGGTCCGCATCTGGCCCTCGGCGCCGTGATCGACCTGGACGAGCTGGCTGCCAGTCCGCTGGCCGGCCACGTGGCCAGAGTTCTACCGCCGGCCGGTTCCAACGAGTATCACTTCGGTTCGACCTGTCAGATCGCCGATCTCGATGGTAACGGCCGTGGCGAGCTCATGGGAGCGGCCGCGCTCAACAGGTTCAACTGCACGATCGAAGCCGAGGGCGCGCCGGATGGTTCGGCTCACCCGACCGGTGGGCCGGCCGACGGGCGGCTGTTCATCGTCTGGGACGACAACTTTCCAGAAGGTGCCTGGCCTTCCGAGTTCGTATTCGCGACCGACGCGGCACCGGGTTCGGTGTCGACCATCAGTGGCGCGACGCCCAACGTCTCCTTCGGCGAGGAGATCGTCGGCGGGTTCGACGCGGATAACGACGGCCGCTCCGACCTGTTCGTCGGCGACCTGGTCGGGAACCCCACCGGCAGCCGGCCGCAGTCGGGAGCCGGGTACGTCTTCTACGACGCTGCGTCCCTCAAGGGGCTCGCCGTCGCTCTGGATACGCCTCCTGCGGCGTTGACGTTCACGACCATTCTCGGAGGGAGCGCGGGTGAGATTGCTGGCGACACCGCCGCCACCGGTGATTTCGACGGCGACGGCATCGCCGATCTCGCGCTTTCCGCGCCGCATGCCGAGCCGCTCGGTCGCCGCGATGCGGGCACCATCACGGTGCTGATGGGTCGCAATGGACCATGGCCGGCGACGATCGATCTGCTCGCTGGCTCACTGCCCGACGCCACAGCGGCGCGAGTCGTTCAGATTCACGGTGCCCAGGGCACGGCCGGTTCTGATGCGGGTGACGTCCTGGCCTATAGCGCGGCCGGTGGAGACGTGGACGGCGACGGGCGCGACGACATCGTTACCAACGAGATGATGGGCAACGGAACCAGCGCCGCGGCCGAGGACGTGGGCAACATGCTGGCCATCAGCGGCACGTTGATCGTTGGGCCGGACGCTCCACCCTCGTGCACGCCCGATCCGGGACTCCAGTGTAGAGCGGCGGCAGGCGGTCAGTCGTTCGTGCGCATGGTCGACGCCGCGACACCGCTCGGGAACCGGTTCGGGTGGCTATGGCGAGCCACGGCGGTCGGCGATGTCGCCGACTTCTTCGATCCGCTGGGCACGCCGACGGCCAGTTATCGAGTCTGTGTTTACGAGAGATCGGAGCCTGAGCGTCCGGTGGCACAGGGCGTCGTCAGCGCTGGAGGCACGTGCGCCGGCGCACCGTGCTGGCGATCTCTAGATGACGAAGGCTACGTCTTCGACGATCCGGCCGCCAGCCGCGACGGTATCGCCAGGCTCAAGCTGCGAACCGGAGAGAATGCCGGAACCCTGGTGCGCTTGCGTGCGCGCGGGCCGGGACTCCGCGCGGCGGTGCCGCCACTGACGTTGCCGGTCACGGTGCGGTTTCTGGCCGCGAGGGGCGGTGAGGTCGAGTGCTGGGAAGCGGTCTACGCCACCGCCAACCGCAACGAGCCCGGCCTGTTCAAAACCCCCAAACCCTGACAGGGCGGATCTGGACCACGCCCGCTGAGCCCGGTACGGTGGGTGGTGCGGGGCTGGGCGGCGGATGCGAGGACGGGGGAAGGGCGGCGGAACGGGACGGGGGCTAGCGGCCGCACTGTCTGTCGCGGCCCTGACGGCGGGTCCGCTCTACGGGGCGGAGTCGAGCAACGACCCGCCGCGCCCAGCGGTGCTGGACCTGGCGCTCCGCGCCTACGACTGCGGCCGGCGGCTGGGGCAGTTCCACAAACCACTGCTCGGAATCATCGACTACTCGCTGCCTTCCGCCGAGCCGCGCTTTTGGGTCATCGAAATGGAGACCGGCCGCGTTATCTTCCGGGAGCACACCACCCACGGCCGCGGCAGCGGGGATCTGGCCGCGCGGCAGTTTTCCAACCGCCCCGGCTCGCTGCAGTCGAGCATCGGTGTGTTTCGCACGGACCAGGCTTATCACGGCCGGCACGGTTACTCGCTGAACCTCATCGGTCTGGAGTCTGGCATCAACGATCGCGCGCTGGAGCGCCGGATCGTGATCCACGGGGCCGACTACGCCACGCCCGAGCACATCGCGCGCTACGGTCGGCTCGGCCGCAGCCACGGTTGCCCGGCGGTCGACCCACGCGTGAGCCGCCGCTTGATCGATCGGATTAAGGAAGGCGTTGCGCTGGTCGCCTACTATCCGGATCCGGCCTGGCTCGACGCCTCGCCCTACCTGCACTGCGACGCCGCGAGCCGTGACCGGCTGCGCAGCGCGCTCCCATGAGCAAAGAGTTCTTCAATCACGACATGGACCTGTTCATGGACAGTCGGGTCGACTGGCAGCGCTACTTCCGGCTGCGCGGCCGGCCGGTCGCCGAAGTCGCCGAGGAGTTGGAGACGTACAAGACGGTTCTGCGCACCGCCGGCGAGATCTGCGCGGACATCGACGCCGGCGCGCGAAGGCGAGACGTTCGATCAGACCAAGGGGAAGACCAACGGCCTGAGCCTGCTCCTGTGCCCGCGCACCTTGCCCAATGGCCAGCCCAACCGGGTGGGCGTCAGCCGGGTCGAGCGCAACGATCGGATCCTCGGTCTGTAGCGCTGTCCGCTCGCTCAGTGGATAGGATGGGTGCGGGGATAGCGCAGCCGTGCTCCCGAGCCCTTGAGCAGCGTCAGGTAAAAGAGCCGGACACGCCCCAGGATCTCCTCACCCCGGAGCTGCGGCTGATAGAAGCTGATCGCCGCCTGCCGGCCGCGGTCAAGCTCGGGGTGCAGGATCGCCGCGTAAGCGTCGGTTTCTGCACCGGCTCGCGCAAGGGAGATCGCAAGCGGCTCGGACCAGGGACCTTCGGGCCTGGGCGCCGTGCGTAGCAAGAGGCGGTTGCCTCCCGTGCAAAGGTCGGCCTCTGCCGCCAAGTACGCGCCGAGATAGCGGTTCCAGCTCACGGTCCCGAGCCCGGCGACCACGCCGCTCAGGATGGGGCGAGCCTCGTCCAACTCGGGCGTCCAGTCCGTTCCGTCCCAGAAGCGGTAGCCGGTGCGTTCGCCGATGCGCGTCAGCTCGACCCGTGACACCAAGACGTCGAGCACGCAGCCGTAGCGATTCGTGCGCGCATAGGCGTAGACGACGGCACCGTCGGGTTCCTCGGCGACGACCCCGCGGAAGAAGTTCGGCTCGTCCGCCGTGAATACGAGATGCGGTTTTCCTGCCGCGTCGAGTTGCCGGCGCGCCACGGTCTGGCCTTCGTCGAGCCAAGCGATCCCGCTGCCCAAATGCTCGAAATCGTACGGTGCGACACCGACTCGCACTTTCTCGTAGTAGGACACCGTGCGGCCGGCGGCGACGGCAAATACGCTGCCGGGCCAGAGGGCAATTCGCGTGGAACAATCCGTGGAAGCTCCGCAATGGCAGTAGGGGGTTCCCTCCTTACACTCGGGCCATCGCCGGCAGCATGACGGCGGATCCTCGCGTGCCGCGTTGAACGCACGCTCTTCAGCGGAGAGCTCGTAGAGTTGTGAAGGGCGCCCCGCGGCGTCGGTTGCTTCCTCGAGTCGAGTGGGGTGCCGCACGTCCGACCACGCCGCGGTAGCGCACAGCATCGTCGTATCGTCGGGGAAGGTGTCACCGAACAACCACACGATCCGATCGCCGCTGCGCGCCGAGTAGCCGGCATCGCGGCCGGCGGCCTTGGCCGCGGTCGTGAGCGGGGGCAGGGGAGCGAAACCAACGACTTGGAGCGGTGGGGTCTTTACGCCCGAGCAACCTGCGACGGCGACTATGAGCGCGATCGCCCACCGGCGTCGCGACCGCACCCTGGCCCGCTCAGCGATCGGCACTGTCGAGCACGCGAACGGGAATCGGCTCCCGCACCGAGGCGAGGTGGAGGTCTCGCTGCGGGAAGGCCATCGTGATGCCGGCCTCCCGGAACTTGCGGTCGACTGTCCGGTGCAGCCAGTGGCGGGTCTGCCACATGTCATTGATGTGCGAGATGAAGACACGAAGGCTGAAGTCGAGCGCGCTTTCGCCGAACGCGTTGAACAGCACGCTGGGAGGAGGGTCGTTACGCACCATACGGCACTCCGCGGCCGCTTCGAGCAGCAATTTCTCGGCCAGGTCGATGTCGGAGCCATAGGCGATTCCGACGTTGACGACCAAGCGTAGAATGTCGTCGGAGCGCGTCCAGTTGACGAGCTGGCCGGTGATGAATTCCTTGTTGGGAACGATCAGCTCCTTGCGGTCCCAGTCGGTGATCGTGGTCGCGCGAATCCGGATCTGGGTGACGACGCCGCTGACCTCGCCGAGGGTCACGGTGTCGCCGACCCGGATCGGGCGCTCGAACAGCAGGATCAGGCCGGAGACGAAGTTGGCGACGATCTCCTGCAGGCCGAAGCCGAGCCCCACGGTCATCGCCGCAGCCAGCCACTGAACGTGGTGCCACTTCATGCCGACGGTGTTGAAGGCGAGCACCGTGCTGGCGAGCGCGATCAGGTATTGAGCCACCGTCGTGATCGCGTAGCGGGTGCCCGCGTCGATGGGTAGGCGTTGGAGCACCACGACCTGCAAGAAGCCGGGCAAGTTACGGCCGGCGATCACCGCCACGACGATGATCAGCGAACCGGACAGCAGATCGCCGAGCGTGATCGCGATCGGCTCGGCATCGCTGCCCTCGACGCTCCACAGCGCGACGCTGTCGAGCGCCTGCAACGCCGGCAGCTCGTCGGACCAGACGAGCCACAGGACCCCGAAAAGCGCAGCGCCGGCGATCAGGCGCAGGAGCTGGTGTGCCTGGGCGCTGAGCACCGGCAGGTCCGGGAGCGCGGCCGTTTCGTCGACCGCGGCCGCCGTTTCCGTGGCCGCGGTCGGGACCGCGAGTGCTCGTCGTTGGGCGATCGCGAAGGCGAGTTGCGAAAGCTGCAACGCTCGCGCCAACAGCGCGTACAGCAGGACGATGCCCACGATCGCCAGCAGCGTCGCGTAGAACTGGGTGGCGAGCGAGAACGCCGTGAAATAGTAACCGGCGAGCGCCGTTGCGATCAGTGCGCAGGTACCGAGAAACATCGACCACCGGACGAGGCGCGCCGGCCGTCGTTTGAGCTCGGCCATCTGCTCCAGCAGCAGGCTCGCGCTCAGCGGGCCTTCGGCGCGCAGCAAGCGCAGCAGCGAGACTCCCAGCACGGAGATCGCCGCGCAGAACGCGACGCGGCCGAGCGAGTCGCCCCAGGCGCGGTCGGGGGCATGAGCGAGCGCGTTGGCGAGCAGCAGGAAGGGCAGTCCCCAGACCATCGCCCAGGCGAGATTGGCGCGCAGTGGCTGCGTCCTGGCCGATCCGGCCCCCAGATCGCGCGCGACGATACCGCTGGGGTGGAGCAGCTGGCGCAGCAGCTCGGCTCCCAGGTAGACGGGGGCGATGGCAAGTAGGCCGCGCGAAAGCGCACGCGCGAACGGTTCGGGTTCTCCGGCTCCGGGATCGAGTAGCCAAGCGGCGAAGTAGACCGCTACCACCCACGGCGCGGTGATCAGCAGGGTGATGCCGCCGCGCTGTGCAGTCTCGCGGAAGAACACGGCTGCCGACGTCATGCGCCGCGCGCCCGCCTGGTGAAGCCGGCGGCGCAAGCGCGGCTGATACGCGAACAGCGTGCCCACGACCGCTCCCCAGGCCAGAGCGACGATCGGGTAGGCGACGAGGCTGGTGCCGAGCCGGCGCAGCACGCGCGCCCAGTTGCGGGGATCGCCGATCCAAAGCAGCGCACGCGAGGCCGGCAACGCCGCGGTCGGGCCCAATGGTTCGGCGCTTCGGATCCAGAGCACGTGCTCGAGGATGAAGTCGTGGTACACGTCGGCAACCGCCAGCAGCTCGCGCTCGGCGGCATCGAGCGCGGCCAGCGCGCCGAAGTAGCGGTCGTAGTCCCGCAGCAGGCCGTCGAGGTACTCGCGCTGCACGCGCAGCAACGCGCGACCTTCCTGGCGGGCCTTGTCGCGCTGCTCGGAATCGAGGGGAGGGTCGGCCACCGCCAGAACCTGAGCGATGCGGGCGTCGGGATCGGCGATCGCGGCGCGCTTGTCCGCCAGCTCGAACAGGATGAGTTGGGCCTTGGCGATCTCCTCCTGGTGCGAGCGCATGCGACGCCGGTACTGTGCCAGATCTGGCAGCTCGGCACGGTGCTTGCGCATCAGCGGGCCGATCGCCTCCGTGTAGCCGACCAGGCTGACGCGCCGGCGTACGATCGCGAACTGATCGTTAATCTGACCCAGTCGGCTGCGCGTGCGCTGAATCTCGCGCGTCACCTGGTCGATGCGCTTGGCGACGCTGCCGGAGCCAGCGCGCATCTCGGCGAGCGCGGCGTTCTCCTCGGCCAGTTCCCGCACCGCCGGATCGATGGTTGCCACGCGTTGGCGCGCGGCCTCGGCCTCCTGCACGGCTGCATCCGCGGCCTCACGCCGGCGCGTCGCGACCACCTCACGCCAGCTCTCGGTGAGTTGCTCGAGCCGAGCGCTGCGCCGGACGAGCTGGTCGGAACGCGCGACGATCAGGTCGCGGCGTGCGTCGACGCTGTCCAGCTCACGCTGGAGCGCGGCGATCTCGGCGGTGAGCGCGTGCTCGCGCGCGCGTGACAGGAGGCGCCGGGCCTCCCCGACCGTGCCTGCGTCGGACTCGGCGACGCGCTCGATGCGCACGCGTTCGAGCGACTGCATGCCGGTGGCGAGCAGGCCGGGCAGCTCGACCCGGCGCACGGCGTAGTTCGTCTTGTCGTCGTCGAGCTCGCTCGCGGTTTCGCGGGCGGCGTTCACGTCGACCGTGGCCTTTGCGAGCGCCGCATCGGCGACCTGAAGCGATGCCGCCGCGTCGACGCGGGCGGTCTCGTCCGTCTGCCGCGCCAGCTCTGCACGGATCGACTCGGTCTGCCGCGGCGCCTCCCGTTGCTCGCGCGCGAACTGGTCGGCGCGCGTCGCGCTCTGCTGGGCGAGGTCGATCTGCGCCGCGGCCTCACCGAGCAACTCGAGGGCGGTGGCCTTCGTGCCGACTTCTATTACCGGATCTGCGCGCACCTGCGCGATCGCATCGTCAATTTCCGACCTAGTCAGCGCCGCGGGCGTTGGACTCTGAGGCTGCGACCCTGCGCGACCGGCAGGAACGAGGACCGTAAAGACCAGCGTCCAGATGACCAGCCGCCAGATGGATGAGACGTGACGCATGCTCGCGCGGACTCCGGGCGGGAGCTTAGCGCATCAGTCCGCCAGAGAGAACGGCGTGAAGTCGGTGGCGCGATCGAAGTAGTCCTCTTTCTCCGCGCGTTTGAGAAAGTTCACGACGGCATAGGTGATGGGCGTATTGACCGCCTCCCAGATCACCTTGATCGCGTAGTTGAACAGGATGACCTCGATCATCTTGCCGGGACCCCAGATACCCAAGAAGGCGATCGGGTAGAAGATCACGGTGTCCACGGCCTGGCCCACTGCCGTAGACCCGATGGTGCGCGTCCACAGATAGCGGCCGCGCGTCCACAGCTTCATCTTCGCGATGACGTAGGAGTTGGCGAAGTCCCCGGCCCAGAACGCGAGGATCGAACCCGCAACCACACGCCACGTATTGCCGAACACGGTTTCCAAGGCCGGTTGGATCACCTGGTTGTACGGCTCCCCCGGATCGATCGGCATTCGCAGAACGACCTGACTCATGACGGTGGCGAAGATCATCCCCGCGAATCCCGCCCAGATCACCTTGCGAGCGCGCGCGTAGCCGTAGACCTCGGTCAGGATGTCGCCGAAGATATAGCTGATCGGGAAGAAGAGGTTGCCGGCCCCGAACGTGAACCCGGCGACGCGGCAGACCTTGCCAGGGCCGATCAGATTCGAGCACAGTAATACAATGACGAAACCTGCCATGAGCAGGTCGTAGTACTTGTAGTGCCGGGGATGGTGGCGAGGCTCGTTCACGACCTCCGCCGCAGGGCGACGCGGGAACTGTACGCACCGGCTCCGCCCGCGAGGGTGCGGAGCCGGTGCGTTTGCATCCACGTCAGGTTTTCTTCTTGGCCTTGATCTCTTCGTCGATGATCGACTTGTAGATCTCAAAGGAGCGGCCCTGGGGCTGTTTACCATTGATGAAGATGCTGGGGGTGCCGCGGACGCCGACCTCGCCGGCCTGCTTCATTTCTTCCGAGATGAGCGCCGCG
The DNA here is from genome assembly GCA_964555245.1 of uncultured Myxococcales bacterium. Lineage (GTDB taxonomy): Bacteria > Desulfobacterota > Binatia > UBA1149 > SPBQ01 > CAZKRI01. Next base: position 50,883 of record CAZKRI010000097.1, read on the forward strand.
GTGTCGGGCGCCGCGATATCCTGCTTGAACTGGTCGACGTTGAGGCCGAGCTCCTGGGCGAAGGTGACGAATTTCTCTTCGCTCAGCTCACGATAGTTCGCGAAGAGCTTGTCGTGCATCTCGAAGAACTTACCCTGCTTGCCCGCCGCGACCACTGCCTTCGCCGCCGGCATCGCCTGCTGGTGGAAAGGGAGCGGATAGTTTTTGTAAACGAAACGAACATCGTTGGGGTAGGCCTCGATAATCTGGTCCATCAGGGCCGCAGCCTGCGCGCAGAACGGGCACTGGAAATCCGACCATTCTACGACGGTAACAGCCGCGCTTTCCGGGCCCTGCGCATAGGACTTGCCGACCGCGATTTCCCAACGCTTGTTGGGGTCGGCAGCCGCCGGTTTGGCCGGCACGGCGCGCGCGAGGAGATCCTTCTGGCCTTTCTCGATGCTATCGAGTTTGCCGAGGATGTCCTTCTGCTGAGCCTGCAGTTGATCGACGGCCGCCTTCATCTCGCTCATCCCTTGTGGATTCCCGCACGCGGCGACCGTCAATGCCGCGGCCGGAATGAATGCTAGAACTCTGCTCAATGGTCTACTCATGGTTGCCTCCGTCTCCTATGGTCAAGTCTGTCCCTGGAGGTCGATCCAGGATGTCGAGCACGCAATCGCGTTCCGTGCGCGCGACCGTGTCGCTTATGCCGCGCCGTTCCAGCACCGCTGCGGCGGGGGCCGAGAGAGCTTCCGACGTTCAGAGGGCTCGGGAAGGTCGAGTTGCGGCTGGGAGGTCGCTCTGGGTCGCCGCCGGCCGCTGTGACGTGGGTGCTAAGCAGGGGCGACGTTGTTGGCTGTGGGTCCAACGTCCCCAGCCGCGTCGCTCCACCGGACCGGTGGGGCGGTTGCGAGATCCTCATCGTGAGCGGATTGCGCGCTCGCGCATGGCCAGCGGGAGCACTACAGCCAGAGACGGGCCAGCGCAAGTGCGCCGACAGCTCGGTGAGCCGGCATCCAGGTCCGCCCACCGGTTGACGTAGCCCGTCGCTCCCGAACATACACGAGCGTCCGGGGAGCAGGACTTTGCGGGGGCGATGCTCGCCCGGGGACGCGCATACGCTCGACGGAGCTCAGACATGGAGATCGCGGTACTGCTCTACGACAACTTCACCGCGCTCGACTGCTGGCGCTTGAGTACGACCTGCATCCGCCTTTCGACTGCGGCTCTGCAGAGAAGGCGCTGCGGCAGGTCCGCGCGCCGCGAGTTGGCGAGCGGCGACATACGCCGCTCGGTTGGGACGCCAACCCGAAGAAATGGCTCCCCGGGCCGGGCTCGAACCAGCGACAAGGCGGTTAACAGCCGCCTGCTCTACCAACTGAGCTACCGGGGAATGTGGGCGGAGAACCGCCTCCTTATATAACGGACTCGATGCCGGGGGGCAACGCCGCCTACTCCACGTATCCCAGCCCCCTCAGATCCTTCTCGAGGTCGGCCGGAACCGCGTCCGCGCGGCTCGAACGATGATCCTCGACTTGTGCGGGCGGATTCGCCGCCGGTGCCGCAGGCGCTGCCGTAGGCCGCGCTCGTGGGCGGCGAGCCGCCTCGGCGCCTTGATCCGATCGTTCCACGTCTGCGGCCCGCCGCCGCATTGCACCCGCGGCGAGCGCGGAGGGTGGGCGTTGGATGGTGCTCATGGCGCTGTGCCATGCCCGCAACGAGTGCCGGCGGTCGTATGCCTCGTGGTCCGGAGGCAGCACGTTCCGCTCGGCGGGATCGCGCAGCGTATCAAAGGCCTCGTCGCTGCCTTCCTCCAGGTAGGACACGAGCTTCTGGTGAGGAGTGGTGATCGCGATGGTTTCGCCGCGGCTGCCGAGTTTGCCAGCGACGCTGTCGGTCTCGCTGTATACCGCGTCGAATTGCTGGCTTCCGCCCTCGATCAGTCGGACCAAAGAAGGCCCCGGCATGTCGTGGTCAATGCCTACCAGGTCGAGTAGGGTGCGGGCTATCGAGATGGATGCGGGCACCAGGTTGCTCACCCGTTGTCCCTCGCGGTGCAGTCCGGGCACGTAGACGATCAGCGGCACGTGAACGACCTCGCGGTACAGGAAACGCACGTGGTCGCAGTTGCCATGCTCGAAGAATTCCTCACCGTGATCCGAGGTCACGAGGATCACGGTGCGCTGATCCAAGCCCAATTCCACCAGCCGGTCGAGAAAGCGACCGACCTGCCGGTCACCATGATGAATGGCGGCGTCGTAGTATTTGATGATCGTGTTGAGCTCGCGTTCGCGCGGCGGCTCGCGTCCCTCTCGGATGCAGAAGCCCCGCCGTTCGGCGGGCGAAGTTTCGGGCAGCCCCGCGACGGCCTTATCGGCCGCCAGTGAAAAATAGGGTCGGTGAGCGTTGTAGCCGTGCAGAAAGAGGAAGAAGCGGTCGTCGCGGTGTTCATCGAGCCATGAGAAGGCGTCGCTGAGGTTGTTCTCAAACCTGCGACCCGCGGTCCGATAGACGTCGAATCCACGGCCGAATCCGAAGTGGCTGGCGACGAACCCCCCGCCGGTGAATCCGCCCGTGGCGTATCCCGCCTTGTGGAACACCTCGGCGAGCATGGGTACGTCCTGCGGCAATCGGCGCTTTGCGGGATAGTGGACGACGCCCAAACGGCCCGGATAAAGCCCCGTCATCATCGATCCATGAGCGGGCAAGGTCCATGCCGACTGGCTGATGGCCTGTTCGAACACCACGCCCCGGCGAGCCAGGGCGTCGACGTTGGGGGAGATCGGTGGTTTGTAGCCGTACGCGCCGAGATGATCGGCGCGTACGGTATCCAGTGAGATCAAGACGACGTTGCACCCACGGCACAGCGCACCACCCGGAATCAGCGGCGTTGAACAGGCCGCAAGCGCCAGGCAGACTGCCAGACCAGCGAGAGTGCGGGTGGGGGCGCCGGACATCGGCCGAGTCTGTCGCCGGGTAGTCTTAGCAGCGCTCGCTGCAATGTCCACGTAGAGATTGTATCAGGCTGGACGGGCCCGACTCGCCCTCGTAGTCGGCCGCAGGCGATAGGGAAGAAGCGTGCGCAGAGCGAGCGACTTGGTACGGGTTCTGGGGCTGGCGGCGGCGCTCACGGGGTTATCCGCTTGCTCGAACGGACGTCCGACGGTCGCCAACCCGCGGGTACTGGTGTTCGGGATCGACGGCGCGACCTGGGAGGTGATCGACGAGCTGTTCACCCGTGGCGAGCTGCCGAACCTGAAAAAGCTCTACGAGAGGGGATTGCACGGCATCCTCCAATCGCGACCGCCGGCGATCTCGCCGGTGGTGTGGACGACGATCTTCACCGGGCGCCCGTACGGCGAGCACGGCGTGGAGAACTGGAAGACCTCGCAGTCCATCCATCGCAAGGTCAAGGCGATCTGGGAGATCGCCTCGGAGAAAGGGCTCAAGACCCACGTGATCAACGTGCCGTCCACGTGGCCGCCCGAGCCGATCACCGGCACCATGCTCTCGGGTTTCCCATTGAGCGGCTCGACCATCGGCGGCAACACGGGCGAGGTGGTGTTGCGACCGGGCTTCGCGGAACGACGGCTGGCGCCCTGTTACCAAGGGAACGTCGATACGATCCTGGCGGAGATGAACCGCCTGGAGCCGGGAGCCTGGAGCGACTATCTCCCCATTGCGGTGGCCGGGCGTCCCGCCTGGAAGGCTATCGTTCGAATCAAGCGGCTCGGGGAGGAGTCCTTTTATCTGTCACCGTGCTACCGAGTCGACGCGGGTCTGGCGATCAGCTATCCGGCCGACGCACGCGCGAAGCTGGAGGCAGAGGTCGAAGAACCGTACATCCCGGAGGGGCCGGGTTGGAGCAAACACGCCGAGCCGGACACCCCTGCGTACCTCTACGAGCACCTCTTGCAGGTAGCCCGCAACCAGAATCGCGCCGCCGAGCGGCTGGCCAGCACCGACTGGAACCTGTTCGTCTACGTGGACACCTTCGTCGACCGCGTCTCCCATCCTTACTGGGCCTACATGCGGCCGGACGACTTCCCCGACCTGGATCGAGCGAAGGCAGACCTGTATCGCGACGTGGTCCGGAACTCGTACCGAGAGACGGACCGGCAACTCGGTCAGGTCCTCGCTGGCATCGCTGGCACACCCTATGTCTTGGTGGTTTCGGACCACGGGTTCCAGTCGAGCCAGGACCGGCGCAACAAAATCGGCACCCACGACTTCGATGGCATTTACCTGGTGGCCGGACCGGGACTCGAGGGCGCTGAGGGTGCGCGGGCCTACATCGAAGACGTTGGCCCGACGGCGCTCTACCTGCTCGGTCTCCCGGTTGCTGACGACATGAGCGGGAAGGTGCTGCCGGGAGTCGCCGAGCGGGTGGGCCGACCGGTTGGGCGGCTGACCACGTACGAAACCGGAGGAGAACGCGGGTCTGAGCCGCCGGTGGACGAGCAGACTTGGGAGCAGCTGCGGGGGCTCGGCTACGTCGACGGGGCCCCGCCGGCACGAGGCCGCACGCCGCCCGACTGAACTCGGAGGCTGGGCTTCAGTGCGAGATGGGATCGTCGGCCATGTCGTCATCGAAAGCGACTTCGCCGTCGACGACCAGGGCGTTCAGTACTTCGCTCAGCGTGGATAACGGCGCTCCGCCGATCGTGAAGTAGGCTACTCCGCGGCGGATCGCGTCGGACAACTCGACCACCAAAAAGACCGTATCGTAGTCGGATCGCTCCAGGTCGTTGCGGGTCAGTGGCGCGCGCACGGTCTGCTGGCGGTTGAGCTCTGGGTACATGCTGCAATCCTATCGGGCCCTCTCGGGGCGGAGTTGGTAGCTGAGTAGCCAACAAGATGTGTGCCAGACAAGCGGAGGTTTTGGCTACCACCTTTTTGGGTGGCGCATGTCGCTGATTACATCCTTTGTTTGGGCGGGGGGACCGTACGGACGAGGCGCGCGCGAACCGCCGCGACCGCGCGATCATCCTTTTTCGTCGAGCAGTTAGCGGCGACCGACAATTGCCGCTTGGCGATCTTTTGACGGCCCAAGCGCGGACGCAGGGCTGCTCGCTCGGCAGTCAAGTGCGAATCGAGCCATCACCCGCAGTGCTGCGACGGTCGGCAAAATATTGCAGCCGTGCACGCTTGGGCTGGGCGGTCGCGGCCGGTCAGGGGCGGAGTTTGCGGATCACATCTTGAGGAAGCTCGACCGTTCGCTCGACCGTTCCCGTGTTGCCGGAGCTCTGCGAGGGCGCTGAGTCCGCTTCGGTCTCGACAGCGCTGCGCTCGAGCTTGCTCTTGGCGAACAGACAGCGTTCCAACTGGGACTGCAGCCGGCCTTCCACTTGACTGCAGCGAGACAGGGAGCTGCGCAGCTCGGTTTCCTTCGAGCCAGCCATGCTGCCGATTGCGTCAGATTGCTGCTGGATCAGCTCGGCTTGGAGCCGAACATCCGCCGAGAGCGAAGCGAGCTCCGAGAGCACATCCGAGGGCCGGTCCGGGCTGGGAGCGCCAAGCCGGGCGCGCAGGCTCTCCTGCACGAGGAGCATCCGGTTGAGGGCTTCGGTCAAGTTGTCGATCCGGCTGCCCCACATCACGAAACCCGCGCCGAGCCCGGCGAGAAAGTAGACCGTGAAAATGGCCAGCCGCCCCACCACGCCGGCTACTAGCCTAGGCGTCAGTGGGGTGGACGTCAACGCGCCGCCTGGGCAGGTGCAGTGCGCTCGGAGCGTCGGAATCCTGACGAGTGTTCGTGGCACGTACGCCGCGCCGCGAGAGCCGTGAGGTCCGGCCCGTCGAAGAAGCCGAGTTTTCCGCCTTCAGCGGCAGGCACTGCCATGGCACACGCGTTGCTTTTGAAGCGCCACCCACCGGTCGCCGATGAGAGCGGCCGGTCCGGATCCGTAGGAGGAAACACATGAAGACTGTTCGTGAACTGTGCAAGGACGAGGTGGGCGCGTCGATGGCTGAGTACGCCATGCTGCTCGCCCTGATCGCGGTGGCCACGATCGGCGCCGTGACTGCGCTTCGTGACCAGATCGTCGCCGTGTTCAACGCGTCGGCGAGCACGCTGGGCAACGCGAAGTAACGTTCCATCACTTCTCAGTCGGCGGTGTGCGGCGCTGGCCGCCGCACACCGCCGATCGTTTCCTTCCTGCCCGTCGCCGTTCCTCGCTATCTCCTCACCGTCGCTTCCTCGATCTCCCACGTTCTCAGCGCCCGCGATTGTGCGAGTCGCCGATCAGCTTTGTTCGAGATTGTCGCAACGTCATGTCCTTACCGCGCAAAAGCCGCCCCAATTGCGCGTCACGCAGCGATTCCGTCGTGGCATGCGCCTTGCACACGTGCACCACAGCGCGTTCCCCGGCGCACGGGGTGTGTGCGACTGAGTAGTTGAGAACGGACGTGGCACATCCGGCAATCATCGTAGCGGTGCTGGGGTTCATCGCTCTGGCCGCGGTCTCGGACTGGCGGCAGCGACGCATCTCCAACCGTCTCAATCTTGCCGCGGTGATCGTTGGTTTGACGCTTCAGCTCTGTACGACGGGCTTCGAGGGCGTGCTCTCGGGGTTACTGGGAATCGTCGCTGGGTTGGGTGTTCTCCTTCTGCCTTTCGCGGCGGGCATGGTGGGCGGCGGTGACGTCAAGTTCGTCGCGGCCGTTGGTGCGTTTCTCGGTTGGGAGACGACGCTCGCCGGCCTAGCCGTCGGTGTGATGTTGGGTGGCGTGGTGGGTGCGGTGACGCTCGTGAGGCACGGACGTCTGGGCACGGCTTGGCGCAGTCTCAGAACGGACCTGCTCTGTCTGTCGAGCGGCGTGCGGCCGACGGCGCTCAAGACCGCGTGTGTTACGGAAACCGTGCCATACGGAGTTTTCCTCGCGATGGGGATAGCAGGCTATCTCGCGATCGCGCTGTTCTAGGAGGTACCATGAGCAAGCCAGTAGTCGTTATCGGGGTGGGCGTCTTGTTTGCGGCGATTGCCGGATTCATGACGCTCGGATTTCTCAAGGGTCAGATCGGCAGTTCCGATCAAGCCAGCGTCGCCACCGTGGAGCTCGTGGTCGCCAACGAGACGATCTCGCGCGGCCAAGTGGTCGAAGAAGGCTTGATCAAGCTCGTGCCGTGGCCTTCGGGTTCGGTTCCTGAAGGGGCTTTCCTGACCCGCGAAGAGGCGGTGGGCAAGCTCGCGCGTAGCGAGATTTACGCCGACGACGTGCTGACTCAGGCGAAGTTCCTCGACACGAAGTCGCCGAGCGTCCTGTCGATGTTGGTGCCCGCCGGTCGCCGTGCGATTTCGATCAAGGTCAACGAGGTTACCGGTATTTCGGGGTTCGTCGCTCCTGGTAGCCACGTCGATCTCTTGTTGACCGTGGTGGGCGACAACGAAAATCCTACGAAGACCCGGATCGTGCTGCAGGACACCGAGGTGCTGGCGATCGCGCAGTCCATCGAGCAGCGCGACAGCAGGCCGGTGGTCGTCAACACGGTCACGCTCAACGTCACGCCTCGCGAGGCTGAAACCCTGACTCTGGCCTCGAACGAAGGAGCGCTGCACCTGGTGCTGCGCAACGATCGCGACCAGGAGCGGGTGACGTCGTTCGGCACCACGATTCGAGAGGTGCTGGGTGGTCGAACGGTTGGCGTCGCCCCGTCCGTCGAGCTGATCCGTGGCGTCGACCGTACCGAGATTCCGTACTGACGAAACGAGCCGGAGGAGCTGATCGGCGTACCTACGCCTTAGCTGAGGTTGTGTGATGAAAAATTCTCTAACTGGACAGTTCAAAGCGATCCGAACGGCGTTCCCATCGGCCGTCCTCTCGGTGATGTGCCTGGCGGCCGCTGGCTCGACGCTGGCGGAAGCCGCCGCGACCGACGGGTTCGAGCTGGGCGCGCAGGTGCTCGCCAGCATTCCGGAGTCGGCGGCGCCACCGCGGCTGCTCAAGCCGGCGGCGCGCGTTACCGCCGGGAGTGAGGGAACGGCGAAGGCTCCGCTGGTGCCGGCGCCCAGCATTCGGCAGGTCGCCAACGCGGTAGAAGAGCCGACGGCGACCGTAGCAGCCCCCGAGGCTGCGCCGTCGTTCGCCGCGCACAAGCCGACGTCTGGCTACTTCGGCGAGAGCGAAACCGAAAAGCCCGCGGCCGGTCCGACCGGCGTGACCAAAAAGAAAGCGCCGGTCATCGTCGCATCAGTAGCCGCCTCGCGTGGCCGTCCCGCAAGGCTGAACAAGACGCTGCCGCGAGCGGTGCGCGGTGCGACCCAGGAAGATGTGGACGGTCAGGCGGAGGAAGTGGTGAGCGTTTCGCCGGTTCCTTCTGACGAGACGGCCGCGCCGGCCCCCCAGGCCGAGACCCAGGCGGCGCCTGCCGTCGCGGCGGTCGAGCAAGCGGCTCCAGCCGTGGTTGCAGAAGCTGCACCCGCGCTGCCGACCCAGGCGCCGAGCCTCGCTCCGGTGGTCACTGGCGTCGTCGACAACCCGCCTGCTGCTCGCCCGAGCCCAGTCAAAGGCGGAGCGAACATCCTACGCGTCCTGGCCGGTAAGTCGTTGATCCTCGACCTCAAGGCCGACGCGAAGCGCGTGTCGGTCGCTGACCCCGAGGTTGCCGAAGTGCTGATCATCAGCCCGCGTCAGGTGATGGTGAACGGGCTTGCCGAGGGCGAGACCTCCATCATCGCCTGGGATCGCAGCGGCAACTACACGATGTACAGCCTGATCTCGGGCACCGCGCTCCAGGATCAGGTCATGCTCGAGGTCACGGTCGCGGAGATCAACCGCACTGCCATGGAAAAGCACGGAATGGACTTCCGTTCGTTCGGTGGCCAGTTCGGTGTCGTCAGCAACTACGGCGACGGCGCGTCGCTCCAAGGCACGAACCCGCCCGCGCCCGGCCAGGCGCTGTTCCCGTTCGGTCTGGATGGTGGTCTGTCGTGGGCGGTCGTCGACACCAAGAACAACATCGCGGCGATGTTCCAGCAGATCCAGGACGAGAACCTGGGACGCATCCTTGCCGAGCCGAAGCTGCTGACTCGAAGCGGCAAGGAAGCCAACTTCCTTTCGGGCGGCGAGATCCCGATCGTCGTCACACAAGAAGACGATACTTCGATCGAGTTCAAGGAGTTCGGCACCAGGATCAAGTTCATTCCTCGCGTGCGCGAGGACGGCAAGATCGATCTGGACGTCGCCGCCGAGGTCAGCGAGCCCGACTTCGCCGCCGGAGTCCAGCTGTTCGGTTTCACCGTGCCGGCGTTCGTTACCCGGCGTGTGGATACCGAGGTCTCGCTCGATGACGGCCAGAGCCTGATCGTCGCCGGCTTGATCAAAGAGACCAAACAAGAGCTCGAGTCCAAGATGCCGTTCATCGGCGACGTTCCGTTCCTTGGTTACTTCTTCCGTTCCACGGAGTACCAGAACGAGGTGTTGGAGTTGATCGTCGTGATCCGGCCGCGGCTGGTCCGGGCGATCGATGAGGGGACGCGAGTGCAGTTGCCGACCGATCGGGGCCCGTTGACCCGAGACGAGGTCAAGACCAAGCCCGGGGATGAAAAGGTCAGCAGACCGCGGCCCTGGTAACGTAGAATAGGTCAAAGCCGTGAACGAAAAGATCACAGCCCTGGTCGTCACCAGCGACGCCGAGAAGACCGAGCGACTGCGCTCGAGCTTCTCCTCGCTGGCGGGATTTGAGGTTCGGGTGGAGGCAGCGACGTTCCAGGACTGCGTTGCCAAGCTCCGAGAGACTGCAGCCGACGTGGCGGTGGTGTTCCTCGATGAGCAGCGAGGGGGCGGCGGGACGCTCGTCCTCGAGCAGCTCAAGCGGACCCGCGACAACGTGTTCGCGTTCGCCATTTCCAGCGAGCGTAGCGCAGAGGTGATCGTGAAAGCGATCCGCGCCGGCGCCGACGAGCTGCTCTCCACCATGCCGAACAGCGAAGAGCTGCTCAAGGCAATGGTGAAGACCGCCGAGCGTCGCCGTACGGTGGGTACGGTGAACGAGAGCCGGATCATCAGCGTGTACTCGCCCCACGGTGGTGTGGGCGTGACCACGTTGGCGGTCAATCTGGCCACGGGGCTGCGCAAGCTCACCGGCCAAGACGTCGTGCTGGTCGACCTCGACCTGCAGGGCGGCGAGACGCCGGTTTTCCTGGACTACAAGCCGCTCTACACGATCGTCGACGTCTGTCAGGCGATCAACAACCTGGACCATGCGTTCATGCAGGGCGCGCTGTTCGCACACAGCTCCGGCATTCACGTGCTGTCGCCGCCCTTCAATCTAGAGGACAGCGAGGCGATCACCGCCGCCGATGTCGAGAAGATCTTCGGCACGCTGCGAACGATGTTCCCGTTCATCGTCGTCGATACGGCCTCGTACCTCAACGAGACCACCTTCGTCGCACTCGAAAAGGCCGACTCGGTCTACATGCTGACCGATAACATGGTGACCTCGGTGCGAGCCGTGCAGCGTGCAACGGATACATTGAGTCGGCTCGGACTGGACACCGCGTTGCTCCGCATCGTGCTCAGCAAGCCCGGCGCGAAGTCCGAAATCGGGGCCAAGGACGTCACCGACGCCCTGAAGACGCAGATTGCGCACACGCTCCCGCTCGACGAAGTGACGGCGGTGTCCGCGGTCAACCACGGAACCCTGCTCGAGAAGGTCAACGCACGGAGCCCGTTGCTCGAGGCGATCATGGGCATCGCCAAGATCGAGGCCGGCGGCATCGAGCAACGTCGCCGCGAAGCGGGCTCACGAGGACTGTTCGGTCGATTCTTCTCTGAAGCGAGGCCCTGACGATGGGACTGCTCGACCGCGTTCGCGAACGCGACAACGGTCAACCTGCGCCCGGCGCCAACGGCCGAGGTGCGCTCAACGGTGCCGCGAAGCCTCAGGCCGCCGTGGTGGAGACCCCCGCGGCACCGGCCCAAGAAACCCCGGCGCCGCGCCAGGGCGGTCTTTCGGCGATCGAGCGCCGCAAGAAGGGCCAGAACGCGGATGCGAACAAAGAGCTGAAGATCCGCTTGCACTCCCAGTTGATCGAGAGGCTCGATCTAGCCGCCATCGGCGCGCTCGGTGCGAGCGAGGCTGGCGCCGAGATCCGGGCGGTGATCGGACAATTGCTCGAGCAGGGCAACCTGCCGCTCTCTCGTGAGGACCGGCGACGGCTGGAGGCGGAGATCACCAGTGAGGTGCTCGGATTCGGTCCGCTCGATCCGCTCCTGAAGGACGACACGGTGTCCGACATCCTGGTCAACAACTCTGGCCAGGTCTACGTCGAGCGCCGTGGCAAGCTGGAGCTCGAGAACTGCACTTTCCGCGACGATGACCACCTGCTCCAGATCATCGATCGCATCGTTTCCCAGGTTGGGCGCCGCATCGACGCTTCGTCGCCGATGGTCGACGCCCGTCTGCCCGACGGGTCTCGTGTCAACGCCGTCATTCCGCCAGTCGCGCTGGATGGGCCGGCGCTCTCGATTCGGCGCTTCGGGCGCGACCCGTACACGATTCAGCATCTGATCGCGTTCGGCTCGCAGACCAAGGAGATGGCACAGTTCTTCGACGCGGTCGTGCGCTCGCGCATGAACATCATCGTCTCGGGCGGTACCGGCTCCGGTAAAACCACCTTGCTCAACTGTCTGTCGAGTTTCATTCCTCGCGACGAGCGGGTGGTGACGATCGAGGACGCGGCCGAGATTCAGCTTCAGCAGCCGCACGTGGTGCGGCTGGAAACGCGCCCGCCCAACCTCGAAGGCCGTGGTGAAGTCACCTCGCGCGATCTGGTGCGTAACTGTCTGCGAATGCGTCCCGACCGTATCGTCGTCGGCGAGGTACGTGGCGGCGAGGCCCTCGACATGCTGCAGGCGATGAATACCGGCCACGATGGCTCGATCACGACCATCCACGCGAACACGCCGCGCGACTGTCTGAGCCGGCTCGAGATGATGATCCTGATGGCAGGCGTCGAGTTGCCGGTGATGGCGATGCGCCAGCAGATCAGCTCGGCGGTGGACGTGGTCATCCAGCAGCAGCGCTTGCGCGACGGCAGCCGCAAAGTGACCAAGGTGACCGAGATCACCGGCATGGAAGGCGATATCATCTCGGCGCAGGACATCTTCCAGTTCGTACAGACGGGGGTGAGCGGGCAGGGGAAGGTCGAGGGGTACTTCGAGTGCATCGGAATCCGCCCGCGGCTGATGGAGAACCTCGAGGCCGCCGGTGTGGATCTTGGCAAGGACTTCTTCATCCGGCGGCGCTTGTCATGAGCCAACCGTTCGTCATCGCCCTGCTGGCCTCTTTTGCCGTAGCCATCCTGTTTTACGGCACGTGGGCCATGCGGCAGGAAGGCTCTCGCAAGGGAGCGATGAAGGACCGGCTGTCCGGGGGCTCGGCAACGAATCAGGGGGACGCGCCCAAGCAGCTCGGCCAAGCGGTTCTGCGAGAGCTCAAGTACAGCGACATCCCCTTCCTCAACGCGTTGCTCGGCGGGGCCGCGTTCGCGGGAATGTTACGCCTTTGGCTGTTGCAGGCCCGCGTCAAGGTCAGTCCGGGCGTCATCCTGCTGACCTCGTGCCTGCTGGCGATGCTCGGCTTCTTTGCGGCGTGGCTCCCCACCGAGCGGCTGTCGGCCGCGATCGTGGTGTCGCTCGTGCTCGGCGCTATCCCCTGGCTGGTTGTTGCGCGCAAGCGTCGCAAGCGCTTCGACGCGTTCGCCCGCCAGCTGCCTGACGGTCTGAACATGATGAAGAACTCCCTGCAGGCCGGGCACACCCTGGATAAGGCGATGCAGGTGATCTCGGAGGAGATGCCGGACCCGATCGCGCTCGAGTTCAGGGAGACGGTCGAAGAGTTGCACCTGGGCGTTCCCGTCAAGCGAACGATGGAGAACTTCAACTCGCGGGTGATCGACGAGAACCTCAAGATCTTCGTGGCTGCCCTGCTCGTGCAACGCGAAGTCGGCGGCAATCTCAACGAGCTGCTCGGTAACCTCGCCGGTACCATCCGAGAGCGCTTTCGGCTCGATCAGGAAGTCCACGCGCTCACGGCCGAGGGACGCATCTCCGGCTATGTGATCGGCGTTCTGCCGATCGCCCTGGCGATCATCATTAACGTGATGGAGCCCGACTATCTGAAGCCGCTCTACACCACGGAGACGGGCATGACGCTAGTCAAGGTCGCGCTGGTGCTGGAGACCGTCGGCTTCTACTGCATCCGCAGGCTCTCTCGGATCAACTTCTGAGGTCGGGCGATGTCGATCGAGATCATTTCGTTCAGCGTCTTTGTCGCGCTCACGCTGCTCACGGTCGGGGTAGCCAGCCTGGTCTCCGAGCGCCGCGGCGCGGCCTCGCGACGCTTGATCGAGGTGATGACGGCCACGGCGGGGGATCCGTCTCGCGCGCGTCGCGAAGAGGAAGAGCGAAGTAGCGGTGGCCTGCGGTTCGCCGCGGAGTTGGTTGAGAAAGTAGGCTTCTGGTCTGAAGCGAAGTTCGAGACCGACAAGGTCGAGGGGAAGACCGACACGATCCAGATGCTGTCGTTCGCCGGCTGGCGTAGCCCGCGCGCGATCGCGTTCTTCAAGGGCGCGCGCGTGATCGGCGCGATCGCGTTGATGCTTGTCGCGGTGACGGCCGCGCGATTTGTCGAATCCGAAAGGTTCAATCCGTTGAGCGCGGCCATCTTCGCGGGGCTCATCGGTTTCTACGGCCCCAAGCTCTACCTCAACATGAGAATCCGGCGCCGCCAGCTCACCATCATCAAGTCCTTGCCCGATGTGCTGGACATGCTGATCATCTGCGTGGAGGCGGGTCTCGGGCTCAACGCGGCGCTCGACCGGGTGGCGCGTGAGCGCACCCGGATCGGCAACGACGTCATGGGCGACGAGGTCACCTATATGACGTACGAGTTGCAGGCCGGCATCCCCCGCGACCAGGCCTTCCACAATCTGGGCTCTCGCAATGGCGTCGAAGATCTCAAGTCGCTGGCGGCTTTCATGGTGCAGAGCGAGAAGCTGGGCGGCAGCCTGGTCGAGGCGCTCAAGATCTACGCGGTCGAACTGCGCGTGCGGCGGCGACAGCGCGCTCAGGAGCAGGCCAACAAGGCGGCGGTCAAGCTGCTCTTTCCGTTGGTGTTCTTCATCTTCCCCACCATGTTCATCGTCATTCTGGCCCCCGCGGTCATGCAGTTGACGACGAGCATGAAGGACCTTCACTGACGCGCGACTGCGGCCGCGTCGTGGTTACGTCGCGGCTTCCTTGCTAATCTGGGGCCGCGTGCCCGTTACTCTCGCTTCGATTGTGCTGTGCTACGCGGCGACCGTGCTGGCGGCCGCGCCGGTCGATGCCGCGACGCTAACCGGCCGCGTTGTGGCGGGTGCGGAGATCACCGCTCCCGCGCCGCTGAGCGTCGCGGTGGATGACTGGGCCTGTGGCGACCAAGGCTCGATCGCGGATCCTCGACTCGTCCTGGCCGCCGACCGCGGAGTCGCCGACGTGGTGGTTCGGCTACCCGGGGTCGTGGGCGCTCCTGCCTACCCGGACCGTGGCCCGGCGCTGATCGACCAGAAGGGCTGCGCGTTCGAACCGCACGTCAGCGTGGTCGCGCCCGGTCAAGAGGTCCTCGCGCGCAACAGCGACGGCGTGCTTCACAACTTCCGGACGATCTCTGCGGCGAACCGGTCGGTGAACCGAGCCCAGATCAGAGGAAAGCAGGACACCTTCCGTTTTGCTTCGCCCGAGCTCATTTCGGTCGCGTGTGACGTTCACTACTGGATGAGCGCCGTGATCGTGGTGGCGGAGAATGCGTTCACCGCGGTGACCGATACCGGCGGCGGCTATCGGATCGAAGGGCTCGAGCCGGGATCGTACACGGTCGAGTTCTGGCATGAGCGGCTGGGCACTCGCCGCGCCAAGGTCGACATCGGTGCGGAGGGCGGCCGCCTGGATCTGGTCTGGGAGCCGGTCCCTTAGTCGGACACGACGATTTTCTTTTCGGCAATCCAACCCGCGGTGTGGTTGGGTTCCTCCATCGCGCGCAGGACCGAGGTCCGCTCGAGCCGGATGGTGAAGGTGACCTTCGGCGAGCTGTAGACCGGGTGCAGGTAGGTCCGGGCAATCTCGACCTCGCCGTTGAAGATGGCGATGTAGCGCACGAAGTGCTCCTCGAGTGAGGGATGCCGTCCGCCGGCTCCGATCTCGACCGTGACCTCGAACCATTCGCCAGCCTTGACCTTCTCTGGCGCGGTAATGAGCGGAGTGTGCTTGGGATCGTAGGCGCTCTTGTTTGCGTCGAAGGCCGGGGTGATCTCCGGGACCGCATCCTCAGCCGTGGGCGCAGCGTCCGAACCGCGTGCGGCAGCCCACGTGCACCCCAAGACCGTCACCAGCGACAACGAAAGCGCAACACTACGATAGGATTCCACCGAAGCCCTCCGGATGAAGTTTGGGTTCTCCTAACCGATTCGCGAGAACTTCGCCAGCCCGTGCCTTCTATTGTACGCTGTGCCGTCGTGGAACGAACCGGCACGTTCAAGCTCGAGACGGAGCTTCGGCCTCAGGGAGACCAACCACAAGCGATCGATGCGCTCGTCCGTGGTATCGAGCAAGGCGTCGAGCACCAAGTTCTGCTCGGTGTCACCGGCTCGGGAAAGACCTTCACGATGGCCAACGTGATCGCACGCCTCAACCGGCCCACGCTGGTTCTGGCTCCGAACAAGACGCTGGCGGCCCAGTTGTACAATGAGTTCAAACAGCTCTTCCCCGACAATGCGGTTCGATACTTCGTTTCCTATTACGACTACTACCAGCCTGAAGCGTATCTGCCCTCGACGGACACCTACATCGAGAAGGATGCCTCGATCAACGACGAGCTCGACAAGCTGCGGCACTCCGCGACCCGGGCGCTGCTCGAGCGCAACGACGTTCTGATCGTCGCGTCCGTTTCCTGCATCTACGGCTTGGGCTCTCCCGAGCAGTACTTCGACATGCTGGTTTTCCTCGAACGAGGGATGCGGATCGATCGGGATGAGGTGCTCAAGCGGCTGGTGGCGATCCAATACAAACGTGGGGAGACCGATTTCTACCGCGGCACCTTCCGAGTACGGGGGGATGTCGTCGAGATCTTCCCGGTCTACGAGGACGCGCGGGCGGTGCGCGTCGAGTTTTTCGACGATCAGGTCGAGGTGATTCGCGAGTTCGATCCTCTACGCGGCGCCGTTCTGCGTCCCGTTGAGCGCGTATGCATCTACCCGGCCAGTCACTACGTTACCTCCAGCGCGCGCATGAAGACCGCCATCGAGGAGATCCGCCAGGAGCTTGGCGACCGCCTGGTCGAGTTGCGCCGGGGGGGCAAGATGCTCGAGGCGCAGCGGCTCGAGCAGCGCACGCTCTACGATCTCGAGCTGCTGACGGAGATGGGGACCTGTCCTGGGGTCGAGAACTACTCGCGTCACTTGACCGGCCGCAAGACGGGGGAGCCACCGCCGACGCTGCTGCACTACTTTGCGGCCGGGTTCTTGACGTTCCTCGACGAGAGCCACGTCACCGTGCCTCAGGTCGGTGGCATGTATCGCGGCGACCGCTCGCGCAAGGAGACGCTGGTCGAGTTCGGCTTCCGCCTGCCGAGCGCGATCGACAATCGTCCGCTCAACTTCGAGGAATTCGGGCGCGTGGTCGGACAGGTGGTCTACGTCTCGGCGACACCGGCGGATTACGAGCTGCAGCAGGCAGCCGGGGTGATCGTCGAACAACTGGTGCGGCCCACCGGCCTGGTGGACCCTCGTGTCGACGTGCGTCCGGCTTCCAATCAAGTCGACGACCTGCTCGAGGAGATCCGTCAGCGTGCCCAGAGGGATGAGCGGGTGCTGGTGACCACGCTCACCAAGAAGATGGCGGAGGATCTGACCGATTACTACCACGACGTCGGCGTACGCGTGCGTTACCTGCACTCGGACATCGATACCATCGAGCGGGTGGAGATCATTCGTGACCTCCGACGAGGTGAGTTCGACGTGTTGGTCGGTATCAACCTCTTGCGCGAAGGGCTGGACCTGCCCGAAGTCTCGTTGGTCGCGATCCTCGACGCCGACAAGGAAGGATTCCTGCGTTCGACACGATCCCTGATCCAAACCATGGGCCGCGCCGCGCGTAACCTCAATGGCACCGTGATTCTCTACGGCGACGCCGTGACGAACTCGATGCGGGCCGCGATAGACGAGACCGATCGCCGGCGCCAGGTCCAGGAGCAGTTCAACCGGGAGCACGGCATCACGCCGCGCTCGGTGACCAAGGCGCTCGACGATCCGTTGGTGCGGATGAGCGAGGCGGACTACGCGCCGATTCCCGAGGTCGCTGAGGGCGCGGCGCGCTACCGCGGTGGTCAGGAGCTCCGCAAGGAGATCGACCGGCTACGCCGCGAGATGCAAGAGGCCGCCGACCGCCTCGATTTCGAGCGAGCGGCGGACCTGCGGGACAAGGCTCGCCGTCTCGAGGAGGAGGACCTGGGCGTCCATGCCTGAAATGGGAGGGCCCGAAGGGCCGGGCAAAACGACTCTGGCCGCGAAGGTCGAGGCGCTGCCGGCACGGCCGGGGGTCTACCTTTTCAAGGATGCGCGGGGCAAGGTCATCTACGTCGGCAAGGCGAAGAGCCTACGCGATCGAGTCCGTGGCTACCTGTACGCCGGGGACGGCCGTTATCAGCTCCGGTTCCTGATGGAGCGCACGGCCGACGTCGAAACCCTGGTGACGATGAGCGAGACCGAGGCGCTGATCCTCGAGAACAACCTCATCAAACAGTACCGCCCGCGCTATAACATCAAGCTCAAGGACGACAAGAGCTACCTGTCGATCAAGGTCACGAGCAAGGATCCCTGGCCGCGCGTCTTCGCCACCCGCAAGATCGTCAAGGACGGGAACACCTATCTGGGGCCCTACGCGTCGGCCGCGGGTCTGCGCGATTCGTTGGACACGATTCGCAAGGTCTTTCCGTTGCGAACCTGCTCGGATTCGGTCTTCCGGAATCGCTCCCGGCCGTGCCTGGAGTTCCAGATCAAGCGGTGCCTGGCGCCTTGTGTGCTCGCCGTCGACCGAGCGGAGTACCAGCGCCATCTGGACGGAGCGATCCAACTGCTCGAGGGAAGGACCGAGGATCTGGTGGCAGACCTGACCGCACGGATGAAGCAGGGCGCCGCCGACGAGCGGTTCGAGGAGGCGGCGCGGGTTCGCGATCGTATTCAGGCGGTGGCCAAGGTGGCCGAGAAGCAGAAGGTCGTGAGCCACGGCGGCGGCGAGCGTGATGTGTTCGGCTTCTACCGGGAGGGCGGGTTCATCGAGGCCCAGGTGTTGCTGGTCCGTGCTGGCAAGTTGGTAGGACACCATGGCTACCACTTCGAGGACCACGAGCTTCCCGATGAGGAGGTGCTGTCCTCGCTGGCCGGCCGGTTCTACGAGGGGGCTCGCCAGGCGCCCGACGAGGTGCTCCTGCCGTTCCCGTTCGAGGGCATGGACGCGCTCGCCGAGTATCTCTCCGGACTGCGCGTTCGCAAGGTGTCGGTGGGCGTGCCGGTCCGCGGCGACAAGCGGCGGTTGGTCGAGATGGCGATCGAGAACGCCGCCCACGGCCTGCGCGAGCGGACCGACGAGGGCGCCAGGCGTGAAAAGATGCTCGCGGAGCTGCAGCGCCGGCTGGGACTGACCAGCGTGCCCAAGCGCATCGAGTGCTTCGACATCTCGCACGTTCAGGGCGATTGCGTCGTCGCGTCTATGGTCGCCTTCGACGAAGGGGTTCCCGACAAGACCGGCTATCGCCACTACAAGCTCCGTGACGTCCAGCGCAACGACGATTTCGCGGCGATGAAAGAGGTGCTGGGTCGACGGCTCGAACGTGGTCTAGCGCAGGGCGGGCTGCCTGACCTGATCGTGGTGGACGGTGGCAGGGGGCAGCTCGCCATGGCCGTGCAGGTGCTCCAGGAGATCGGGGTGGAAGGAGTCGAGCTGGCCGCGCTCGCCAAAGACCGCGTCCTCCGCGATCCGCGTGGCGCCGAGATCGAACACAGTGAGGAACGGGTGTTTCGACCGGGGCGCTCCAACCCGATTCATCTCCATCGCAACTCCGGTGCGCTGTTCTTACTCCAGCAGTTACGCGACGAAGCCCACCGCTTCGCCATCACGTTCCACCGCAAGGTACGCACGAAGCGGCGTCTCCAGTCTCGTCTCGATCAGGTGGCTGGGATTGGCCCGTCCAAGCGCAGGGCGTTGCTGAGTCGGTTCGGCAGCGTCAAGCGGGTCGCCGAGGCCTCGGTCGAGGAGCTCATGCAAACACCCGGGATCGACCGCGAACTCGCCGAACGCATCCGCGCCTCTCTGCTGGAACCGCGCGCAGGTTGAGCTGAGTACCCGTGCGACGGACCGACGACATGACGTCGGTGCCATTGCTTTCTTGACCCAGACCGACGCACGACCGAGCGATGGGTCTGCACACGCTCGCGGCCGCGGCCGTGATCGCGCAATGGCTGGCGAACTCGCCCGGTTCGTGGCCGGTCGAGCTGGTGGCCGCGGGCATCGCGCTGTTCCTTGCGTTAGCGTCCGTGCTGCTGGGTCTACCGCGACCGCGACGTCTCACGGTGGTGGCCGCGGCCGTGATCGCCGCGGTTTCCGCCCAACGCACAGCAGCCGTCCGTCACGTTCCCGAAGAACCCGGCCACGTTGCGAGCCTGCTGGCCGGCGCCGAACAGAGCGCATCGGCCGTTCGTCTGCGCGGCTTCATCGCCGAACCGCCGTTCGCGCGCTCGCGCGGGCTCGTGCTGCTGGTGGAGTGCGCGGAACTCCTCGCGCCAGGAGCCGGGCCGATTCACGGCCGTGTCGCCCTGTCGGTGCAGCATCCCGGACAGTCTTGGGAAGCCGGAGACTCGATTGTGTTCGAAACCCGGCTCCGCCGCATCCGCAACTTCGGCAACCCGGGTGAGTTCGACTGGGCCGGTTGGAACGCGCGCCGCGGCGTCCACGTGTCCGGCTTCGCCTGGGACGACCGTGACCTGCTGCGTGGAGCCGCTGCCGGCCCCGAACGGAGCCGAGACCGGGTGCGCGTCCGGCTCACTCGCGCGATCCTGGCGGCCGAGCGTGCGCCGCTCCAGGCCCGCGCGCTGCTAGCTGCCCTGGTCACCGGGGACCGCCGGGCGTTGCTGCCCGAAACCAACGACAGCATGCGCGCGTCCGGGCTCGCGCACACCCTGTCGATCTCCGGGATGCACATGGGCCTGGTCGGCGGCGCGATCTTTTGGCTCGTTCTGCGTCTGTGCTTGCCGACCCGGCTCGTCCGAGCGGGCTTCGACACCTACCGGCTCGCCGCGCCGTGCGCGATGGTGGGATTGCTCGGTTATGGGGCGATCAGTGGGGGAGGGGTGGCCGTCGCGCGCTCGCTGCTGATGAGCCTGCTCGTCCTCATCGTGCTCACCGTTGGCCGCCGCGCCAACGCCGGGCTGGCGCTGTCCGCGGCGGCGCTGTGTTTGACGCTGGCCGAGCCAGACATCGCTTGCGACGTGGGGTTTCAGTTGTCCTTCGCAGCGGTTGCCGGATTGCTCGCGCAGCATCGGAGCATGGCGGCGCTGGGCCGGCTGAGGCCGCGGCCGGTTGCGTGGGTCGTCTCGGCCTTGTGGCTCTCGATCGTGGCTGCAGCGGTGACGGCGCCCCTTACCGCGCAGCATTTCCATCGTGTCTCATGGATAGCACCACTCGCCAATCTCCTCGCCGCCGTTCCCGTGGCGGTGACGGTCACGCTGGGATTGGCCGCTGCCGCACTCCACTGGGTTCTGCCCGCGGCGTCGGTCTTGGGATTCGAAGGCGCCGCGTGGGCGGCTGAGGTCGTTCTCCGGATCGCCACCGTTATGTCGCGGCTGCCCGCCGCGGAGTCGTCGCTTGCCGCACCGGGCTGGCTGCTGACCGGCGCGTTGACGACGCTGATGCTGGCCAGCGCGCTACCCGCGGGTGCCCGTCGACGGCTGCGCGTGATCCTCGCTGCCCTGAGCGCGGCGCTCGTCGTTGATGCCTGGCATGCGCGCTTCCGTGCGGACCGTCTCGATGTGGTCTTCGTCTCGGTCGGGCAGGGGGACGCGACCATCGTGCGGCTCCCCGGCGGTCGCGTCGTGGTCAGCGACGCGGGTCCGCCCGGCCGGGGGCGACTGGCGGTTGCGCCCTATCTGCGCAGACTGCGCGTCGGCAGAATCGACTACTTGGTAGCGAGCCACGTGCAGGACGACCACTGGGGTGGACTGCCCGAGCTGGCTGAACAGTTTGATATCGGAGAGTTCTGGCACCCTGGGGGATCCTGCGCGGTACCACGCTTCGCCGAGTTCACTGAAACGCTGACGCGGCGGGGCGTGCGGGTCATCGATGCCGGTCGGGAGCACGAACGCGGCTGGCCGCTGCGGCGTGCTGGGGAAGAGGGCTGGTCGGTCGAGGCTCTGTGGCCGGCGGACGCGGTAGGGAGCTGTGCCGCCAATGACCGCTCGGTCGTGCTCGCGATCCGGTTCGCCGGGCGTGCGCTGCTGCTCACCGGTGATATCGAGGCGTCCGCCGAGCAGGCGCTGTCGCGTTCGGGCGACGTCCGCGCCGACATCCTGAAGGTTCCGCATCACGGCAGCGCGACCTCTTCGACCCCCGCCTTCATTGCCGCGGTCGGAGCCGCCGCGGCGGTGGCGTCGGTGGGGCAGGGAAACCGCTACGGCTTCCCGCGCGCCGAGGTCGAGGAGCGGTATCGCGCTCGTGGCACCGCGTTCTTTCGTACCGATCGAGATGGCGCGGTGATCGCGACCCTCGAGGCCACGGGGATCGCCGTCCACGCTGCGAAACGCCGTTGACTCTTCGCCAAGTTCCCCGATAACTACCCGCAACGTCGGAAGACTCCGTCCTTGCCGCGTCACCTTCGGGGTCCAGTGAGAATCACGTCCGTCAAGGGGTTTCGCGACGTATTGCCGGCCGAAGCTGCGCGACGGCGGCGGCTCGTCGAAGCGGCCGAGCGTGTCCTGGAGGCCTACGGCTATCGCGAGATCGAGCTGCCGCTGCTCGAGCGCAGCGAGCTCTTCCAGCGGTCGGTGGGTGCGACCACCGACATCGTCGAGAAAGAGATGTACGCGTTCGAGGATCGCGACGGCACTTGGGTGGCGTTGCGGCCGGAGGGAACAGCCTCCGTCGTGCGCGCCTACTTGCAGGCCGGACTGAGCCGTTCCCACCCCATCTCGAAGTTCTACTACACCGGCCCGATGTTTCGGCGCGACCGTCCGCAAAAGGGACGCTTTCGTCAGTTCACTCAGATCGGCGCCGAACTGCTTGGCCGCGAGGATCCCGACAGCGATGCCGAAACGATCTGTTTGCTCGCCGATATCTTCGATGCCGCCGGCATCTCGAACGTGCGGATCGAGGTGAACTCGCTCGGCGACCGGCAGTGCCGGCCCGATCACCGCGCTGCCCTTCTCGAGTATGGGCGTCGCCAACGGGCGCACCTGTGCGCGGACTGCCAGGAGCGGCTCGATCGCAATCCCCTGCGCCTGCTCGATTGCAAGCAAGAGGGTTGCCGTGCCGCGATGACGGAGGCGCCGGTCATGCCGGACTTCCTCTGTGAGCCTTGCCAGGCCCATCACCGACGGGTGATCTCGCTCCTGGGCGAACTGGGAGTCCAGGTGACGCCCAAGCCGCGCATGGTGCGCGGCTTGGACTACTACTGCCGGACCGCCTTCGAGATCGTGGCCGGTGGCCTGGGCGCTCAGGACGCGGTCGGAGGCGGCGGTCGTTACGATGGTCTGATTGCCGAGCTGGGGGGCCCGGAAGCCGCCGGGATCGGTTTCGCCCTCGGCCTGGAGCGCATGCAGTTGGCGGCGGCGGCGGATGAAGAGGACACCGAAACGGCAGCGAGTCTCTTCATCGCGCCGCTCGGGAGCTCGGCCGCCGCACCGGCGCTCGCGCTCGCTCGGCGCCTGCGCAAGGCTGGTCGCTCGGTCGAGGTCGGGGCCTCGGATCGTCGACTCAAAGCGCAGCTTCAGCGGGCCGACAAGGCGGGTGCGCGATGCGTGGTCATCCTGGGTGAGGATGAGGTCGCCAGCCGCCGAGCGACGGTTCGCGACTTGACCGCGCGGAGCGATCGTCCGGCATGCTTCGGTCTGGACGATCGCATCGAGGACATTCTGCGAAGCTTGGGAGAGGGCACTGGGACGTGAAGCGCACTTGTTACTGTGCGGAGCCGCTCGAGCGTGACGTCGGCAAGGAGTTCGTACTGCAGGGTTGGGTCGACACACGCCGCGATCATGGCGGCGTGATCTTCGTCGACCTGCGTGATCGCACCGGGGTTCTGCAGGTCGTCTTCGATCCCGCCACCAGCAGCCCGGCACACGCGAGCGCCGGCACGCTGCGCAACGAGTTCGTGATCGAGGTCCGCGGCACGTTGCGCCGGCGAAGCGAGGAGACCGTCAACCCCAAGCTCGCCACCGGCCGAATCGAGCTGCTCGCCCAAGCCATCGAGGTGCTCAATGGGGCCGAGCCGATCCCGTTTGCCATTGGCGAGGACACACACGTTACGGAGAACGTGCGTTTGCACTACCGGTACCTCGACATTCGTCGTCCTGCCATGCAGCGGGCGCTCAAGCTGCGACACGAGGCGTGTCGGATCACCCGCGAGTGTTTGCACGAGCTCGGTTTTTTGGAGGTGGAGACGCCGATGCTGACGCGCAGCACCCCTGAGGGTGCGCGCGATTACCTGGTTCCAAGCCGGGTCAATCCCGGGCAGTTCTTCGCGCTGCCCCAATCACCACAGCTCTTCAAGCAGATGTTGATGGTCAGCGGGATCGACCGTTACTACCAGGTCGCGCGCTGCTTCCGGGATGAGGATCTGCGCGCCGATCGGCAGCCGGAGTTCACCCAGATCGATCTGGAGATGTCCTTCGTCACCGCCGACGATGTCATGGCGGTCGTCGAAGGGCTGCTCAGGCGGCTGTTCACCGAGCTACGGGGCGTCGGCTTCGAGAAGCCGTTTCCTTGCATGGCCTACGATGAGGCCATACGCCGTTTCGGCACCGACCGGCCCGACACGCGTTTCGGTCTGGAGCTTTGCGACCTTACCGACGCGTTCCGCGAGAGCGCCTTCAAGGTGTTTCGCGCGGCGGTTGATTCCGGTGGCGCGGTCAAGGCTCTCGTGGTTCCGGGTGGGGCGGCGTGGTCGCGCAAGGAGGTGGATGATCTCGGAACCGTCGCCTGTGAGCTCGGCGCCAAGGGAATGGCTTGGATCAAGATAGCCGACGGGCAGTGGCAGTCGCCGATCGTCAAGTTCCTGAGCGACGGCGAGCGTGCGACCCTCGCCGAGCGCTTGCGCCTGGCCCATGGCGATCTCGTGCTGTTCGCCGCCGACAAAACGGCCATCGTTCACGCCGTGCTCGGTGGACTACGTTGCCGAATCGCGGCCGAGCGCGGCCTTATCCCAGCCGGACGCTTCGACTTTCTCTGGGTCACCGATTTTCCGCTCGTCGAGTACAGCGAGGAGGACAAACGGTACTACGCTCTGCACCACCCGTTCACCTCACCTCGCGCCGGCGATCTCGATCGTCTGGAACGTGACCCGCTCGCCGTGCGCGCGGATGCCTACGACATCGTGCTCAACGGGGTCGAGCTGGGCGGCGGATCGATCCGAATTCATCGGCCGGAGACCCAGAAGCGCGTTTTCGCGGTGCTCGGGATCGACGATCGGGAGGCGCGCGCGAAGTTCGGGTTCTTGCTTGATGCGCTGTCCTTCGGAGCGCCGCCGCACGGCGGGCTTGCCGTCGGCCTGGATCGACTGGTCGCGCTGCTGGTCGGGGCCGAATCGATTCGTGACGTGATCGCGTTCCCGAAGACCCAGCGCGCGGCCTGCCTGTTGACCGAGGCGCCGTCCGAGGTCGATCCGGCGCAGCTCCGGAGCCTCGGTATCCGGATCGATGCGAAGTGAGAGCCTCGGCGAAAGCAGGGGTGCTCTCGCTCCTCGTGGCCCTGATCACTTCGACGACGCTGTCGGGCTGCTCGAGTGTGCGCGACTTCATCTCGCATCCGCTGGGCGGCGGGAACGCCTCCGGCCGGAGCGCGCAGCGCATCGCGATCCTGCCGTTCGCCTACCGCGGCGCGGAGGACCGCAGGGTTTGCGACGTCTGCCCGAACGAGCTCGTGATGGCGCAGACTTCGGTCTCCGACGCCGGATTGGCGACTTCCATGTTCTATGAGCAGCTCGCGCGGTATCCGCGCTTCAGCGTGGTGTCCGAGCAGACCGTGGCGCGCTACGAGGCGGCGACGATGGACGAGACGATCCGTCGCTTGACCGAAGCCGAGCGCGTCGATGCCGTCGTCGTGGGTGCGCTGCTCGAACTGAGACCGCGAATCGGCGATCCGCGCCGCCCCGAGCGCCTGGGCGGAGCCTCCGTCTATGCGGTGGCGCTCGACATCGGCACCGGGCAGCCGTCTTGGGTCGAGCTGTTCGATGGCACGCGCCAGCCGCCCGTCCGGGTCTGGCTCGAAGCAGAGCGTCTCATCGGACTCAAAGACCACGATCGTTACCCGACCGCGTACGAAATCCTCGAGTACGGCGTCCGCCAGCTCGCCGAGAGCCTGGACGGGCGCGTGCGCTGATGGCGCGCATCATCGACGGGCAGGCTCGATCGGTCCGGATTCGATCCGAGCTACGGGAACGGATCACGGCGCACAGGACGGCCGGCGTGCGTTCGCCAGGCTTGGCGACGATTCTGGTTGGCGACGATGCCGCCTCGCGGGTGTACGTCAGTCGCAAGTGTCGTGAGGCGCGCGAAGTCGGGATGCTGGAGGAGACCGTCGAGCTGGATGGGGAAGTCGGCGAGGACGTGCTGATCGACCGAATCCGTGCGTTCAACGCGAGGGCTGACATCGACGGCATCCTGGTCCAGCTCCCGTTGCCAAGGCACATGGACGTCGCACGGGTGACGGCCGTGGTCGATCCGGTCAAGGACGTCGATGGTCTGCACCCGCTGAATCAGGGAGCATTGTTCAGCGGGCGCCCCGGCGTCCGCCCGTGTACCCCGCTTGCCTGCATGGACCTCATTTCCACCACCGGACTCAGCCTGAGCGGTAAGCATGCGGTGGTCGTGGGCCGTTCGGTGCTGGTCGGACGCCCGGTGGCGATGCTGCTGCTCGAGAGCGACGCGACGGTCGTGCTGTGTCATTCCCGGACCGCGGACCTCTCGGCGCAGGTTGCCTCGGCCGATGCGCTGGTGGCGGCGGTTGGCTCGCCGGGACTGATCCGTGGCGGATGGATCAAGCCGGGTGCCGTTGTCATCGACGTGGGCATCAATCGCGTCGATGGCCGCCTCACCGGCGACGTCGAGTTCGAGGCGGCGGCGGAACGGGCCGCGCACATCACTCCGGTTCCCGGCGGGGTGGGTCCGATGACGGTGGCGATGCTGTTGCGCAACACGTACGCGGCGTTCGTGGCGCGCGAGGCCCGCGCCGCGCGATGAAGCGAACCCCCTTGTACGACGAGCACGTGCGTTCGGGAGCGCGCATGGTCGAGTTCGCCGGCTGGGAAATGCCGGTCTGGTACCGATCCCTGCTCGACGAGCACCTGCGGGTGCGGACCGCGGCGGGTCTGTTCGACGTGAGCCACATGGGCGAGATCGAGATTCGCGGCGAGCAGGCCGAAAGCTGCTGCGCGCGCCTGTTCGCCAACGATCCGTGCAGGCTTCGAACCGGACAGGCTCAGTACTCGTTGATCCCCAACGAGGAGGGCGGCGTCGTCGACGACATCATCGTGTACCGGCTCGAGCCAGAGCGCTTCCTCGTGTGTGTAAACGCCGCGAATACGCTCAAGGACATGGCCTGGATCTGCCGACTCGCTCCGGCCGGTTGCCAGGTCGAGGACGTCAGCGAGCGGTATGCGCTGCTCGCCGTTCAGGGGCCGCGTGCATGCGCGATCGTCGATTCCCTCGCGCCCGGCGCAGCCGCGCTTGCCCGGTTCGCCTGCGGCGCGATGACGGTTTCGGGAACGGAAGCGTTCGTCGCTCGCACCGGTTACACGGGCGAGGACGGGTTCGAGATCTTCGTCACCGCGGATCGCGCCGTGGGTCTATGGCGAGCGATGCTCGCGACTGGCGGGCCTCTTGGATTGATTCCGGTGGGGCTCGGCGCCCGTGACACGCTTCGGCTGGAGGCTGGCCTCCCGCTCTACGGGCACGAGCTTGCCGATGACATCAGCCCGTTCGAGGTCGGCCTGAGCTGGGTGGTCAGGCTCAACCGCCCCGAGCTGACCGGCTACAGGGCGTTGACGGCAGCAGCGCGGCGGCCCCGCCGGCGCTTGATCGGGCTCACGGTCGAGGGCGGCATCGGTCGCGCCGGTTGTTCGGTGCTTGCTTCGGGAATCGAGATCGGCTTGGTAACGAGCGGTTCCCATTGTCCGACCATGCGCAAGGCGATGGCATTGGCGCTCGTGGGTAGTGACGCAGAGCCGACGGATCTCTCGGTCGTCGTCCGGGGAAGCGCCAAGCGGGCAAGTGTGACCAACGTCCCATTTTATGTTAGGGACGCGCGTGCTGGATGAACACGGTGTGAGGAATCGTCATGGAGTGTCCCGAAAACCTTCGTTACACGAAAACGCACGAATGGGTCCGCGTCGAGGAGAACGGGTCGATCGTGGTGGGTCTGACGGACTATGCGCAGGAGCAGCTCGGCGAGCTCGTCTACGTGGAACTCCCTGAACCCTCCGATGAGACGGTTGCGAGGGACGAGCCGTTCGCCGTGGTGGAATCGGTCAAGGCTGCCTCCGACGTCTACGCCCCGGTCAGCGGTCGGGTCACCGAGGTGAATGACGAACTTTCCAACAGTCCGGAGGTCATCAACCAGGATCCCTACGGGGACGGATGGATGTTGCGGATGGAGGTCGACAGCGACGACGAACTCGAGGAGTTGATGAGCGCCGCCGAGTACGAGGAGCTGATCGGCGAGCTGGGCTGACGGGGCGGATGCGGTTCATCCCCCATACGACCGCCGACGTTGCCCACATGCTGGAAACGATCGGCGCCGGACGAATTGACGACCTGTTCGCGCCGATTCCTCCGCGCATTCGCGAGCGCGCGCGGTTGAATCTTCCGCGTGGGCTCGGCGAGCGTGAGGTCGCGGCGGCGCTGGGCGCGCTCGCAGCCGAGAATCAGCCGCTGGGTACGTTTCAGGGAGCCGGCGCCTACAACCACTACGTGCCTGCGGCCGTCGCGCAGATTCTCAGCCGTTCCGAGTTCGCCACCGCGTACACGCCGTATCAGCCCGAGGTCAGCCAGGGCACGCTGCAAGCGGCGTTCGAATTCCAGACCTACGTTGCGATCCTGACCGGGCTCGACGTTGCCAACGCCAGCCTCTACGACGGCGCGTCCGCGTTGGCGGAGGCGGTGCTGATGGCGTTGCGTCTCAGGCCCGGCCGCGATCGCATCCTGATCTCGCGGGGCATCCACCCGGAGTACCATCGGGTCGTACTGACCTACCTGCGTGGAGCCGACCGTGGTCGTGTCGAGGAGATCGCGCTCGGTGCCGATGGCGCCACCGACCTGACCGCTCTGGGGGCTGCGGTCGATGAGGACGTGGCGGTCGTCTGCGTCGGCTATCCCAATTTCTTCGGCGTCATCGATGATCTGGAAGGCGTCGCACGCGTGGCCCGCGGGTGCGGTGCGCTCACGATCAGCGCGACTAGCGAAGCCCTCGCGTTGGCATTGTTACGCGCGCCGGGAGACTGCGGCGCCGACGTCGCCGTGGCGGAAGGACAAAGCCTGGGCCTGCCGCTTTCGTACGGAGGGCCTGGCGTGGGTCTATTCGCGACACGCAAGGACTTCGTCCGGCAAACGCCCGGCAGGCTGGTCGGACAGACCGTGGACGAACGCAACGGACGTGGCTTCGTCCTGACACTCGCGACCCGTGAGCAACACATTCGCAGAGAGAAGGCGACATCGAACATCTGCACCAACCAGGGCCTGGCAGCGCTCGCGGTCACCGTCTTCCTCGGGCTTGCCGGACGCAGCGGGTTGCGTGCGTTGGCCGAGGAGAATGCCACGTGTGCACACGATGTTCGCGGGCGACTGACCACGGAGGCGAGGCTATCGCCGGTGTTCTCTGCGCCGTTCTTCAATGAGTTCGTCGTCGAGGAGCCACCCGGGGATGGGTGGTTCGCGGATGCGTTGGCACGCGGTGTGGTCCCTGGAGTCCGCCTGGGCAAGCTGCTGCCCACGGACCGCTGGGCTCAGGGAAAGCTGCTCGTCGCGGTCACCGAGTGCAACAGTCCGGACCAAGTCGATGCCCTGGTCCGCAGCTTGGCCGCGCGCCGGGCCGCCTAGGTGGACGAGACGCGCGTACTCGGCTCTCTAGAGCCCCTGATCTTCGAGAAAGGCGCTACCGGTCGCAGTGGGCTCGACGTTGCCGGTGGTCGCAATCCGTCGCTGCCGGCGCGATTGCTCCGTGAGGACCTCACCGGTTTTCCCGAGGTAAGCGAGCCGGAGGTGATCCGGCACTACACTCGGTTGTCCAAGCTGAACTACGCCGCGGCCACGAACTTCTATCCGCTCGGCTCCTGTACGATGAAGTACAACCCGGTCGTCAATGACCGGATCGCCTCCCTGCCCGGGTTCGCCGGCATACATCCGTACGCCCCGGTGGAGACGGTGCAGGGTGCATTGCGGCTTCTACAGGCCTTGGAGCGGTGGCTCTGCGAGATCAGCGGCCTCGACGCGGTATCACTTCAGCCGGCTGCGGGCGCCCAAGGAGAGCTTGCCGGCATCAAGATGATTCGCGCCTGGCACGAGGCTCGCGGCCGGCCACGGACGAAGATTCTGATTCCTTCGAGCGCTCACGGGACCAATCCGGCCAGTGCGGCATTGAGCGGCTACCGTTCGGTGGTCGTGCCCTGTGACGGGCGTGGGCTGATGAGCACCCAGGCCGTGAGTGTGCTGCTGGATGACGAGGTCGCCGCTCTGATGGTGACCAACCCGAACACCCTCGGGCTATTCGAGGTGGAGATTGAGGCGATCGCCGACGCGGTCCACCAGGCCGGTGCTCTGGTCTACATGGACGGCGCCAACATGAACGCGTTGCTGGGGAAGGCGAAGCCCGGTCACACCGGCGCCGACGTTCTGCAGTTCAACCTGCACAAGACGTTCTCGACACCGCATGGGGGCGGTGGCCCCGGCGCGGGTCCCGTCGCCGTGCGCGCGGACCTGGAACGGCTTCTACCGTCGCCGCGAATCGTCGAGCGCGAAGGCTTGCTGGACTGGGACCACGACCGGCCCCACAGCATCGGCAAGGTTCGCTCGTTCTTCGGAAACTTTGGCATCCTCGTACGGGCGTACGCTTACATGCTG
Organism: uncultured Myxococcales bacterium; assembly: GCA_964555245.1. Classification (GTDB taxonomy): domain Bacteria; phylum Desulfobacterota; class Binatia; order UBA1149; family SPBQ01; genus CAZKRI01. The sequence continues at coordinate 81,218 of CAZKRI010000097.1, forward strand.
GCTTGCGGTGGGGACGGCCTTGCCGCTGTGACGGAGACCGCGGTCCTGTCGGCAAACTACCTGCGTGCCAAGTTGCGGAACGAGTATCATCTGGCGTACGACACGCCGTCGATGCACGAGGTGGTGTTCACGGATAAGCGCCAAGCCGCGACCGGCGTCAAGACGCTCGACATCGCCAAGCGGCTTCTCGATCACGGGTTTCACGCACCTACCATCTACTTTCCTTTGGTGGTCCATGGCGCGCTGATGATCGAGCCGACCGAGACGGAAAGCCTGCAGACCTTGGACGCATTCGTCGCGGCGATGCTGGCGATCTCTGTCGAGGCGAGCCGGCACCCCGACCGCGTGCGCGGTGCCCCGACCTCGACCCCAGTGGCCCGACTCGATGAAACCCGGGCCGCACGCGAGTTGACCCTGACGTGGAAGCCGTGAGCCGGCGGGATTGCGCCACCGCTTGGCTGGGACGGAGGCTTTGGACTATGATTGGTCGCGGAAAGCGGAGACGATGTTCGGCCTGGGCGTAACCGAGCTTCTCATCATCCTGGTCATCATCCTGATCATGTTCGGGGCCGGCCGGCTTCCTGAAATTGGCGAGGGGATCGGCCGGGGGATCCGCAACTTCCGCAAAGCGATCAAGTCTCCGGACGAGATCGACGTCACCCCCCCGGATGAAAAAGGGGGTCAGGGTGACCAGGAAGAGGCTCGACCGAAGCAATCCTAAACGTCACTTCCTGATCTCCCGGCGCGATGCCGGCGAATGCGACCTGACAACGCAGACGCTCTCCGGTGGCCAGAGGGCGGGTCGCCGGGGGCTCGAGCTCGGCAAGCGCGTGCAGCTCTTCACGGCTCAGCCGGCGCAGCAGCCGATCGGAGACGGGCTTCCCACAGCTGACTCGAGCGGTCGCGACCGGCGTGCCCCCCTGAAGTACCGAGGCCTCGATCACTACGTTGCGGACCGGCACCAGCGAGTCGTTAACGACCACGCTTTCTGCAACCAACGCGGAGGTCTGGTCATCGAGCTTCGTGAACCACGCATCGCTGGCGACGATGCGAATTTGCTGGGCAAGCCCCGGGTCGGCGGCCAGGCTGGTCGCCGGTCCTGGTGCGGGCAGCCGAGCGAGCACGCGTTCGGCCCAGGCGTGATTCCGGGCCATGAACAACGCCACGATCGCCAACGTCGTGACCAGTGATGCGAGGAGGACCAGGGTGGTCCAGATCGACGTGTGCCGCGGCTGGTCGGGAACCACGGTTTGCGGACGGCGCGCCACTGCTTCAGCTCCCTCCCTACGCTCGAACGCCGGATCTTCATTGTAGGGAGCCGAGGATCGGATGACAACGAGCGCGACCGAGCTGCAACTCAGCGTCGTCCTGCCGGCCTACAACGAGGCGAGGAACATCGTGGGCGTGGTCTCCAGGATGGCCACCCACCTCGACGGCCACGGGATCGCCTACGAAATCCACGTGGTGGACGACGGGAGCCGGGATGCCACTGCCGGCGTCGTCTCGACGCTGTGCGCCGCGAACCCTCGCGTCCAGGTGTTGCGCCACGCGACCAACCGGGGCTACGGAGCGGCCATCCGCAGCGGGCTGGGCGCGTCGCGGGGCCGGTACATTCTGGTCAGCGACGGCGACGGGCAGTTCTGCATCGAGGATTTCGCCGCCCTGTGGCGCGAACGCGAGCGCGCCGATCTCGTCCTGGGTTATCGGCGCCGGCGCAGCGACCCGTGGCCCCGCAGGTTGGCGGGATGGATTTACAACCGCATGCTGGTGCCGGCGCTGCTGGGCGGCCGGTTCCGCGACGTCAACTGCGGCTTCAAGCTGATCGCGAGCCGTGCCCTGGAAGGAATGGATCTCGATTCGACGGGTGCGTTGATCAGCGCCGAGCTGCTGACCCGAGCCCGGCTTCGCGGCGTGCAGATCGTCGAGGTCGGAGTGCGGCACCTGCCGCGGGTGCACGGCCGCGCCACCGGTCTGTTGCCGCGGGTGGTGCTGCGCATGCTCACCGAACTGGTCACTCTGCGGCGTCGCATCCTCGCATGCGGTGGCGAGCCGGCGCGCGCCAGTTTGCGGGCCGACTGCAATCCGATAGAATCGGCGTCCGCCTGATCCCTCCCGGCGCGAAAGTGGCGGAACTGGCAGACGCGCAGGATTCAGGATCCTGTGGCCGTGAGGCCGTGGGGGTTCAAGTCCCCCCTTTCGCACCATAAGGAGGCAGCGCGTGCCGATCGACGCGACCGCGTTTCGCAAGGTGATGGGCAGCTTCGTGACCGGCGTCGCAGTCGTGACCACCGCGGTCGACGGCAAGCTGCATGGCCTCACCGCGAGTGCCCTGACCTCGGTGTCCCTCGATCCGTTGCTGTTGCTGGTCTGCGTCGACAAGCAGGCTTACGCTCATGCCGAGATCGAGAGGGCGGAATTCTTCGGTGTGAGCGTGCTGTCCAGCGCGCAGCAGGCGGTTTCGAATACCTTCGCCGCGAGCGGTCCGCCCGAGTCGGGCACGCTGCGTGGGGTGGCGTTCGAGCTCGGGCGCACCGGGGTGCCGTTGATTCGGGGTGCGATCGCGTGCTTGGAATGCGCCGTCGACACCCGCTTCGACGGTGGCGACCACTCGATCTTCCTCGGGCGGGCGGTCGACGGGCAGGTTCTGAGCGAGGAAGGCCCCTTGCTCTACTTTCGCGGGAAGTACCGCGGGATCATCGACTGATCGACGCGTCCCGGCTCAGCGTGCGGCTGCCCGCGCGAACGCCTCGACGACCTCGTGCGGTGCCTGGACCAGTTCGATTAGCACACCTTCACCGCCGATCGGGGTGTCATCGCTCCCTTTGGGGTGGATGAAGCACACGTCGAAGCCGGCCGCACCCTGGCGAATCCCGCCGGGCGTGAACCGGACTCCCTGTTTCTGGAGCCAAGCGACCGCGGCTGCGAGATCATCGATCCACAGGCCGACGTGATTGAGCGCCGGGTCGTGTACCTTGGGACGCTTCTCCGGGTCGATCGGCTGCATCAGGTCCACCTCTACCTTGAGAGGCCCCGAGCCAGCCACGGCGATATCTTCATCGACGTTCTCTCGCTCGCTGCGAAACGTGCCGTGCACGCTCAGGCCGAGGACGTCGACCCATAGCCTGCGCAGGGCGGCCTTGTCGAGGCCGCCGACGGCTATCTGCTGGATACCTAGAACCTTGAACGGCCGGTCGCTCATCCGCGGCACCTCCCGAAAACGGCGCGCGGACTGTAACGGGTCGAACCTCGGCGCTCAAGCGCTCGCGTCGGTGTTGGCCCGCGAGCGTGCGCTGTTGTAGGCTTTTTCTCCTCGTGGCCGGCTACGATCCGCGGCAGTTCGAACGCAAGTGGTATGAGTACTGGCTCACGCGCGGCGAGTTCTCGCCGCCGCCGCGGCGGGATGGGGAGCGGACCTTCTCGGTCGTCATTCCCCCGCCGAACATCACCGGCTCGCTGCACATGGGTCACGCGCTCAACAATGCGTTGCAGGACATCCTGTGCCGCTACCATCGCATGCTCGGGCAGGCCACCGTGTGGATCCCGGGCACCGACCACGCCGGAATCGCCACCCAGAACGTCGTCGAGCGGCAGCTCAGGGACGAGGGACTCGATCGCAGTGCGTTGGGACGCGAGGCCTTCGTCGAACGGGTGTGGCGGTGGCGCGAGACTTCCGGGCGGACCATCACCGAGCAGCTCAAGCGCCTGGGCGTTTCCTGTGACTGGAGCCGTGAGCGCTTCACGATGGACGAGGGGCTCTCGCGCGCGGTCCGCGAGGTCTTTGTCCGGTTGCACGAAGACGGCCTGATCACACGGGACCGCTACCTCATCAACTGGTGCCCGCGCTGCCGAACGGCGCTTTCCGACATCGAAGTCGAGCACGAGGATCGTGATGGGCAGCTTTGGCACCTTCGCTACCCGCTGGCCGATGGCCGCGGCGTGCTGACGGTCGCGACCACGCGGCCGGAGACCATGCTCGGAGACACGGCGGTGGCCGTACATCCGGAGGATGATCGCTACCGGGCGTTCGTCGGTGCCACCGTCGAGCTTCCGGTGGTTGGCCGTCGCGTCCCGGTCATCGCCGATGCGTATGTCGACCGGACGTTCGGATCGGGTGTCGTCAAGATTACCCCCGGCCACGATCCCAACGACTACGAGATCGGGCTGCGCCACGGTTTGCCGATGCTGTCGGTTATGAACGAGGACGGGACGATGTCGGCTGAGGCCGCGACCTACGCGGGATTGTCGCGCGAGGAGTGCCGGCGGGCCCTGGTCGAACGATTCACACAGGACGGCACGCTCGAGCGCGTCGAGCCGCACCGCCACGCGCTGGGCGTGTGCTACCGTTGCCGCGACGTCGTCGAGCCGATGCTTTCGCTCCAGTGGTTCGTGCAGGTCAAGGACCTCGCACGCCAGACGCTCGATGCGCTCGATGCCGGCCGCACGCGCTTCGTGCCGGCGCACTGGGAGAAGACCTACCGGGCCTGGATGGAGAACATCCGCCCCTGGTGCATCTCGCGCCAACTTTGGTGGGGGCATCGGATACCGGCGTGGTATTGCGACGCGTGCGCGCGAACGATCGTCAGTCGGCAGGATGTCACCGCTTGCCCCGGGTGTGGGACCACCGTGCGACAGGACGAGGACGTACTCGACACGTGGTTCTCGTCGGCCCTGTGGCCGTTTTCGACACAAGGCTGGCCGGACCACACCGAGGATCTGGCGCGTTTCTACCCCACCTCGGCGCTGGTCACCGGGTTCGACATCATCTTCTTCTGGGTTGCGCGCATGATGATGATGGGTCTGCGTTTCATGGGCGACGTGCCGTTTCGAGACGTCTACATCCACGCGTTGGTGCGTGACGACCACGGACAGAAGATGTCCAAGTCCAAGGGCAACGTCATCGATCCGCTGCGGATCATCGATACCTACGGCGCCGACGCATTTCGCTTCACGCTGGCAGCGTTCGCCGCGATGGGGCGCGACGTTCGCGTGTCGGAGGAGCGAATCTCCGGCTACCGCAACTTCGTCAACAAGCTCTGGAACGCCGATCGTTTTGTACGGATGAAGCTCGAAGGCGCGATCGTCTCGTGTGCGATGCTCGAGCGACCCACAGGTGTGGTGGGGCGGTGGATCCGATCGCGGCTCGCGGCCGCGATCCGGGAGGTCCGCGAGGCGCTGGACGGCTACCGGTTCAATGACGCAGCCCATCGCCTGTATCAGTTCGTTTGGCACGAGTACTGCGACTGGTTCATCGAGTTGTCCAAGGTCGCGTTGGAAGGGAGTGCGGCTGAGCGCGAGGAGACCCGCGCCATTTTGCTCGCCGTCCTCGAACAGATCCTGCGCTTACTCCATCCCTTCACGCCGTTCGTGACCGAGGAGCTGTGGCAGGCGCTTCCCGCCGAAGGCCGTACGACGGGAAGCATCATGCGTGCACCTTACCCGGCCGTGATCGACGAATGGTTCGATGAAGAGGCGGACCGGGAGATTGGCGATCTGATCGAAGTCGTCCGAGCCGTGCGCAACGTTCGAGCGGAGATGAACATTGGACCCGGCGTCGATCTCGATCTCCATGTAGGCGAGGGTCCGGCCCGGCCGACCGTGCGCAGCAACCAGGCGCTGGTCGCTCGTCTGGCGCGCCTCGGATCGATCGGCTACGACGGCCAGGCGCCTCCCGGATGTGCGACTGCGGTGGCGGCGGGGACCGAGATCTGGATCCCGGTCGCCCAGCATGTGGATCTGACGGCCGAGACGGCGCGCTTGCGCAAGGAGTTGGCTCGCGCCGCGCGGGAGATCGAGCGGCTGGACAAGAAGCTAGGGGATGCCGCGTTTCTGGAAAAGGCGCCGCCCGAGATCGTCGAGCAGAATCGCGCGCGGCTGGCAGCCTCGGTCGCCGAACGCGACACGCTGGCGGGGAGCCTCACGCGCGTGGAGGCCATCGGAGGCTCGCGCTGAATACGGACGCTCTGCTCGCGGATGCGCGAGTCCGGGCGCTGTTGCGCTTGAGCCTGGACGAGGACGTCGGCGCCGGCGACGTCACAACCCTGGCCACGGTCGACCCGCGGTTACAGGCCAGGGCGACCATAGTCACCCGTGAGCGCTGCGTGGTCAGCGGTCTGGCGCTGTTCGATCCGCTCGCGAGCGAGCTCCGCACGCGCGACGCTCCGGCCAACGACGCGCACCCGCTGGTGCTCGGCGGCGGCGTCGCCGACGGCGCCAGGCTCGCGCCTGGACAGACGCTTTGCACCATCGCGGGAGCGGCGCGCGCGCTGCTGACGATCGAGCGCACGTTTCTCAACTTTCTGGGCCGGCTCTCGGGCATTGCGACGCTCACCCGCTCGTACGTGGATGCGGTGCGCGCGACCGGATCCACGGCGCGCGTGTTGGATACGCGCAAGACCACGCCCGGCCACCGCCTGCTCGAGCGATACGCCGTTTGCTGCGGCGGCGGGAACAACCACCGGATGGGTCTGTTCGATGCGGTGCTCATCAAGGACAACCACGTGGTGGCCGCCGGTGGTGTGGAAGCGGCGGTTGGGCTCGCGCTCGCCAAGGCCCCACCGGGGATGATGGTCGAGGTCGAGTGCGACCGGCTCGAGCAGATCGACGGTGCCCTGCGCGCAGGGGCCCGGGCGATTCTGTTGGACAACTTCACGCCCCGCCAGGTCGCCGAGGCCGTGCGGTTGGTCGCCGGCCGGGCGCGCATTGAGGTCTCGGGTGGCGTGACCTTGGAGACGATCGGCGCCTATGCCGCAGCGGGCCCTGACGACATCTCCGTGGGGCGGCTCACGCACTCGGCTCGCACGATCGATCTCAGCATGGACATGGCGCTAGCGTGAGCGGTCAGAGACGAGATGCCGTGGTCGAGGCGCTGGAGAGCGCCGGGGCGTTCGTCTCCGGCCGGGCGATCGCGCGCGAGCTCGGCATCTCGCGGGCCGCGGTCTGGAAGCACGTCGAGGCCTTGAGAGCGTCTGGCTACTCCATCGAGACCGCGCGTGCGCGCGGCTATCGTCTCCTGGCCAAGCCCGACGCGCTCGCCGCGTCCGCGGTGCGCGCGCATCTGGGGACGCGCTGGCTAGGTGGCCAACTGCATTGCGTTTCCGTCACTGACTCGACCAACAGCGATGTCGCGGTTCTTGGCCGTCAGGGCGCCGAGGAAGGGACGGTGGTCATCGCTGACGCTCAGCGCGCCGGGCGGGGACGGCTGGGACGGAGCTGGGTTTCGGTGCCCGGGCTGAACCTCTACCTTTCGATTCTGTTGCGCCCGGCCATCATTCCGGCCGAGGCTCCGCAGCTGTCGCTGGTCGCCGGCGTAGCGGTGGCCGCCGCGCTGGAAGGCTTGGGCGTCAAGCCGCGGATCAAGTGGCCCAACGATCTGCTGCTGGAGGGACGCAAGGTGGCCGGGGTGTTGACGGAGATCGAGGCGGAAGCCGACCGCGTTCGCTTCGTCGTGGTCGGGATCGGTGTGAATCTCAACAGTCGACTCGAGCACTTTCCGCTCGAGTTGCACGACAAGGCGACCTCCGTCGGGCTCGTTACGGGGCGGCCGATCGAGCGCGCGAAATTTGCCGCCGAGCTGCTCGCAGAGATGGAACGATGCTACGACGGCTACCGCGCGACGGGCTTCGCGCCCATCGCCGCGGCATGGAATCGGCGTGCGGCCTTGACCGGCCGCCAGATCCGCGTGAGCGGCGCCAGCGGCGAGACCGCCGGAGTCTGCGCGGGAATCGACGGCGACGGCGCGCTTTTGCTCGATGATCAGGAAAGCGGGGCACGGCAGCGGATTCTCGCCGGAGATGTCACGGTGCTCGGAGGGTACGACTCGTGAGTGGAACGCGTAGCAGCGGCAGGTTGATGGCGATCGACGTGGGCAACACGCACACGGTGATCGGGCTGTTCGCCGGACGGCGCTTGGAGCGCCACTGGCGCATCGCGACCGAGCCGGACAGGACGGCCGACGAGTACGGCGTCCTGATGTGGAGCCTCTACCATGCCGCCGACATGCCCGTGCCCAAGGTGGAGGGCATTGCCGTATCCAGCGTCGTCCCGCCGATGACCGGTGTGATCCAGGACCTGTGCCGCGCCTACTTCCACGTCGATCCGCTCGTGGTCGGGCCCGGGGTTCGTACCGGGATGCCGGTTCTCTACGACAACCCACCGGAGGTCGGCGCCGACCGCATCGTCAACGCGGTTGCGGCTTACGAGCGGACCAAGGATACGACCATCGTCGTCGACTTCGGCACGGCTACCACGTTCGACTACATCACGGCCAAGGGCGAGTACCTGGGGGGAGTCATCGTTCCTGGCATCGGCATCTCGCTGGACGCGCTCTACGCACGCACCGCCAAACTGCCACGCGTGGAGGTGGTGCGCCCGCCGAAGGTGATCGGCCGCAACACGGTGCATGCGATTCAGGCCGGCATCACGTACGGGTATGTCGAGCTCGTCGATGGCCTGGTGCGTCACATCGAGCGGGAGGAGTCCGTCAAGGCTCGTGTTCTTGCAACAGGTGGGCTGGCCCCGTTAATTGCCAGCCAATCCCGGACCATCCAAGAGGTCGACGAGTTTCTGACCCTCGAAGGCCTCCGCATCATCTATGAGAGAAACAGCGGGTAGCGTGGGAGGAGTCAGGCGTGGCCACGGAGCCCTCCAAAGTCCGATCCATTGCAATCACCGGCCAAGGCAGCGCCGGGAAAACCTCCATTGCTGACGCGCTCGTCTTCGCCGCCGGCGGCAACACGCGCCTGGGGCGGGTGGACGACGAGTCTTCGCTGTTCGATGCTGAGCCCGAAGAGATCCGCCGGCGCTGCACGATCTCCAGTGCGGTTCACACGGCCACGTGGAACAAGCACGCGCTGACCATCGTCGATACTCCCGGGCAGGGTAACTTCATCCTCGACGCCAACTTCGCGCTGCGCGGAGTGGCCGCCATGGTGCTGGTCATCGATCCGACCGCGGCGCCGCGCGCCGAGCTGGCCAAGGTATGGAACTGGGCGAAGGCCGACCGGATACCCACCATTGCGTTCGTCAATCGCCTGGATCGACCGGACATCGACCTGCAAGGCTGCCTCTCCCAGATCGAGGGTGCCCTGGAGGTTCGCACCAGCCTCCTGCAGCTTCCCATGGGGACCGGGGACCAGCTCGCCGGCGTGGCCGATGTTCTGACCGGCCGGGCTTACGCGTACGAAAGCGATTCTGGGAAGTTCACGGCCGCAGCGGCCACCGGCGAGCTTGCCGGCCGGCTCGCGGGGCTGAAAGCGAAACTGACCGAGGATGCGGCCGAAGGCGACGATGCCCTGCTCGAGAAGTACCTGGAGGCTGGCGAGCTCAGCGATGAGGAAGTCGTGCGCGGACTGCGCGCGGCGGTCCGCAATCGCTCGGTGCTGCTGGTGCTCTGCGGCTCGGCGGCGCGCAATCTGGGATTCCCGCAGCTTCTCGATGCGGTGGTGGATCTGCTCCCGGCGCCGCTGGACGCGGGACCCGAGCGGGGCGAGGACGCTCGCGGCAGTCCGGTCGAGATTCCACCGGATCCCAGCGCGCCCTTTTGCGGCTTTGTGTTCCGCACGCTGATCGATCCGCACGCCGGACAGCTATCGGTCTTGCGTGTCCTCGCCGGCACGCTCAACGGCGAGACGCCGCTCGTGAACACGCGGACGGGAACGAAAGAGCGCGTGGGCCACGTGCTGCGCCTGGACGGCCGCAAGACCACGCAGATCGAGAGCGCAACGGTGGGCGAGGTCGTCGCGCTCGCCAAGCTCAAGGACACCCATTCTGGTGATACGCTCGCGGATGCCGGCCGGCCGGTCACGGCCCGCCGCTTCCAGCAGTTCCACCCGGCGATTTCGTTCGCGGTCGCAGCCAAGAAGCGCGGGGAAGAGGACAAGGCGATGCAGGGGCTGCTGCGGTTGGCCCAGGAAGACCCGGCCCTTCATGTCGATCGCGACGAGAGCTCGGCGGACATCCTGTTGTCCGGCACCGGCCAGCTCCACGTCGAGGTGGCCTGCGAGAAGCTGGAGCGGAAGTACGGAGTTGGGGTGACTCTGAAGGCGCCGACGGTGCCCTACCGCGAGACGATCCGGAAGGCGGTCAAGTCGCACGGGCGTCTCAAGAAGCAGACGGGCGGACATGGACAGTTCGCCGACTGCTGGATCGAGGTCGAGCCGCTCCCGCGCGGCAGCGGGTTCGAGTACGTGGACAACATCGTCGGCGGGGTCATACCCAGAGGGTTCATTCCGGCGGTCGAAAAAGGCGTGCGCGAGGCGCTGCAGAAAGGCTTCCTGACCGGCTCCCCCGTGGTGGACGTCAAGGTCACGCTCTACGACGGGCAGTACCACGAGGTCGACTCCTCGGAGATGGCGTTCAAAATCGCCGGCTCGGTCGCGTTCAAGTCGGCCCTCGAACAGGCGAGCCCCTGCATCCTGGAGCCCTACCTCAACCTCGAGGTGACCGTGCCGGACGATTGCATGGGTGAGGTGATGGGAAACCTCAACTCACGTCGGGCCAAGGTGGAAGGCATGACGCAGTCCGGACATAGCCAGGTGCTCAAGGCGAAAGTGCCGATGGCCGAAGTCCTGCGTTACGCCCCGGACCTGACCAGCATGACCAGCGGCCGCGGTTCCTTCGAGATCTCGTTCTCGCACTACGAACAGCTTCCCGAGCACCTCGTCGCCAAGGTCGTGCAGGAGACCCGTCCCAAGCCGGAGGCGGAGTAGGCGCGCGCTCGAGCGCGTTGACTAATGGACAAGCGCCGGATAGCTAACCCGTTCGCTTGGACGTACGGGTGGGACGCTACACACACGTTACCGTCCCTCGTGACGGTAGCCCTATCGAGGTCGATTCCGCGGGTCGATTGACCGTTCCCGACGTGCCGATCGTGCCCTTCATCGAGGGCGACGGCACCGGTCCCGACATCTGGCACGCATCGGTGCACGTGTTCGATGCCGCCGTCGCGCGCTGCTACGGCGGCCGGCGCCGGATCTCGTGGATGGAGGCCTACGCGGGCGAGAAGGCCAACCTCGTCTATGGCCCGAACACCTGGTTGCCGGAGGAAACCAACGACGTCATCCGCCACTACCGGGTTGCGATCAAGGGCCCCCTGACCACGCCGGTGGGAGGCGGGATTCGTTCGATCAACGTCGCTCTTCGCCACGTCCACGATCTGTACGCGTGCGTGCGCCCCGTGCGGTATTTCCGCGGCGTGCCCGCGCCGGTCAAGCATCCGGAACGGCTCGACGTCGTGATCTTTCGCGAGAACACCGAGGACGTCTACGCTGGGATCGAGTTCGCCAGCGGCAGCGCCGAAGCGGCTAAGCTCATCGCCAGCCTGGCTCAGCTCACGACCAAGAAGATCCGCCCCGACTCGGGGATCGGCATCAAGCCGATCTCGGAGTTCGGGAGCAAGCGCCTGGTCCGCCGTGCCATCGGCTATGCACTCGAGAACGGCCGGCGCTCGGTGACGTTGGTGCACAAGGGCAACATCATGAAGTTCACCGAGGGGGCGTTCCGCGATTGGGGTTACGAGGTCGCCCGCGAAGAGTTTGGTGACCGCACCGCTCCCGAAACGAAGCTCGATGCGCACCCGGACTGGCGGCCCGACGCGAACCGACTCGTTATCAAGGACAGGATCGCGGACGCGATGTTCCAGCAGTTGCTGCTGCGGCCGGACGAGTACGACGTGATCGCCTGTCCCAATCTCAACGGTGACTATCTATCGGACGCAGCGGCTGCCCAGGTCGGCGGCTTGGGTCTCGCCCCCGGGGCGAACATCGGGGACGGCGCAGCGGTCTTCGAGGCGACGCACGGCACCGCGCCCAAATACGCCGGACAAGACAAGGTCAACCCGGGCTCGGTCATTCTCTCGGGCGTGATGATGTTCGAACATCTGGGCTGGACGGAGGTCGCCGCGGCGATTCTGGCGGCGGTGGAGAAGACGATCACGGCCAAGACCGTGACCTACGACCTGCACCGGCAGATGGAAGGCGCCCACCTGGTTTCGTGTTCGGGCTTCGCCGACGCCCTGATCGCACATCTGTAACGGCGCGTTTCGCAGGAGGAAGGCTCGATCGTGGCTCGCAAAAAGATCGCACTGCTCGGAGCCGGAAACATCGGCGGCACGCTCGCGCATCTGGCTGCGCTGGGAGGCCTGGGTGACGTCGTGCTGTTCGACGTGGTCGAAGGGCTTCCGCAGGGCAAGGCTCTGGACCTCCTGGAGGCGGGACCGATCACGCCGTTCGACGCGCGCATCGTCGGCACGAACGATTTCAAGGACATCGCGGGCGCCGACGTATGCATCGTCACCGCCGGGCTGGCGCGCAAGCCCGGGATGAGCCGCGACGATCTGCTCGCGACCAATGCGAAGATCATGACCGACGTTGCGCGGGGCATCGCCGCTCACGCGCCGAGCTCGTTCGTCATCGTTATCTCCAACCCACTCGACGCGATGGTGACCCTGTGCAAGCGGGTGACCGGCTTTCCCAAGCAGCGGGTTGTCGGCATGGCGGGCGTGCTCGATTCGGCTCGCTACCGCACGTTCCTCGCCATGGAGCTTGGCGTCTCGGTCGAGAGCGTGCAGGCGATGGTTCTGGGCGGCCACGGGGACGACATGGTGCCCGTTCGCTCCAGCTGTACGGTCGGCGGAGCGCCGGTTGGCGATTTCATCACCGCGGCGCGGCTCGGCGAGATCGAAGATCGCGTGCGCCAGGCCGGTGGCGAGATTGTCGCGTTGCTGAAGACTGGCTCCGCATACTACTCGCCGGCAACCGCGGCGATCCGGATGGCCGAAGCGTACCTGTTCGACAAGAAAGAGATCCTGCCGGTCGCGGCGTATCTGGAGGGTCAGTACGGCCGCAGCGGAATCTATCTGGGCGTGCCGGCGCGCATCGGCGCGAAGGGAGTCGAAGAGATCATCGAGCTGAAGCTGAGCGCAAACGAAGCCGCGCAGCTCGCGGTCTCCGCCGATCACGTCGCGGAGCTGGTCGCGGCGCTCGACAAGGTGCTGGCCGGCTGAACCGGCCCCGATGAACGTTCACGAGTACCAAGCCAAGTCTCTGTTGCGCGTTTTCAACGTCCGGGTTCCGCGCGGAACGATGGTGACCACGGCGGACCAGGCCGCCAAGGCCGCGGCCGAGCTGGGGACGCCGGTCGTCGTCGTCAAATCGCAGATCCACGCGGGCGGCCGCGGCGCCGGGGCGCTGGTGAACGATGAACGTGAGGCGGCGGAGGTCTTCGCGTCGCACCTGGCGAGAGAAGGCCTTCCCAAGCACTCCAAGCCCTCCGGTGTACGGCTGGCGAAGTCGGCAGAGCAGGCGCGCGAGCTCGCCGGGGCGATGCTCGGCCGGCGGCTGGTGACGCGTCAGACGGGCCCCGGCGGGCGGATCGTCCGGCGGGTCCTGATCGAGGAAGGCTGCGCCATCGCGCGCGAGCTGTACCTCAGCATTCTGTTGGACCGCAGCGTCGGCCGCGTGGTCGTGATGGCGAGCGCTGTCGGCGGCATGGACATCGAGAAGGTCGCCGCCGAGACCCCCGAAAAGATCGTGCGTCAGGTGGTGGATCCGGTCATCGGGCTGGGGGATTTCCAGGCGCGCAATCTCGCGTTCGCGCTGGGCGTGCCGGCCGAGAAAGTCGGCGACGCGGTCGCGTTCTTCGCTGCCTTGTACCGAGCCTACGTCGAGTTGGATGCGTCTCTCCTGGAGGTCAACCCGCTGGTGCTCACCACGGCCGGCGACCTGCTCGCCCTGGACGCGAAGATCTCGTTCGACGATAACGCGCTCTTCCGTCACCCCGAGGTGCGCGAGCTTCGCGACGAGGACGAGGAAGATCCCAAGGAGCGGCGCGCCGCGCAGTTCGATCTGAGTTACATCGCGCTCAGCGGCAATATCGGATGCATGGTCAACGGCGCCGGGCTGGCCATGGCGACGATGGACATCATCCACCATCATGGAGGCGAGCCCGCCAATTTCTGCGACGTGGGCGGTGGCGCGACCGCGGAGAAAGTCGCCGAGGCGTTCAAGATCATTCTGGCGGACGAGAACGTCAGAGCGGTCTTCATCAACATCTTCGGTGGGATCATGCGCTGCGATGTGCTTGCGCAGGGGGTGGTCGATGCGGCCAAGCAGGTCGGGATCAAGGTGCCCCTGATCGTCCGGTTGGAAGGGACCAACGTCGAGAGAGGTCGCGAGATCCTCGCTGGGTCCGGAATCGCGGTCGTCGCCGCTTCCGACATGGCCGACGGCGCGCGCAAGGCCGTCGAGGCAGCGGGGTTGGCATGAGCATCCTGCTCGACAAGCGGAGCCGGGTGGTCACCCAGGGGCTCGGTCAAACCGGGCAGTTCCACCTGCGCGGCTGTCGCGAATACGGCACGCAGATGGTGGCGGGTGTACGGCCGGGCAAGGGGGGCAGCGATTTCGAGGGTGTGCCGATCTTCGACACGGCCGAGCGCGCGGTACGTGCCGAGGGCTGCAATGTCGCCGTGATCTACGTCCCACCCGCTGGGGCCGCCGATGCGATCATGGAAGCCGCCGACGCCGGGATCATGCTGATCGTCTGCATCACCGAGGGAATCCCGGTGGCGGACATGGTTCGGGTGAAGCGATTTCTCGAAGGCCGCCCCTGCCGGCTGATCGGCCCGAACTGCCCCGGGATCATCACGCCGGGCGAAGCCAAGGTCGGGATCATGCCGGGCTACATCCACAAGCCCGGGCGCGTCGGCGTGGTCTCACGCAGCGGCACGCTCACCTACGAAGCGGTTCACCAGCTCACGTTGCGAGGCATTGGCCAGTCGACCTGCATCGGTATCGGCGGTGATCCGATCATCGGGACCACGCACCTGGATGCCCTCGAGTTGTTCAACGACGACCCGGACACGGATGCCGTGATCATGATCGGAGAGATCGGGGGCAACGCCGAGGAGGCGGCCGCGGCCTGGGCCGCTCATCACATGAAGAAGCCGGTGGTTGCGTTCATCGCCGGCCAGACGGCTCCGCCGGGTAAGCGCATGGGCCACGCCGGGGCCATCATTTCGGGTGGCAAGGGCACCGCCGCCGACAAGATCGCCGCGCTCGATGCCGCCGGCATCACCGTGGCGAAAAGCCCGGCCGAGATGGGAGCCGCGCTCGCTCGCGCCATGAGGAGCGCGCCTTGATCGAACGCACACTTTCCATCGTGAAACCGGACGCGGTCGCGAAGCATGCCGGCGGCGCCATCCTCGCCCAGTGCGAGCGCGCCGGCCTCCGCATCGTCTCGATCAAGATGCTGCGCATGACCAAGCGGCAGGCCGAGGCCTTCTACGCGGTCCATCGATCCCAGCCGTTTTTCAGCGATCTGACCACGTTCATGTCCGAAGGGCCGGTCGTGGTTTCGGTGCTCGAGCGCGAGGATGCAATCGCGCGCTATCGCAAAGAGCTCGGGCATACGGACCCCGCCAAGGCCGAGCCCGGAACGATCCGCCGGCAATTCGGCACCAACATCGAGCGGAATGCGGCCCACGGTTCGGACGGACCGGAAACCGCGGCATTCGAGATCTCCTTCTTCTTCGGTGCAATTGAACTGCTCACCGACTGAGCGTCGAGCGTGTCGCGAGCGGATGCGGCGGTGAACCCCGTCAATGTTCGCTCCTTGCTGCTCGACGAGATCCTCGCGTGGACCGAGCAGCGCGGGTTCGCGCGCTACCGCGCCAGTCAGCTGGCCGGTTGGCTCTACAACCGGCCGCTGACGGCCGTATCCGACATGCACAACGTGCCGAGCGACGTGCGCGCCGCGTTGGAGCAGGATTTCGATTGCCGGGTTCCCGAAGTCGCGCGCGCAAGCCGGTCGCAGGACGGTACCGCCAAGCTGCTGGTTCGGCTCGCGGACGGGCGAGTGGTGGAGAGCGTGCTCATTCCCAGGGACGAACGCATCGCCCTGTGCCTCTCTTCCCAGGTGGGGTGCGCGCTGGGATGCCGGTTCTGCGCGACCGCGCAGCTCGGCCTGGTGCGCAACCTGGAGGCTGGCGAGATCGTCGCGCAGGTGTTGCTCGCGCGTGCCGAGGCCGCGCCGCGGCTGCTGACCAACTACGTTTTCATGGGAATGGGAGAGCCGCTCGCGAACTACGACCGGGTTGTCCGCGCGCTCGGCATCATGACGGCGCGGTGGGGACTCGGCCTCTCCCCGCGCCGGATCACCGTGTCGACGGTCGGACTGATTCCACAGATCGAGAGGCTGGTCGCCGAGACCGGAGTTCACATCGCGATTTCGTTGACCGGCGCGAGCGACGGCGTGCGCGATGGGCTGATGCCGATCAACCGGCGCTACCCCGTGGCCGAGCTGATCGCGGCTTGCGCGCGACTCGATCTCCCGCGGCGCAAGCGCATCACCCTGGAGTACGTGTTGCTCGCCGGGGTCAACGACCGTTCGAGCGATGCCGACGACCTCATCGCGCTCTGCCGCGGGCTACGCGTGAAGGTGAACCTGATTCCGTTCAACCCGTTCCCCGGCTCGGCTTTCGAGCGCCCCGAGGATGAGGTCGTTCTGAGCTTTCAGAATCGTCTGTTGACGGCAGGCGTCCAAGCGAACGTGCGCATCAGCCGCGGCCGGGACATCGAGGCCGCCTGCGGGCAGTTGGCTGCGACCGGCTGATGCCGGGCGTCGGCATCATCGTCAACCCACACGCCAGCGGGAACCGGCGTCGGCCGCACCGGGTCGCGCGCATGCGCGCGATCCTGGGTGAGGAAGGCGAGGTTGTCGCAACCGACGGCCTGGAGACGCTCGACCAGGCGCTGGTCCGGTTTCGCGATCGTGCGGTCGATCTCGTCGCCGTGTGCGGTGGCGACGGTAGCGTCCATCACGTGCTCACGCGCATGGTGCCGATCTGGGGGCAGCGTCCGCTGCCGGCGATTCTGCCGCTGCGCGCTGGCACCATGAACGATCTCGCTGCCACGGTCGGTTGCGGGCTGCGTGCACCCGAGGCCGCGCTGGCGCGATTGGTCGAGGACCGGCGCCACGGGCGTGCGCCGAACCAGATCGAGCGCAATCTCATTCGCGTCAACGGCTCCGGCTACGGTTACATCGTGGGGGCGGGGTTGATCGTCAACTTCTTGCGCTTGTACTACCAGGGACGCCGCCCGGGACGATTGCGGGCGCTGTGGTTGCTGGTGCTCGTCGGCTGCTCCTGGCTGGTCGGCTCCAGACTCGTTCATGAGGTATGCGATCCGATCGAGGCGACGGTCGAGAGCGACGGTCGAGCGTTGTCGACGGATCGATACACCCTATTAATCGCCGGCTCGATCCTGCACATCGGGCTGGGCGTCAAGCCGTTCTACCGAAGCGCGGTCGACGGCCGATGGTTTCATCTGTTGGCCGGCGGCAGCACGCCGGGCGAGTTGCTCGGCCGGCTGTGGCGGTTCTACCGTGGGCGTCCCTCCGAGCTCGCCAGCCTGCATGACGTGTCCGCGCGCCGCGTACGCATCCGGTTCGCTTCGCCCTGCGCATACACGATCAACGGGGAGCTATTCGACCCCGTCCGGGTGCTCGAGCTGGACCTCGGCCCACGGATCACCTTCGTGGGCTGCTGAGACGGTTCGGCGCGTCGCGGCTCGAGTGGGCGAACGACGGGGCGCGCGTGCCGAATGCGCGTCGCGTCATGCATGGCGCCAACCACCACGCCGCGGTAGCATCGGGGGCGTTGTCGTTGATCGGAATCATAGGCGGAAGCGGTCTGTACGCGATGGCCGGGCTGGAGAACGTCGAGCGGGCGACGCTCGGCACACCGTTCGGGCTGCCTTCGGACGAGTACGTGATCGGAGCGGTGAACGGCCGGCGTCTGGCGTTTCTTCCCCGTCATGGGATCGGTCACCGACTGCTGCCTTCGGAGCTGAACTTTCGAGCGAATATCCATGGGTTCAAGCAGCTCGGCGCCGACGCGATCGTGTCGCTTTCGGCGGTCGGTAGCCTGCGCCAGGAGATCGCGCCCGGCCACGTGGTGGTGCCCGACCAGCTGATCGATCGGACGCGCGGTCGGGTGTCGACTTTCTTCGGCGACGGCGTGGTTGCCCACGTCTCGTTTGCCGACCCGTTCTGTCCCGAGATCTCCAAGACGCTGGTCGGCTGCGCGCGCGAGAGCGGCGCGAAGGTGCATGAGGGTGGAACCTACGTCTGCATGGAGGGGCCGCAGTTCTCGACCCGCGCCGAGTCTCATCTCTACCGATCCTGGGGAGGCGACGTGATCGGCATGACGAATCTTCAGGAGGCCAAGCTCGCGCGCGAGGCGGAGATCTGTTTTGCGACCCTGGCCATGGCGACCGACTACGACTGCTGGCGCGCCCAAGGCGAGGCCGTGGACATCGATACGGTGCTGGGCGTGCTCGCCGCGAACTCGGACCTGGCCAAGCGCATCGTTCGCCTGCTAGCGGAGCGGGTCGCGCTCAACCGGAGCTGTGGCTGCCGTTGCGCGCTCGACGGCGCGATCATCACCGAGCGTGCGCGGATTCCCGCCCATCGCTACGAGGAGCTGGCGGTGATCGCCGGGCGCGTGCTCACGCGCAGTGAGAACGCGTGATGCCGGCCTCCGTCTGTGTGGTTGGCTCGGTGGCGCTCGATTCCATCCAGACGCCGAGCGGCGAAGCGATGGAGGTCTTGGGGGGCTCGTGCTCCTACTTCGCGGTAGCGGCGAGCCTGTTCGCGCCGGTCAATATGGTCGCGGTGGTCGGTCGCGACTTTCCCGCGCGCGAGCGTGACTTCCTCGCCGGGCGAGGGATCAATCTGACGGGCGTAGAAGAGGTGGACGGACGCACCTTCCGTTGGGCCGGCCGTTATCACGAGGACATGAACATCCGCGACACTCTCGATCTTCAGCTCAACGTGTTCGCCGATTTCGCCCCCCGGCTCCCGGAGAGCTACCGTGACAGTGCGTTTGTATTCCTCGCCAACATTCAGCCGCGGCTGCAGAACGAGGTCCTCTCGCAGCTTCGCGCCGTCGAGCTGGTCGGAGCCGATACGATCGACCACTGGATCAAGGAGAAGCGCGCCGATCTCGAAGCGTTGCTGGCGAAGGTGGACATCCTGTCGATCAACGATGCGGAGGCGATGCTGCTTTCCGGAGAAGCGAACATCGTCACGGCGGCGCGCCGGATCTTGGCGATGGGGCCCAAGACGCTGCTCGTCAAGCGCGGGGAGTACGGAGCGCTGCAGTTCGGCGCGAACGACGTCTTTGCGGTGCCGGCCTTTCCGCTCGAGCGAGTCGTCGACCCGACCGGCGCGGGTGACTGCTTCGCCGGCGGGTTGTTCGGGAGCCTGGCCGCGGCCGGAGCGCTCGACCGCAAGACGCTCCGGCGCGCGATCGTTTACGGCAGCGTGCTGGCCTCGTTCGCCGTCGAGGATTTCGGGCTCAACCGGTTGCGATCCCTCGGTCGCGCCGAAGTCGACACGCGGTACCGGCAGTTCATGGCCCTGACCGACTTCCACTCCTGAGCGGCCGAACGGGTATGCAGGTGGATCTGACCGTCATCGTGCCGGTCTTCAACGAGCGCGAAAGTCTCCTGCAGCTCCACGGTGAGCTGACACGGACGCTCTCGGGCATCGGCCGATCCTACGAGATCATCTACGTCAACGACGGCTCCACCGATGGCTCGCGCGCTCTGCTCGCGGACATTCATCGCGGCGATCCCTGCGTGCGCGTGCTGTCGTTCCGGCGCAACTTCGGGCAAACCGCCGCCCTGGTCGCGGGGTTCCAGCACGCGGAGGGGGACGTCGTGGTGACGCTCGACGGTGACCTGCAGAACGACCCGGCCGACATTCCCCGACTGCTTGCCAAGCTGGACGACGGCTACGACCTGGTCACCGGCTGGCGCAAGCGGCGCAAGGACAGCTTCTGGCGCCGGCGGCTGCCCTCGTTGGTGGCGAACGCGATGATCCGCCTGACGACCAACGTCAAGGTCCACGACTACGGATGCATGCTCAAGGCGTATCGCTCGGACGTTGCACGCGCGTTGCGTCTGTACGGCGAGATGCACCGGTTCATTCCGGCGATCGCCGGCGATCTGGGCGCGGCCATCGCCGAGATCGAGGTCCATCATCGGCCCCGGATCTACGGCCGTTCCAAGTACGGGCTGGGCCGGACGGTGAGGGTGGTGCTCGACCTCATCACCGTGAAGTTCCTGTCGTCATTTTCGACGCGGCCGATTCAGGTCTTCGGGCTGATGGGCATCGGTCTGGGAGGAAGCGGCGCCACGATGCTCGCTTGGCTCGGGGCTCGACGGATCTTTTCGGGCGTAGCGCTGGCGGACAGGCCGATCGTTCTGCTGGCGCTGTTGCTGGTGATGACCGGCGTGCAGTTGGTCACGCTCGGGTTGCTGGGCGAGATGCTGGCGCGCACCTACCACGAGAGCCAGGGGAAGCCGACCTACACGATTGCCGAGGATCTTCGTCCGGCCGCTCGGGACGCCACCCGGCGCGGCCAGACCCACTCTGCGTCCCGCCCGTGAGCCGGCAAGCGTGTTGCCGGTCCCCGGACCGGCTGGTACTATCCAGAGCGAACTGCGCGGCGGCTGTGCCGCATCCGCGCCTGCTATTCGTCGAGGAGATCACGTGAGACTTTGTGTCGTTGGCACCGGCTACGTCGGATTGGTAGCCGGAACCTGCTTCGCCGAGAGCGGCAACGACGTCATGTGCGTCGACATCGATGCGGCCAAGATCGAGGCTCTGCGCAATGGGCAGGTTCCCATCTACGAGCCGGGCCTCGAAGAGTTGATCAAGCGAAACGTGGAGGAGGGGCGTCTCGCCTTCACGACCGATCTCGAAACAGCGGTGCATCACGCGCTGGCCTGCTTCATCGCCGTCGGCACACCGCAGGGCGAAGACGACGGCGCACCGGACCTGCGGGCCGTCCACCAGGTCGCTCGCAACATCGGGCGCTCCATGGACGGCTACCGCGTCGTCATCCTCAAGAGCACCGTTCCCGTGGGCACTCACAAGACGATCGCCGCCGAATTGGCGGCGGCGACCGAATATCCGTTCGACGTCGTTTCCAACCCGGAGTTCATGAAGGAAGGGGCGGCGATCGAAGACTTCTTGAAGCCGGATCGAGTGGTCATCGGCTGCAGCGACGAGCGCGCCGCCGAGATCATGAAGGACCTGTACTCGCCGTTCTGCCGGGGCGGTGCGCCCATCGTGGTGATGGACAACGCCAGCGCCGAGCTGACCAAGTACGCCGCGAACGCGTTGCTGGCCGCGCGGATCTCGTTCATCAACGAGATCGCCAACCTCTGCGAGGAGGTGGGCGCCGATGTCACGATGGTGCGCCAAGGCGTCGGTCTCGACTCTCGGCTCGGTATGAGCTTCCTCTACGCCGGCTTGGGCTACGGGGGATCTTGCTTTCCGAAAGACGTCCGCGCGTTGATCCACACCGCTAAACAGCACGGCAGGGACTTCTCGCTGCTGCGCGCGGTCGACGAGATCAACGACCGTCAGAAACGCCGATTGTTCGAGAAGCTCGAGACCTACTACGACGGGAGGCTGCGCGGCCGCACGTTCGGCATCTGGGGGCTCGCGTTCAAACCCCGCACCGACGACATGCGAGAGGCGCCCTCGATCGACTTGATCAACGACCTGCTCGCCGCCGGCTGTGCGGTTCGCGTGCACGACCCGGAAGCGATGGAGGTCGCCCATCGCATCTTCGGGGATCGCATTTCCTACCACCGGCAGAACTACGAGGCGCTCGACGGTGCCGACGCCCTGCTCGTCGTGACGGAGTGGAACGAGTTCCGCCGGCCCGACTTCGAGCGCATCCGGCGGTTGCTCAACGAGCCGGTCATCTTCGACGGCCGCAATCTGTGGGAGCCCAAGGCCATGGCGAAGGCGGGCTTCACCTATTTCCCCATCGGCAGGCCGGCGGTGACGCCGGGTGGTAGCTGACACTCCCTGCCGAGGGTGAGGCGGGCGAGGGGATGGCGAGAATTCTGGTCACCGGCGGAGCCGGCTTCATCGGCTCCCACTTGTGCGAACGGTTCCTGCGCGAGGGCCACGAGGTCATCTGCGTCGACAACCTGTTGACGGGAGACCGGGACAACGTCGCCCACCTGTTCGCGAATCCCAAGTTCGCTTTTATCGAGCAGGACGTCACGAACTACGTCTACGTCAAGGGGTCGCTGGATGCGGTCCTGCACTTTGCTTCCCCGGCCAGTCCCGTCGACTACCTCGAGCTGCCGATTCAGACGCTCAAGGTGGGCTCACTCGGGACCCACAAGGCCCTCGGCTTGGCGAAGGAGAAGGGCGCGCGCATCTTGGTGGCGTCGACCTCGGAGGTGTACGGCGATCCGCTGGTGCATCCGCAGGAGGAGTCGTACTGGGGGAACGTCAACCCGGTCGGTCCACGCGGAGTCTACGACGAGGCCAAGCGCTTTCTCGAGGCGATGACGATGGCCTACCGGCGCACGCATGGCCTGCAGACCCGGATTGCACGCATCTTCAATACCTATGGCCCGCGCATGCGCATGCGCGATGGCAGGGTGGTACCCAACTTCATTTGCCAGGCTCTGCGTGGCGAGCCGCTCACCGTGTACGGCGACGGCGGCCAAACCCGAAGTTTCTGCTACGTGGACGATCTTATCGAGGGGCTGGTGCGGCTGCTGTGGTCGGATGAGATGGAGCCAACCAACCTCGGCAACCCGCAGGAGATGACGATCCGCGACTTCGCCGTCAAGATCAAGGAGTTGGCCCGCTCCGATTCCGAGATCGTCTACCGGCCGCTGCCGGTCGACGATCCCAAGGTGCGTCAGCCGAACATCGCCAAGGCCAAGAGGGTTCTGGGCTGGGAACCCCGCGTGTCGCTGACGGACGGTCTGCGCGCGACCATCGACTACTTCCGCGCCCGGCTCGAGTCTGCTTGATGCGCATTCTGGTCACCGGGGGGGCGGGGTTCATCGGTTCGCACGTCGCCCACGCATTCGTGGAGGCGGGACACGAAGTCGCGGTCATCGACGATCTGTCCAGCGGGCATCGCGAGAACGTCCCGCCCGGCGCGCGTCTGATTCAGGCCGACATCCGCTCGGCGGCAGCGGCCGCGGCCGTTCGCGAGTTTGCGCCCGAGATCATCAATCACCACGCCGCTCAGATGAACGTGCGGGTGTCGGTCGACGACCCGCGGTTCGACGCCGAGGTCAACGTGCTGGGCTTGATCAACCTCGTTGAAGAGGGTCGCAAGGCCGGCCTTCGTCGCGTCGTCTTCGCGTCGTCCGGAGGCACCGTCTACGGCGAGCCGGAGGCCTTGCCGTGCAGCGAGCGGCATCCGACCAGGCCGGTGTGCCCGTACGGGGTGAGCAAGCTCAGCGGCGAGCACTACCTCTACTACTACCAGCGGATCCACGGGATCGAGTACGTCGCGCTGCGTTACGCCAACGTGTACGGACCTTTGCAGGATCCGCACGGCGAAGCGGGTGTCATCGCGATCTTCAGCAAGGCCCTGCTCGCGGGACGCGACGTGACGATCTTCGGCGACGGCTTGCAGACGCGCGACTACGTGTTCGTGGCCGACGTGGTTCGCGCCAATGTCGCCGCTGCGTCAACCTCCTATCAGGGGCCGGTCAACATCGGCACCGGTAAAGAAACCAACGTCGTCGAGTTGTTCCAGCGGATAAAGGCCAGCGTTGGAGCACGGGGTACCGCGATGCACGGGCCGGCCAAGGACGGTGAGGTACGGCGTTCGGTGCTCGACGTGTCGTTCGCACGCGAGGTTCTCGATTGGACGCCGCGCGTCTCACTCGAGCAGGGGCTTGTGACGACGGTTGACTTCTTCCGGTCGCGGCCGTAGCGAGGACGACCGGGCGAGCCCGCGCGCCCGCACGGAAAACGCCCTTCGTTCGATGCACGCCAGCCACATCCGCAACTTCTCGATCATCGCGCACATCGACCACGGCAAGTCGACGCTCGCCGACCGATTGCTGGAACGGACGGGCGCCGTTTCCGAACGCGACATGTCCGATCAGCTTCTCGACGACATGGATCTCGAGCGCGAACGGGGCATCACCATCAAGGCGCGCGCCGTACGGCTGTACTACGATGCGGCGGACGGCCAGCGTTACATGCTCAACCTGATCGACACCCCGGGGCACGTGGACTTCACTTACGAAGTGTCCCGTGCGCTGGCCGCCTGCGAAGGGGCGTTGCTGGTGGTGGACGCGAGCCAGGGCGTGGAAGCCCAGACCCTCGCCAATACGTATCTGGCCATCGACGCCAATCTCGAGATCGTGCCGCTGCTCAACAAGATCGACTTGCCCAGCGCCGACCCGGCGCGGGTGCGGCGCGAGATCGAAGACGTGGTCGGGCTGGACGCCTCGGGAGCGCTCGAGGTCAGCGCCAAGACCGGGCAGGGCGTCGAGGCGGTGCTCGAGGCGATCGTGCACCGGGTGCCCGCCCCGGCGGGCACCCCCGAGGAACCGCTCAAGGCCTTGGTCTTCGACAGTTGGTTCGATCCGTACCTGGGCGCCGTGATTCTCGTGCGCGTGATCGCTGGCCGCATCGGCAAGGGTGACCGCATCCGCCTGATGCAGGTCAAGCGCACCTACGAAGTCACACGGCTGGGCGTGTTCACACCGGGCCCGGTCGAAGTCGCCGAGCTCAGCGTGGGCGAAGTCGGTTTCGTGGCCGCCGGAATCAAAGAGGTGGCCGAGGCACGCGTCGGAGATACGGTCACCCACGCGGAGCGACCCTGCGCGAAGGCTCTGCCGGGCTTCAAGCGTGTCAAGCCGATGGTATTTGCCGGCGTCTATCCGGTGGACTCGGCGCAGTACGAGGGTCTCCGTGACGCCATCGAGAAACTGCGCCTCAACGACTCCTCCTTCTCGTACGAGCCGGAGACCTCCGTCGCCCTGGGATTCGGTTTTCGCTGTGGCTTCTTGGGGCTTCTACACATCGAGATCACGCAGGAGCGGCTCGAGAGAGAGTTCGACCTCCAGCTCATCACCACGGCACCCACCGTCGCCTACCGGGTCACGCAGACCGACGGCACGGTGATCGAGATCGACAATCCGTCCAAGTTGCCCGACTCGGTTCAGGTGGAGACGATTGCCGAGCCCTACATTTTGGCTACCATCCATGTGCCGGCCGAGTATCTGGGCGGGGTGCTGAGCCTGTGCGAAGAGAAACGCGGCACGCAGCGCGAGATCAACATGCCGGCTCAAGGACGCGCGATCGTGGTCTACGAGATGCCGCTGAGCGAGATCGTCTATGACTTCTACGATCGGCTCAAATCGGTGACCCGCGGCTACGCCTCCCTCGACTACGATCCGCTCGATTTCCGTGTCTCCCCGTTGGTGAAGCTCGATCTGTTGATCAACAGCGACCGGGTCGATGCGCTGTCGATTATCTGCCATCGCGACCGGGCGTATCCCAGGGGCCGGGAGCTTGCGCACAAGATGAAAGAGCTGATTCCCAGGCAGATGTTCGAGATCGTGATCCAAGCGGCGATTGGCGCCAGGGTGATCGCACGGGAGACGGTCAAGGCGATGCGCAAGAACGTCACCGCGAAATGCTACGGCGGCGACATCACGCGAAAACGCAAGTTGCTTGAGAAGCAGAAAGAAGGAAAGAAAAGAATGAAGCAGGTGGGGAGCGTCGAGATCCCCCAGGAAGCGTTTCTAGCCGTTCTCAAGGTGGGCAACTGATGTTCGGACGCCGCGACAACCGGCCGCCTCGGCAGACCTCGACCTGGCGCGAGTACGCCGAAGCGCTGGTCATGGCGGTGCTGCTGGCGATGTTCATCCGGACGTTCGTCGTCCAGGCGTTCAAGATACCCAGCGGATCGATGCTGCCGACCTTGCAGATTGGCGACCATTTGCTGGTCAATAAGTTCATCTACGGACTGCGCGTGCCCTTCTTGGGTCGTCGCATATTCGACCTGCACCAACCGCAGCGCGACGACGTCATCGTCTTCATCTACCCGCAGGACCGCTCCAAGGACTTCATCAAGCGCGTCAAGGCGCTGCCGGGCGAGCGGGTCGAGCTCATCAGCAAGCAGATCCACGTCAACGGCGTGCGGATCGAGGATCCCTACGCGCACTTCGACCCCGACGCGGGTCAGAGTGCGCGCACGCCGCGCGACAACTTCCCGCCCTTCGTGGTGCCGGAAGGCCACGTGTTCGTGATGGGCGACAACCGAGACCACAGTCACGACAGCCGTTTCTGGGGCCCAGTTCCGACCAATGACATCTTGGGGAAAGCGTTCATCCTGTACTGGTCGTGGGATTCAGACCGGTTCCGGCCGCGCTGGGGCCGGTTCGGAATGCGGGTGCCATGAGCCGCGAGGCGGTTTGATAGCACCGCGAGGCGGTTTGACAGCACCGCGAGGCGCGTTGACAGCACCGCCCGGACCGACTATCAGGGACCGGCACGCCGACCTTTAATCCGGCACCGAGAGGCCGGAAAGGGACCGCGCAGTGATCGACCCGTCTTTCACAAGGACCTCGCGGTCCACTGTTGGTACGCGTCCCGTCACCGCGGTGACGGGTTTTTTTTGTTCGGGAGAAGCGCCGATCGCGCCCGCCGGGTGATGGGTACCGAGAAACGACTGCTCACGGCCGAGCAAATCGTGCGCGCGCTCCGGCGCATCGCGCACGAGATCGTCGAGCGCAACGGTGGCGCGGACCGCCTGGTGCTGATCGGGATTCGCACCCGCGGGGTTCCGCTGGCCGATCGGCTCGCGACCGCGATCGGCGAGATCGAGGGCCGTCCTCCCAAGCTCGGGGCGGTGGATATCGCGCTGTACCGTGACGATGTCGGTTTAGGTTCGACCGCCCGCATTGGCCGCACCGAGGTTCCCTGCGACATCAACGGTCTGACCGTGGTGCTGGTGGACGACGTGCTCTACACCGGCCGCACGGTGCGCGCGGCGATGGACGCGCTGGTCGATCTCGGCCGTCCCTCCGCGATCCAACTCGCGGTGCTGGTCGATCGCGGGCATCGTGAACTGCCGATTCGAGCGGACTACGTAGGCAAGAACGTTCCGACGGCCCGTGAGGAACGGGTGGTCGTGCACGTCCAAGAGGAAGACGCGGATGAAGGCGTCTATCTCGAGGAGCTACGCGATGGCAACCGCGCCTAGAAGGCACCTGCTTGGACTGGAAGGCGTCTCCGCCGAAGACATCTTGCTCCTGCTCGACTCCGCCGAGTCGATGAAGGAGATCTCCAGCCGGGACGTCAAGAAGGTTCCCACCCTGCGTGGTAAAACGGTGGTGAACCTGTTCCTCGAGGACAGCACCCGTACCCGCATCTCCTTCGAGATCGCCGCTAAGCGCCTGTCCGCGGATTCGATCAACCTCTCCTCGGGTGGATCGAGCCTGTCGAAGGGCGAGACGCTCGCCGACACGGCGCGGAATCTTGCCGCGATGTCGCCGGACGCGATCGTGATCCGGCATCCCGCCGCCGGCGCGGCGCGTCTGCTCGCAGACATCATTGACTGTCCGATCGTGAATGCGGGCGACGGAAGCCACGAGCATCCTACGCAGGCGTTGCTAGATCTATTGACGATTCAAGAACGCAAGCGCGACATCCATGGGCTGCAAGCGGTCATCGTGGGCGACATCCTCCACTCGCGTGTGGCGCGCTCGAACATCTTCGGCCTGCGCACGCTCGGCGCTCGAGTCCGCCTTTGCGGGCCGCCGACGCTGCTGCCGCCGGAGTTCGCCGCGCTGGACTGCGAGCTTCACTACGACTTGGCCGAAGCGGTAGCGGACGCGGACGTCATCATGATGCTTCGCGTGCAGCGCGAGCGTCAGGGCCACGGATACTTTCCGACTCTCGACGAGTACGCCCACTACTTCTGTCTGACCGAGGAGATTCTCGCGGAGGCGAAGGATGACGTGATCATTCTCCACCCCGGGCCGATGAACCGGGGCATCGAGGTGGCCAGCGGGGTGGCCGACGGCCCCTACTCGGTGATGATGAACCAGGTGGCCAACGGCGTGGCGATGCGCATGGCGGTTCTCTACCAGCTCATCGTCCCGGGCGCGGGCGGCATCCGCGGCAGCGCGCTCGAGGACCGGCAGGTGACCCCGGTGCCGAAAACGGGCGCCGCCGTCAAAAGCGCGGCCTGACAGCGCGGCGAGGCGAGAGGTAGGATGTCCGAACCACGCAATCGGCGCCCCAAGGCGATCCTGATCCGAGGCGGCCGGGTCATCGATCCTTCCCGGCAGTTCGACGGTCCCGCCGAAGTGCTCCTGAGCAACGGCGCCGTGGCCGCCCTCAGTGCGCCAGGCAGTCTTCGTGCGGAGGGCGCCG
Source organism: uncultured Myxococcales bacterium (assembly GCA_964555245.1). GTDB lineage: Bacteria > Desulfobacterota > Binatia > UBA1149 > SPBQ01 > CAZKRI01. Next base: position 109,451 of record CAZKRI010000097.1, read on the forward strand.
ACGTCATCGAGGCGGCCGGACAGTGCGTCGTCCCCGGGTTCATCGACATGCACGTCCACCTTCGGGAGCCGGGCTACGAGTACAAGGAAACGGTGGCGACCGGTTGCATGTCGGCCGTGATCGGCGGCGTCACCTCCATGGCGTGCATGGCCAACACCGACCCGATCAACGACAACGCGGCCGTCACCAAGTACATCATCGACAAAGCCGCGTTGGCCGGGCTCGCGAGGGTCTATCCAGTCGGCGCGGTGTCGCTTGGCCTCAAAGGCGAGCAGCTTGCCGAGTTCGGAGAGATGGCCGAGGCCGGGATCGTCGCGGTTTCCGACGACGGACGGCCGATCACGGATGCCAACCTGATGCGCCGAGCGCTCGAGTACGCGCGCATGTTCGGCTTTCCGGTGATCGCGCACGAGGAGGAGCTTGCCCTGTGCGGCGGCGGGGTGATGAACGAGGGGCATATGTCGATGCGGCTCGGGCTACGCGGCATTCCGGCGTCGGCAGAGACCGTGATGGTAGCGCGAGACATCGAGTTGGCCCGCTACACCCGCGGCCGCCTGCACGTCGCGCACGTTTCGACGGCGGAATCCGTGGAGATGGTCCGGCGGGCGAAGGCGGATGGCCTCAACGTGACGGCCGAGGCGACCCCGCACCATTTCACGCTCGATGAGAGCGCGGTGGAAGGCTACAACACCAACGCCAAGATGTACCCGCCGCTGCGCACGCGCCGCGATGTCGAGGCCGTGCGCCAGGGGTTAGCCGACGGCACCCTCGACACCATTGCCACCGACCATGCCCCTCACCATCGCGACGAGAAGGGCATTCCATTCGACGAGGCCGCCAAGGGGATCGTGGGCCTAGAGACGATGCTGCCGCTGGCGCTCGAGCTGGTGCGTCAGAACGTCGTGACCATGTCGCGCATCATCGAGGCGATGACGATCGCGCCGGCGCGCAATCTCGGACTGGAATCGGGGACGCTCGCCGTCGGTGCGCCGGCGGATGTCACGATCTTCGACCCGGATCGCGAGTGGACCCTCGATGCTGCCGAGCTGGCCTCCAAGAGCAAGAACACGCCGTTCGACGGCTGGCGGTTCAAGGGTAAGGTCACGCGGACGATCGTGGGGGGACGATCGGTGTGGGAGGAAGCGCGGTGAAGGCGACGCTGGTACTGGCCGACGGTACGGCGTTTCGTGGCCTCGCCTTCGGCGCCGAGGGCAAGGTCGGCGGGGAGGTGGTCTTCAACACCTCGATGACCGGTTACCAGGAGATTCTGACCGATCCTTCCTACGAAGGGCAGATCGTGGCCATGACCTACCCGGAGATTGGCAACGTGGGCGTCAACGCGGAGGATGCCGAGAGCTTCCGGCCCTACGTCAAAGGCTTCGTCGTCAAGGAGTACTGGGAAGCTCCGAGCAGCTGGCGGGCGCGGCGTCCGCTCGCCGCATACATGGCCGAGCACGGGATCGTCGGCATCCAGGACATCGATACGCGGGCGCTCGTCCAGCACCTCCGCGATGCCGGAGCGCAGCAGGCGGTCCTCGCCACGGGCGAGGTCGATGAGCGGCGCCTGGCGGCCGAGGCCGCGGCGCGGCCGAGCCTGGAAGGCCAGGACTTGGCGAGCCTGGTGAGCTGCAGCGCGCCGTACCGTTGGAGCACGGGTCTGTGGTCGATCGAGCAGGGGTACCGCGACGAGCCCGCGTCGCAGGGCCCGTTGGTCGCAGCGTTCGACTTCGGCATCAAGCTCAACATCCTGCGCCATCTGGTCGGGCTGGGCTGCCGGCTGGTGGTGGTGCCGGCCAACGCGAGCGCTGCCGACGTGCGCGCGCTCCGCCCGGACGGATTGTTTCTATCGAACGGCCCCGGTGACCCCGATGCCGTCTCTGGTGCCATCTCCGTCGTATCACAACTCATGCACGAGTATCCGACGTTCGGCATCTGCCTCGGGCATCAGATCCTCGGTCTGGCCGTCGGCGGGCGCACCTACAAGCTCAAGTTCGGGCATCACGGCGGCAACCATCCGGTGATGGACCTGGCCAGCGGGGTAGTCGAGATCACCTCCCAGAATCACGGCTTCGCCGTCGACGCCGACACGTTGCCGAACGACTGCCGCGTCACCCGGATCAATCTCAACGATCGTACGGTCGAAGGCTTCGAGCACAAGACCAAGCCGATTTTCTCGGTGCAGTATCACCCTGAAGCCTCTCCCGGGCCCCACGACGCGCACCCGCTGTTTGAGCGCTTCATGGGATCGATGACCACGCGCGCGCCGCGCGAGGTGGGAGCAGACCTGCCGGTGCGGCGCCTGGGTGGGGCGCAGCAGGGAGCCTGACCATGCCGCGGCGCGACGACCTCAAGACCATCATGATCGTCGGCGCCGGCCCGATCGTGATCGGGCAGGCCTGCGAGTTCGACTATTCGGGTACCCAGGCCTGCAAGGCGCTCAAGGAAGAGGGCTACCGGGTGGTCCTGGTCAACTCGAATCCCGCGACCATCATGACCGACCCGGGCTTCGCGGATCGCACCTACATCGAGCCGATGACGGTTGCGGCCACCACCGCGATCATCGCCGCCGAACGACCCGACGCGTTGCTGCCGACGATGGGTGGGCAGACCGGACTCAATCTAGCCATCGACCTGGCCGAGGCCGGGGTGCTCGAGCGCTACGGTGTCGAGCTGATCGGCGCGAGCATCGAGGCGATCAAGAAGGCGGAGGACCGCAATCGGTTCAAGGAGGCGATGGGGGCGATCGGGCTCGACCTGCCGCGTAGCGGCTACGCGCGCTCGGTCGAGGACGGGCGGCGGATCGCCAGCGAGATCGGCCTGCCGCTGATCATCCGGCCCTCACGCACCCTGGGCGGCATGGGCGCGAACATCGCTCACGAGAGCGCCGACTTCGAGGCCAAGCTCGCCTGGGCTCTGGATCTGTCGCCGGTGCACGAGGCACTGGTGGAGGAGTCGATCGAGGGCTGGAAGGAGTTCGAGCTCGAGGTGATGCGCGACCGCAAGGACAACGTCGTCATCATCTGCTCGATCGAGAACTTCGATCCGATGGGCGTGCATACCGGCGACAGCATCACGGTGGCTCCGGCTCAGACGTTGACCGACAAGGAGTACCAGATCATGCGGGATGCCGCGATCGCGATCATCCGCGAGATCGGCGTCGACACCGGCGGCTCCAACATCCAGTTCGCCGTGCATCCCCGCACCGGCCGCCTGGTGGTGATCGAGATGAACCCGCGGGTCTCGCGCAGCTCGGCGTTGGCCTCCAAGGCTACCGGCTTTCCGATCGCCAAGATGGCTGCCAAGCTGGCGGTCGGGCTCACCCTCGATGAAATCCGCAACGACATCACGCGGGAGACCCCAGCCAGCTTCGAGCCCACCATCGACTACGTCGTGACCAAGATCCCGCGCTTCACGTTCGAGAAGTTCCCGCAGGCCGAAGACCGGCTCACCTCGCAGATGCGCTCGGTGGGCGAGGTCATGGCGATCGGGCGGACTTTCAAGGAGAGCCTGCAGAAAGCGATGCGCTCGCTCGAGATCGGTAGCGCGGGATTCGAGCCCCGTGCCGACGCCGACCTGGATTCCCGTCTGGCCGTCCCCAACTCGCAGCGCCTCTGGTACATCGGCGAGGCGCTGCGCCGCGGCACCACGATCGAGCGGCTCTACGAGCTAACCCAGATCGACCCGTGGTTCCTCGCCAACATTGCGCAGATCATCGAGTTCGAGGGAAACCTCGCGCGCCACGGCGGTCTCGAAGCACTCGACGACGGTCTGTTGCGCAAAGCCAAGGCGTGGGGCTTTTCCGACCGCCGGCTGGCCGACCTGCTGAACACGAAAGAGGGAGTCGTCCGGCATCGACGCCTCGCCGCCGGCATCATGCCGGTCTACAAACGGGTCGATACCTGCGCCGCGGAGTTCGAGGCCCATACGCCGTACCTCTACTCGACCTACGATGCGGCGGACGAGGCGAGACCTACCCAGCGTCGCAAGATCATGATCCTCGGTGGCGGCCCCAACCGTATCGGCCAGGGGATCGAGTTCGACTACTGCTGCGTGCATGCGGTCTTTGCGCTGCGCGAGGCCGGCTGCGAGACGATCATGGTCAACTGCAATCCCGAGACGGTCTCGACCGACTACGATACGGCCGACCGGCTCTACTTCGAGCCGCTCACGCTCGAGGACGTGCTCGCGATCGTTGCCATCGAGAAGCCGGACGGCGTGATCGTACAGTTCGGCGGGCAGACCCCGCTGAAGCTTGCGAAGGCCCTGGAGGCCGAGGGCGTGCCGATCATCGGTACGTCACCCGACGCGATCGACCGGGCGGAGGACCGCGAGCGTTTCACCAAGGTGCTCGACAAGCTCGCGCTCCGCCAACCGCCCAACGGCACCGCGCGCACCGTCGCTCAAGCCGAGGCGGTGGCCGAGCGGCTCGGGTTCCCGGTTCTGGTCCGGCCTTCCTACGTGCTGGGCGGCCGGGCGATGGAGATCGTGAGAGAGCAGGCGCATCTGCGTCGCTATATGGAGCTCGCGATCGCCAGCTCCCCGGAGCATCCGATCCTGATCGACAAGTTCCTGGATCAGGCCATCGAGGTGGATGTGGACGTCATCGCCGACGGCGAGCGAGTCGTGATCGGTGGCATCATGGAGCACATCGAGATGGCCGGCGTGCATTCGGGCGACAGCGCCTGCGCGCTGCCACCGTGGTCGCTCCCGCGCCGGATCTGCGACGAGATCCGTCACCAGGCCGAGATGCTCGCGGTCGAGCTGGAGGTGCGCGGCTTGATGAACATCCAGTTCGCCGTGACCGGCGACGAAGTGTACGTGCTGGAGGTCAATCCGCGCGCGTCGCGCACCGTGCCGTTCGTCTCCAAGGCGATCGGCGTGCCCCTGGCCAAGCTGGCCGCGCGGGTGATGGCCGGAGAGACCTTGGCGTCGCTCGGCTTCACGCGCGAGGTGGTCCCCGCATTCACGTCGGTTAAAGAAGCGGTATTCCCGTTCATCAAGTTTCCGGGCGTGGATACGCTCTTGGGCCCCGAGATGAAGTCGACCGGGGAGGTGATGGGCATCGATCACCGTTTCGGAGTGGCCTTCGCAAAGGCGCAGATTGCCGCGGGCAACCCTCTGCCCGAGCACGGGTCGGTGTTGCTGAGCGTGCGCGAGGAAGACCGCCTCGCGGTCGAGAAAGTCGCCCGCCGCATGGCCGGGGTCGGCATGCGGCTGTTCGCCACCCGCGGGACAGCGGCCTTCTTGCGCGAGCGCGGCTTGGAGTGCGAGTCCATCAAGAAGGTACGCGAAGGCTCTCCGCACGTCGTCGATGCGATTCGCGCCGGCCAGATCGCCGCCGTCATCAACACCTGCGGCACCCCGCAGAGCATCGAGGAGTCGTTCTCGATCCGGCGCGCCGCGCTCGAGTCGGGCGTGCCCTACTTCACCACCGCGGCCGCTGCCCTTGCCGCTGCCGAGGGGATCGCGCTGCTGGACGGCTCGGCGCCGGGAGTGACGTCGCTCCAGGATCTGCACGCGGGGAAATGGTCTTGAACATACCGGGGACCGAAGCCCCGCGCCGCGTTCGCCACGCCCGCTCCGGTGTCGCCAGGGCCTGACGGGCGTGCGCGGCGACGATCCGGTCCAGTACGTCAAGGGGGTGGGGCCCCGCCGGGGCGAGCTGCTGGAGAAGAGCGGGATCCGGACCGTCGACGATCTCCTTTACCATCTGCCGTTTCGTTACGAGGACCGCCGCCGGATCGTGCCAGTCTCGTCTGTACGAGCCGGTGAGGAAGCCACGCTAGTCGGCACGATCTCCGGCGTTCGGGAGATCCAGATGCGCAGCCGGGGCGGCCGGCCGATGCTCGAAGCGGTCTTATCGGACGACGGCTACCGGCTCTGGCTCGTGTGGTTTCACCAGGCCGCCTTCTTCCGCAAGAAGCTCGCCTCCGCACAGACCTGGCTGGTTCACGGCCGCGTCGAGTCGTCGCGGCGGGGTGGATTGCAGATCATTCATCCCGAGATCGAAGCCGTGGTCGAAGAGGGCGACCAAACGGCGGACCTAGCCCGCATCGTCCCGGTCTATTCGAAGCCGACCGATCTCCCACTGTCGGCCATGCGTGCCCTCGTCGAGCGCGCCGTGGACGCCGCCGCCGTACAGGCGGTAAGCGTCGTCCCGGCCTCGGTCCGTGCGCGCCTCGGCTTGCTCGGCGTTCCCGATGCTTTGCGCTACGTGCACGCGCCCCCGCCCGAGGCCGATATCAACGCCCTGCAGGGCTCGGCGACCGCTGCCCATCGAGCCCTGATCTTCGAAGAGCTGTTCGCGTTGCAGATTGGCATGACGCTGCGGCGAGCCCAGCGCGAATCCGAGAGCGGCACCGCGATGCCGGAAGCACCGGCTCGCATCGAGCGTTTCTTGAGCGCGCTACCGTTTCAGCCCACCGGTGCTCAGCGCCGAGTGATCGCCGAGATCGCCGCCGACATGGCGCGGCCCGTACCGATGAACCGGCTCGTGCACGGCGACGTGGGCAGCGGCAAGACGGTGGTCGCGTTCGCTGCGGCTTTGCAGGCGGTGGAGGCGGGCTACCAGGTGGCGGTCATGGCGCCCACCGAGCTGCTTGCCGAGCAGCACGCGGCGACGATGGAGCCGTGGGCACGAGCGCAAGAGGTCCGGCTCGAGCTGTTGACCGGGACCCTTGCCGCTGCCGAGGCGCGCCGGACTCGTGAGGCTCTCGGGCAGGGGAGCATCGACATCGCAGTCGGCACCCACGCTCTGGTTCAGGAATCGACGGTGTTCCACCGCCTCGGGCTAGCGATCATCGACGAGCAGCACCGCTTCGGGGTGATGCAGCGTGCGACGCTGCGCGGCGCATCGGCGGATACGCTGTTGCTGTCGGCCACGCCGATTCCCCGCACGCTCTCGCTCACGCTCTACGGCGATCTCGACGTCTCTTTCCTCGACGAGATGCCGCCGGGGCGCAAGCCGGTGGTTACGCGCCTCATCCGTCAATCGCGGCGCGAGCACCTCTACGAGCGCATGGCTCGTGCTCTGGCCGAGGGACGACAGTGCTACGTGGTCTATCCGCTGGTCGAAGAGTCGGAGAAGATCGACCTCGCCGATGCCACCAGCCAGGCGGAACACCTGCAGACCGGCCCATTCCGAAACTTCCGCGTCGGGCTCATCCACGGCCGGATGCGCGCCGACGAGAAAGACGCCGTCATGCGGCGGTTCAAGGCCGGCGACCTTCAGGTATTGGTGGCGACCACCGTGATCGAGGTCGGAATCGACGTTCCCAACGCGACGATCATGGTCATCGAACACGCCGAGCGCTTCGGGCTGGCTCAGCTCCACCAGTTGCGTGGCCGGGTGGGGCGGGGCAGCGAGGAGGCATTCTGCTGCCTGGTCGCCGACGAGTCGCACTCGCCGGACGCGATGGAACGGCTGCGGGTGATGGAGCAGACCAACGATGGCTTCGCGATCGCCGAGGCCGACCTGCGACTACGCGGCCCCGGTGAGTATCTCGGCACTCGTCAGTCGGGCATCCCGGCGTTCCGCGCTGCCAATCTGGTGCGCGACGCCGAGCTGCTCGAGCATGCGCGAACGGAAGCCACCGCGTGGCTGCGTCAGGATCCGGCCCTTGCGCAGCCCGAGTCGGCCGCGCTCAAAGAAGCCATCGAGCGCCGCTGGGGCGAGCGGCTGCGGCTGGCCGAAGTAGGATAGGGGATGCTCCCCGGCTGAGGTGTCACGACTATACCATCTGTGGTCTTGAGCGGGCTGCCTGGGTAACATGAAGTAGGCAATGGCTGCCACCCCACACGAAGCCCAGATTGGCGCGGGTAAGTTCACCTACGACGATCTCGCGAGTCTGCCCGACGACGGTAAACGCTACGAGATCCTCGATGGGGATCTCACTGTGACGGCATCACCGACCACCCGCCACCAGCGCGTATCGCGCAATCTGGAACTCATCCTACACATGTACGTGAGCGAGCGTGGCCTTGGAGAAGTGCTTGACGCTCCGGTGGATGTGATCCTCGATCGCCACACCGTCGTCGTTCCCGACCTGGTCTACGTCTCTAGCGATCGTTGCTCGATCATCCAGCATCAGGCTATCGTCGGCACGCCCGATCTGCTCGTCGAGATCCTCTCGCCCTCAACGACTGACAGGGACTGGGGCGCCAAGGCGAAGCTTTACGCGCGATTCGGCGTCGAGCACTACTGGGTCGTCGATCCCGACGAGAGGATCTTGACGACATTCTCCCGCTCGGGCGCCGCGTATATACAGCTGGCTCGACATTCCGGCGATGAGATCGTTCGGAGTGCGTTGTTCCCCGATCTCGCCATCGACCTGAGCAAGGTGTGGGGCTAGCGGGTGAGGGCCGGACCGCGTGCACATGCGGATCGAAACGTGCATTCCCTAATGACAACACGGCGAAGAAAAAACCAGTTCCTGGTCTGCGTGCGGAACAAGGGATGCGATGACCTCGAGTTGCGCAAACTCTACCGGCAGCTACCTGACTCACGTGGGGCCGAAGAAGACCACGTGCGAGTCGTCGACGAATCCGGTGAAGCCTATCTTTACCCCGCCGCGTACTTCGTAGCGATCGAGCTTCCCCGAGAGGCCGAACGCGCGCTAGCGGCTAGCTCGCGCAAACGGTCGGCCGTCTGAGAGATCGCTCGCAACCGTTGCCGCGGAGCACCCGCCCCTTTCCGAGGTGGAGCGGCTGCCGCACGCGGGAGGTTGGTGAGGTTCTCAGATGCCGCTGTGCTCGAAGTAGTCTGGAACAACAGCGTTGTAATCGACGCGCTCACCCAGTGAAGCCAGGGCCGCCAGCCAGAAGCGTGGCAGCGCGATCGGTACCACCGCGACGAGCCGCTTGATGCGCGCCCGCAGGCCCGCGTCGTCGCGCGCCAAACGGTACAGTTCACGCCAGGCCTCCGGCTCGCCGCGATCGAGAAGCTGCGCCAGCGTCTCATCGGAGTCCAGATCCAACGATGCGCGGTTCCACAGCGCGCGGGAACGCACCAGCGATGCGTCGTTCATGGGCCTACTCCCATCGCTACGGCCGCGATAACCGGGGCCCAGGACCGCCCGCGCGAGGCGACGTGATCCCACTCGTCCCAAGGGGGCACGAGTCCACGGTAGTCGGCAAGATCGATCTCGGCACGATCCACGGGATTCGCGGCTCCGAGACGCTCGGCCAACTCCGTCAGCGGAGAGACGGCGGTGGGCTGGCGATAGAGGTAGTCAAATGTGCGCATCGCCGAGCGCACGCCCGCCTCACCCAAGCGCTCGAACAACACCACCGTGTCCAGGTAGTCGCGCACCGTATAGCGCGTCAGCAGCAACCAGGCCTTGATTCGCGCCATCTCGGCCAGCGTCGGGACCCGCCGGCCGTCGATCTCCTCGGTTTCGAGCGGTGCCGTCCGCCGCAACTGGCGGATGCCGGTGAGGATCCCGTCTAGTTGGCCGAGAATCAAAACCGGGCGCTGGACCGGCTCGGTCTGCCAACCGGCGACGTTTTCGAGTGTCGCGAGAACGCCGTCGAAGCGTCCGCGCAGATCGGCGAGCACGTGGTCACCGTCCATGCTGACGCGATGGCGTGCATGTAGGGCAGCGGCCGTGCCTCCGACCAGTACGGCGCCGGACACCAAATGCTGCAGGTGGCGCTCGGCCGCGAGCAGCCGCTCCCAATCCGGCAAGCCTTCCGACACCGCGCTCACGCCGCAATTCTTGCAACGGAAATCGGGTCAGGTCCAATCAACGTCGGATCGCTGCAAGTGGGTGTCAGCTCCAGCCGGTTCGGGTCAACCGAGCGGCCGCAAAGTCCCACTCTCGTTGCGCGGGTGAGCCTTGATCTTCGCAGCCGGCTTGCCGACACGACCCCTGGCCATCTCGAGGTCGTAATGGGACTGCAAATTGATCCAGAAGCACTCGGTCGTGCCGAAGTAAGTCGCAAGCAATACGACCATCTCAGGCGAAATGGCACGCTTCTCACGAACGATGTCGTTGACCCGAGGCAGCGGTACTTGTAGTGACTTGGCGAGCGCTGATGCGGTGAGGTTCAGCGGTTCCATGAACTCCTCACGCAGGATCCTACCGGGATGGGCAAGCTTCAGTTTTTTCGCGGCCATCTCCTTTTTCCCTCGTACGCAGCGGTCGAGCTCACTCGGGAGGTCAAAGGCGCGTTTATTGCGGGAGCCGCCACCTTGAGGTCGTGCCACATCAGCCCTCGCGACGCCACCGCTCGAAATCTCGTGCACCGTGGATTACCGCGAGTATGACGACAAGGTCGCCACGAAGCTCGTAGAGCAAGCGATAGCGGTGTACGAACAGCTCGCGCACACTCTGACTTCCGACTTCGGGGACCATTCGACCGCGTTCCGGCAACGTGCCGAGTGAGGCGGCTCGGTCGAGTGCAGTCGAAAGAAGGTCAGAAGCCGCAGCCGGGGAATCCTCCGCGACGTAGCTCAGAATCTCCTCGAGCGTTTTTCGGGCGAGATAAGACCAGACTACTTGGCGCCGAGTTGCCACTTCCGCCGCAACTCCTCGGCGACCTGTTCGTGTGGAATCGTCTCACCTCGATCCGTCTCGCCTTGACCCTGCCTGACAGCGTTAAGGACGTACAGGTGATAGAGAACGTCGTCGATCGTGCAGTCATCGGGCAGGCGTTCGAGCAGCGCGCGGACAGTCTCTTTCGTTTGCATTTTGCAACACCGAGTATACTTGCGATCATTCCTCGAGCATAGAGCTTCCAATACCGGAGCTGTAATGTTTTGTGGGTAGCATCGTTCTGTACGCTAGTCTGGGCTACATTCTCCCGAGCATGACGACCACGCCACATGGGACGAGGCACGGCGTAGGCAAGTTCACGTGCGACGATCTCGTGAGTCTGCCCGACGACGGCAAGCGTTACGAGATCCTGGATGGGGATCTCGCCGCGACGGCGTCGCCGACGATCCGTCATCAGCGCGTGTCGCGTAACCTGAAATTCCTCTTGCACGTCTACGTGAGCGGAGATGGCCGGGGTGAAGTGCTCAGTGCTCCGGTGGATGTGATCCTTGATCGCCACACCGTCGTCGTTCCCGACCTGGTCTATGTCTCTAGCGGTCGTGGCTCGATCATCCAGCACCAGGCAATCGTCGGCGCGCCCGACCTGCTCGTCGAGATTCTCTCGCCCTCAACGGCTGACCGGGACTGGGGCGCCAAGGCAAGTTCTACCAGCGATGGGTCGTTCATGCGTCTACTCCCATCGCTACGGCCGCGATAACCGGGGCCCAGGCCCGCCCGCGCGAGCGGTACCCATCGGACTCCCGCAAGCGGTGCAGAAGTGATGCAACTCGCTTGCGGAAGCGCCGCAGTGCGAACAGGTCACTGGATTCTTGACGTACTTGACGACTTTCGTCGTGAGGCCGATTTCTCCAGCCAGGCGGGCAACCTCGCGGCTCCGTTTACGGAGCAGAAAGCCCGACATTATCAAGAAGACGAGTCCACCATCTATGAGACCAATCCCCGCGGCGAAGGTCGCCAAATTGAGCACCGTGAGGGCGCCGCAGAGCATGGCCGCCCTGCTCGCAAGCTGCATACGGGCTACACGCCATTGTTCAAAAAGGTCGGGGGCTGCGTCTGGATAGGTGACAACCATCCGCGTCTTCAGAGCATAGTACTCAAATATCGAGCCGACCGTGATTTGGGAGCATGACAAGCATGAACTACGGCATCATCCTGTTCATGGGCCTGTCCCTCCGAAAAAGGTCGTGCGAGTAGTCTCAAGCAGCAAGGCGTTCATATCGGTGGTGCAGTCGGCCGACTTCGGGCAGCGAGATAACGCTTCCACACGCGGTAGGCGCGGTCGCTCGAACCCCCGGCGTATTGTTCTTCGGCGACAAACGCGTGCGACTCCGAAGAAAAAGGTTCGCCATCCCTAGCTCGGCCGACCGCGGGGCAGGTGGTGTCCAGCGAAGCACGGTGTTCGGCTGAATGATGAAAACGGCATCGCGCCAACCCGAGCAAAAACAGGAAATCACAATGAGCAGACCGCGATCGGCCCAGGTCAACTGGAGTTGATTCCTGCCAAGCCGTCGCCTGCGGACGGCGACTTGATGACACAGCACGACGATCTCGGCCTTGAGAGAGGCCTGCGATAGGAAGGGATCGCGGAAGACGTCAATCAGTAGCCGAAGCATCGGACTGGAGCCTTCCTTCAAGGCGCGGCAACGTCAATGATCAGCGCGCGGATACGGTTTTTGGAGGGACAGGGCTCAAATCACGTAGGCCAGGCCGATCGTTCCGACTGAAGCGAAGAACGTCGCGAACGCGACTCTGGTGCGGTACGAGTAGCAGCGGCGCGTCTGGCCGTCGATCGTGAATTCTCGGATCTCCAAGTAGGGCACCGGAGCCCTCCGGTACCATCCGGAGACCACGACCTCGCGGCCCGTGAAGTCACCCGCTCTTGTCAGGCCGAAGATCCATTCCCAGATCCGCAGGGGCTGCCGGTAGTCGAGGAAAAGGAGTCCCGTCGCGTCGCGCATGACGAAGTCTTCAGACCAGATCAGACCCGGCACGCCTCTCCCGATGACCGTGCCCTTGAGCGTGGCCGGCACCGGCCGCACGCGCGACACCTTTACGACGTGCGACAGGGCGGCAATGCTCATCGGCGGAAACACACCGCGGCGGTAGGTGTAAAACGTTTTGGCAAGCGACGCGATCCCCAGCGCCGCGATGCATAGATAGAACCATGCTTTTCCTGGCCACTCGTGCGTCAAGGGCGCGAGTACCCATACTCCAATCAATCCAGGGAACACCAGCAACGGTAGTAGCAACACGACTACATCCACGAGGAAGTCATCCCAGTACGATTCAGGTTTGCGCCGGTCGAAAACAACGTACGGCTCGATTCCCATCGAGGCGGATTGATCACCGAGAATTTGCAGCCTGTGAGCGATCAGTGGATGAGTCGAGAGCAGTTCGTAGAACTTCGCCCACGGGTTCCAAAGGTCCCACTGCATTGCGCGCTTGATGTTCTCGACCCTGACGGCGTGCGACCCGCGTCCCTTCCGCGCGGCGCTCGCGGTCATGACGACGGCTTTGGCCGCATGTGCGTCGAAGATGCCGAGCGCGGAGATTGCCTCGAGAGTTTCATCGGACTGAGCACCTTGCATGTGATCTCGGCTAGGTGCAGCCAGGCCGTAGGCCACCTTCACCAGTGCGGACGCGAGCAAGTTCGGATTGCCGGTAATCTCGCCGGCGAAGCGGTCGGCGTGCAACTCGCGGCAGCGGCTGAACGAGAGCACGAGATACTGGCTGATGATGTAGAGCAGATAGATGCCAATGGCGGCCCACATGCGGGCTTCCCCGGTGTCCGAGCTGCCGCGTCGGCGCTCGATAGCACGAGTCAGCGTTTTCGTAACGTAGTAGAGGAGGAACGGTACGAGCTGGGCAACGGTCATGAGCAAGACGTCCCAGTGCTTACCATGGCCGAGCTCGTGGGCGACGATGGCTTCGACTTCGCCGGGTTCGAGGAGCTGGAAGATGCCCCGAGTAACGACGAGCCGCATATTCTTGGGGGTATGCCCGTATGTGAATGCATTGGGGGCCCCGTCCGGGATGATGCCGAACCGCGGCATCGTCATGCCCTGTGCCTGGGTCACGCGCGTCATGAACAAACGCAAGTGTTTGGGCACCCGCGGCGTCGGGACCCATTGGATGCGGTAGAGCGACCCGAGCATCAGGTCCATCAGCCAAGGGGCGAGGATCCACTGCATGACGATGATTGCAATACCGATACCCGTGGCCATTCGGGTATCTATCCAACCCGACTCGACCAGTCCGATCAGGACGGCGCCGAGAATGCCGTAGAGGAGCGTGAGTGTCAGGACCGAGCGGATCATCAGGTACGGAAGGGGACGTAGAGCGATCCCTCTCGCGGACAGCTGTTCGTGCGGGTGGGGATCGGTTTGCGAGACTTTCGGAGGCGCGGCCGTGTCATGTACGCGATCGGCCGGGGTTATCTCGATGCCGCAGCCGGGAAGACTCACTACGCGGCGGAACTCTCCCGCGTCAAACCACATGCCCTCGCACGACGGGCACTCATCGACTTCAATGTCCGCAGCCAGGAATGGCTGGACCACCAAGGGTGTCGTGCAGCGCGGGCAGCACCGTTGACGGTCGTGAGGCTGGGCCCTGACACGAGAGGATAGGAGCGCCTCCACGGCTCGAGGTCTGGAGCTGAAGAGAAAGATCTTGCCGCGATCCAGCCAGGTTCCGTCGCAGCGCGCACAACTTTCAATGACGACGCCCTGGCGGGTGGGACGCTCGGTGAGCTCTACCTCGAGACAGACGGGACAGTGCATGGAAACACTCCGGCGGTCGAGAATTCCGGTGCGACCAGGAGAGGCTGGTGCCTCCCAAAAGTCTCATTCGGTTCTCAAGCATCGACGAGGTGCTGCCCTGAAGAAAGTGGCAAGGCCATCGATGCGACGTAACTCCCGTTTGTAGCCCGGTCGAACCCGGGGGACGAGGGGTGCCTTGCCCTTCATGAGGTTGGCGTTGGTTGAAATAGACAGCCACGCTGACAGCCAACAGAGCATCCTCCGGCAGTACGCAACGGACGCACTGGCCTAGGCGCCCCCGGTAATCCCAACAGGACGATACGAGGCGGAACCCCACGGACGTGCCACCTCCGGATTCCAATGCTTGAGCTGTGATGTGTTCCGGGCAGGATCGTTCCGTACGCGAGTCGGCGCGTACGCTTCTACCGCAACCCGCCAATGCTCCTACGCGAAGGGGATGAAGGGGATGATGGCGATGCCAGTCTCCTGGAAAAGCCGTGACAGAATGATCGGCGCCTTCTTGCCCAGTTTGGCCGTGAGGACGAGTCCACTTTCCACAAGCGTGGCCGTGCCGATCGCGCAGGCGTCGTCGGCTCCGAGTTTCTCGACGAGCCACTCCCAGCCGGGCTCGCGGAGGACGATCGCGATAATGGCCGAGCGATCGACGATCGATCATGCGCCGTCTGGGCCATACCCGAGGATCGCGTCGTGCTCGCGGCGGGTGATCCGATGTCCCAGCGCCTTCCGAGGAACTTGCGGCCACACCTCT
The DNA here is from genome assembly GCA_964555245.1 of uncultured Myxococcales bacterium. Classification (GTDB taxonomy): domain Bacteria; phylum Desulfobacterota; class Binatia; order UBA1149; family SPBQ01; genus CAZKRI01. Next base: position 124,534 of record CAZKRI010000097.1, read on the forward strand.
TGCTCCAGGAATCGGCGAAGCGCCTGACCGCGATCACGACGGACGATTCGCAAGGCCAGGCGCTGTTTTCGCTCCTGGAGTGCGACCTTGACGGCGCGCGTCTTGCTTTCTCCCGTCATCGCCGCGATCTCGGCCGCCAGCTTCTCCGCTTCCCGATCTTTGATATTCAACGCCATGGGTTCTCCCGCTCGGGCGCCGCGTATATACAGCTGGCTCGACATTCCGGCGATGAGATCGTCCGGATTGCGTTGTTCCCCGATCTCGCCATCGACCTGAGCAAGGTGTGGGGCTAGCGGGCGGGGGGACTGACCGGCGTGGTGTCGTTCTGAGAGCTGAGGTCACCGGCTTAAACTTCGACGACCCAAGTGCCCGTTGCGCGGATGGCGTCGTACATCGCGTCGGGAGCGAGATCCGCACCGGTCGGCCAGGTCACGGCGCCGGCGACGACGCGAAGTTGCGCGAATACGGATGGCTCGCGAAGCGTTTCGAAGACCGTGCCCTGAACGCGCGCGGACTCGAGGAAGGCGCGGAGGTGCACTTCTCCAGTGGTTCCGTCCACGAACGTCACCCGTACACGCGAACCCGGGAGCGCAGTGGCCGATCGCACCCGCCACGTCGCGCCGGGATCTCGTTCCGGACCTATTCCAGAGGTGGAATCGGCTTCGGGGTCTTCAGCTCGCCGCATAGGTTCCAATCCTCGAGCAACTCATCGCGGTGGACAGCCGCCCATTCGAGAACGAGTGCCAACGCTCGTATCGGCAGAGATCCTCGGGTGACACGCATCGTACGGATATCGACGATCGCTTCGTACTCGCCGTAGACCGCGTGGAAGTGCGGCGGGCCGTGGTCGCGCCAAAACATCTGGATCGCGATGCCGAAGAACGCGCTGATCGTCGGCACGAGTAATTCCTACGATCGGCGAGGTCGGTGCACGGGTCGTGCGCCACGCCGCGTTTGGAGACGGCGGATTGTAACGTTCCTTCCCGGGTAAACCGTAGGTGCATATCGATCGACGCAACATGACGCGGGCGCAGCAGAGTACCAGGTTCTCCACCGTGCGGCCATACGATCGACGAACCATGGAGGGTTCGGCGGCATTCGGCGCAGCGTCGAGCGTGCGAACCCACCACGTCAATGCCGCCAAGATCATGTCGGTATTTGGCTGAGGGCGCGGCCGCGCCCTCAGCCTGTGTTCGCCGATCTTGCCATCGACCTGAGCAAGGTGTGGGGCTAGCGGACGAAGCGCTGACCGGTGTGCACATGAAGATCGAAAGATTCCTCGTGCGATGACGCCACGACGAAAAAAGAAGCAGTTTGTGGTCTTCACGTCAGGCGGCGGTAAGATCGGTCCGTGCGAAGTCGTCTCCAACGAAAAGTAGAGGCCGTTCGGCCAGTCGCGCGGCCGCATACGTGAGGCAGTCGCCGGAATTGAGCGCCGCAGCGTGTCGTCCCTTGCCGAATCGCGCATGCGCCTCGACCGCAACCCGCCAATGCTCGTCCGCGAAGGGGATGATGGTGATGCCAGTCTCCTGGAGAAGCCGTGACAGAATGATCGGCGCTTTCTTGCCCATTTGGCCGTCAGGACGAGTCCGCTCTCCACGAGCGTGGGTGCGCCGATCGCGCTAGTGGCCGAGCGATCGATGATCGATCATGCGCCGTCTGGGCCATACCCGAGGATCGCGTCTTGCTCTCTCCCGTTATCGCCGCGATCTCGGCCGCCAGCTTCTCCGCTTCCCGATCTTTGATGTTCAACGCCATGGGTTCTCCCGCGCGGGCCTAGCTCGTGCGGAATGGTACGATGGTGCCAGCCTTTCATCCACGGGCGCGGATAAACATGAGGTTGGCCGAGCTAGGAGAGGCGGCATTCCAGGGCACACCAAAACGGGGACCGTAATCGGAAGGTGGGGCGAGGAGTACTAGGCCGTCGATCGGGACCATCCCACGATGCTCAGCTGCGTGTCCTCAGATCTGACAGTACTCTGCGCGCGCTTACGGTTTGGCCGGTGTCGGCCTCGTGAATGGCCTCAAGCAGGGCAGCCACGTCGGCTGGCTCCAGTTCGAACGCTTCAGAGTCGTCGGGTGTGACAACCGTGACGGTGGCGGCTTCAGGGATCGACTCTCGCTCGACCACGATCTTACCCGAAACGATTCTGCCTGAGGTTATACGCACGTCGCCAGGATGCCGCCGACGCACGGGACGTCCCAGCGCTTTCCGAGGGACCTTCGACCACGCGGCCCGCTCCAGGAACCGTCGAATCGCCTGAGCGCGATCACGACGCACGATCACGGCTGCGGCGCGGTGCCTTTCGGCGCGATCGCCGGCCGGATCGGCTCGACGTGCGTTGCGAGTCCAATGATCTGGTCGACGTGCACTTCAAAGCGAGAAGCCCAGACCAATCCGAGACCGTAGCTGTCGATCGAAACCTGCGACCACTCTTCGGAGCTACGAGGGAAGCAGAATACGCCAGCAAACGAAGACAGGTCCGCGTCGTACCGGTTGCCGTCGCTCGCATCGATCGAAACCCGCATGTACGTGGGCGTCGTAACCGAGCGGATCACCGGAGTGGTGCTACCCATGGAATCCCTCTGCCGGATCTCGCTGCATCCCATGCGTGTTGGAGCCCGATTCGCCTCTCCCTGCTCCACTCGGCAATCAGGCGCGTCGCCCGGACGCCAATATCACCCTCGAGACAGTTGCCGTGAAGATCGAATACGGCTTCGTTGCCGGCAAAGCGAGCTTGGAAATGAGGTATATGGTGCTTCTGGCGATCGAACCAGTACATGTAGATCACGATTCCAAAGAACTCGGAAATTTATTTACGCGCGGACGCTAAGCGATTCGTAGCTGCGGATGGGTTGCTGCGCTTCAAGTCCTCCGATCTCGCTTCTTTCGTCGCGTACCAAGCAGCGCCTTCTCCGCCTCTTCAAGAGAGTAGGTCTTTTGCTTTCTGCTCTTTCGGATCATCTGCCAGAACGCCTTGTCATTGATCAAGACGACGTCCTGCAGCTCCTTGCCTTCGGCGCCCACGATGACCGCTGTGGGTTTGCCGTGTTTCGTGATGACGATGGCATCCTGCTGCGCGTGCTCGAGGCACTCACTGAACTGGGCCTTGGCTTCTCTGATGCTGACGAACTTCATCAGATCTCCTTGGTGGCCTTGTGACGCGGCTTCCGGCGGACCGCATCGACCGTGACGACATCGTCTTCGACGTCGTAGAACACACGGAACGTCCCGACCGCGAGCTGCCAACACGTATCGGTTCCCGGCGCCCACGGAAGCTCGAGCCCTACGACCTGCTTTCGATGGCGGGTCGTTGTCGTCGGCTCATGGCTCAGCTGTGCTCTCACGGCGCCAAGAATTGTCTTTCGATCGTACAAGCGGAGTGCCTTCAGATGCTCCACCGCCGCCTCGGCCAGCCGGATCTGAAGCACGACGTTAATGTAGTCACACTTTAGGTCACAATCAATCGAGGCGAAGCCCAATGGCCGTCAAGGTCCCCGGTGACCGTTGTTCTTCCTCGGAGTGCGACACTTCACAGCTTGGAGGGGCCGCGGTGGACCTGGACGGAGTTCGTGGCACACCAAACCACGTGCGTGGCCGCGCGGACGACGCTGCACCAAACAGAACGCGTTCGACCCCGAAGGCCGAAAGGCACAAGTGGGCGTTCGCGCGTCGTTTTCACCGCGGCGCGTTCGGATGGAAGTCGCAATCACGGGCGCCAACGTGTGGGCCGCATACGCGAGCACGATGAAAGGGGCGGAGAACGCGGGAGGCTATCGGCCGGGAACCCGGGGGCGCGTCAGAGGGACCAGTCGATGGTCCCTGCTAAGCGACCGCGCGAAAATAACTGTCCCACATGAGGGACCACGGGTGAAGGTGTATCGTGTGTTGTGGTTGGTGGAAAGGGCGGATCGGGCGGGGCGGGAGGAAGCGGAGTGGTGGCCAGAGCGATACACGTCTGCTCGTGTCGCGAATGCAGGAAGGATCGCGATTCTTTAGCGGCCACTGCACGGGACACTGAATCGACTGCTGGCCAGAGCCGACGAGAAACAGCAGCGCTGGACGGCAGCATGGGAAGCAATGTAGCCGCATATCTCGATTCATGCACCAACGCCGTACAGCCGGAATTATCGGGTCCGGTAGAATCTACTCTGACGCTCCTATATCCCTCTGCCGCTGAGGCGGGATTGGCGGCATGCCGCATCGGCGTCTCGGACGAGGAGATCTTTCGCCACGACCCGTACGGTGTGATCTGAGGGGGATTCCGTTATGACGAAATCATCGAAGTGTCCGAAGTGCGCCCAGCAAACCCAGCCCGCAGATACCTTCTGCGGTAAGTGCGGAGCATCGCTAGAGCCAGCGGTTTCCGAGGCTGCGAGCGGTACGCGGTGGAAATGGGTCGCGATCAGCGGCGGCGTCGCTTTTGCGGTGCAGGTCGTGATCGTTATCGGTGTTCTGGTCACGCGCGGCGAGGGTGTCATGGAGCAGATCATGCAAGGGAAGGCGGATGCGGGCACGCTAATCAGCTTTGCCGCCGCCGTGCTCGCCGGTTACTTCTTCGCCGGGGCCGGCGTGGCTTATATGTCGCCAGGGCTGACTTTGCGTGAGCCGGCGATTGGTGCGGCGCTTGCAGTGGTGGGGAGCAACCTCATGAATGGCGGTGGTGGCGTACTCGCCGCTTGGATTCTGCCCTATCTCTTGGCATTGACCGGTGCACGGTTCGGAGAACGTCTCCAGGGCGGTTCGCGGTCGAGGAACTCGCCCTGATCAGGCCGGCCGCGCGCTCTCCCCCGCTTCTGCGAGTGGATGCCCGCAGTGATAGCAGAAACTCGCGCCGGAGCGTGCCGATTGTCGGCAGTTGGGGCAGCGAGCGTGCCGTCGAGCCTCCGCCCCGCACGCCGAGCAGAAGTTCATGTGGCTGCGCAGTGGCGACGCACACAAGGCGCACTGTCTGCCCACTCTGTAGCGAGACAGCGGAATCGCATGCCGGAACGCGCGCTGCATCGAGACGATCATCAGCGGAAACGCCACGAGCAAGAAGATCGCCGTCGTCTCTAACCGCTGCTGGAATATCAAGCCGTCGTAGATGCCGTGCAGTAGCGCCCCGACGACGTATCCGCCAACGATCGTCCATGCGCCGTAACCAGGGACACAGCGGCGCAGCCCCATCGCGAGTCCCCACGGGGCCGCGAACATCACATGCCCAAGTGTTGCCAGGATCGTGCGGCCGATCATCACGCTGTGGCCATGTTCGAGGATGTAGATGATGTTCTCGATACCTGCGAAGCCGAGCGCAGAACTCGCGGCATAGATCAGGCCATCGATTGGCTCATCGAATGTGTCTTTTCGATAAACGCTCCAGCGCACTGCTAGCAGCTTCAGGCCCTCCTCGATCGGCCCGACGAACGCGAATGCCAGGACGGCAAGGCGACCCGCTGAGCCATGATCCAGTTCTACATCGCCGAGAGTCAGCGTTTTCGCTAGCGCGTTCAACATGCCCGCCGGGATCGTGCAGATCCCGCCCAGTACGAAAGTAAGCAAAATTAGGCGCGGCGGCTCCGGCTCGAAACGGTCCCTTCGGTAGAAGTAGACGAGCCAGAGAACGGCCGGAGTGACTCCGAGAAAAAGCGCGAACAATTCGCTCACGGATGCGAGGCTCCTCTACGCACTTGCAGCGCAGTACGGTCGCTCGCTGGACGATGAAAAGAGCCTTGCGCCAGCTCGGCCTCGAGGGAGGCGTGGGAGCAGAAAGCATCGGACAGACCCAAAGCGAGTAGCCGGAACACGCGGCGCAACCCTTCCGTCAGCGACGAGATAGGTCAAGAATCCCAGGCCGGACGAGATTTTTTTGGGGGGGGCAGGGGGGACATTGAACATCCAGGTAGGAGAAACGTGATGGAGGGATCCAGTGGGGTCGGTGTGTTCGTCGCTACGCTTTCCGTGCTGCTCGCAGGCGCGGCCGGCGCGACGCCGCCCAACATCCAGACGCTGCAGCCGAAGCCGCTCGCGGAAGTCGTCAAGACCCAGCTGAAGCCGGTGCAGGCCGGCGGCCAGCTCCCCATCTACCTCATCACCTGGGGTGGCGACGTGGCGACGCTGGTCGCCGACTCCGAAGGGTACTTCAAGGACGAAGGCGTCGATGTGACGCTCGCGACCGAGAACGACCTCGCCAAGCAGGTGCAGAACGTGCTCGACGGCAAGACCCCGTACCTGCGCGGAACGATGGGGATGATCAACGCCGCCGCCGAGGCGTTCAAGGCGGCCGGCACGGATCTGGTGGTCGTCTATCAGATGACGTGGTCGGCCGGCGGCGACACCATGACGGTGCGCGAGCGCATCAAGAAGGCGAGCGATCTGTGCAGCGCGGTCGTCGGCCTGCAGCTCTACGGTCCGCACATGGACTACGCCGCGCGGATCCTGAGCGACGCCGGCTGTCGCCTGTCGGGCGTGAAACTGCGGTGGTTCAAGGATCTCCAGCTGCCCTCGACTACCGGCAGCGGGATCACGGATCCGGTGAGCGCGTTCCAGGCCGACGCTTCGATGGACGCCGTGATGGCGATCAGCCCGGACGCGGCGATGCTGACGTCCGGCGGCTCGGGCAAGGTCGGTAGCGGCGCGGAAGGGTCCGTCAAGGGCGCGTATGAATGGGTCACGTCGCGGTCGGCCAACCGTATCATCGCCGACGTGTACGCCGTGCGCGGCGACTATTTCACCGCGCACAAGGACGAGGTACAGCACTTCGTCCATGCGCTGATGCGCGGACAAGAAACCTTACAGGACCTGATGGCGAACAAGCAGGCTCAGCAGACGAAGTACCGTCAGGTGCTCTCGCGGGCGGCCGACGTGCTGCTCGGCGCCCCGCAGGCGACCGCGGACGTCGAGGGGTTGCTCGGCGACTGCGAGTTCGTGGGTTACGACGCCAACGTCGGCTTCTTCACGGGCAAGTTTCCGAACGGCGAGACCGATCTGCGGACGGTCGACGTCCTGACGCACGAAATCCAGGGTTTCTTCCGCGAGACGGGCTTGATGACCCGGGATGTCCCGATCCAGATCGCCAACTGGGACTACGGTGCCCTCGCCAAGGGGCTGCGCTACGTGAAGCAGGTCGCCAAGCCGAAGTTCGACTCGAAACGCGCCGCGCGCGAGGTCGAGAAGGAGATCGCAGCCGAGCCCACCACCTGGGAGACGCAGGGAACCCTGTTCGTCAAGGAGATCAACTTCGAGCCGAACCAGAGTGAGTTCCCCGAGGATAGCTACAAGGACGACTTCGCCGAGGCGCTCAAGAAGGCGTCGACCTATGGCGGGGCGTTGTTCGTCATCGAGGGACACAGCGATCCGCTGGGCGTCCTGCAAGCGAAGCAGAAGGGCGAACAGGCGGCGGTCGTCGCGCAGATGGAGCAGGCGGCGAAGAATCTCTCGTTTGCGCGCGCCAACTCGGTGCGACAGTCGTTCCTCGCCTACGGCCAGGCGCACAAGCTCAAGGTCGACGACTCGCAGTTCGTGGCGGTCGGTCTCGGCATCGGCTCGCCGAAGTACAACCCACCGCGGACGAAGGAGGAATGGGCCGCCAATCGGCGCGTGGTCTTCCGGATCAAGCAGGTCGAGGCGGAGCCCACCGAGTTCCAGCCGGTCCAGTGAGGAGTGGCGCCGATGGCGAAAGAGTCCCCGAAATGGGGGGCATGGGTCGGCGCACTCATCGTGTCAGGGCTTAGTTTAGGCGCTCAGTATTTAATCTATCGAGTGGATGCGCCTCGAGCCCGTACACCGACGAGGACCGACCGTCGCCCGGCCGAGCCGTACCGCTCGGGTCGGGCCGAGCCATACGGCTCGGGTCGGGCCGAGATCAAGCTGGACGACGTCCCGGGAGGAATCGCGCAGGCGACGCGAAATCTCTACGTCATCTTCGACGGGTCGGGATCGATGAGTGAAGCCCCCGGCTCCGCGTGCAATGGCGACAAGTCATTCCGCTCGAAGCTCGAGGGCGCCCAGTGGGCCCTGCGCGAATTCATCGCGCACGTCCCCGCGGACGTGAACCTTGGCCTCTATGTCTTCGATGCCGGGGGGCGGAGAGAGGTCGTGCCGCTCGGTTCCGGCAACCGCGACGCGTTCCGCGCGGCCGTGCGCGCGGTGAAGAGCGACGACAAGACGCCACTCGGAGAGGCGATCAAGACGGGGGTGGACCGCCTGGTGCAGCAGTACAAGCAGCAGCTTGGCTACGGAGAGTTCCGCCTGGCGGTTGTCACCGACGGCGAGGCCAATGGCGAGGTCCCGCTGGCAGAGGCGGCCGCTTACGCCGCGAAGTTTGCGACCCCGATCTATACCATCGGGTTGTGCATCGGCGCAGACCACGAGCTGCGCAAATACTCTGTCTCCTATCGGGCCGCGGACAGCATCGAGGAACTGCGGGAGGGCCTTGAAGAGACGCTCGCCGAGCCCCCGAGCTTCGACGCGACCGGATTCGCCGAGTCGAAGTAGCCCGACGAGGGCTTGGTCGGTAGGGGGAGTCGATGAAGAGACAAACCGTCGGGGCTCTCTTGCTTCTCCTCCTCGTCGGAGCCGTGGCGGGCGCCGTCAAGTTCCTGGAGCCCTGGCTCTTCGACCGCCAGATCTACAAGACGAGTGACGCGAAGGCTACGACGAAAATCCGGATCTGCGGCGACGACTACCTCGGCTACTGGATGATCACCAGCCCGGACATGAAACGGCAGGCCCCGGGCCGGGGTCTGGCGCTCGAGTTCATCGACGACGGCGGGAACTACGCCGATCGGCTCGAGCGGTTCGACAGGAAGCAGTGCGACATCCTCGTGCTACCGGTGAATTCATACGAGGAACACGCTGCGCGCTACAAGTATCCCGGCGTCATCATTGCCGGGGTGTCCGAATCGAAGGGGGCGGACGCCATCCTCGGATTTGCCGACCGCTTCCCCGAGGGAAAGCCGGCCGAGCTCAACGACGGCTCTCTGCGGATCGTCTACACCGCCGATTCGCCCAGCTCCTTCCTCTTAGCGCTGACCACGATCGACTGGGACCTGTTCAACCTGAAGGCAGCAGACACGTGGAAGGTCGAGGTCGACGGCGCCAGGACGGTCTTCGAGCGCGCGCAGCAGCATCAGGGCGACGCGTTCGTTCTCTGGGAGCCGTTCAAGACGATGGCGCTCCGCCAGGTTCCCGGCCTGAAGGTGATCTGGGGCACCGACAAGTTTCGCGGCTACGTGAAGGACGTGTTCGTCGTCCGGCGGGACTACCTGCAGGGTCACGAAACGGAGGTGATCCAGCTCTTCGACCTGTACTTTGCGGTGCTTCGCGGGTACGAACAAAACAGGAACCGGTTGCTCGACGACATGGCTCAGACCCCGGGGCTGCGAAGCCTCGAGCGGGAGGACATCCAGAGCATGCTCCAGGGGATCGACTGGTACGACCTGCATGAGAATGCGGTCCTCGAGTTCGGCATCGCCCCGAGCCCGGGGATCCCGGCGACCGAGGGTATTCGCGACACGATCATCGCCGTGACCGACATCGACCTCAGGTCCGGTCGGTTCCAGCGCGACCCGCTCGAAGGCAACCCGTACACCATCATCAACTCCAACATCATCGCGACCCTGATCAAGCGAGCTCCTGCCGTCATAGGCGAGAAGGGCGCCGTGCAGCGCGACTTCGTGGAGCTCGACGCCGACGCCTGGACCCGCCTCGAAGAGGTCGGCATTCTGCGGATCGAGCCGATCACGTTTCAGACCGGTGCCGACCTCCTCGACGAGATCGGCAAGGACGCGGTCAATAGGATTGGCGAGCTTCTGATCAACCACTATCCAGAGTATCGGGTGGCCGTGCGCGGTCATTCCGGCCCGGGAGACGAAGACGAGAACCTCAAGCTCGCGCAGGCACGGGCGGAAACGGTCGCGCAGCGCCTGGTCGCGGTGGATGGAATCGATCCGCATCGCCTACACGCCGAGGGCAAGGGATCGTCGCAACCTCCCTCCCCGCGAGCCGGCGAGGGGGTGCGTTCGCACCGGGCGCGCATGCCACGGGTGGAGTTCGTGCTCATGAAGGACAACACCCTTTGAGGAGGCGTGCGTGAGGTCGGCGTTCGGGACCGGGGAGGCTGCCGCGCGTGGACGTCCCCGACCGGACCCGCCGGAAGCCAAGCCGACGGCGGACGATTTCACCGGTCATGCGGTGAACGTCGCGGTCCTGAAGCAGACACTCCAGCACCCGCTGACGATCTTTCCGACGGCCGTGGCCGGGTGCGGTCTCATCATCGGGGCCGTCTTCGGTATGACGCCGGGACTCTTCCTCGGCATCCTCGGTAGCGCCGGCCTCGGCGGCGCCAGTTGGATCGTCAATTTTTTCTTCCGCGGGGAGCAGCTCGCCCAGGCCTACGTGCAGCGGCTCCGCGCGCAGCGGATCGAGATCGAGTTCCGGGAGCTTCAGGCGGTTGCCGCCGCGTGTGCGGACGCGAGCTTTACTGGTGGCGCCGATGCTGCAAATCGGCTCACCAGTTCCTACTGGAAGCTCCGGTCGTACCTGCAGGAGCAGCTCGCCGGTGCAGACGACGCCACGGCCCAGCGCCTGGTGAGTCTGGCCGATGACACCTACCGGCAGGGGATAGGGATCGTTAGCCGGGCCCTGCAGGTGTCCAACGCACTGCGCGGGACGGCTGTGGCCGCGCTGGAACGGGAGATCGCGGTCTGGAAGAAGCAGATGCGCGATCCTGCGTCGAACGGCAGGGAAGCCCTGGAGCAAAAGATCGCGGTGTACAAGGAGCGCATCGACCTGTATCACCAGCGCGAGGAAACCCTGCAGCAGTTGCTCGCGCAAGCGACCGAGCTCGAAAGTGCCCTGGAAAAGGCTTACCTCGAGGCGGTGACCTTCGTCGGGCGCGACGGCAACGAACTGATGAGCAATGCCGATGCCGCCTCGGCGCTGGAAACTGCCGTGGAGGCGGCGCGCCGGGTCGAACAGCGGCTACGAGGACTCGAGCACGACAGTACGACGGCCGACGAGGAATACCTCGCCGTCGCAAAACGTTCCGAGAATTGACGGAAGGGGAGAGGAACCACGATGGCCGACACCGAGCATGTTGGGATCATCCGGGCGTTCGTTCGCCTGATCACGTTCTATGGGCTTCGCAAGCGGCTCGGACTCGTCCGGGCTGCGGATCGAATGTTCACGGGCTCGACCTCGGGTATCTCGGATGCTTTCGACCTGCATCGTGACCAGATGGTGGGCCGCTATCGGTCGCTGTTCGATGCGGTCTCGCAGGTCGAGACCGTGGTCGAGGAGCGGCGGATGGAGTTAGAGAAGCTCGCAAAGGAGCGAAGCGATCTGGTCGCGAAGCGCGAGGGGGCCGCGACTGTCTACGAGAAGGCCGAGGCGGCAGCCGATCAGGGAGCGCTCGAGAAGCACAAGGCCGCGCTCGTCCGATTCCAGGCGCTGATCAAGGCGAACGAGGACCGCAGTGCGACACTCGAGCAGCAGATGAACGAGCAGCGCACCAACGTGACCCGGTTCGAGGCGCAGCTCACCGCGCTGCAGGCGGAGATCCAGAACCTGCCGGCCGAGAAAGCGCAAGCCGTCGCGGACTTCGTCTCCAACCAGAAGCTGATCGAGCTCAACAGCAGGATGAGCGGCATCACCGAGAGCATGGACCGCGGGCCGATCGACGCCGTGCTCCAGGCCAATCGCGAGCTTACCGCCAAGGCACGCGTGAGCCAGCGGCTCGCAGGCACCGACACCCGCAAGCAGGACGCCGAGTACCTGGCCACGGGCGCGAAAGCGACGGCGACCGAGGAGGTCGATCAGCTGCTCGCCGCCCGCAAGGCCGCGCGGAACGCGAAGACCGGTGTCGTCGGCGCCGCCTCCGAGAAGAAGGAGGAGCGGCCCAAGATATGACCGCGTCGCGACGTCTCGTTCCCAAATCGACCAGGAGGAAACTACCGATGACAACGTTCCCTAAGGCCATCGCCGCGCTCGCGCTGACGGCGATATCCCTCTTCTCCGGCGCGTCGGCGCGGGCGGCGGCAAAGGAGGAGTACATCTTGGCGGTGTCCATCTACGTCGGCTGGATGCCCTACTATTATATGAATCAGACGGGGATCCTGAAGAAGTGGGCAGACAAGTACGGTATCGGCATCAAGGTGCTGCCGATGGACTACGGAGCGACACTGGACGCCTTCACTGCGCAGAAGGCGGACGCGGTCGTGATCACCAACATGGAGGCGCTCGACATGCCTGCCAAGAGCGGGGTCGATACCACCATCATCGTCGTCGGCGACTATTCGAACGGCAACGACAAGGTGATCACCCGCGGCATCCCTGACGTCGCCGGACTGAAGGGACAGACGGCGTCGCTCGTGGAGGCCACGGTCTCACAGTACCTGCTGGAGCGCTGCCTGGAGGCGCATGGGTTAAAGGGCAGCGACGTCAAGCTACTGAACGTCTCGGACAGTGATATCGGTCCGGCGTTCATCGCGAATCCGTCGCAGAAAGTGGTAGTGACCTGGAATCCCATGGCGATGGAGATCCTCCAGCAGCGGGGGACCCAGAGCGTGTGCGATTCCTCTCAGTTCCCCGGTGAGATCCAGGATCTGCTCGCGGTCAACACGGGCGCGCTGAAGAAGAATCCGCATCTGGGCGACGCCCTCGTCGGCGCCTGGTACGAGGTAATGGCGACCATGTCCAGGCGTGGGCCGGAGGCCGATGCGGCGATGTCGGCGATGGCGGAACTGGCCGGCACCGACCTCGCCGCCTTCCAGGCTCAGCTCAGGACCACTGCGATGTTCTACACCCCGGAGTCCGCGCTCGACTACGCAACCGGCCCCGAGATCAAGGCGAAGAACGACTTCGTCCGCGAGTTCTGCTTCAAGCACGGGCTACTCGGTGAGAATGCGAAATCGAAGGACACGGTCGGCATCCAGTACCCGGACGGCACGGTCCAGGGCGACCCGAACAACGTCAAGCTCCGGTACGACGGGACATACATGGTGAAGGCAAAGAATGGGACGCTGTGACCGATGGTAGGCAAGTTCTTCCGAACCGACGCGCAACCCGGTTGGGCAGCGCGCTGGGCGCTCGCGAGCGCGTTCTACGCGCTGTTGATCGGCGCCTACCTCGTCACGTCCCATGCCCGGCACGTGAGCAATCCGCAGGACCCGATCATGCCCTCCCTCCAACAGATGGCAGACGGGTTCCGGCGGGTCGCGCTGGAGGCGGATCGGGACGGCGAGATGCGGCTCTGGGTCGACACCTGGGCGAGTACCAAGCGTTTCGGCATCGCCCTGGCGATTGTCTTCCTGGGCATCCCGCTCGGCGTCGGCATGGGGATATTTCCCTACGTCGAGGCGCTGTTCACGTCGTTTCTCACCTTTTTTGAAAAGATCCCCGCAGTCTCGCTGCTGCCAATCCTATTCATCGTATTCGGATTGGAGGAGACCTCGAAGGTGAGCCTGATCGTCATCGGAGTCTTCCCAGGCGTGGCGCTCGATGCCTACCTGCGGTCCAAGGCAGTCCCGCGCGAGCAGATCGTCAAGGCGAAGACGATGGGGGCGTCGGAGCACGAGATCGCATACCGCATCGTGCTGCCGCAGATCTTCCCCTGCATGCTGAACACGATCCGGCTCAATCTGAAGACCATGATCCAGCTCCTGATCATCGGTGAGTCGCTAGCGGCGTCGGTGGGACTGGGCTACCGGATCTTCGTGCTGCGACGCTACGTGGCGATGGATATCATCATCCCGTACGTACTATGGATGACGTTACTCGCCGCCGGCAGTGACTGGGCCATCCGGCAGTTCACGCTCCGCCGCTACCCCTGGCTCGACAAGTGAACACAGCTACGATGGGCGATCCGAAGTATCGCATCGCCCTCGAGGGCGTCGAGGTGAGCTACCCACGCACTGACGGCGGACGGAAGGTCGTCCTGAACAACGTCGAGCTCAGGGTCTCGCCGGGCGAGTTGGTCACGGTCGTCGGCCCCTCCGGCTGTGGCAAGTCGACGATGCTCCGGCTGGTGCTCGGCTCGGACAGTCCGAGTAGGGGACAGGTGCTGGTCGACGGGCGACCCGTTGAGGGCGTGAGCCGCGATCGCGGAATCGTCTACCAAAAGTACTCGCTCTACTTCCACCTGAAGGTCCTGGACAACATCGCTTTCGGGCCCGAACTCGAAGGAATCTCCCTCTCGCAGCGTATCCTGCACACCCCCGCGTACTACAGGGCGCGGCGGCAAGCGCGCGAGCGGGCGCGGGAGTTTCTGGCCCATGTCGGCCTCGAGCCCGCCGACGCCGACAAATATCCCTACGAGCTCTCGGGCGGCATGCAGCAGCGAGTCGCGATCGCGCAGGCGCTGATCATGCAGCCACGGGTGCTGCTGATGGACGAGCCCTTTGGCGCGCTCGACCAGGTCACGCGCGAGGAGATGCAGTTGTACATCCTCGAGCGGTGGAAGGAGTACGGGATGACGATTTTCTTCGTCACCCATGAGGTCAGCGAGGCAATCTTCCTCGGCACGCGCGTGATTGGTCTCTCGCAGTATTGGACCGACGAGCGTGGCAATGGCGGCAACGGTGCAGTGATCGTCACCGACCGCAAGACGCCGGGCAGCTATCCCCGTGCCCTCGACTACAAGCACACCGCCGAGTTCAACGCGGTGGCATCCGACGTCTGCCGGGACGCCCTGGACCCGGACAATCGGCGCGGGATCACGCAGTTCATCTACGACCACCCCGACGCGATCCGGCCCGCGCAGCTCGTGGGTGGAGGCGGTGCCGATGCCTGAGAACGTCCAGGGGAGACGCCCCGAGTTCCTGGACGAGCTGAGCCGCGCCTATACCGACCGTGGCAAGAGCGTGATCCTGCTCACCGGCAACACCCGTGACTGGTTTTGGACCGAGAGCGTCCGGACCGACGCCGGGACGCACAGTGGTTTCCTGCCGCTCGAACAGCGGCTCTACCAGGAGCTGCACGACAAGCTCCTGGTCGTCCGCATGGACGCGGCCGCCGGCATCAGCCTCTACGACCCGGCCGACCGGGACGAGCTGCTACGCGTGTCTGCGCTCGCGGACGCGACCGCGAACGAGCACCAGAAGCTGGGGAACGTGGCGGCGCTGGTCGACCGTTGCTTCGACGAGCCCCTGCCGGCGCTCGTGCTCCTCAAGCGGATCTCTGAGGGGTTCCAACGCGCGAGGCTCGCGAAAGGCGGAAACGTCAAGCCGCTGTGCGTGATCTTCCAGTACGCTGGATCGCTGTTCCCTTGCGGGGAATGGACGCGCCTGAGCGAGCTGGATCGGCAGCGACTGGTGACCTTCCTCAGCTGGATCACGGCCCCGAAGTTCACCGCCAGCTCGGACCTCGTCATCCTCATCGCCGACACCAGGGCGGAGATCAGCGCCAAGATTCTCGCCGAGCCGGCGACCGAGCAGATCGAGGCCGCGCTCCCCGACATCGAAGACCGGCGGCTGTTTGCCGCGCATTTCGTCGCCCGGAAGGCGGGCGTGACCTTCGACATGGGTGCGGACGGCCAGGAGGACTTCGTCATCGCGACCGCTGGTCTCAAGCTGACGAACGTCGAGGATATTCTCGAGGTCGGCCTCCGGAGCCGCACACCCGTGACGAGGAAGGCGGTCGTCGACGAGGTCAACGTGATGCTCAAGGCCGACCTGGGTGAGATCATCCAGGTGCTGGTGCCGGACCACGGAACCAAGGACATCGTTGGCCACGAGAACACCGGCGCGATCTTCCGCGAGGCGTTCCTGCAGTGCGACAATCCCGACACGGCGGTGTCCGCGATCCTCGTCTCCGGGCCGAACGGGGGTGGCAAGACATTCCAGCTTCAAGCGTACGCCGCCGAGAGCGGGCGGGTCGTGATCATGCTCGCCGGCCTTCGCAGCATGTGGTTTGGCGAGACCGACCGCCTGTTCGAGCGCTTGTACCTCTACATTCACCGCTACGGAAAGCTGATCATCCTCGTCGACGAGGCGCACACCGCGTTCGGCAGCGTGCACTCGTCGAACACGCACGAGACCGAGAAACGCCTGGCGGGGAACATCATCCAGATGCAAGGGGACGCGACCCTCCTTGGCAAGGTGGTGTGGGGACTGATGACCGCGCGACCGGACGAGCTCGATCCGGACGTGAAGAGCCGTGCCCCGCTGCAGATTCCGATCTTCGACCTGGAAGGCGATGCCCGAGGAGTGTTCGTGCGCGAGCTCTTCGCACGCCGGGGAGTGCGGCTGGCGGACCCCGAACTGCGGACCGTGCTCGACCGTACGGAGCTCTACTCGTCACGCGACTACAACTTCCTCGTGCGGCAGGTGCTCGCGAAGCGGAAGCCGGTCGCGGAGGTGTTGAACGTGTGGCAGGCCAGTAGCTCGATCGTCGCGCAGCGGCGCTTCCAATCGCTGCTTGCAGCGCAGCACTGCAGCTATCCCCAGCTAACGCCCGACTGGATCAAGCGGCTCGGCCCCGAGGAGATCCAGGCAGAGGTCGAGAAGCTGAGGTGGTCGCTGCAGAAGTGAGCGGTGGCCAACAGGCGGACGGCCAACTTGCGATGCGGGAGTCGCGACTGCACGGGTGATTGTGGCGGCGCCGGAACGGCGATTTGCGAGGGACCCGTCTTGGCTGCTGGCGACTTTGCGCTCCAACTCGGGGGGCTTGCCGCAGGTTTCGCGGTGCCGTCTCACCTAAACGAGGCTGCGTCCTGCCTGGGCTCGCGTCCGTTTTAGCCGGCACTGTGGACGACGAGCGGGGGGTACCTCCACGGGCATCCGTGCGTGCGATGCCATCCGGGTGAGTCGCCGCATGTCACGCCAGCGCGAGACAGAGAATCAAAATCATGCGTTCGGCCCGCGGAGCGGAGCGCCGGGTGCGAAGGGCGCCGTTGAGTGCCGGGAAAGGCTCGGGCGTGTCCTGAAGTACTACTGTCGCCGGGCGGCGTGAACCTGGGCTGCGTAACGGCACACTATGGGTTCAGGTCAGCGGCGGGCGCGAGCGGATCAACGCCGGCCAAGTCTTTTGTGCAAACTAGTGAGTTCCCTCCGACGACTGCATAGCAAACAGCAAGCACATCATCGATCGTAAGTTCTCCATCCGCAGGAAAAAAAGGATGAGCTAATCGCGCCACACCATTTGTGGGTAATTGAAAGGTTTACAGGACGGTTACGATGGTCGAGCGCGGAACGTGCACTCGGTGGTCGAGCGAACGAGCGCCGTTGCGGTAGACATGCTCTCTGAGGCGGTGGTCGTACGCACGGCACTGCGGGTTCGCTGAGAGCGAAGGTATCATCGCCGGAGGATTGCAGAGCGGGTCTCCGGGACAAGCGGGCCGCATCGAAAATCCTCAATGATATCCAGCATGCCGCAATTGCGTACGCATTTCTTCCGAATGTCTTGGTGCGCAGCAGCGGTAGAATAGCCGACCTTTACGCCAGCCTGCGCTTCGTTGCACTGCGTGCAAATACAGGAACACGGCGGCGCACGGCCCCGCTGCCGTGTTGGCGGCGCGTGTCATGCGGCGGCTGTCAGCGGCCGGGCACGTTTGATCCGCTCGCGTTCGCGAGGCGAGTGCATCGCTTCCCAAAGGTCGCTGCG
>CAZKRI010000098.1:0-50106 GCA_964555245.1 uncultured Myxococcales bacterium
CCGACGCACGGAAGAAGGCGCGCGAGTTGCGCCTTGCCACGAACCGGGGCGCGTCCTGCAGACGTTGCACCATGGTACCCCAGCCCCGGGCCGGGCCGGGGATTCCGTCGTGATTACCAAGCATGGCGCAGTTGCGTACGCCCTTCTTCGGAATGTCTTGGTGCGCAGCTGGGTGGGTCCCCTACGGCGCTGTGGCCTTAAACTGGTTTGTGCTGGCTACTTTGTCTCTCCGGCCGCAAACGGACGGGTCCGAGGCCAAGCACTGGCGTGCCGCCGGTCGGATTGAGGGATTGGGCATACCGTGCGCCGCCGTTTGGCCGGCCTGGCGGCAACTCGTGGGGTGGCCGCCATGGAATGGCCAAGGGTCGCCGGAGAGGGGACAGGCGGCGTCCGGTCGCGGGGCCACCGGAGGCGGTCGATCCGTCCGTCGAGAACTCGTACAAAAATTCCCCGGATTCACTTGGAATCCGCTCGGCCGAGCCCAGTGGCGACGAGAGCAAGGACAACACTGTCAAGCTCGAACGGAAAACACGTTCTATCGTTACAAACGAATCTTCGGACCAGGCCTTCGGGCGCGCAGCTCCAACGCCCAGCGAGTGGAAATGATGACGGCCTGTAGCATGTTGAACCGGATGTCGTCGCTCGGAATGCCGATCTCGCGCAAGTTGGCCGCATGACGATCCGAGTCTCACGGGGGGCATTGGCGCCGGTTTCGATTCATGCACCAACGCCGTGCGGACGAGGTTTTCGGGAGGGACAGGGACTACCATAATCGCGTCCGCCCGCACCAAGGCATCAACCAGCGGGTTCCTGCGCCTGACTCGCAACCATTGAACTCGAGCGGCCGAGTGGTCGAGATCCCGCTCCTCAACGGATTGCATCACGAATATCGACTCGCGGCATGAGGCGGACGAGCCAATCGGTCAGCACGGAGGGCCTGGGCAGCGCTCGATTGGCCGCTGCCTCGTCGCTTCCCACTCATGCACCACTGCCGGTGAGCCCCAGGAACAGCTCGAGCCCCTGGTCGATGGTGATGAGTTCGTCGGTCGTGATGCGGCCGAATACCCGGCGGACGCGACGCTTGTCGATAGAGCGCAGCTGGTCGATGAGCGCGTAGGAGGTCTTGGTCAAACCGCTGCTGCCGGGTGACAGCTCGGGGTAGAGCACGCCCGCGCCGGGCGTCCCGGTGAGCGGCACGACGGCGATCAGCGGAAAGCGTTGATCGGCGTTCACTGCAGGGTCGCTCACGGCAATGCAGGGACGCACGCCGCGCTGCTCGTGGCCCACGGTCCGGTCGAGTTCGACTAGAACGACGGTACCCCGATCGATCGTCACGCAGACTTCTCGACCCAACCCTGTCCTTCGACCCAGCGCACGGGCTCGCCGGCAGACACATCGACGAGGCTCTCGTTGTCCGCGGGTAGCCTCGCGCCCCACTCGGCCAGGCCCGTCTCGGCCAGTTCGGCGGCCTCCGGGTGCGGGCTCTCGAGCGAACGCAGAAGCCCTTCACGACGGCGCCGGACCAGCTCATGCTCGACCGCCTCAGCGATGAAACGGCTACGGTTGCGTTCGAAGCGGTCGATGCCCTCGACTAGCTCGATGGGCAGAGAAACGGTCACTCGCTCTGTCGTGGCCATAAGGTCCTCCGGTATGCTCCAAAGTATGATCATACTGTAAGATGGACAAGCCCCGCGCGCCTTCTCCAGGGCGGATCATCTCGCGGATCTCGTAGTCGGGGGTTTCTGAAACTACGTAGGAGGAACCACCTTACCCCGGATGGGGCTGTAGCGGCCCGCCATGGCTCGGGTACGCGAAGCGATTCCCTGCGCTTTCCCTGTTATTCCCTGTTCCGATCTACTGGGCTCCATACCTAAATGGCTGTAATTGCACACAATGCCTCGGGGAGGGCCGCCGCCAAAGGCCCTTCAACCGCGGATTTCCCTGTATTTTCCCTGGTTATCAGGGAATTGGCGGGGGCGGATGTGAGAGACGGGTTCGCTGCTGACTCCCTGCACCGCCACCTAGTCCGATGCGAACCGCCGGTTACGGGGTCGGAGCTTCAAGTCTGCCGGGTTCTCCGGGCACGCGCTGGATGCCCACCTCGGGAATCTCTCTGGAGAAGTCTCCGTAGACCGTCCTACGCCTGCCCCTGAGAATCCGCTCCCTTGGTCTCAGCCGGCGGCGGCGAGTGCGCGCGCGACGGCACGCGGTTCGCGATCGATCACCAGCAGGTAGGCACGGGCTGGCCCGTCCGGCTGTGCTCGCCCCTGTTCCCAGTCCTGCAAAGTCCGGAGGTTGAGCCCGTAGGCAGCAGCAAAAGCCGCCTGTGACAGGCCGCTCCGTCGGCGGATCGCGCGGACCTCGTCGGCCGCCAGCGTCACCCGTTGAAAGTCTCGAAGGCGCCCACGGGGGACAGGGCGAGCATCCCGGTCGCTACGTGCGCGGGCGACGACCTCCGCTTCCTTCATCGCCGCGACGCGCTTCCAGTTCGTCTTTCCCTTCATGGGCACCGTGCGTCCGCCAGCCAGCCGCCGGCGTGGCTTGCCGTCAGCGCCGAGTACAACCTTCGAGATACGTTCTGCGCTCATTTCTGCTCGCCCTCCGTGCCGAGATCATCCTTCGCGCGTTGCCGCGCAGCGTGTACACAACGAACACCACCTGGTCGCCCACAGCCCCAACCACCTGATGCCGCTCCTCGCGGTGCTCAGGATGTCTGTCGATCCGCTCGATTCGCAGCGGATCTGCAAAGACCTCCAGGGCATCCACGAAATCGATGCCGTGCTTGACGAGGTTGGCTTCCCGCTTCGCCTCATCCCACTCGAACACTGGTTTTTAGTGTACGGGGTACCCGTACCACGTTCAAGACGCGTGCTGGCCGATCGGCTCATCCGCGATCAAAATGCAGTTCACTCCCAGATCTGCATCCCCAGCGCGCGTCCGGCCTGAATCATGCGTTCGTCGTAGCTTGCCAACACTACCTCTTGCCGTTGCGCTCGCAGAAACTCCACCGTCGCAAGGTGGAGGGCGTCCAGCGTTCGCACCGGAGACGGAAACGGCTCGAGTGCTCGTGCGACGACGTTCGGAGCCAATTCAACCAAGGCGATACCCGCCAGCAGCTGTCGCACCAGGTCGCCGTGTGACCGGGATAGCCCGCGCCCGTGGATGCGAGTCCACACCTCATACTCAAGCAGCCTGCTCGACACGATCATCTCAGACCACAGCGCGGGGCGAGGTGCCCGGGTCTCGCCCAGTAGGTGGGTTAGCGCCACCGACGTATCGAGGTAGATCACTTCAGCGCTCGGTGCGATCGTTGGCGAGTTCGCTCAGGATCTGCTCGGTGGCGGCGACGGGCGCTCGCGGAGGAGGTTGCGTGAACGGAGCTATCGGTGGTGTCAGCCAGCCGCGCCGCACCGCTTCCGCCAGCAAGGCGTCCGATAGCATCGGGCTACGCCCAGCGCGGGGTGGGTTAAGTTCGGCAACGACGCGGTCGCGGTCCGTGACCAGGACGGTCTCACCACCAGCCGCAACCCGCACGTACTCGCTCAGGCGATTCTTCAGAACCTTCAAGCCAACGCTACGCATGTGTCAGAAGTAGCTACCAGTAGCTACCTAGTCAAGCAGGCCCCCAATCGAGTCCGACGCTTCCCGAGACAATTCACTGCTCTTTCCCTGTTATTCCCTGTTCCGAATCAGGACGCGCCGAGAGCTAACACCCGCGTGCTGGCCGATCGGCTCATCCGCGATGAAAATGCAGAGAAATCGCACGCGCGTAGGCAACCGCTTCGCGTCGCCTGAAGAACTCGCGGCCGAGAATCAGCTCGCACGTGGGTCAAGGGCTATCCCTATATATATGGGTAATCCCGTAGGTCTCGGATCCGCAGCTCCGTTTACCGCGCCAGGGTCTCCCGCATCGCAAGTTGGCCGTCCGCCTGCTTCGACACCGCGCACGGCGTGTTACCGGCGGTCGCCCCGGTGACGAGTAGTCGTACAGAAATCTCTCGGCTTCGCTCGGAATCCGCTGGGCCGATCTTCTGCGCGCCCGCGATCCAGGATAGGGTCGGCGCATGTTCTATACATTCCACTGTCAGATGAAGAAGATGCTGGGCCAGCTCGAGAAGTGGCTAGACGCGGCCGAGGCCCATGCAAAGGCCAAGGCGTTCGACCCCAACGTCTTCATCGAATTGCGGTTGGCGCCGGATCAGTTCGCGTTCGTCCGGCAGGTGCAGAGTGCGTGCGATACGGCGAAGCTCTCAGCGGTGCGACTGACCGCGAAAGACGGGCCCAACCATCCTGATACCGAAAAGACCCTGAGTGAGCTTCGGGTTCGGATTCGCTCCGTGATCGCGTATCTCGAGGGAATCTCCGAGCCGGACTACGCGGGGGCCGCGACCCGCGTCATCACAACCCCGCGCTGGGAAGGCAAGGTCATGAGCGGATCCGACTACTTCATGGAGCACGCCGTCCCGAACTTCTTTTTCCACGTCACGCACGCCTACGCGATCCTGCGCCACAACGGCGTCAACGTCGGCAAGCGCGACTACCTCGGCGCCCAGACCCGCCGCGATCCCTGAAAGAGAATCGGAATCTGCGCTCTTCGACCGCGAGGCGCCGCAGGAGTCGTTGCAGATCCACGACGACGGAAGCGGACGTTGCGCACCGGCGTGTGCTTGACAACTTGACTGCTTGGTTCGTCCTCATGGCCGGCGGCACCTCTCGCACGGCAGAGCGAGTATTCAAAGAGTGGCTTCGCCCCACTGCCACACTCGCGATCGGGACGATGCACGATTTGGCCTCGGTGGACAGTTGAAAACCGTAGCCATAAAGCCCGGGCGCACAGTGCGCCGGTTTTGACCGTCCACCGAGGGTCATTGTTCGACCGAAGCACCCTACGCCGAATGGGCCCGGGGCGTGGACGCTAAGGCTGCAACAGTCACCGCCGCCGACCTGCGTCATGAATCTACCGTCTACCTGATCCCCGATATCGACGATTACGAGCAAGCCAAAGAGCTGCTCCGGGATTGCTTCGCCGTGATCTTCGAGCATGCGCTAGCCGGCTGGATGATCGATGAGACCATCTGGCCTGCCAACCGTACCTACGAGATGTTCAGGCGATGGTTCGATGTGGAGATCAACTCGATGGTCATCGACCTGTGCGAGTACCGCTTTCAAGTCGAAGAGCTGTGATCTCCCTGGATGCGGTGTGGTCGCCGGCGCGCCGGTTCTTGGCCTAGGATCCGTCCTTTTGCGGCCGGCCAGACAAAGTAGCCAGCACAGACTCGACCGATGCAGCGGGCACGAACCTCGGGGCGCGAGATCAACTCGCGCCCCACGCTGCTCGACACTCGACTCGATACCGGTCATAAGGCCTGCACTATGGCGACCAAGACCCGCGTCACGACCACCGCGCGCGCCAAGAAAACACCGCGCAAAGCTGCCGCCAAACCGCGAGTGCCAGCGGCGACGAGCGTGAAAGCGAAAGCGCGGAAGGCCGAAGCGGTGCCGCCGCCGATCAACGGCCCGCGCCGCGCCGTGTTCATCGACGTCGAGAACACCAGTAGCGAAAGCGAGCTCGCGCGGGTGCTCGACGGGCTCAACATCGACCTCACGAGCGCGACCACCGACGTCACGGCGATCGGCAATTGGCGCGTCGTCGGCCAACAGCTCGGTCGCTCGCTGGCCCAGCGCGGTGCGCACCTCGTGCACAGCGCGCCGGCGACGCGCGTGCCCGACTGGAGCGATCTCTGGATCGCGGTGCAGGCAGGTATTTGGCTCGGTCGTTCGCGCCCGGGGGACGCCATCGACATCGTGTCGCACGATCGGGCGTTCGATGCGGTGGGCGATGCGGCGGCGCGTCTCGGCGTTGCCTTCAATCGCATTACGTATCGCAGCGCGGGACCGAGCGCGGCGGTGAGCGAACGTAGCAGCGAGCCGGCCGATGAGCGTCGAGGTCGGCGCCGCCGCCGTCGCGGGGGGACCGGCCGCAGCCGCACCGTGTCGTCGGCGGCGCCGGCACGCACGGCGCATGTCGCTCCGCCGCGGGTCGCTCCGTCGCGGGTCGCCGCCGCCGTCTCCGAAGAGGAGCCGCACGGGGCCTCGCAGGAACAGCTGCAGCAGGTCATCGCGCGATTGGCGGCCGCCGACCCATCCCGCACCGTCACGCTCGATGCGCTCACCGTCGCGCTCAAGGCGGCTGGCTTCCAGCGCCCCCCGGGGTCGTCCCGCTTAGTCACGCGGCTGCGCCGTATGAAGGACATCGAGGTGTTGCCGAACGGCAAGGTGCGGATGCATGCCGACGCCGCGCCGACGCCGGCCGAGCCGATCGCCGAGCCAGCCGCGGTTGCAGACGACGGCGTCACGGAGAACGACGTGGGCAAGGACGGCGTTGCGGCCGAAGGCACGGCCAAGCGCCGCCCGCGGCGCCGCGGCGGGCGGCGTCGCGGCGGACGCGGTCGCAAGAACGCCGCGGCGGCGCCGGCACCGCCAGCCGAATAGCGAGCCCGGCTGATTCTCAGCAAAACCTGGCAATTTGTGTACGCGTAGTCGGCACCCACGCCGACACACGCGCCACAACACCGGACCCGACCCCGTTTGCGATCTGTCCTGGCTACCTCGCTCGACCGCTACGTAATCATTGAGGAATCTGGACGACGCGGAGCGGATTCCAAGCGAATCCGCGACGTTCGTGCACGGGTTCTCGACATGCGGAACGACCGGTTCCGACGACCCCGCGACCGGGCGTCGCTTGTCCGCTATCGGCTTGTGACGTGAAACGGATGACCGAATCGGCGAACACGGGCGGGTACAGCCTGCAACATCATGATCACCCTAGTGACGAGTACTCGTACAGAAATCTCTCGGATTCGCTTGGAATCCGCTGCGCATAAAATTCAGGCGGATGAGGTTTTCGGGAGGGAGAAGCACGGACAACGCCGCCGAGCACGATGACGATGCGACGCACGGCTTCCTTAGGGCCGCTGCGTGCCGAGGCGTTTTTGGATCTCGAGCTTCGCGATCGCTTCGCGATGGACCTCGTCCGGGCCGTCACCCATCCTGAGCGCGCGCATCCCGGCGAAGATGCCGGCAAGCGGCAGATCCTGTGACAGGCCGGCGGCCCCGTGGACCTGGATCGCGCGGTCGAGCACGCGGAGCGCCATGTTCGGCGCGATCACCTTGATCTGCGCGATCTCCGAGCGCGCCGCCTTGTTCCCAACGGTATCCATCATGAACGCAGCCTTCAGGGTCAGCAGGCGCGCTTGCTCGATGTCCATGCGCGACTCGGCGATGTGGTGGCGGATGATGCTTTTGTCCGCCAGCTTCGAGCCGAAGGCGGTTCGTGAGAGCGCGCGGTCCACCATCAGCTCGAGGGCGCGCTCGGCCATGCCGATCGCGCGCATGCAATGATGGATGCGCCCCGGTCCGAGCCGGCCCTGAGCGATCTCGAAGCCCCGGCCCTCGCCGAGGATCATGTTCGCCTTCGGCACGCGGACGTCGCGAAACCGTACCTCGGCTTGACCGCTCGGCGCCCCATCGAATCCCAGGACGCGCATCGCGCGGCCAATCTCGATACCGGGTGTGTCGCTGGGAACGAGGATCATGGAATGCTGCTGGTGTCTTGGCGCCTCGGGATCGGATTTGCCGAGGAAGATGAACACCCTACAGCGCGGGTCCGCTGCCCCCGAGATGTACCACTTGTCGCCGTTCACGACGTAGTCGTCGCCGTTGCGTCGGATGGACGACTCGATGTTGGTCGCGTCCGAGGACGCCACGCGCGGCTCGGTCATCGCGAACGCCGAGCGGATCGTACCGGCGAGGAGCGGCGTCAGCCACTGCTCCTTCTGCGCGGGCGTACCGAAGCGAACGAGCACTTCCATGTTCCCGGTGTCGGGAAAGCTGCAGTTGAAGATCTCCGGCGCGATCAGCGAGCGGCCCATGATCTCGCAGAGCGGCGCGTACTCGAGATTGGAGAGGCCGGCGCCGTACTCCGAGTCGGGAAGGAAGAGATTCCAGAGCCCTTCCGCTCGGGCCTTCGCCTTCAAGTCCTCGATCACCGGCGGCACGGTCCAGCGCGACGGGGCACGCGCGAGAAAGTGCTCCACCTCGGCCTCGTGCGGGTAGACGCGCGCGTTCATGAAGGCCGTCAGCCGCCCCTGCAGCTCTTTGACCTTGTCCGAAAATTCGAAGTCCAATACGCCCTCCGTGGTCAGAGATACTTTGGATTGGCGATCGCGAGCCGGTCGCCGACCGTCATCCGCAGGTGCGTCCGGAGCGCTTGATCGTCGGGGCCGAGCTCCCCGGCGCGAATCTGCCGCACCAGCTCGGTCTCGAGCTCCTCCGACGTCCCGTCTCGGCCGAGGAGCATCACCAGACGCCCTCGCTCGGCTTCGGCCGCTCGGGAGCCGTGCTCGCGCTCGCGAAGCGCGATCGCCAGCAGGTTAGCGGCGATCCGCACCTCGAACGCCAGATGTCCGGTCATCGCTGGGAGCAGCTTGTCGTGGAGAAACTCCCGCACGCTCTCGATGAGCTCGGTTGCGGTTGGTCGGTCCTCTACCATCACACGTCACCCCATGAGCTCGAGAATGTCATGCTCGGTCTCGGCGACGCGGCGCCCGATGGCCGCGGCCTCGACGGAGCGCTGCATGCCGAGGACATGTGCCATGGCGCGCGCCACACAGAGCGTGCCCCACTTGAGGTTGCAGAGCACTTCCCAGAAACGCACGGCTTCGGGATCCACGGGTGTCCCGCCCGCATGCTCGTAGGCCTGATACAACGCGCTGCGCGGACCGAAGCCGCCGACCTCGGCGGCAACGTTGCCGAAGCGCCATGGCTTGAGGCAGAGGAACGCGAGGTCCTCCATGGGATCGCCGATGTGCGCGTACTCCCAGTCGAGTACGGCGCGGAGCCCCTCGGGCCCGACGAGAAAGTTGCCGTTCCGGAAGTCGCCGTGCACGAGACGTCGCGGCTGGGCCTTGGGACTCTTGTCCGCGAGCCAGCGGAGCGCAACCTCGAACACCGGCCGCGGCGCTGGTCCGAGCGCGGCCATCCGACGCGCGATCTCGATCTGGCGCGCAGTGTCGTGCGCGGGCACGCGGGGCAGGTCGTCGGAGCCGAGCGCGTGGATGCGCGCCAGGACCGTGCCGAGCTGCTCCGGCAGTAGCGCTCGCGCCGCGGCGTAGGTCTCGTCGCGGACGAGGCGCTGCGGCAAGCTCTCACCCTCGACGCGCTCCATGACAAAGCAGTCGGTCAGCTCGGCCTTCCCCTCCGGCAGCGCAACCGGGCGTGGCACCGGAAGACCCGCGTCGAACAGGGCGTGAAAGAGCGCGAACTCGTCCCGGCGATCGATGTCGTGGTCGTCGCCGATCAGCGCCCCTGGAGTCAAGCGTCCCGCGCCCGGAAAGTCGCGCCGCAGGATCAGGGCATGAATGTTGCCGGCGGCGTCCACGGCGTCGAACGCCCAGGTCTCGCGTGACGCGCCCCCCGTGAGGCGCTTCAGACCCTCGATCCGGACACCCACACCGAGGCGATCAGCCAGCACCGTAGCCAGAGCTTCGCCGAGCTGTCCGGCCTCGTCGCCCAACGTCTCGGGTTCTATCTCCATGCTGAGACTTCGGCCAGCGGCGCTCCGCTCACTCCAACGGTACTTGACGTCCTCAAGGTCACCCTGCCATCAGTTGCGGTGGATGATCGGAGAGCCGATGCAGTCGTCGCAGCGCGCTGCGGGCCGCGAAGTAACCGCACATACCATGCACGCCGCCGCCTGGCGGGGTGGATGCGGAGCAGATGAAGAGCCGCCGGTTCGGGGTGGTGTACGGATCGATCCGTGCCACTGGCCGGGCGAAGAACTGGAAGAGATCGGCAACGCCACCCGTGATCGCACCGCCGATGTAGTTCGGGTTGTACTTCTCGAAGTCCGACGTCGTCATCGTATGGCGCGCCAGGATCACATCACGAAAGCCGGGTGCGAAGCGCTCCACCTGTCGCTCGATCACCGCCGTGAGGTCGTTGGTCGATCCGGCCGGCACGTGGCAGTACGCGTACCCGGTGTGTTTTCCCGCGGGCGCCCGGCTGGCGTCGAATTGACTCTGCTGGACGACCAGCACGAACGGACGGTCGGGATGCTCTCCGCGCCAGACGGCGGCCTCGGCGCGGGCGATCTCGTCGAGCGTGCCACCGAGATGCACGGTCGAGGCTTCCAAGCACCGTGGATCGCGCCAGGGGATGGGACCGGCTAGCGCCCAGTCGATCTTGAAGGCTCCGGGACCGTAGCGATAGCGGCGCAGCCGGCGAACGTAGCTCGCGGGCAGGATCGGCTCGCAGATGTCTGCTAGTTGCGCGGGGCTCGTGTCGAAGAGGACGACTCGTGCTGGGGGAAGGTCTGCGAGCGAACGGACGCGCGTTCCGGTCTGGATACGGCCGCCGAGCTCTTGCAGGTACGACGCGAGCGCGCGGCCGATCGCCTGCGAGCCTCCGGCGGCGACCGGCCAGTCGTCGACGTGCCCCGTGAGGGCAAAGATCATGCCGACGGCCGCGGTAAGAGGCCGCTCGAGCGGCAGGATGGAGTGCGCCGCGCAACCGGCGAGGAGAGCTTGTGCCCGGTGGCCCTTGAAGCGCGAGCGGAACGCGCCGGCGGCAGAGCGCAGGCCGGGCAGGCCGAAGCGAGCAAGACAGAGGGGGTGCCTCGGAATCCCAAGTGGACTCAAGAGGTCGGCAAGCAGCGCGTGCGGCTCGCGCAGGAAAGGCGCGAAGAGCTCCTCGTAGGCCCCGGCGTCCTCACCGAGGTCGCGTGCCGTCGTTGCGAGCGAGCGCCGCAGGAGCACCGCGGGCTCGTCGTCGAGCGGATGGGCGACCGACGCGGGGGGGCGAAACCACTGGAGACCGTGTCGCTCGAGCGGTTGGGCGCGAAACCACGGTGACAGAAGCGCCATCGGATGGCAGCCCGAGCAGACGTCGTGGGCGAAGCCGGGAAGTGTAAGCTCCGCGGTGCGCACGCCACCGCCGATTTCGTCGCGGGCCTCGAGCACGAGAACGGACGCACCCGCCCGCGCTAGCTCGATGGCGGCGCTAAGCCCGTTCGGACCCGACCCGACAACGACTGCGTCGTCCACGGAGCTCAGACTTCGCCGTAGTCCCAGGGCTTGCGCCTGGCAAGATCCGAGAGCTCTGCGTAGCCCTCGTCCAGGATACCCTTCTTGGCATCGACGATCCGCCAGTGGAGGGAGGAGCCGAGGATCGGCTGCGCCTCGACGCAGATCACGCGCACCTCGCCTTCCTCGAACTCGCACTGCGTCTGGATGTTCTCGATCAACCGCTCATCCGCCAGATGCCCCTCGCCGAAATTCCAGCCGAGGACCGAGCCGGCGACGGTTTCCCCATCGGCGTAGGTGTATTCCTGAAACGGGTTTCCGTCGGTCGCCTTCGGCAGCAACAGGCCCAGGATCCGACCCTGCAGGTGTAGGGTGCGAAAGGCCAGAAACACGCCGTCAGTCTTGGCCGCTTGCTCCGCAGGGAGAAACCGCCGCTGCTGTTCGAAGAGCAGCCGCGCCGCTCGCTTCAGGCGGTCCAGCTTGAGGTAACTCTCCTTGCGAAAGAACCACGCGTTCCACGCCCAATTGCCGGCGTAGTATCGCATCGACACCAGGAAGGAGATCTTCGAGGGAAACAGGTTGCCGAGTAGCGGCAAGACCAGGCAGCCTACCAGTAAATAGATCGTGAGCGGCACCGATCCGACGTCGAACAGGCGCACCCCGGGGTGTGCCCAGAACAGAAAGAACGCCGCATAGAGGCTCAGGACGTTCCATTCGAACACTGCGGCAATCGGCAGATTGCTGATGATGAAGCCATGCAGCATCACGACGAAGAACATCCCCAGATAGAGAAGCGCTCCGTCGCCGGTGACGAAGAGCAGCGTGAGCGGGGCAGCAAATTCGAGAAACGTACCGGCGTGCGCCATCGTCTTGCCGAGGCGGGAGGGCCGGAGATCCTCGGGGTACGAGACGAACAAACGTCGCCGCAGCCAAGGGTTCTTCAGCAACGGGTTGTTAGCCGTCATGATCGGCACCACGTACGAGAACGCGATCGTGAGCTTCGAAACGCCCGCCCAGAACCAGATCGCGAGCTGCACCCACTTTGCGGCGGCGATCCAGTTGCCGGCGAGAAGGAAGCAGACAACCATCGCAAAATGGTGCTCGACGCGAGCGCTGAGTGGCAGCATGCGGTCACGCAGGCTGCAGACCGGGAGCAACACGACGATCGGGATGAGATGACCGGTCGTGAGCTCGGGCTGCACCAGCGCTCTGAGCAACGAAAGAACGAATGCTGCGTACAGAGAGACGTCGAGCCAGGTTCGAGTCCGCCCGCCCAAAATCGGTAGGTCCGGAAACCACGCTAGCCTGGTCGTGCCGGGGCGCAGGTAGTGCAGGAATGCCGTGAACGGCGGCCAGATCTTCAGGCCGAGAGGGCCGCTCATGCACCCGAAGCCCGCCACCTCGAACAGCACGCCCCAGAGGAACGCCTTCTGAAAGGCGATGTCTTCGAAGATCCACGCGCCGACGTTCCAGGGGTTCCCGAGCCCGGGCGTGAAGCTGCAGAAGAACATCCAACCGGCGACCAGGGCGAGCAACTTGACGAGGTGGAACACGTAGGCCGCGAGCGGGTACCCCAGACCCTCCAGCACGTATAGCTCGCAGGCGCTCCGCACGCGCTCGGCGAAGTCCTTCCCTGCCCGCTCGGCCGGTCCGGAGGCGGCCTCTGTCATGGGTGCCGTCATGTACTACCTTCCTTCCGAGACGGTGCGGTCCGGCCCCCGTTGTGTACCGCGACGCGTCGGGCGTGAGAAACCGGGTCCCGTTGGCGATGCCCAGCGGTGGTCATCGATACCTGGCGAGCCGTGCTGGCCGATCGGCTCATCCACGATCAGCATGCAGAGGCATCGCACCGTCGCGGGCGAGATGTGGAGCGTATTCCTCCGGAATCATGCGCGACAGCTCTGGGCCTGCGACGTCTTGGAGCGCTATGACCTGTTCTTCCGGCCGATCTTCGTGTTCGTCATCCTCGCGATCGGCTCGCGCCGCATCGTCCATGTGGGCGAGACGAGGTCACCGACCAGCGAATGGGCCGCACAGCAACTCCGCGAAGTCACGCCATGGAACCAGGGTCCGCGATTTCCGATCCGCGATCGGGACTGCAAGTACGACGAGGAGTTCAAATGCCAACGCCTACTGCGAGCGATTGATTGGTAGCGTCCGCCCGCACCAGGGCATCAACCAACGGGTTCCTGCACCTGACCCGCAACCGTTGAACTCGGGTGGTAAAGCGGTCGAGATCTCGGTTCTCAACGGATTGCACCACGACCATCGGCTCGCGGCTTGAGACGGACGAGCCAATCGGCCAGCACGGCGGAACACGCGGCCGCACATTCCGATTCATGCACCAACGCCCCTGTACCTCTAGGACGGGAAGAGCCCCGGCATCCATCGAGCGGCGAATACCGCCGGGAAGCTGAGGCGTAACGGCGCGCGCGTGCTCGTGGACGTGAGCACTCCGCGATCGAGAAGAGCCGAGGTGACACGTCGTGCTTGACGTTCGCTCGCTCCGATCAAGCCGGCGACATCACCCCTTCCCAGCTCGCCCCGGTACAGCACGGACTCGAGCACGACGCCGGATTTCGCGGGGAGCGCCTCGGCACGAACTTCCTCCTTGGCCCAAATCAGGATGCGATCGCGCAAGCGGTTGGGTTGGACCAACTCCTCCATGAAGCTCACCTGATCGATGCACGTCGTGAGGAAGAAGCATGCGAAATCCGCGAGCGCCTCTTCGCTCAAATTGCCGCGGCCATCGAGATCGTTTCGGCGCGGCAGATCGCAGGCGGCGAGATGCTGCTTGTACTCGCTCTCTTTGCGCGCAAGACCACGCGCGATCGACCAAAGACCTCCCGTGTCGAGCGTCTCGCGCAGCATCGCATACGACATCAGACGCACCACGCGGCCGTTGCCGTCTAGAAAGGGGTGGATCCATAGCAAGCGGTGATGCACGGTCGCCGCCGCGATGACGGAGTCTACCCTGCCGAGGCTCTGAAAAGCCTGTTCGAAGCGCTCGAGGAAACGTGGCAGCGCGCCCGGACTGATCGCAACGTGACGCCCGACTCTGACGTCGCGGTCGCGAAGTTTCCCGGGCAAGACGCGAATGCGTTCGCTCGTCTCCGGGTCTTCGACCCAAAGCATGTCTTCAGGCAACAGCTCGCAGAAACGCTGGTGAAGTTCGATCAATCCGTCGGTGGTGACTGCGCGCCCGTCGAATCCGCCTTCGTCGATCCACTTCTGAACGGCGACGTGCGCGCGGGCCTCGAGCTGCAAATCACGCTTGTGAGGCTCCGCACTGTAATCGCCGTTCAACGCTCGCTCGATGTCTACGGGATGCGTGTCGTGACCTTCGATGAGGTTGCTGTAGTAGCAGTTCATCGACCGGACGAGATCCGCGAGCGCGCGCGCGATC
The DNA here is from genome assembly GCA_964555245.1 of uncultured Myxococcales bacterium. Taxonomy (GTDB): domain Bacteria; phylum Desulfobacterota; class Binatia; order UBA1149; family SPBQ01; genus CAZKRI01. The sequence goes on from CAZKRI010000098.1 coordinate 14,488, forward strand.
CCTTGCGGAAGGCTCCGGCGAAACCCTGCCGAGCGAGCCGCCAGATCGAGAGCGAGATCCGTGAGCTCGCTCCGGCGCTTGCCACCCTCCCCAACTAGAAGGGGCTCCGCCATGGCAACGCTTTCGCCGCGGTCCGGGGCGATCACTTGGGCCGGTTGGCTGGCCGGTTCTGTTTTCGACACAGCGCTACAATAACAAGCACTTACGCTAGTTACGAGCCCGGGGCCTCGGTTGTTTTGGCCGGTTCAATGGCCGATTCGAGGAACACGGAGGTAGGATGGTGGCGGCGGAGGGAATCAAACCCCCGACGATGAAGCCGTAACGTCGCGAAAAGACGAAGACGAGGAGCCGTCGTGAGTGGCTCGTTGCATTCCCGTGCTGGCCGATTGGCTCATCCGCGATGAAAATGCAGAGAAATCGCCTGCGCGCGGGCAACCGCTTCGCGCCACCTGAAGAACTCGCGGCCGAGAATCAGCTGGCACATGGGTCAAGGATTATCCTTGTATGTACGGGTAATCCCGTAGGTCTCGGATCCGCAGCTGCGTTTACCGCGCCAGGGTCTCCCGCATCGCAGGTTGGCCGTCCGCCTGCCTCGACACCGTGCATGGAGTGTTACCGGCGGTCGCCCAGGTGACGAGTAGTCGTACAGAAATCTCTCGGATTCGCTTGGAATCCGCTCGGTTGTTTACGGTTGTGACTGCCTCCCCTCCAACTCCGCCCAGCGGGAGTACAGGCGTGCGACCTCCGCCTCGGCCGCTTGCAACGCGACATAGCAGTCGTGCAGCACCGCCGCGTTAGCCGCGATCGCTGGATCGTGCGCGGCGGTGCGGCAATCTTCTACGGCTTGCTCGGCGGCGAGGATGGTGGATTCCATCTGCTCCCACTCGCGCCTTTCTTTGTAGGTCAGGCGCTTGAGCCCACTGGGGACACGCTTTTCCGAGCTGCTGCTCTGCGCCGTCGAGTCGCGTTCCGGTGTTGCTGTGGACGGTGCGCGCTGGGCGTCTTCCCATTGCTGATAGTCGGCGAAGACCTGCGTGCCGCCTTTGCCATCGAGCGCCAGGACCAGCGTTGAGACACGATCGAACAGGTATCGGTCGTGCGTCACCAAAACCAGAGCACCGGCGAGCTCGAGCAGGCTCTCCTCGAGAACTTCCAGGGTCGGGATGTCGAGATCGTTGGTCGGCTCGTCGAGGATCAATAGGTCGACTGGCTTCAACAGGAGCTGCGCCACGGCGACGCGAGCGCGCTCGCCGCCCGACAGTTGCCCGACGGGCATCTCGAGCTGCTCGCCCGGAAACAGGAAACGCTTGGCCCAACCGACCACGTGAACGGGTCGATCGCGATACACGACCTGATCTCCATCCGGTGCGAGGGCTCGGCGAAGCGTTATTCTCGGGTCGATCTGCTCGCGATGCTGGTCGAGGTAGACGACCCGCAGACCGACAGCGCGCTCGATGCTGCCTTTGCCCGGTGCTTCCGCGCCGGTGAGCAGACGCAGCAGCGTGGTCTTGCCGCTGCCGTTCGGCCCGAGGATCCCCAGGCGCATACCAGGCGTCAGCGTCAAGTTGAGGGAGTCGATGATGCAGCGCCCGTCGAAGCTTTTGCTGAGCCCGCTCGCGACGAGCAGCCGCTTTGTTTTGCGCTCGGTGGCGTCGAAGCCGATCTCCACGGCGTGCGTGGCGGAACGGCTGCTGGTGACGGCAAGCTCTTCCTTCAGGCGCGCGGCTTCCTCGATGCGGGCGCTCGATTTACGGGTCCGTGCCTTGGCCCCGCGCTTCAGCCACTCCATCTCGTTGCGCACGCGGTTGGCGAGCGATTCTTGATACGCTGCCTGTGCGTGCAGGATCTCGTCCTTCTTCTCGAGAAAGCTGCTGTATTTGCCACGCGTATCGAGGACGCGCGACGCGTAGCAACGGTTGAGCTCGATGACGCGGTTGGTGACGTTCTCCAGAAAGTATCGATCGTGGCTCACCACGAGATACGCGAGAGCCTGCGAGCGCAGCAGCTTCTCGAGCCACAGAATCCCCTCGACATCAAGGTGGTTCGTTGGCTCGTCCATCAACAGCAGCTCCGGCTCGTGCAGGAGCGCACAGGCAATCGCGAGGCGTTTCGTCCAGCCACCGGAGAGCGCGCCCGCCAGATGCTGTGGGTCGGGAAACCGGACCTTCGCGAGGACTTCAGCGACGCGGGAATGCTGTTGATCGTTGGCGACGTGCTCGCTGGCGACCGCGTCCAGAAGGATCTCTTCAATGCTGCGCTCGGCTGCGAAGCTCGCATCCTGCGGAACGTAGCCAATCGGCAGTAGCTTGCGCACAGATCGCGTGCCTGCATCCACGGTCTCGATGCCGGCCAGAATCCTCAGCAGCGTGGACTTGCCGCAGCCATTCGGCCCGACCAGGCCGATGCGATCACCTTCGAAGATGCCGAGCGACAAATCGTCGAAGAGCGGCTCGGCCCCGTAGGTCTTGCGGATCGACTGGCAACTGAGCAGCAACGACATCGTGGCTTGGGTAACCAATCTGAGCCGCTCATGCGAGTGCGGTGCGCTACCTGGTCGAGCGCAGCGAACTGCTGCCGCAGTTTGCCAGCGCACACTGGCGTTGGTGCATGAATCGGAATGTGCGGCCGCGTTTCCCGCGCCTGAGCTCCTGGATCATGATCTGGGGATGACGAAGCGGTCGAAGGTCCACCCGAATTACAAGGCTGGCTACCGCGTCACCAACTGACAATGCTACGATCGTGGCCTGATCCAGCGTGGCAGCCTGACCGTATGGTTCTCGCCGGAGGCGATCAAGGGCTGGACGCCCAAGAACACCGGCCGCCGCCGCTGCCAGCGTCGGTACTCGGATGTCGCGGTCCAGACTAGCCTTCACCTTCGCTTGCTCTCGGGTCTGCTCTGAAGGCAAACAGAAGGTCTTCTGCAATCGCTTGTCGATCCATCATCGCGGTCTATCCATCTCATCGTCGATGCCTCAGGACTGAAAGTATTCGGCCAGGGGGAATGGGCCGCTGCAAAGTACGGCTATCGCTCGCCCGGCACGGGATGGCGGAAACTACCCCTCGATGTAACGTCTGAACAGACTACGCTCGCGACCTGTGGCGCGTCGCGCGGAGATGATTCGAATCACATCGTCTACGTGTTCGGTATACACAACGGTGAGCACGCCGCGGGTGGTCGGACCAATGGCCAAGAAGCGATCCTCTTCCTCGCTGAGGGCCTTGGCCGGACCCTACGTGATCACGCACACGCCGCCACTAAGTCATTGGCTTATGTACCGCAATCGACGAAGCCCGGCCGGCTTCCCGCGCGATCAGGCACTGTGGCAGCCTCAGAGACTGCGCTTTCGCGCCCGCGCGTTCTTGCGACTGCCCTTCGCCTTGGGTCGCTTGCGGCTGTCGGACCCTCTACCGGGACCGGCATCGGGTCCAAAACGACGAGCGGGAGCACGCTCCTCGGCCTGATTCACACGCAGCGCTCTACCGCGAAGCTCGTGTCCGTCGAGTTTCTCGATCGCCGCGGCAGCGGCGCCGGCATCGGAGAACTCGACGAAGGCAAAGCCCCGCGGCTGCCCGGTGTTGCGATCGGTGGGAAGGAAGATCTCACGAATCTCACCGACCGAGGAGAACAACTCCTCGAGCTCGGACTGTGGCGTATCGAAGGCGAGGTTTCCGACAAATAGTTTGGTAGCGATGGTGCTCTCCTACTCGTGCCGGGACGGCTACTGGCCTTCCCGGGTAAACCGGCACTGCCATCGCAGTCGCTCGCCGGATGGTTTCGTTTCCAACGCGTGGAAGCGATTGGCACGCACGGGTTGGCCGCCGCGGCACCGAGATCGCAGGATCGCGTGCGGGACTCGCAAACGCGAGTCCCGCACGCACCGACTACCAGTTTCCGCCCCCGCCGTTGCGATTCTCGCGCGGCTTGGCCTCGTTGACTTTGAGGCTGCGACCATCGAGCTCGGTTTGATCGAGGGCACTGATCGCCGCCTGTGCGGCTGCAGCGTCCATCTCGACGAAACCGAACCCGCGCGAACGACCGGTTTCGCGATCGGTCACGATCGTGGCGGAATGCACCTCGCCGTGCTGGCTGAACAGATTGCGCAGCCCCTGCTCGCTGGTCTCGAATGACAAATTTCCTATGTAGAGCTTCTTGGACATGTTTCTCCTTATCGAATGCGCACCCCTCCGGGCCGCTTCGCTTTTCTTTGCTACTTGAATTCCCGGCGGTCCGGGTACGCACAGAAATTAATCAGGCACGCTTCTGTGGGAGCAGGGGCTGAGCGCTGTTCGTTCGAGGAAGGGAAAACGATCTCTTCGGCGGGAAAGGCCAGCTACAGCCGCGGCGACCTCGCCGCGCCCACAACACTTAGAGCATGCTTCGAAGCGCTATGCGAGCGGTATTCACCGCCAACGATCCTTTTTCTCCGAGCGAACTCCAAGCGAATCCGAGATGCCTGTACGTGTCCCTCCCGAAAACCCCATCCGCACCGAAACTATTGACCTATCCGGTCGCTGACGGAAGGGTTGCGCCGGATGTTCCGGCTACTCGTTTTGGGTCTGTCCGATGCTTTCCGCTCCCGCGCCTCCCTTGAGGCCGAGCTCGTGGCCCTGCGCGCCGTCAAGTCGCCGTGCTCAAAGGTCGGCTTGGCCGGCGTCGGCTTCGTCTCTCCAATCCTATCCGCTCCTATCCGCGCGCCCACTCTGTCGCGTATCGTGAGAGACACCCTTCCGCGCCCGCTCCTGATCCTCCTGGCATTCTTGCTCCTGACCGTGGCGGTTCCGCGGGCCGCCGATGCAACCGACGCGAGCGCTCGCGACACCGACCGACTCCATGCACTGCTGATCAACGGAGGCGGCCGCCCGCGCATCAATTATCACTCGCATTTGCTCCACCTGCGGCAGGTGCGCGAGCTGCTGCTGGCCAGTGGAGTGACGGACGCGCGCATCAGCATTTTTGCCAGCGACGGCGACGATCCCGACCAAGACGTCGCCCTGCGCACGGGCCGCCCCGACGAGAACACCGACCTGTGGCGCCTCCGTGGCACCCGCGCTTGGACCGCCATGACGCCGCCGATCGTCTACGAGAGCTCGACGATCGACCGCACGAAGTTGCACCCGGCCACACAGGACTCGCTGACCGCGTGGTTCGAACATGCGGCCGGCCAGCTCCATGCCGGCGACACCCTGCTCATCTACGTCACCGATCACGGCAACGAGAACAAGGAGGACCGTACCGACAACACGATCACCTTGTGGGGAGAAGACGAATCGCTGTCGGTCTCCGAGCTGGCGGCGTTGATCGACCGCCTCGATCCCGGAGTGCGCGTGGTCCTGCTCATGTCGCAGTGCTACTCCGGCTCGTTCGCCCACCTGGTCGCCAAGCGCGCGCCGGCGGGGCGGCTGGTGGGAACCGTCTGCGGCTACTTCTCGGCCACCGCCGACCGGCGCGCCTACGGCTGCTATCCGCAAAATCTCGGGCGCGACAACGTCGGGCACTCCTTCCGGTTCATCCACGCGCTGGCCGACGGCCGCAGCTTGGCCGATGCCCACCTGGACGTGGTCGAGACCGACACGACCCCGGACGTGCCGGTGCGCACGTCGGACTTTTATCTCGAAGAGCTCCTGCACCAGGCCGCCGAGCGCGATGGCAAGGAGTACGCCGCGTTGGTCGACGAGCTGCTCGAGCGGGCCTGGCGCGACAAGGCGCGTCTGGAGCCTGAGATCCGCTTCCTCGACCGTATCGGCAAGACCTTCGGCTACTTCAGCCCGCGCTCGTTGGCCGAGCTCGACGAGCAGATCACACGGCTGCCCGACATCGCCGGGCAAATTCAGAACGTGTCGCGAGCCTGGGGCGATTCGCTCCAAGACGCCAACCAAGCCCACTTCCTACGCTTCACCGAGGCCACGCCGGCCTGGAATGAGCGCATCCGAGCCGCCATGCCACCGCCACCCCCGTTCGATGCGAAGGTCGTCGCGGACAATCGCAAATCGGTCAGTGCTGCCCCGGCCAAGATGCTAACCGACGCAGAGCGCGATGCGCTCTCCAAAGAGTTCTTGGACGCGTTCACCACCTTCACCCGCGCCGACCTGCAAGCCGAGCGTCGCATCCTCACGTTGCACGACAAGAGCGAGGACGCCGGCGCGACGTCCTACCGCATGGAGGTGCGTCTGGCGGTGGTGCTGCGCATGCGCGCGACCTTGACGGGCATCGCAGGGCGCACGTACCTCGAGACCCGCGGAAGCGACCAAGAGCGGGCGGCGTACCGCGCGCTGCGCGAGTGCGAGGACCTCACCCTGGCGCCCACGCGCAGGCCGGTCATGGCACTGGCCGACCCGGAGGCGTTCCCTCCCTTCGAAGACGATCTGCAGCGGGCCACGGCCGCTCTGCCGGGCTGGATGGGGATCCGCTTTGCCGACGTCGAGGAGCCGTTGCGCAAGAAGTACGAGCTCGGCGACGGTGCTTCGCGCGTGGTCGTCGTCTATCCGGACAGCTCGGCCGAAAAAGCCGGTCTCGAGTCCGGCGACATCGTGCTCGGTCCGCCCGATCACCCGTTCCAAGAGCGCCGCCAGATCCGCGCCTGGACGATGCTCTCGGAGATCGGCCAGCCGCGCCCGCTGAAGGTGCTGCGCGAAGGCGAGACCTTGGAGCTTACCTTGGTTCCGGGCCCCTTCCCGCTCAAGTGGCCTGAGCTGCCCGGCCCGCCCGAGGTCGGCCAGACGGCGCCGCCGGTCGAACTCAGCACGTATCGCGGCGACCTCCAGCACGCACTGGCCGGCGGCCCGCACCTGTTGTTCTTCTGGGCGACCTGGTGCGCGCCCTGCAAAGCGTCGATCCCCGAGCTGCTCGAGCTCGAGAAAACGCTCGACGTGCCCGTCATCGCGATCACCGACGAGATCCCGGAACAGCTCGACACGTTCTTCAAGGAGCGCGACGAGTTCCCGGCCATCGTCGCCATCGATCGCCAGCGCAAGAGCTTCCTCGCCTACGGCGTCAGCGGAACACCGACGTTCGTCTATGTCGACGAGAACGGCAGGGTCGCCGACTATTCGTCGGGTTACAGCAAGGAGAAAGGCCTCGGCGCCGAGATCCAGAAGCTCATGCGGCAGGCCAAGAAGTAAGGCGGTCGACCCCCCGGATCGGCACAAAGATCCGAGCGCTCATTGCACGGGTGCGCCGTGAGAATCCATTCTGGAGCGCGCCGCGGTCCGCTTGCCCTTCGGTCGTGGGACTGTGATGCTTGCGCGGATGGCGTCGGCCATCGAACGGAGGCAATCATGGGCGATAAGTCACCGAAGTCGAAAGAGCGCGGTCAGAAACAGAAGGTCGCCGCCACGACGCAAGACACGGCCACGGCAAAGTCCAAGCAGGACGGTAACAGCCGAGCGCCCAAGCTGGCGACGCCGATAGCGCCGAAGCGCAAGAGATAACCGAGCCGTACCAGCCGATCGGCTCATCCGGGATGAAGATACAGCGAAATCGCTCCATCGTGGGGCGCGCTGCCGGCTGCGTCGCGCCTGATCGCCGACACACGCGGACTTCAGCGGTCACCACTGCGGCGAATACCGCTGCCCGAAGCGTGGCCGTGAACCGCGCGTCGGCCTTTCTTGCCGCCCCCGGCTCCGTCGGCGGGCCGAGGACCTTCTTTGAGGATCTCGATGTCGCCGGCGTCGACGAGTTTTTTGAGCCCCGGGTGCTCGACGGCGTTGTAGGAGATCTGTCCGGTCTTCCCGGGGCCGAGATGCAACGTCTTGCCTCCCGGTAGGGGGACGCTCAGAGGCCTCTGAGTCTTGTTGCTGACGGTCTTCATCGCTGCCTCCTCGTCATGACCGGCGGCGGACTAGGTCAGAGGGAGCTTTGCACGGACCGGATTCCAAGCGAATCCGGAAAATTCGCGTACGAGCTCTCGACACGTGCATCGACCGGCTCCCACGAGCCCGCGACCAGACACGGCTTGTGCGCTCGTCCGCCGACCCGTGCTGGCCGGTCCATTCATCCGCGATGAAATCGCAGAAAAATCGCACAGACCGTCGCGGGCTGCGGCAACGTCAACCTTGCTGACCAGCGTTGGGAATCGGGTCCCGACGTGGTGATCATTCCACCGCTCGTATCGAACATCGAGATCAGCTGGGAACACGAGATCCATCGACGCTCCTTGGTGTTGATCAACTCGATGCCCGGCAGCTCTGTCACGGAACACCTAGACTCGAACGGCGACAAGCCCGTGCCCCGGTTCGACGCTGCGTTGAAGTTGGGGATTCGGGTCGTAGATACCTGGGATCGCGAACCCGCGTTCCTGGTCGAGTGGTTCTTGCCGAGCCAGCGTGACAATTCCTCGTTCGTTCGGTGGGTGGCGCGCCTGCAGAGGCACGCTGCAAGCCCGGCTGACATTCGGCGCAGCTGATTCTCAACGGAAACGGGCAATTTCTGTACAGATATTTGACAGACGCTCCGAGACCGACTTCACGAGAGTCGTCGCCAGATCGCGACTTCGGTGCAATAGCCCCGTCGGCCAACTGGGCCGTGGCTAGCCGCGATTGGCGTTGAGCACGTCGACGAGGGTCGTTGGCGTCAGGATTACCTGCCAACCGCTCGCCCCGGTGTCCTTGACGCGCTTCTCCCAGACCGCGAGGCGTTCGCGATAGCGGGCCGGATCGCGGTTGTCGGTGCCTAGCTTCTTGACGTTCATGGCCAGTACTTGGATGTTCTCGAACTCCCGCTCCTCGAACGTCCGCGAAGCGCCGTTTGGAAGATCCTCCTCGAGGTCGCTGAATACGACGATATTGCGGTGGCGGGCACCGGTCTCCTTGAGGTAATCCGCTGCCAGCATCATTGCGCCAGGGATATCCGTGTAGCTCGAGCGCTCGACGTTGCCTGCGAACCTGTCGAGCTCTTTGGCAAAGTTCAGCTTCTGGGCATTGGCCCGCGAAGGCCTCAGGTCGAGCTTGAGGTTGGCCACGAGGTTGGCCTGCTCATAGCTGAGATCGTCGATGCCGATCAGGAACAGGCTGTCGCCCGGGAGCAGATCGGGCAGGATGCCCATCTTGATGAAGCGCACGACGTCGGCCTTCTGGTCGGCATAGGTTCCCGAGACATCGACGAGGAGGGCGGTCGCCTGCGCGTAGTCGCGAACTTCCGTGCAGCCCGCCAGCAGCAGCGAGGCGAGCAGGATGGGTCCCGCGGTGTGGCGCGCTCTCATCCGTGCACCCGGGCCTGCGATGCCGGCGCGGGCGACGGGCTGATGTTCGCGCGGGGCTCGTCACTCTGCGGGCGACGCGAAACGTTTGGCAACATTCGCGCCAGCGACAGTGGAACCGCGATGTACACGTCGTAGAGGGCTTGGATCACGCCGATGAAGCTTCTCATCGCGTAGCTGCACAGCCTCACCAGGCTGCCGAATGCCAGCAATATCGGGGCGGCGACCGACACGAGAGCTGTGCCGGCGGTGTCGAACAGTGTTTCGAGGGGAATGGCCACCAACGCCAGCACCCACGGCAGGACGAAGCCGAGAACCGCCTGACCGACGACCGGGATAAGGGATGTGGCCGATTGCGCCACGACCTTGTCGGGTCCTGTGCCGGCCAGCGACTCGCGCAGAGCGTTCTCCGCGCCGACGATCTGTTCGCGGAGCACGGCGAGTGATGCTTCCACCGAGGCCAGACAGAACAGGCCGAGCAGAGAGACCGCGAGGATCAGTCGCTTGGTCCGGCTCGGCAGCGCGTCCAGACGGGGGAACAACGTGGTGATGCCGAGCATGTCCATCAGGAAGAACCCGACAGTGATCTCCATGAGGACCAAGACCAGAGCCGCAATGGTGGAGACGGGGATGCCTGAGATCCGCGTCGCGGCCGGCACCAGCTCGGACATCGGCAGGGCGATGAGCTGGAAGTTGATGAAGCCGCCGGCCAGGGCAACGAGAAGAACCAGCGCCGACGCGACGAAGAGATTTCGCGCAGAGCGCAGGAGAATGTGAGCGGTTACTCCGCTCTTCTGGCGGATCTTGTCGAACTGATCCATGTACGTCTCGATCTTCGCCGTCGACTCGAGGATCTTTGCGAGAACCTGGCCGTTGTCGGCCAGATATTCGCTCGCCCGCTTCCAGGCGGGCGCCATCTTGGTCAGGACCTTGTGGCGTTCCGCGGTTGTGTTGCGGTACTCCCGGAGAGCGGCTTTCTCGGCCGAGACGGCGGCCTTCTGGATCTCGCCGAGCATCTTCTTCGCGCCCTTGTGCTCCAGCTCGGAGATGTTCGCGGCTGCCTTGGCCGCTTCCGCCCACGATCCTGCCGAGGGTGGTGGGTGTCCGCAGTCCTGGTAGTCGGCCTGCAGCCGACTGGTGAGCTCCGTCAGATCGCGGCCGACGGTTGCATAGCGTGTGAGATCGCCCGCGAGGTTACCGTCGAGCCGCCGCAGCTCGCGCTCGATCTTGTGCTCGATCTGGATGCGGCCAACCTCGAGCAACATTTCCGCGTTCCTGTCCTGAAGGACCTTCGCGGTCGAAGTGCACCACCGCGCGAGAAGTCTGCACGTGCCTACGATCGACCTCGCGGCTTCGTGCAGGCCCGCGTGGATGAAATCGCGCGCCGCGAACAGAACCACCTGACTCACCACTACCGCTGCCACCATGGATGCGGACATCGCCAACCTTCCTCAGGGATAAGGGGAAAAAAACAGACGTACCGGCGGGACCCCGCCGGCGCTTCTAACCCCGCACCACCTCACAACCGGACCTTTCGCCCTCTCCACCCCTACACGTTAGCAGACGTAGCCCCCGGCACTCATGTTCACCGCAGAGGATATATTAGGATGTCGGGGCGAGCCCGACCGACGCTCCGTGCGCCGTATGCCCCACATAGGTCGACCAGCACATCCTCGCCAGATAGCGGGTGCCAGCGATACCAGAGCCGTCGTCGATCGGTTTTGTGGGTAGTGCGTCGCCTACTTGTACAATCGTATCCTGACGCACATCTCGCTGGACAAGGACGCTCCCGAAGGGCGGAGCAAGTCCGTGTGACGCTCAGGAAGCGTCGTCGCGCACCCGGAGCTCGGCGGCCTTCACCATCGTTACGAACGGATCGCCGCATACAATCCAGGCGCATGAGGTTCTCGGGAGGGACACGGTTGAGCCAATCGACCAGGCGGACCCCGGGCACTCAGGCATTTTTTCCCTCTAGCGGGCTGCGCGCTTTTTGCTAGTCTGACTCCGCGCCACGAACCCTACCTCGAGATGCCCAGCGTGGACACGCGCGGGGGTGGGCGCGGAGTGTATTCCCTTGCGAGCGATTCGCGTGGCCATTCTCCTCAGCCTCCTGACGGCGACCGCGGTTGCGATGGCTACCGCACGAACCGATTTGCGGTTCGGGGTCGATGCAGCGGAAGCCGGATCGTCGTGCACGGTGAACTTCTTCGACGATCACCAGACAGTGGCGTTGAAGGCGTATACCGATCTGATTTTGGAGCCGCCGGCGCTGCTCTTTCATCAGGGTAGCGCCGTCGATTGCCCGGGCACACCCGGCGAGGACCGCTTCGACGCCATCGAGGTCCTCGATCGCGTCGCGGGAACGCCCAACTTCCCCATCACGTGGGTCGACCTGATCGCGAATACCTATTTCCGGGGGACCTACGAGGAGCGCAGCGGCGCGGTCGGGAGCAGCGCGTTGCTCGGGACCTCGATAATCGGCTCGACGTCTTTTCGGCCGGCAGGCACCGCGCTTCGCCTGATTCCGAGTGTGACAAGCGCAGAGGTGTTCACCGACCTGTCGATTGAGGACCGGATCCGCATCGTGCTCACCGCCGGTTTTAGTTCAACGGCGAGTGTCGAGAGCATTCGGACGTACCCTGTCCCCGTGCTCGGAGAGAGCGTAGCGTCGCTCACGGTGACATTTGCGGCCCTCGAAGACATCGCCTTGGAGGAACGGCTGCTCGGCACCGACGCTTTCCGGTTCGTAACCGGGTCGACGATGTTCTCGACCGAGACTATCTACGATGCGAACGTGCTGCGATGGGAGGATTCGGGCGGTAGCCTCCACGTGCTGCGTTTGACGGACACGACACTGCGCGACGCGCACCTGCTTCCCGCGCACGCCGACCTGGGTTGCTGGTTCGAGCTGGTGAAAGAACCTGGCTCGGCCTGGAGCCCCGACAGTCCGAGCGTGCGAATCGACGTTGCCGATTGTGAACACGCCAAGCGGGGACAGGGGATCGAGCTCGGGATCAACGGGTTCCTGGTGGAAGATCACGATCCCAACAGCGACTCGCTGAACGTCTGGGTCGAGTGGCTCGATGCGCCGTCGGTCATCCCTGCCGGGACCGAGCTCGCGATCGGATTCAAGGTGACCGTGACGCCACCGGTGCTCGTGACGACCTCGTCGACGACGAGCACCACGACTAGCACTTCCTCGACCACTACCACCATGCCACCGCCACCGTGCGCTCAGCCGGTCAATCCCGCTGCTCCAGCTCCCAAGGCCAGCGACTGCCTGTTCATCCTGAGAGTGGCGGTGGGTGCAGTCCTTTGCGAGCCTGCCTGCGTGTGCGCGCCCACGGGCTCACTGCCGGTTTCCGCTACCGACGCACTGCTCTGTCTCAAGAAAGCGACCGGGCAAGATGTCGCGCTGGCCTGCTGCCAGGAGTAAGGCCGGCAAGGAGGTTACCCCGGGCGTTCCCCCGTGATGAGGCGCGCGCCACGCTCAAACGTGAAGTAGGCCCACAGCCAGCTCAGCGCCACGACCATGCGGTTGCGGAAGCCGATCAGAAAGTAGATGTGAGCGAAGCTCCAGATCAGCCACGCGATCAACCCACGCAGGCGGATCCACCCGAAGTCGATGACGGCTGCTTTCCGTCCGATCGTCGCCAGGTTGCCGTAGTCGCGGTAGTGAAACGGTACGGTCGCGGGCTCGCCCCGGATGCGTGACTGAATCAGCTTGGCTACGTAGCAGCCCTGCTGCTTGGCGACCGGTGCTACGCCGGGCAGCGGCTTGCCATCGGCCCCGGCGATCATTGCGGTGTCGCCGATAGCGAACACCTCGGGGTGACCCGGCACCGACAGGTCAGGAGCAACCATGATCCGGTCGGCACGATCGCATTGCGCGCCGATCCACTTTGCTGCCGGCGAGGCGGCGACGCCGGCGGCCCAGAGCACGGTGCGTGCGTCGATCCGCTCCGAGCCGACGGTCACGCCCGAGGCGTCGATGGCGGTCACCGCAGCACCCAGGCGCACCTCGACCCCGAGCCGTTCGAGCCGACGCGCGGCGTCCCGCGAAAGTGCCTCGGGAAAAGACGGCAGGAGCCGTGGGCCGGCCTCTACCAAAACGATACGCGCCGTACGCGGGTCGATGTTGCGGAAATCCCGTGCGAGCGCGCGCTGCGTGAGCTCGGCGATCGCGCCCGCCAGCTCGAGGCCGGTCGGACCGCCGCCGATGATGACCAGATTCATCAACCGACGCCGTTCGTCGGGGTCGGTCTCGCTCTCGGCCTGTTCGAAAGCCAGGAGAATGCGGCGCCGAATCTTGGTCGCGTCTTCGATGCGCTTGAGGCCCGGCGCGAACGCCTCCCAGTCGCCGTGCCCGAAATAGGCATGACGTGCGCCGGTCGCGAGCACGAGATAGTCGTAGGAGACTTCTTGCCCGGTCGCGAGCAGCACGTTCCGCTTCGCGACGTCGACGCCCACGACCTCACCGAGCATGACGGTGATGTTGGAATAGCGGCCGACGATGCTACGGATGGGCGCGGCGATGTCGGCGGGCGAAAGCCCGGCCGTGGCGACCTGGTAGAGCAGCGGCTGGAACAGGTGGTAGTTCTGACGGTCGATCACGACGATGTCGACCGGCGCGCGGGCGAGCGTCTTGGCCGTCCACAGACCACCGAACCCGGCGCCCACGATCACCACGCGGGGCCTGGAGGAGGGCCGCCGGTTCTCTTCAGGCATTGCGAGCCTGCGGACGAGCTAGCGACCGTGTCACCGGAAAACCTCGTCCTACCAGAGCGGCTTGCTCAGGTTCTCCGTGAACGAGGAGAACATCAGGTTAAAGCTGACGCTGACGCGTTCGCCGTCGCTCGTGGCGGCGTCTACCGAGTGCTCCAGGTAGGCCGGAAAAAGCAGCAGGGTGCCGTCCTGCACCTTGACGACGACCTGATCGGTGTTTTCCGCGGTCAGCTCGAACACCGGCGGCCGGATGATCCCGGTCTGCGGTCTGGGATCGTGGAAGTTGATCGTGTCGGCTCCCGGATGCACGCGGAGATAGTAGACCGCACTCAGAAAGTTGTTCGGGTGGCTGTGCGCCCGGTGCACCGCGCCTTTCGCTAGGACGGTTGCCCAGCACCCGGTGATCTCGAACGCTTCATAGGCGATCTTGAGGAATCGTAGGACGGTCGTCGCTGCGCTCTCGACGTACGAGACGAGCTCGCGCAGCTCCTCGCGCGTCTGCAGCGTGCGCTCCGACTGCCAGCCCTGAGCCGGAGCGAGCGGAGGAAAGTCGCGCCGCATAACCTCCAATGCAGCGAGGATTCTGGCATCGAGCGCGGCGCGAACCTCGGGCGTGAGCCCAAGCTTCCAGAGCAGGGTGGGAAACATCGGAATCACTTCCGAGGTTTCGAGCCACTGCGAGGACGTCGCGGTCACCGCCTTCTACTGGTCGGAATGTCCCAGCTCGTTGAGCTGCGGGAACCGACCCCGAGCTGGCTCATCGGTCGTCTTCCGAATCGTGGCCCTGCGCTCCATCTGCAGGTCGGAACAAGTGGCACGAAAGTACCGGCTGAGGGGGGTACTTGTTGGCCAGAAGCGGACACAGGATGAACGTCGAGGCGGAGGTCCGTACGTAGCGTGGCGGTGCGGCGCATCGATGGCAGAGACTCTGCGGAAAGGGCGGCTCTCTCTCGTCCGCCGGGCGCACGCGGCGCTCAGCAGCCCGGAAAGCAGGCGGTCCCCATCTTCTCGGCGGCCTGGGCACGCGCGGCGGTGGCGATCTCCAGCACCTTCCCTACCGCGTCCTTGGCCTTCTGCTGCAAGGCTGGCTCGGTCGCGTATCGGACTAGGAGCTGCCGGCCGAGCTGCTGGTGCCGCTGCTCGTCGGGTTGGATGTACTCGCGATAGAGCCGGACAGTGTCGGTATCACCACGTCGGTCGCAGAACGCCATGAAGTTCTCGTTGACCGCGTAGGCGATCGACTCCAGCGTGAACAGCCCGGCCGCGACTCGCTCGACCGTGGTGGAAAGGCTCTGCAAGTAGGTAAAGAGCGGATTGGCTCCGGGCGGCCGAAAGCCCGCGATGTCGAAACCGAGCGCTGCCAGCCGGTCGGCCACGAGCTCGAAGTGTCCGGCCTCGTCCCCGGCCTGCCGCGCGAGCGCGATCTTCACATCCAGCTCGTGCGTGCTCGGCATCCACGCCGCAGCCATCTCGCTCACGCTGATCTCGTTGGCCAGCGCCACTTGCAGCATTCTCTTCGCGTCACCAGGTGCGCCGCCCAGAAGGGAGGTCCGGCCGGCTGCGACGATGGGAGAAAGGCGCTCGGCCTTGAACGCGTCCAGCTCTTGCACAAAAGCGATCGTATCCATATTGGTACCCCTTACGGCACCGCCACGTCATCATTCGGGGCTGCGGGACGACACGGGCCAGGGCTGGTCGCCGCGGAAATAGGGCATGGCGTCGACGAAGAACTGCTGCGCGGTCGCCTCGAAGGCGTCGCGCTCGCTCGGCGTCAAGAGGCTGACCCAACTGAAGGGCAGAGCCACGAGCCAGAAGAACGACTGGCGAGCGATCGGGTATTCGAAGATCTTCTTCTCCTCGCCGTCCACGTACGCCTGGTAGCGAACCACGTAGCCTTCCTCGCTCCAGAACGGGATGAGGAACAGGAGGGCGTAGGAGACGTAGGCGGCGATCCCGGAGGCAACGCTCGGGGCGCGGCGCTCGGAAGTGACGCGACAGAAGACGCCACGCGCCGGGGGCTCGCTCAGCGGTTCGACGCGCGCGAAGGGCGCGTGCTTCGGCAAGACCTCGCGCAGCGCTTCGCCCCCGCCGAACATCCCCCTCACGTCGTCAATCTC
Source organism: uncultured Myxococcales bacterium (assembly GCA_964555245.1). Classification (GTDB taxonomy): domain Bacteria; phylum Desulfobacterota; class Binatia; order UBA1149; family SPBQ01; genus CAZKRI01. Next base: position 30,524 of record CAZKRI010000098.1, read on the forward strand.
GTAGTACAGGGTCTCGGACGAGGAGGCGGCAACCGCTCGGGGGGCGGGGCGCGGGAACTCCTTCCACGTGGTGATGCACGAGGCCGGGACGGTGAGACAGAGCGCTACGGCCAACAGCTTCGCGGTGCGGGCGCGCGCGAAATCTCGGAGGGAGTTCTGCGGCATCGGCGCACTATGACGCGGCGCCACTGCGCTGTGTCAAGGGCGATTGCTTTGGGGTTCGCCCTTCTCGGCTTCTTGCCGCGCGTTCCATTCGCGGCACCCACTACGCTTGCGCTTCGCGAGCGCTTCGAGCTAATTTGCCGGCGTTCGTCACCGATCGAGAGAACGTGTGGAGGATGAGCACGAGATGAGCGAGATCAACGCGCGAGAAGCCGTGTCGGCGATTGCGGTCGCCGTGGTGTTGACGCTCTCCCTCCCGCTGCTCGGCGGGAGGGCGCAGGCCCGAGGCACCGTCGAGCCGGCCAGCCGTGCGATATGTCCCGTTCGGTCGGCTCCTTCGCATGCGACAAACGCCACGCTCGCCTCCTCTGCCGCATTCGGCGGGTACAATCAGGGCATCGACATGCGGGATGACGAGGGCTACAACTCGGACTACTTGTTCGCGATGACTCGCGGCGTGGCCTCCTCCGCTATCACTCCGGCGGTAAAGCCCCTGCTCTTTCTCTTCACCGTGCCGCTCGACATCGTGCTACTCCCGTTCACCGCGATCGGGGGATTCTTCTAGCCAAACCCATCTCAGCGTAGCGGCGTAACGACGACCACCGCGAAGCCACCCTCGGGTACATCGACTTCGACGGCGCGTCGCTCGGAGCTGTAGCCGACGAGGTCGACGTCGACCGCGTGTCGCCCGGGTGTGACGGTCGTGCGTGAGACGAGGACCCTCTCGGGCAGCAGGCCCCAAGAGCGCGTGTCGGGCTTGTCGAAGGCGACCAGGGTGGCTTCGGTGAACAGCGCGGCGAGCCAACCCAGAATCGAGCCGGCGTCTCCTCCCGCCTGCTCACCAGCTGCGCGCGCGCCCTCGGCCGCTGCCGCACGCACGATCATCCGAGACAGCGCGGCGCCGATGATCTTGGGTTTCATCTCGGCGTACTCGGCGGAGATCTCGGCTCCGAAGTCCGTGACCAGCTCCAGGGTTGACGGGCGGCCATCGATGGCCACGCTCGCGCCGGAGAACGTCGCGGCCTGCTGAATGAGCTCGGGGTACACCAGGACCTTCGTCACCGTATAGCCCAGCACCGCCGGATCGCCGCTGATGTAGGAGCCGGCGATGCCGATGGCCGCGCCGACCGGGATGCGTTCCGGAACTTTGAACGGCGCGCGCCCCAGGCACACCACCGTGAGAATCTCCGTTGCAGCCCCCGTTAAGCCCGGCGAGCTTTCGGAACGCCGGCGTAGATACCCTTCGAGATTCCGGCCACGGTAAGAATCGCGACTGGCCAGCCGGGAGACCGCGGGTGCCAACGTGGCAAGCTCTCGAGCGGCCAGCGCTTCGTCGTAGTAGCGGAGCGCCACGTTGGCCTCCCCGAGACGCTCGAAGACGAAGCCGGCAAGATACGCGCCGAGCGTTCCGTGGACCGCTGCAGGCCCGTCCTTGGCCAGATACTCACGCATCACCGTGTAGCGCTTGGCTTCCACTCGCGCGCCGCTCAGGTCGTAGACCGCGAGGTAGTTGAGCATGTTGAGCGAGTTGAGCGCGAGCTTCTCGACGGGTGACGCCTTGTAGGTAGCCGAGCTGTCGCTGTAGACGTACTTGCCGATGGCTCCGGCCGAGTCGCTCCCGATGTCGAGATACTCCAGGCGCTCATCGGCTGCTTCGAGATCGCGGGCGGCGACCGCATACTCACCCTGCGCCTGAGAGACCATGCCGCGCTCGAGGAGCAACAGTGCGGTCTGACTGCGGAAGCGTCCGGGGATTTCGCTCCGGCCATCCACACCCAGCGCCTTGTTCAACGTCTCGACGGCAGCGTCGTAGGATCCCGCCGCAACGAACGCACGGCTGTTCGCAGTGCGCTCGGCATAGGTCGCGCACCCGAGCACGGCCGTCGTCGCCAGACATAGGCTCACGATCCGGTAAGACCAGCGCCGTCGAGCGGCTCGGTCGGCGGCGTTCACTCGGCTGAGCCGGGCCGTGGTCAGCCCTTGATGGCCTTGCTGCGGGTGGACTCGTGCTGGAACTTGATGAGGCTCGTCTCGACGTCGATCACCTGAATGAAGAGCGAGTACTGAAGCCGCCGGGTATCCTTCAAGCGTTCGTCGACGGCGCCCAGCTTGCCCGTGACGTAGAACCTTGCCCCGAGCTGGCGGCCGATCTTCGCTGCCGTCTGAGGGTCCATGCCCCCCCCGTGCTGGTAGTCGATCTCGGCCAGCATCTGAGTCTGCCGCTCGCGGCTCACGACGTTCACCGTGCCGCTGTTGACGAGCGAGGTCTCGATCGAGGAGAGCAGCGTCTCCATCTGATCGTTCAGGTGCTCGGTCGTGTCATTGCGGATGGGGAAGATCGTGACGAAGGGCTTCGCCATCGAAGCCACGCCGTGCGTCCAGAACGAGGAAGCGTAGAGCGCGGACAGGTTTTGCTCCACGAGATAGTCGAGGTCTTTCTTGTCGAGCTTGGTGCTGAGCGGAGCCTCGTCCAGGCCGGGATTCGCTGTGCCGGCGCCGCCACGGCTGACGACCGGCGAACAGCCCGCAATCGCGAAAGCCAAGATCATCGGCAAGGCGGCAAGATGGATAGCGCGACGGGTTGGCATGTCCACGGGTTCTCTCCTGCGCTCGGCTGAGTCTCGAATGCCACAAACCAACGCTAGCCTCAATTAACCCGGTGCGGATTGGGCCGGGGCGCCTTCAATGATGGCCTTGAGGAACTCCACCAGTCCGCTGCGCATCGCCCGCGCCTGAAACGCTTCAGTGTGCCGCACTCCAGGCAGCAGCCAAAGCTCGGTATCGACGGCGGATGCCTGGAACAAGCTCAAGCCATGATGGACGGGGACGACGTCGTCGGCATCACCGTGGACCAGCAAGAGTGGCGTGGCGCGCAACCGTGCGGCCGCGGCGACGGGTCGCCGATTATCGGGAATCGTCGCCGAGAGCGGCCACTTCAACGGCCAGGTGAGCCAGAAGCTGCCGAGCTTCTCGCGCGCGATCTGGCGATAGTCGCTGAATGCGCTTTCGACGATGAGGGCTCGAACGGAAATCGACGGTTGCGCTTGAGCGACGGTCTCGAGCGCGATCGCGCCACCGAGGCTCTGTCCATAGACCACCAGCGGCACCTTCTGAGCGTCGGCTCGCGCCGCGCCTTCCCGGAGCGCGGCCATCCCATCGAGATGAGCGCCCTCGATGCTAGGACCGTCCTCGGATCGGCCGTAGCCACGGTAGTCGAACAGGAAAACGTTGAAGCCGGCGGCCGGGAGCCAGGCCACGGCACCGAGGTGGGTGCTGATATTCTCGGCGTTGCCGTGGAAAAAGACGACGGTGGCGCGGGGGGCCTGCCCACGCTCTCGGGCCGGCAAGAACCATCCGTGCAGCCGCACTCCGTCCTCCGCCACGAAGTGGACGTCCTCGAAGTCCAGACCCACGGTCGATGGCTCCAGACGCAACGCGCGCTGCGGGTAGAAAAACGCCCGGCCGCAGCCGACGAATACCAGCATGAACGTGACGGCAACCGCAGCAACGGCTCGCGAGTCCCTCATCGTCGCTTGAGAACCCGCCGTTGAAAGTAGACTTGGCACATCAACCGAGCCTCGGCCCAGTCCTCACCGTAGCTGTGCTCGTAGGCGACTTCACCCACCAAGGCCGTCCTCGGCGATACTGTCAGCCTGCCCTCGAGTCCAACGCGCGTCGACGTCGTGTCGTCTCCCACGACGAAGCCTGCCAGCCGAGCCGACAGGTGCGCTCCCCAGCGGTCCGAGGCCGGTCCGGTCAACAGCCCCAACTGAGCGCTGGGTCCCAGGGCCACATCGTGGTCGAGCACGGGTGCAACGTCGACGAGAGCTCCGGCCAGGCCATAACCGAGCGTGCCGTTGGCGATCGCATACGCTAGCCCCGCGCCGCCAGCACTCCGCCACACGGCCTCGCCGTCCAGATCGCCGCGGCCGTCGCGGAAGGGCCGCCGCTCCAGCCCCGTTCCGACGGTCCACGACACGGGTCGTAAGAAACGATCGCGGGGGCTGAGCGAGGTCACGTCGACGAGCACCGCTTCTTCCACGTGGACGTCTCCATCCTCGGGAAAGAGCTGGATCGTCGTATCGAGAATCCGGATCTGTGCGCCGCGGGTGTAGCCCTGCTGCGGGTCCACGAGCGAGTGAAACGCCGGGCGCAGGCGTGCCGCGATGTAGGGACGGCCGTCCTCCCAACCCGCACCCAGGCCGAGCATGGCTGGCGGATGACCTTGGTCGGGTCGGACGGCGGGTGCCGGTGGCTCCGGCGACTCCGGCTTTGGTGCGCCAAGAGCGCTGCGGGCCTCAAGGATCCCTTGAGCGCGCTTGGCAGACTCCTCGCGCGTCACGTCGCCCGCGAGAAACTGATAGCGCAGGTAGTCGTAGCTCAATCCCAGCACCGCGCCCCTCTGTTCGAGCCCGAGACCATCGGACGCGGCCCCAGCCGGATCGGTCAGTCCGCGCGCGATCGCCAGAGCCTCGCTCTGTGCCTGCGAGCTCAGGGCTCGGGCATCGTGACGCAAGCGTGTGGCTGGAGAGGCTCGATAGGAGGCATCCTGAGCCAGACCGCTGGTCTCGACGACCTCGCGCGCCGTATCGACCGGAATCACCCAGGCCGGGAACGCCTCCGTCAACCGCAGCTCGGGCCGCGCCACCTCGATCAGGGCCAGGATCTGATAGGAGCAGTTGTCGTCGAAGAAATAGTACCGGAACGGAACCCGTCGCAGCTCCCACACGTGCATCACCACCAGATCCGTCTGCTCGCGTGAGAGCGAAAGCGGATACTCCCAGATGTCGCGATTCTCCCAGTCACCGTACTGCTTGAGCTTGTCGTAATACGGCAGGATCGAGAAGAAGCCGTCGTAGAAGCCGAATATCCCCTTGAGCGCGAACGCGGCGCCTCCGTCGGCGCCGGTCTCGGCTGCGAAGTTGATCGCGTAGGCGAGCAGATCGTGATCGCTCTCTTCGCCAGCGCGATCCACCCGCAGCAACGTGTGGCCGAACATGGAGGCGGGGTTGTTCATGTATGCCTCGGGGAAGACCAGGGTCAGCCCACCCGGCCGGAGCCCCTCGTACCAGCGGAGCAAACTCCCGCACTCCGGTGTGGGAAGCTCAGAGCGGTCTATCTCCAGCCGTTGGCCGAGCCAGCGAAAGCGGGCTGGGAACCTGCATTGCGGGTGCTCGTCGCCAGCGCCTGCGCCAACTTCGATGAAAAAACCCCGCAGCATTGCCTCGAGCTCGGCGCGCGCATCGACACGCCCATTCGCGGCGAGAAAGAACTCGTCTCCCGCCGCCTGGCTCTCGACTTTCCCGCCCGAACCATCGCTGCGGTAGTGAAGAAGCGCGTGCCAGGTGGGCTCGTCGAAAAGCCGCTGATCTTGGGCGCGCCCGATCAGCAAGGCGAGGTAGGCATCCGAATCGGGCAGCGCGTGTGCGGGTTCGGGCCGGGCCGGCAGGGGCATCGAGCTGAGGGCGGCGGTCAACCAGGCCAGGCCGATCCGCGAACAGACCGAGCGTGTGCCTAGCATGACTGCGGGAGCGAACGTTCAGAGAAGCCGTGCGCGCCCGCCGGGATCCCAGCAGGCGCGCACGACGAAGGGTCGATCAGCTTCGGACGTAAGCGGAAAGCCTCGGATCGTTCACGAGCAGGCTGTCGAGCGCGGCCAGCATCTCACCAGCCGTGACGTCACCGCGCGCGAAGATCTCGGCGAAGTGCCGGCGTGTGAACTCGTAGAATGCCGGCTGGTCGGCTTGGTCGATCGCCATCAGATGCGAGAACGTCGCCAGCGTCTCACCGTTGCCCCGAGCCATGTCGCGGGCCAGGTTGTCGAGATTGGCCGACGCGTACATCTGCAGACGCGCGTCGGCGGTGATGATGCCCTCCGCCTTGCAGCCCAGGGTGCCCGTCGTGATCCCGAAGGTCTGGTTGCCGAACGTGCCGTTGGTGGTCGCACCGAGCACCTTGGGCGCCAGCCCTTCGCTCCCTTCCCACACCTGCGTACCCAAGCCGCAGCCGATGTTGTTGTCCGCCGACGCAACCCCCGCAGCAGCGAGTGCGAAGCACAGCGCAAGAATTCCCTGTCTCATCATTGCCTCCTTACCTCAGCTAACGCGGCCAACTCGCCGCGCACCGTCCGGGTATACCCGCAGCGTTCCGCTGTAAAGCCACGGATGCACGCGACCACGCATCTCCCAGGCGTACAGTCATGAACAAGCCGTCACGTCGCGCGTCGCCTGCGCCGGTCGTCCCACTCGAGCACGGCGGGCAGCACGACGACGTAGCAGATGAAGATCGCCGCCAGTGGCTAGTGGCTAGGAACAATTAGCCCGGTTTTCCAACGTCCGACTCTGGAGATTATGGTAACTGGAACTCGTCAGGCAAGCGGTTTTCTCTACGCGGCGGGTCCTGGTCGAGCGTCCGCTTGACGATGCGCGCCGCGTCCTCGCAGAACATCAGGTTGCTCCCGTTCAGGACCGCGAAGGCCTGCTCGTCCTCGCGCTTGACCGCGGCCTGCACAGGGGTGCCCAGCGCAAGCTCCACCGCGTCGAGCAGATCCACGATCGGAAGCTGCTTGGCCGAGGGGTCCAGCACGATCTGCAGCTCCGCGAAGCTGCGCTGGCTGTGCGGCGTGGCCGGCAGTCCGGAGTCGGAGCGAAGCCACTCGGCCACACGCTTCACCGGCGCGTCGCGGCCACAGAAGACGCGCTGGAAGTCGCGGGCGATGATCTCTCGGGAGAGGGCCGCCGAGCAGGGACAGGTGCTCGAGTACACGACCTGCAGACAAAGCTCGAGCCGCAGTGCGTCTCCGACGAGGCTCGCGGCGATCTCCAGCGGATAGCTCTTCCAGCCGAGGTGACCGCTCTCGAGCGATTCGCGTTGGACCAGATAGCCGCAGCGGATGCGGACATGGCTCGACCCGCTGATCGTCTGGTGCGAGCGCAGCACGTCGCAAAGCAGCAGCTGGAGCAGCGCCGGCGTGAGCTCTTCCGTGCCGAGCGTCTCCTGGAGGGCGAGGAACAGGCGAGACATGTGGATGCCCTTCGCGTCCTCGCTGTCGAGGCTCACGAAGACATCCGCCTGGGCCGGCACGGTGAGCAGCTCGCCGCGTGCGCCGCGGAGGCGGACCGGCAGGTCGATCCCTTCCATCCCGACCCGGTCGATGCGACCGCGCGCGCGCAGGGGCTCCTGCTGCAGAGCTACGTCCGGGAGCAGTACGCGGCGCAGGCGAGGTCGGGCTTCTAACTCCAGAACAGCCATTGTGGGAACTCCAATCCTCGGGGCGGATCCCCGCCACGGGGACATGCTGAGTAGGGACAGCCGCAGTATACGAGCGGGTCATGTTTTGTAAAGATTTTATCTGTACAAATATCCAGACCGGGCCTAGAATCCCTCGCATGACGACCCCGATCCTGCCCCTGGTCAGCCTGCTGCTGCTCGTGTGCCACGTCGCCGCCACCTTCTACATGGTCGGCCTGGTGTGGTTCGTGCAGCGGGTCCACTACCCGCTGTTCGCGAGCGTGGGCGCGGACGCCACGGCCAGCTGGTCGGCGCGCGGCGCGCTCAGCGCGGAGGCTCCTTGCGTGCCGCGCGCGCGATCCCGGCCAGCATGCCCTTGAACACAGCTCCGTGTAGAGGATAGATTCCGTACCAGTACAGCAGGCCGAGCAGTCCGCTGGGATCGAACACGGCGGTCTGCCTCAGCGTGCTGCCGTGCTCGCCGGGGACGACCTCGAGCTCGAGCCAGGCTCGACCGGGCAGCTTCATCTCGGCCCGCAGGCGCAGCAGATGGTCGGGCTCGTACTGCTCGACCCGCCACCAGTCGACGGTGTCGCCAACGCGCAGGTGTTCGGGATCGGAACGCCCCCGCCGCACGCCGACGCCGCCGAAGAGCAGGTCGATGAAACCCCGCAGCCGCCAGAGCCAGTCGTAGCCGTACCAGCCGGTCCGGCCCCCGATCCGGCGGATCGGCGCAAACGCCTGCGCCGGGCGCACGGCAAGCTCGCACTGTCGCGAGTCGACGAGGCGCCGTCCCAGGGGCACGCCGCCATAGCTTGCGAACAGGCCCGGGTCGGTGCCGGCCGCGGGACCAGCGCGTCTGTGCGAACTCGCGATCCTCGTTCGCGAGCGCGCTCGCGAGCGCTGCCCGCACGCCCATCGGTTCGACCGCGAAGTCGTGGCGAGCCCGGTCGTCGCGAACCACCGTCTCGTGGCAGATGCTCTCGATCAGGGCGCGCCCCACCCGCGCATAGAGCGGGGTGACGAGTCCCAGCCAGAGGCTGCTCAGGCGCGGCGTCAGCGCCGGAACCGGGATCATCACGCGGCGCAGCCCTCGCTGTCGCGCGTATTCCCGCATCAGCTCGCCATAGGAGACGCGCTCGGCTCCACCGATCTCGTAGATGCGGCTCTCGTCCGTCGCGAGGTCGAGCGCGAACTCGAGGTACGCGAGCAGGTCGCCGATCGCGATCGGCTGCGCACGGACGTGCACCCACCGCGGCGTCACCATCACCGGAAGTCGCTCGACCAGCGCACGGAGCATCTCGAAGGAGAGGCTGCCCGATCCGATCACCACGGAGGCCCGGAACTCGATCACGGGCACGCCTGACTCGCGCAGCACGCGCCCCACCTCGTGGCGGCTGCGCAGATGCGGGGACAGATCCGCCTCCTGGTCTCCCAGGCCTCCCAGATACACGATCCGGCGTACACCGGCCGCGCGGGCCGCGTTCGAGAAGTTCCGTGCGCCCAGTCGATCCTGCGCCTCGAAGCCTTCCGGGCTCGCGCTGCTCATCGCGTGGACCAGGTAGTAGGCCGTATGCACGCCAGCGAGCGCGGGGAGCAGTGTCTCCTCGCGCAGCACGTCGCCCGCTACGACTTCCGTGTCCGGCCCTACCCGTCCCGCCAGGAACTCCGGCCGGCGCGCAAGGCAGCGCACGCGCAGGCCCCGCTTCTCCAGCCGCGGAAGCAGCCGACCGCCGACGTAGCCAGACACACCGGTCAACAGGACGCGCTGCTCCGCTCGAATCACCGCTGCCTCTCGACCCACATGCCGACGCGTCGCCACTCCTCGAGGAGCCAGGCGATTCTCGCGTCGCGCCCCGCGGGAATCTCGTTGCGCGGGATGCGACGAAACTCGACCCGGATCAACTGGTGCAGCAGCGCTCCCCTCCAGATCTGCGCGAGCGTCGCGGCGCCTTCGAAGCCCGTGTGCGCGCAGACGACCACGTCTGCCTCGGGAGCGGCGTCCAGGAGTGCGAGCATGCCACCGGGCCGAGGCGGCAGCACGAGGGCGAGCGATCTCGCGTAGTCGAGCAGCTTCGCATCGTCGCCCTGGCGGAGGCTGTCGAGCACACGCTCTCGCTTTTCTGGCGAGAAACGCGTGCCCTCGGGATAGATCAGGATGCCGTCGCGCGCGCCAAGCCCGCGCGCAAGCTCCCGCACGCGCCCGATCTCGCGTGCCGAGTCGTCCGAGTAGCGGTCCACGAACACGTTGGGCAGGCGATTGCCCACGATGTCGAGGCAGGGGTCCCAGAGCAGCTCCCGCTTGAGCACGTAGCGCAGCCGCAGCCCGTGCGGCCGACTCACGAGCGCGGAGGCGAGCAGCGTGTCGCCGCTGCTCGCGTGGCGCAGCAGCAGCAGATAGGGACCGCGCGCGAGATCCGCCTCGCCGTCGACCTGCAGGCGCAGCCCGAACAGCCGGACCACCGCGTAGAACAGCGTCGCCCCCCACCACGCTTCGAGCCGGAAGTGGAGATCGGTCCAGCGCTCCGCGTCGAGCCGCGCGATGCTCCGCCACAGCCACAGCGAAGCGCTCGCCGCGATGCCCAGGATCTCGCAGGTCAGGTATACGGCGACCAGCGCGGCACTGCGCAGTGCAACGCCTCGACTGCGACGCACGACGTCCACGCCAAGCGCGAGCGGCAGCCAGACCGGCGCAGCAGCCAGCCAGAGCGCCCACGCGAGCGCGAATCCCGGAACCGTGACGAGCCTGCGCAGGGGCATCGCCTCGCCTCAGACGTGGTTGCGGAGCATCAGCTCCTTGGGATGCGGCTGGAGGAAGAGCTGCCCCTTCAGGTAGTCAACGTCGTGGCGGTTCACGTGGTGCGCCATCAGCGTGATCGGTACGACCAGCGGCACGAGCCCGTTTCGATAGTCGTGGATCAGCTCCGAAAGCTCGCCGCGCGAGGCCGGATCGATCAGCTCCTTCAGATGCCCGGCGGCGTGCTGCAGCACGTTGGTGTTGCGCCCGCGCGTGGCGAGCTGCGCGAGCGCGGCCATGAAGCCGCTCTCGTAGCGCTCGCGGAAGTCAGTCCGCGACAAGCGCTTCAGGCCGGCGACCAGGCGACCGAGCTCACGATAGGCGACGGTCGAGTGCGCCATCAGCTGCAGCTTGTGCGCGGTGTGGAACGCGACTACCTGCCCGTTGGTCCAGCGCCCGGAGAAGAGCTCGCGAACACGTCGGTAGGCGAACACCCGTTCGATGAAGTTCTCGCGCAGCCGCGCATCGTTCAGCCGGCCCTCGTCCTCGATCGGCAGGTGCGGATACGCTTCCAGCAGTGCGGACGCGTACAGACCGCGGCCATCGCGCTTCGCCATGCCCTTGGCCTGGTAGATCTTCACGCGCTCCATGCCGCAGCTCGGGGAGTCCTTCTTCAGGATGTAGCCCGACAGCTCGAGCTCGCGGAGCGCGCGCACGCGCCGGATCGCGTAGCTCTGCATGGCCTGCGTGTGATCGATACCGGATTTGATCTCGACCATGCGCACCGAAGCGTCGTCTCCCACGAGCCGCAACGCCGGACGCGGCGTGCTCATGCCGACCTCGACCTCCGGGCATACCGGCACCCACTCGACGAACTTGCCCAGCAGGTCCGTGACGAAGCGGTCCCGCTTGTGCCCGCCGTCGAAACGCACCTGCTCCCCGAGCAGACAGGACGAGACGCCCAGCCGAATCGGTTGCGCTTCGCTTGACGGGGCTGCGCTCACGTGTGCACCGCGCTCTGGCGTGCGCTCCTGAAGCGCGCGAGGGCAAGCTCGCGCCGCACGGCGTGGTCGACCAGCGGAGGCGGGTAGCCGTGGGGCAGCGCGGCGTCCCCTGGCGCGTGCAGGTTCGCGTCGGGCACGTCGCGCAGCTCGGGGACCCAGCGGCGCACGTAGCGGCCTTCGGGATCCCAGCGCCGGCCCTGCGCGACCGGGTTGAAGATCCGGAAGTATGGCTGTGCGTCGGTTCCGGTCGAGGCCGCCCACTGCCAGCCGCCGTTGTTGGAGGCGGGATCGCCGTCGACCAGGCGCTCGAAGAAGAAGCGCTCTCCCTCCCGCCAGTCGATCAGCAGGTCCTTGGTCAGGAAGCTTGCCACGATCATGCGCACCCGGTTGTGCATCCAGCCCGTCGCGCGGAGCTGCCGCATGCCCGCATCGACGATCGGATAGCCGGTGCGACCCTCGCACCAGGCCTCGAAGCCCTTCGGATCGTCGTTCCAGATCAGCGCATCGTACTCCCGCCGATAGCTCTCGCGCAGCACCCGGGGATGCTGCTCCAGGATCGCGGAGTAGAACTCGCGCCAGACCAGCTCGTCCAGCCACTTCGCGACACCGCGCTGCAACGCGGGCTCGGCGTGCGCGGCCAGCTCGGCGCGATCGAAGCACTGCCGCACGGAGATCGCGCCGAAACGCAGATACGGCGAGAGTCGCGAGGTTCCATCCAGGTCGGGCCGGTCGCGATCCTGGCGATAGCGCCCGGCCGCGCCTGCCAGGAAGCCTTCGAGGCGCCGAACGGCTGCCTGCTCTCCGCCCGTGGGAACGTCACACTCCACGGTGTCGAGGTCGAGATCCCGACGCGCGCGGATCTCGTCCGCCGAAAAGCCCGGGATCGGCGCTGGCAGACGCGCAAGTCTTGCGGCGTGCCGCGGGTCTTCCATCCAGCGCTTCCACCAGGACTTCCGGTACGGGCTGTAGACCGCGTAGCCGCCGCCGCTCGCCGAGCGCACGTCGCTGGCTCCGAACACCACGTGATCCAGGCACGTCACGACCCGGCCGCCACCGCGCTCGACGGCCTGCTGTACCGCCGCATCGCGCCGGCGCGCGAACGGCGTGGCATCCGCGTTGAACGAGAGCAGCTTCGCACCGGCTTCGTGCATGAGCTTGGGCAGCACCTGATCGGGACGGCCTTCGCGCACGAGCAGCGGTACGCCGCGCTTCGCAAGGTCGCGACCCAGGCGTTCCAGGCAATCGAGCAGGAAGCGCGTGCGCGCAGCCGAGCGACGCGGACCGGCGCTGATCCGGGGATCCAGCACGAACACCGGCAGCCACGCCTCCGCACGCGCTGCAAGCGCGTTGAGCGCGCTGTTGTCCTGCAGGCGCAGGTCGTTGCGGAACCAGTGCAGGCCGCGGCTCATCTCGCAGCCCCGCTCAGCTTCGCTCCGCCAGCGCTGCTGCGAGTCTCTCGCGAGCCTGCTTGCGCACGGCGAGGTCTTCGATGCGCATGAACGGGCGCGGCGTCAGTGCTTCGACCTGCTTCAGCAAGGCGATCGCTTCGGCACGACGCTCGGGCACCAGGTCGAGCAGCGTGAGCGCCAGCAGCAGGCGATTGCCCTCGTTGGCCGGCGCGAGCGCATGGGCGCGCTCCACCAGCGGCATCGCCTGCGTGCGGTCCACCCAGGCCGACACGAACGGCACGCGGGGAAGCTCCGCGTGCAGGCGGCCCATCAGACGCAACGGGCCGCCGTCCTCATAGTCGGGCTCGAGCGCAATCGCGATCGACGTGTAGCGATACAGCCGGTTGGCCACTCCCTGTCGCACCGCGCTCAGCAGGCCGACCGTGCGGCTCCAGGCTCCCCAGTCGACCGCGGACCAGAAGTAGAACCGTGCCACGTCGCTGCGCTCGAAGCCCGTCGCAGCCAGACGCGCGCGGATCGAGTCGGGCGCAAGCTCATCGAGTCGTACGCCGGCGCCGACCTGCTGCGCGAGCAGATCGTGTCCCTGCTCGGAGATCTGCTGGGCGCGCTCGAAGCGGCGGCGCGAGTCCGCCGGGTCCGACGCGACGAAGTAGCCCGCGAAGTAGAGCGCGCGGACCAGCTTCCAGCACGCTGCCAGGCTCTGGGGACGCTCGGCGAACGCGCGCTCGTAGGAGCCCACCGCGTCCTCGATCGGGCCGGGCAGCGGACGTCCGTCTCGTTCCCCCTCCGCGCGGCTCGCCCACGCCGAGTCCCCGCGAGCGACATCGTCCGCGTAGGCTCCGATCGAAGCGACGCAGAGCAGGCCGGCCAGCAGAAGCCTTACGATGCGCGCATGACTGGCCAGACCTTTTCGCCCGCATACCTGCGTTACGCGCTCGGTCTGCTGTGCGCCGTGTACGTGGTGAACTTCGTCGATCGGCAGATCCTCGCGATCCTGCTGCCATCGATCAAGGCAGACCTCCTGCTCACGGACACGCAGCTCGGCCTGCTCTCCGGCACCGCGTTCGGACTCTTCTACGCGACGCTCGGCGTGCCGATCGCGCGGCTCGCGGATCGCGTGTCGCGCAAGTGGGTGATCACCGTCTGCCTCGCGCTCTGGAGCGGAATGACGGCGCTGTGCGGAACCGCCGCGGGCTTCGGCAGCCTGCTCGCCTTCCGCGTCGGTGTCGGCGTCGGCGAAGCGGGCGGCAGCCCGCCGGCGCACTCGCTGATCTCCGACTACTTCCCGCCGGAGCGGCGCGCGACTGCGCTCGCGATCTTCTCGCTCGGCGTGCCCTTCGGGATCCTCGTCGGGTTCCTCGCGGGCGGCTGGCTGAACGAGAGTCTCGGCTGGCGCACGGCATTCCTCGTCGTCGGATTGCCGGGGGTGCTCGCGGCCGCGGTCGTGGCCGCCACGCTGCGCGAGCCGCCGCGCGGGCATTCCGAGGGACTGGAGAGCGACCGCGACACGCCGACGGCGCTCGAGGTGGTCCGGTTCCTGTGGAGCGCGCCGACCTTCCGCCACCTGTCGCTCGCCTCGGGTCTGTACGCCTTTGTGGGCTACTCGGTGATCAACTGGGTGCCGTCGTTCCTGATTCGCACGCACCAGATGAGCAGCGGCGAGGTCGGCTCGTGGTTGGCGTTGATCATCGGCGTCGGCGGTGGAATCGGAAGCTACCTGGGCGGTGTGTTCGCCGACCGCTGGGGAGAGAGCAACCCGCGCGGGCGAGCCCTGGTGCCCGCGATCGCGATGGCCGTCGCAGCGCCGTTCTCGCTCTTGATCTACGCGACCTCGAGCACGGCGCTCACCCTCGCGCTCCTGGTCGTTCCCACCGGGCTCGGGCTCATGTACCAGGCGCCCGCCTTCGCGATCACGCAGTCGCTGGCCACACCGAAGATGCGCGCCACCGCCGCCGCCGTGCTGCTCTTCGTGATCAACATCATCGGGCTCGCGCTCGGCCCGCTCACGACCGGAGCGCTCAGCGACGCGCTCGAGCCGCGCTACGGAGCCGACTCGCTGCGCTGGGCGCTGATGATCGTCTCGTCGCTCCTGATCTGGTCGGCGCTGCACTTCTACATAGCCTCGCGCACGCTGGCGCAGGACGTAGAGCGCGCGCGCAGCGCAGGGCGGCGTGCGGCACGCGAGACGGTGTAGGGTTCGAAAAACACTCCGATCATCGTCGGGAGTGCTCCGCGCAGAGCTGCTCGCACAGCTGCCAGAGCGCTTTGCGGTCCTCCTGGCCTTCCGTTGTAAAGGGCAGCAGGTGGGTGCGGCGCTGCTCCCGGTCGAAGAAGAAGCGACCGGTCCACTCGTGCGCGCGCGGACACGCGGCGAGCCACACGACGGTGTCGGCGCCTTCGGCGGGAGTGCGCAGGATGTTGCGCGTGATGCGGTGGAAGCGCGGGAGGGACGTCTTTACCGAGGGCGTGTCGGCCCAGCCGGGGTGCATCGCGTTGACCACGACGCTGCTCCCGCGCAGCTCTTCGGCCCACAGCTCCGCCAGCACCACCTGGGCGCGCTTGGTCTCCGCGTAGGCGACGACGCCGTCGTACGCGCGCCCGATCCAGTTCGGATCCACGAGCTGTAGTCGTCGTGTGTACATCCCGCCGGACGAGACCCAGATCACGCGCGCGTCGGGCGAGCTCTCCAGGTTGGGGCGCAGCAGGCGGGTGAGCAGGAAGGGGCCGACCACGTGCGTGGCGAAGGTCAGCTCGAGTCCGTCGTCGGTCTCTGCGCGCGCGTCCGGGAGCACACCCGCGTTGTGCACCAGCACGTCGACGGGTCCTGAGGACAGCCGCGTAGCCACTCCGCGCACCGAGCCCAGGTCCGACAGGTCGACCTGCTCGAGCGAGACGCGCGCGTTTCCGGTCTGCTTGCGGATCTGGTCCGCAGCCTGCACGCCCCGCTCGCGGCTGCGGCAGAGCAGCACGACGTCGGCTCCCAGATCCGCGAGCGCCAGGGCGGTCTCGTAGCCGATCCCGGAGTTCGCGCCGGTGACGAGACAGCGCCTGCCCGACAGATCGACGTCCAGATCGTCGGCGCGGAAGGCCAGGCGGTGGATCCGGAAGCCCGTGCGATCGAAGGACGAGATGATGAAGGGATCGACGATCCGGCTCAGCACGCGGCCGAGCCAGCGCTCGGGACCGAAGGTCTCCACGGACTCGCGCACGGGCTCGGCGTCTGGCTGGAGCGCGGCGACGATCTCGTCCATGCCCGGATGGTCTCCGGCCTCGCGGCTCACGTAGCGGTACGAGAGCTCTCCCCTCCGGGTCGGATCACGAAGACGCCTCCCAGCTGCCAGGGATCGCCCTGCACGCCGGACTGGCGAGCACCCGAGAGAACAGCCCGCACTGCATGGAGCGGGAGCCTGGGTGAGAGCAGCTCGACGCGACCGCGCCGCAGACCCGCGGCGCGATACGCCCGCAGCTCCGGGTCCAACAGCAGCGGACCAGCTAGCGCGAAATCCTCGCGGAAGGCTGCGGCAAAGCTCGGGCCTCCGTTGCCCACGATCACGAGCTCCGCCCCGAGCGCGCGAATATCGTCGATCCGGTCGCACAACTGCGCGACTTGCTCGCGACAGAACAGTCAACCGAAGTGACGGATGAACACGAGCACGACCGGCCGATCCTTCCAGAGGTCGGCCAGTCGTACCTTTGCGCCCCGCCAATCGGAGAGCTCGATGCCGGAAAGCCTGCTTGCCGTGCGCATCGCCGCTACACCGGGAAGTATGCCGGCCAGACCAGCGCATCCAGGACCGCCGTCTGCATGCAGAACGCGAGGCTGCCGGCGACGGCGAGCTTGTGCGACAAAGAAGGTGTGCGCGGCCGCACGATCAGCAGGCCGACGAGCAGGCCGAGCGAGCCGATCGCGACCGCGGCCAGCGTGAGCCGGATCGCCGCCCAGAGCCCCTCGCTCGGCGCGTCGAGCATCGCGAAGGTGAGCGGCATCCACAGCGCGGACGGCAGCAGGATCAGCAGGTAGAGCAGGTTGAACACGCCCAGGCCAGGACCGCCGGCAGTGTCCGTCGCGGGCTTCAGCCGGTACATCAGGAAATACGTGAACGCGAAGTAGCCCGCCGCGGCCAGGAACATGTTGATCGTGTACACCGGGCGCAGGCCGTCCGGAACTCCCCCCCAGAAGGCGCCCGGGTCCGGATGGGTGCCCAGGCAAAACGCGTAGCTGCCCAGGACGGCGATCCCGCCCGCGACGTTGATCAGGGACATGGCGGCGCGGCTCGAGAGCATGACGACCTCCCTTGCTCGGCCTCGCTGGCCGGGCGTCCGACAAACTGAGACATGAGGATATATTTGTCAATATAAAATCTGGACATTCTCTTTGGTTCATCTAGACTAGCTGCGTGGCCAGGTCGAAGCACGAAGCGAAGCCCCACACGGAGGAGCCAACCTATCCGCTGCGCGCGGCGGCGAGACTCACGGGTCTGTCACCCGAGCTGCTGCGCGCCTGGGAGCGTCGGCACGACGTGGTGAAGCCGCTGCGCACTCCCGGGGGAACCCGGCGCTACCGCGCCGCCGATCTCGAGCGGCTCCGGCTGGTGAAGGCGGCCATCGACGCGGGCCACCGCATCGGACACGTCGCGCGCCTCGAGCTGGCGGAGCTGCGGCGCAGGTCGGCCAGCAGTGCAACGCACCCGACCGGCTCGCGCGACGAGATCCTGTCGGCGCTCGGCCGTCTCGATGCGGCCGAGTCGCAGCGGTTGCTCGCGTTGCAGCTGTGCACGCTGGGCCCCCAGCGCTTCGCGCGCGAGGTGGCGTGCCCGCTGCTGCTCGAGATCGGCCAACGCTGGGTGGACGGACAGATGGGGATCGCGGTCGAGCACCTGGCGAGCGGCGTACTTCGCTCGATGCTCGGCGCCGCGCTGCAGCCGACGGCGATCTCGCTGCTGGGACCGCGCATCGTCTTCGGCACGCCGACCGGCGAGCGACACGAGCTCGGTCTGCTGATGGCGGCGCTCACGGCGCTCGGCGCCGGCGGCAACACGCTCTACCTCGGTGTCGACATCCCTGTCGAGGATCTGCTCGGCGCGGTGGAAAGCTCAGGCGCAGCCGCCCTGGTCGTCGGTCTGGTAGCGCTGCCCAAGGCGCAGGCGACGCGTACAGTTCGAGCGCTTCGGGCCGGTCTGCCAGACGAAGTTCGCGTCTGGATCGGTGGCGCGGGCGCGAGCGACGTCGCGCTGCCCGACGCCGTGGAGCACATCGAGTCGCTGGAGGATCTGGAGCAGAGGGTCGCGCTGCTCGGATTTCGCCAGCAGGAGCGAAGGATGAAGACCCCATGAAGCCCAAGGGCCCCTGGTCTGGCGAACAGGTCGCGGCTTTCCTGCGAGAGACGCGTGTGCCGATCCGCCTGGCCGGCAACGGATCCTCCGGCCATCCCGTGCTGGCCTCGCTCTGGTTCGTTCCGCTCGATGGCAAGCTCTGGTGTGCGACGCAGGCGACGGCATCCGTCGCGAACATGTTCCGCCGAGATCCGCGCTGTGCCTTCGAGGTGTCCGTGGAAGCACCGCCCTACCTTGGCGTCCGCGGCCGGGGCCGCGTCACACTGCACGATGAACACGGCGCCGAGATCCTGCACACTCTGATCGAGCGCTACCTGGGGAGCTCGGAGTCGCGCCTCGCGCGCTTCCTGCTGTCCAGAGTCGAGCAGGAGACGGCGCTTGAGATCGAGCCGGAGACCCTCGTCTCCTGGGACTTCACCGAGCGCATGGGAGGGACGAGATGAGCGGATCCTGGCAGATCAAAGTCCTGTACGACGGCGACTGTCCGCTCTGCTCGCGCGAGATCCGCCTGCTCGAGAAGCGTGATCGCGGTCGCGGGCGCATCGCGTTCGAAGACATCGTCGCCGCCGACTTCGATCCCGCCGCCTATGGACTCGACGCCGAGACGGTGATGGCGCGCATCCACGGCGTGCTGCCCGACGGAACCGTCGTCGAAGGCGTGGAGGTGTTCCGCCGCGCCTACGCTGCCGTCGGTCTCGGCTGGCTGCTGGCGCCGACGCGCTGGCCGGGGCTGCGGCGACTGGCGGATCTGGCGTATCGGACCTTCGCGCGCAACCGCCTGCGCCTGACCGGACGGACCTCCGACTGCGAGACCGGAAGCTGCAAGGCGCTCGAGCCGCGCACGAGGAACGGCTCTTTCCTATAGTGTGGGCGTGCGCGGATCGCAGAGCAGCCAGGGCGCGGAGACGAAGAAGTTCCGCATCGCGCCGTCGATCCTGTCGGCGGATTTCGGTCGCCTGGCCGAAGAGGTGCGCGCGGCCGAGGCCGCCGGCGCCGACTGGATCCACCTCGACGTGATGGACGGCCACTTCGTGCCGAACCTGACGATCGGCCCCGACGTGGTGCGCGCGATCGCGCAGGCAAGCTCGCTGCCGATGGACGTACACCTGATGGTGGAGCGCCCCGGCGAGCTGATCGACGCGTTCGTCGGCGCGGGCGCCACGGCGCTCGGCGTGCACGTGGAAGCCTGCGTGCACCTGCACCGCGTGCTGCAGCAGATCCGCGACCGTGGAGTGCGCGCCTGCGTCGCGCTCAACCCCGCCACACCCGCCGCCGCGATCCGCCCGGTGCTGCCGCTCGTCGACCAGGTGCTGGTGATGACCGTGAACCCCGGCTTCGGCGGCCAGAGCTTCATCCGCGAGACGCTGCCCAAGATCGCGGAGCTACGCGCCTGGATCGACGCCGGCAACCATCCGATCGACATCGTGGTCGACGGCGGCATCAACGCCGAAACGGTCGAAGACGTCGCCACCCACGGCGTGGCTAGGAACAATTAGCCCGGTTTTCCAACGTCCGACTCTGGAGATTATGGTAACTGGAACTCGTCAGGCAAGCGGTTTTCTCTACGCGGCCTGGATCGGCGGCCGCTGGCTGCCCTACCGACCCGTGCGCTACGCCAGCCTCTGGCTCGATCACGCCCTCGGAGCCGGAGGAGCCTGGGCATTCCATCTCACCAACGTTGCTCTGCACGTCGCGACCGTTCTGCTCG
>CAZKRI010000099.1:0-32261 GCA_964555245.1 uncultured Myxococcales bacterium
TCGGAACGGAGATCCCTGCGGACTTAGAGGCGGCGAAGCGGGCCGCGCAGGCGAGGCGGCTAGCGGCCAACCGAGCGCTATCGTGTTCGGCGTGCTCGCAGCAAGGCATGGCGGCCTGAACTGGCGGCATTGCTCGGCGACCCGAGCGGCGCTTGGGTGCTGCTCCAGCTACCGCCTCGGGGCAGAATCGGCCGGATTCGAGGGTTACAGCGGCAGGTGTTCGGTGGGAGCCGGCAGAGGCGATGGCAAACCGGGTCGGGTCCGGTGTTGTGGCGGCGTGTGTCGCCGTGGGTGTCGAGTACTCGTACACAAATTGCCAGGTTTCGTTGAGAATCAGCTCGGCTGAACGTCATCGAGAGATTTTTCCGTGACCTCGACGAGAAGCGGCTGCGTCGCGGTGTCTTCGCCAGCGTGCCGGAACTGATCGATGCGGTTCTTCAGTACGTTGCGCAGCACAACAACGACCCGAAGCCGTTCATTTGGAGAAAGACCGCTCAGGAAATCATCGAGAAAGTCGGGCGGGCGAGGCTCGCCCTTCATAATGCCCCAACAGCGTGAATCAGACCACTAGCTTCGCAAAGTGTGGACACGATTCTCGCGCCGAGAGACGCGACAGGGAATTCGGTGATTTCGTCGAGGTGCTCGAGTCTCCGGAGCAGCGCTGCCGTGTGCGATCACTCGCAAAGCGCGGGGAAGATCAC
The DNA here is from genome assembly GCA_964555245.1 of uncultured Myxococcales bacterium. GTDB lineage: Bacteria > Desulfobacterota > Binatia > UBA1149 > SPBQ01 > CAZKRI01. The sequence continues at coordinate 702 of CAZKRI010000099.1, forward strand.
GCGATGTGTGCCGCTCAAAGTGTGGACGTCGGTTCGCTGGACAATGAAGTGGTGGAGCAGAGGGGATTCGAACCCCCGACCCCCACGTTGCGAACGTGGTGCTCTCCCAACTGAGCTACTGCCCCGGCCCGTGCCGCTCGCCTAGTGCAAGTGGTTTGGCTTGCTTTCCTGGCGCTCCTGCTCCGCCTTGCACTGGATGCACAGGGTCGTCACCGGACGCGCCTTGAGCCTACCGATCGAGATCATCTCGCCGCACTCTTCACACTCGCCGAAGGTTCCGTCGGCGATGCGCGCGAGCGCCTCATCGATCTTCTCCACGAGCTTGCGCTCCCGGTCTCGGATGCGCAGGTCGCGGTTGGCCTCACTCTCCCAGCTCGCGCGGTCGGCCGGGTCGGCGAACGACTCGTCCTGCTCGGTCATCGTGCTGACGGTACGTTCCACGTCCTGCAGCAAACCCTTGCGCTGGCTGTGAAGGAGGCGTTCGAACGTCCGGAGGTGGTCTAGGCTGTAGGATTTCACGCTCGCGGCTCCACCATGGCGCGCCCTTTGGGCTCGCCGAACGCGGGATGCTACCATCGCGAACCAATCGAGTAAAGGAAATCTGGGTTTGAGAGTCGCGTACTTCGACGCGCCCTCGGGGATCAGTGGCGACATGACGCTCGCCGCGTTGCTCGATGCGGGACGCCATCGAGGACTGAATGCGGACGCGCTGACGCGCGCGCTCGAGCATCTGTCCATCGGTGGCTATCGCGTTGGTCTCGAACGGGTGGAGGTCGGCGGCATGCACGCTGCGCATCTGCGCGTCGAGATCGAATCAGTGGCTGCTCACCATCGCGATTGGTCGGACATTCGCTCGCTCATCGACCAGGCCGAGCGCCGCGGCTTGCCTGCCGGCGCGGCCGATCGGGCGCGGCGCATCTTCGAGGTGCTTGCGCGCGCTGAGGGGAAGATCCACGGGGTTCCCGCGGAGCGCGTTCACTTTCACGAGGTCGGAGCCGTGGATTCGATCATCGACATCGTGGGGGTCGCGTGGTGTCTCGATGCCCTCGCCATCGATGCGTGCTTCGTCGGGCCGCTGCCGAGCGGCAGCGGCTACGTCGACACCGAGCATGGCCGGCTGCCGGTTCCGGCTCCCGCAACGGTCGAGTTGCTGAGCGGTTTCGAAGTGATCGCCGGCGACGGTGAGGGCGAGCTCGTCACACCGACGGGCGCCGCGATTCTCAAGGCTCTCGCTCGCCCGCTGCGTCCGACGTTCGTGTGCGAGGCCGCCGGCTGCGGCGCGGGCACGCGTAGGCTCGCCGACCGGCCCAACGTGCTGCGCGTCTTGCTCGGGACCGCCGATGCAACCGACGAAGAGAACGTCGTGCTCATCGAAGCGGACGTTGACGACATGAGTCCGGCCGCGCTCGCCTATCTCGCTGAGCGCTTGCGCAGCATCGGCACGCGCGACGTCACGATCGTGCCCGTGCAGATGAAGAAGGGTAGGCTCGGCACGCGACTGAGTGTGCTCTGCGACCTAGGCCGGCTCGAAGGAGTCGCGGGGTGTGTGCTGGCCGAGTCGAGCACGATCGGGCTGCGCTACCGCGCCGTGCGCCGGATGGTGCTGCCGCGCCGAAGCGAAACGGTGGAAACCACCCACGGTGAGATCACTCTCAAGATCGTCCGCCGCCCCGACGGAACCGAAACCGCCGAGCCCGAGTTCGAGGATATAGCCGCGATTGCGCGACAGACCGGCGTGCCGTTGGCCGCGGTCCGTGATGCCGCGCTCGCTGCGTGGCGACGGAAATGGGGTCAGGTCTAATTTTCGCTGTACCCATCGGAACTGGCGAGCGTCACGCGAAAATTAGACCTGACCCCATTTCGCGAAGATCCGATCCAGCGCGATATGATCTTCGGCGAGCCTTCCGAGGTGCGGATGATCCTCGCGTAGCTCGAGCGCGACGAACGGGAACAAGCCGAGATCTGGCGCGCTCGTGAAGCGCGCGATCGTGGCCCGATTCGAGCGAGCGGCCACGAGCGCGTGCTCGCCGGCCTCCACGCAGTTCACCACGTAACCCGGCGAGCGCAGACCTGCCCTCTCGATCGCTCCCAGCGTGAGCAGGGCATGATTGATGCAGCCCAATCGGGAGCCGACCACGCACAAGACCGGGAGATCGAGCCGGCGCGCGAGGTCGAGGTACGTGAAGCCCTCGGCGATCGGAACCATGAGTCCGCCGGCGCCCTCGACGACGACCACGTCGGTGCCGGCACTCAGCAGCCGGCCGAAGTCGGCGACGAGCCGCGCCGGGTCGATCGTCGTGCCGGCGGCCTCGGCTGCAACCAGAGGAGCTGCGGGCAGCTCGAACCGATAGCTCGCGACCTCGGAGGCCCGCCGAACCTCCCCAGCCGCGGCAGCCAGCCGGACGCAGTCCTCGGCGACCAGCCGACCTGCTACCTCCGCGCAACCGGTTTCGACCGGCTTGTAGACGCTGACACGCAGGCGCCGCGCGCGCAGCGCCGCGACCAACGCGCATCCCACCAACGTCTTGCCCGTGCCCGTGTCGGTGCCGGTGATGAGAATGGGGTCAGGTCTAATGCTTCGCGAAACGCTTGCCAAGTATGGAGACGCAAGCAAAAAATTAGACCTGACCCCATTCTCAGTTGCCGTGACGATCGCGCGTGCGACGGATGCCACCAAGCTCTCGACCAAATCGGCGGGCATCGCCAGCGGTGGCATGAGGACCATGGTGTCGCCGAGGCCACGAACGACCACACCTTCCTCCCGCGCCGCGAGCACGGCGCGGTGACAGCGGCGCTCGCCGGCCGGGTAGCGTTCGCCGGAAGCGGGATCGGCGACAAGATCGAAGCCGACCATGCAGCCGACCTGCCGGACCGGGCCCACGTGGTCGAGCGGAGCGATGTGGCGGTCAAGCGCGCCGGCCAAACACGCTGCGAGCCGTCGGGACCGTTCGAGGGTTTGTTCCTCGGCGAACACGTCCAAGCTGGCCAGCGCCGCGGCGCAGCCCAGCGGATTGCCGCCGTAGGTATGGCCGTGGAACAGGGCGCGGTAGTCGGTATAGGCGCCACGAAACGCGTCGAAGATCCGTTCGGTGGCCAGCGTTGCCGCCAGCGGCAGGTAGCCCCCGGTCAGCCCCTTCGCCAGGCAGAGGATGTCGGGCGAGATGCCCGCCGGCTCGACCGCGAACATGGTGCCGGTGCGCCCGAAGCCGGTCGCCACTTCGTCGCAAACGAGCAGGATCCCGTGATGATCGCACAGCTCGCGCAGCCGGCGGAGGAACGAGACCGGCTGCGGCCAGATGCCGGCGGCTCCTTGCACCAACGGCTCGACCACGATCGCGGCCACCGTCTTGCCGTGCCGTTCGAGCGAACCTTCCAAGCGGCCGAGACTCTCGTCGCTCGCGCGTTCGAGAGAGTCGGGATCGCAGGGGCCCTTGCCGCTGATCGGCGGACAGAGGAAGGGCGGATCGAACTTGAGCACCTCGAACGTGATCGGCTCGTAGCCGATGTGGAACGGCCAGGAACGCCCCAGACTCACCGAGCCGAGCGTGTCACCGTGATAGCCGTCGACTAGCGTGATGAACCTCGTCCGCTCTTCGCGACCGCTCTGGCGCATGTACTGGAACGCCATGCGCAGCGCGATCTCGACCGCCGTCGAACCGGAGTCCGAGTAGAAAACACGGGTGAGAGGGGCCGGCGTGATCTCGACCAGGCGGCGTGCGAGCTCGATGGCGGGAACGTGGCTCAGGCCGAGCAGGGTGCTGTGAGCGAGCCGGTCCAGCTGATCCTTGATCGCAGCGACGATGCGGGGGTGACCGTGTCCGTGCACGTTGCACCAGAGCGAAGAGACGCCGTCTACGTAGGATCGGCCCTCGGTGTCGTACAGGAAGAAACCCTCGGCTCGCTCGATGACGGGCGGCTCGTAGCCGAGCCATTCGTCGGCCTGGGTGAACGGGTGCCAGAGAAAGCGGTGGTCGGCTTCCTGGTACCGCTTCATCCGTTGCAACTCGTGACCGCATCGCCGATCGCCGCCGCCGCGGCCTCCAGTTGCTCGTCGGTGTGGGTGGCCATCAGGCTCACGCGCAGCCGCGAGGTGCCGGGCGGGACGGTCGGGGGCCGGATGGCCGCGACGTAGATCCCGTGCTCGAGAAGGTGGCTGGCCACGGCGACCGCTCGCTCGGCGGAACCGATGATGACCGGCAGGATCTGGCTGTCCAGATGCGGGATCTCGAGCCCGGCTGCGCGCAGCCGCGATCCGAGCCGGCGCGCGTGCTCGAGGAGGGTCCGGGCACGCGCGGGCTCGCGCTCGGCGATCCGGATCGCGGCCGTCGCCGCGGCTGCGGCGGCGGGGGGAAGGCCGGTGGTAAAGATGAACGAACGGGCGCGGTTGACGAGCAGCTCGATGAGCGCGCGGGAACCGGCGACGTACGCTCCGAAGCTGCCGAGCGCTTTGCCGAGGGTTCCCACGTGAACGTCGATCGCGTCGGTCAGGCCCAGCTCGGCGGCCAGCCCGCCGCCACGCGGACCGAAGACACCGGTCGAATGCGCTTCGTCGACCATGAGCCAGGCGCCGTGCCGCTTGGCGAGAGCCGCGATCTCGGCGAGCGGGGCGCGGTCGCCGTCCATCGAGAACACGGCCTCGGTCAGCACGAGCAGGCGGCGCGCGGCGCGGTGGTCGCGGAGCAAATCCCGAAGATGCTCCATGTCATTGTGGCGGTAGACCGCGGTCGTCGCTCGGGAGAGCCGGCAGCCGTCGATGATGCTGGCATGGTTGAGGGCGTCGCTGATGACGACGTCGTCGCGCGCGACGAGCGAGGTGATCACGCCGATGTTGGCCTGGTAGCCGGTGGAGAAGGTGAGGGCGGCGGCGCAGCCCTTCCAGCGAGCGAGCTGCTGCTCCAGCTCGGCATGCGGGCTCATGTGACCGGAGATCAGACGGGACGAGGCCGCGCTCGCCCCGTAGCGTTCGAGCGCGGCGCGCGCCGCGGCGACGACTTCGGGGTGGTTGGCCAGCCCCAGGTAGTTGTTCGAGCAAAGCAGCAACAGCTCGCGCCCGCCGATGCGGACAACGGGCTCCTGCGCGGTTTCGATCTCGCGTAGGAACCGGGAGAGCCCGCGCGCGCGGATTTGCCCGAGCTCGGCGGCGGCGGCCTGCGCGAGGGGCTCGTGCAGTACCTCCTCGGCTTTTGATTCCACCCGCGACATGGTCCCCACCCGCCCGCGCACGTTAGATAGAGGGCGCGGCGGTTCGTAGTCAACCTGATCGGCGTGTATCGAGGTTGACCAGTCTGGCTAGTCACTGGGTCGCAAACTATGGCGAGCAAGCGCACCGTTTTCGTTTGCCAGGACTGTGGTCACCGCAGCAGCGGGTGGCTTGGCCGCTGCCCAGCCTGCCAGCAGTGGAACACCTTCGTGGAAGAGGCCGTCGGGGCCACGTCGGGGCCAGCCGCCCGGCAACTGTCTGGAGCGCGGCCTGCCACCGTGCCGGTGGCGCTGGAGACGGTTGCTGGAGACCGACAGGCGGCCAGGATCGCTACCGGCTCGGCCGAGCTGGACCGGGTGCTGGGAGGCGGTTTGGTCCCCGGCGGAGCGGTTCTGCTGGGCGGGGATCCCGGCATTGGCAAATCGACGCTCGCGCTCCAGTTGGCGGCGGGAGTCGTAGCCGACCGTCCGGTCCTCTACGTGGCGGGCGAAGAAGCGGTCTCGCAGATTCGACTGCGCGCCGACCGGCTGGGGCTTCAGACCGGACGTATTCTCGCGCTGGGTGCGACCGACACGCCGACCATCGTGGCGGCGATCCGGGAGAGCCGGCCCTCGGTTGCCGTGGTCGATTCGATCCAGACCGTCTACTCGCCACGCGTCGAATCCGCGCCCGGCTCGGTCTCGCAACTGCGCGAGGCCAGCGCCGAGCTGCTCCTTGCGGCTCGGGAGCAGGAGTGCGCTCTGGTGCTGATCGGACACGTTACCAAGGAAGGCTTCATCGCCGGCCCGCGCGTCCTCGAGCACATGGTGGATACGGTTCTCTACTTCGAGGGCGAGAAAAACCACGTCTTCCGAATCGTGCGTGCGGTGAAGAATCGCTTCGGCCCGAGCGGCGAGATCGGCGTATTCGATATGCTCGCCGGCGGTCTGCGCGACGTCGAGAATCCCTCCGAGGCGTTCATGGGCGCCGGCCGCCGCGCCGCGCCCGGCTCGGTCGTCACCTCCTGCATCGAAGGCAGTCGCCCCATGCTGGTGGAAGTCCAAGCGCTGGTGGCCGCTACCAACCCGGGAAGCGCGCGGCGTGTGGCGCTCGGCATCGACCATGGCCGGGTCGTGATGCTCGCAGCGGTCATGGAGAAACGGCTCGGGCTGGCCATGATCAGCCACGATCTGTTCGTGAGCACCGTAGGAGGAGTCCGCGTCGACGATCCGGGCGCCGACCTGGCGGTGGTCGCTTGTCTGGCATCGAGCTTCGTCGACCGCCCGCTGCCCACGGATCTGGTGGTGCTGGGCGAGGTGGGTTTGACCGGTGAGGTGAGGCCGGTCAGTCAGGCCCGCGCCCGGGTACGCGAGGCGGGGCGCCTCGGCTTCCGCCGTATCCTGTTGCCACGATCCAGCCTCAAGCAGGCCGCGCCCGAGGCCGGGCTCGAGGCAACGCCGGTCGAATCGGTCGATGAGGCCTGGGAGGCTCTACGGCGCGGCTGACGCCGTCTGCTGTGGCATCATCTGCTCGAGCAACGCCTGATTGTAGACGATCTCGGTCCGCTTCCGTAGCTCGCCGACAAATCGGACGACGGCGGCCTGCTCGCGCGTGCGCCGCAGGGCCGCGACGCGCGACTCTTTAACCTTGTCGAACTCTTCGCGCTCGGCCGGCTTACGCTCTTTGACGACGAATGCGTAGGCGTTGCCGTCGAACACGAACGCACGCGGCAGCACTTCAGCCTGTGCTGACTGAAACGCCAGTTCCTTGAGCCCGGGCACGTTTCCCAAGCCGGGTACGAATCCGCCTCGTCGCGTGAACTCCTTGGTCTCTCCCGCCTCATAGCCGGAGGCCTCGCTCAGCGTACCCGGCGTCTTGCCCGCTTTGAGCTCGTCCATCGCGCTCGTTGCTTTACCGCGCGCCAGCTCGGTGGCCTGCTCCTTGCGGTAGGCCTCCTCGACCTTCTCTCGCACGTCGGCGAGGGTCGGCACGAAACTGTCGATGCGTTCCTCGAGCTGCACGACGTAATGCTTGCCGGCCACCGCGATCGGATCGGTCACGTCCTTCTTATCCTTCAGGGCGAGCGCGGCTTCGATGAGCTGGGGCGCGGTGCCAATGTCGGGGACGATGCCACCACGGCTCAGCGGAGGCGTGGCTTTGACGGTAAGGCTTCGGCTGCTGGCGATCTTTTCGAGCTCGGCTCCCTCGCGCACCGCCAGCGCGTCGGCAGCGGCTGCATCGAACGCATCGGCGGTGGATTGTTCTTCCGCGAGCTTCTTGCCGATCTTCTCGCGGACTTCCTCCAACGGCGCGCTGCCCCCGGGCTTGCGTTCATAGACGCGGATGATGTGGTAGCCGAAGTCGCTCTCGACCACGCCGCTGATCTGCCCGGGTTGCAGCGCGAAGGCCGCTTCCTCGAAGGGTTGGACCATGCGCCCCCGGCCGAAGCTTCCCAGATCTCCGCCTTGGGTGGCGCTGCCGGGGTCCTCGGATTCCTCGCGTGCAATCTGTTCGAAGTCGGCGCCGCTGGCCAGGCGCTCAGCGATCTTCTCGATCGCCTGCCGGGTCTTGGTCTTGACCTCCGCGTCGGCGTCGGCCCCGGCGCGCTTGAGAATGTGGCGCGCGCCAATGGTTTCCTCGCTCGTGAACTCGGTTTCGCGGTTGAGCTCGTAGTACTCCTCGACCTCCTCTTCCGATACCGCTTTCGGATCGGCGAAGGACGCGGGGTCGTAGGCGAGATAACGAAGTCGCACGGCCTCGGGGATCCGATACTCCTCCTGATGGGCATCGAAAAAGGCCGTCACCGCCGCCTCGTCGATGGTGACTTCGGGCAGGAGCTTCTCGCGCGCCACCTTGACGTACTCGAGGACGATGGCCTCGGCATCGCGGGCATAGGCGTCGAAGGCCTCGCGCTCGGTTACATGAACGCCGCGCCGAACGACGTCGACCAGCTGTTCGACCATCAGGTCCTGACGCAGCATCCCCTCGAAAACGGCCGGCGTCATGCCCTGCCGTTCGAGGGCCGCTCGGTACGCTGCCGGTGAGAACTGACCCTCGCGCTGGAAAGCCCCGATCTCCCGGATCTCCAGCCGGAGCGTGTCGTCGGGCACGCGGAGCCCCAATCGCTGAGCCTCGGTCTCGAGCACGGTCTGATCGACGAGCTGGGACAGGCTCATCGCCGGGATGTCGAGCAGGCGCATCAGCTCGGGTGTGAGCCGTTCGCCGTACTGCTCCTGGGCAAGAGCCTGATTGCGACTCTGAGCGCGCTGGAAATCGGCCAGCGTGATCTCGTGGTCGTCCACCATGGCGACCTCGGCCCCTCCGCCGGTGAGCTGTCCGCCCCCGCCCATGAAGAAAATGAACACCAGCGTGATCACGCCAAGGATGACCTTGACGACCCACGAGCTGGCATGGCGGCGCATGACGTCGAGCATGGGCGACCCCTGACCTCAGACCAGAACGGCGTCGATCGCTTGGGTGAGCTTGGTTTTGGCGACGGCGCCCACGATCTGCTGGGCGACCCGGCCGTTCTTGAACAGGAGCAGGTTGGGGATGCTACGTACCCCGTAGGTCGTGGCGGCCTGTTGGTGGTCGTCGACGTTGATCTTGACGAAGCTCGCACGTCCCTGGTACTCGCCGGCTAGCTCCTCGACGACCGGCGCGATCGCGCGACACGGGCCACACCAGGGCGCCCAGAAATCGACGAGCACCGGCACCTTCGAATCGAGCACTTCGGCCTTGAACACGGCGTCGGATATTTCCTTGACGTTCGCCATCCTCTCTCTCTCCTTAACTCAGTTTCGCCTTGCTGATGCGAGCGGTCCACTCGCAGCGGGGCATGCCGGAGGTCGGACTCGAACCGACACGGAGTCGCCTCCACCGGATTTTGAGTCCGGCGTGTCTGCCAATTTCACCACTCCGGCACTGCCAGACGCCTAGGGGCGCCTGGGACCGAGAACCTTCTCGAGTTCGAGGAGCGACGGCTGCGTGTTGGGCGCGGCCGCGACTCGCTGGTTGATCTTGATCACTGCGTCGTTCGCGATGCGGCGCTCGTGAGGATCCTCGGATTCGACGTACGCGCGCACGACCTCGAGAGCCGCTGCGTCACCGACCTCGCCGAGCGCGTACAGCGCCTCGCAGCGTAGCTCATCGTCGTCGACCTTCTGCGCGAACGCGGTGAGCGGTGCGACCGAGTCCGGATCGCGGATGCGGCTGAGAGCGACCAGGATGCGTTGCTTGGTGCCCCGGTCGACGGCGTTGAGGAACAGGTACTGGGTCAGCACTTGGGTGGCCTTGTGGCTGCCGATCACACCCAGGAAATCGAAAGCCTTCGCCCGGACGCGCGCATCGGCGTCGGCGGTGGCGTCGAGCAGCGGCTTGACGCATTCCTCGGTGCCTTCCTTGCCCAGGGAATCGACCGCTTCCAGGCGCACCTTGGGATCCTCATCGAACAGCCGCCGGTGCCATTCCGTTACGTTGGCGCCGCGCGCCACCCGGTTGTAGCGCTGGACCTGTTGCGGGGTGTTGAGCTGAGCGCCGACGGGGTCGGCGAGGAGGGCGAGCACCGCGATTGGTGCTACTATGATTCCGCTGCGCATACCCCCCATGGTGCCTCGCTTCGCTAGGAAAAGGTTGCCTGTAAGCCGGCAAAGTGCAACCGGCGTGATCTCGGCGCTGGCCGGCGCCTTGCTACTCGTTCAGGGGGTCGCCCGACAAGGGTGGAGCGCTTCTCCTCCTGACCAAGTCCGCGTCGAAGCCCCGGCGTATCGGGTTTCGCCGTCGCCCACCCACCCCAACGAGCGTTGGACCTACACGTTCTCATGGTCCGGCGTTCCGGTCGCGACCGTCACGATCACGAGCGGGGAGAGCAGGACCGCGGACTCGCGGACCTTCGACGTCTACGTGCGCGGCTCGAGCAACGCGTTTCTCGATCTGTTCTGGCGCTACCGGCTCAACGCCCAGGGACAGGTCCGCCTCCAGCCGTACGGGCCCGTCTCCTTCTCGGCCGAGGAGGCCATCAAGCGGCACGGCAGGATCACGCGCGTGGAGTTCGACGCCAAGCGAGTCGTGCGTGCCTTCCGCAACAAGGACGCGGTGATCCGGGAGTACACGTTCGATGCTCCGAACGGCTACGACATCCTCTCGACCGTCTTTACCGTGCTCAACCTCGATCTGGAGGTCGGCTCTCAGTATCGGTTCGATACGCTGGCCGGAGCCGGGCGTTTCCTGGTCACGGTGTTCGCCGATGCACGCGAGCCGATTTCGGTCGCCGGCCAATCCGTCGACGCCTTCCGGCTCAGGATCCTGACCGAGGAGCTCACCGACCCGGAGGACAGCCACAAGCACCGCGAGACGCTCCTGTGGGTTTCCGCCGAGCGGCCACGTCGGATGCTCAAGGCGCAAAGCAAGCTGTTCGTCGGCTCGGTATACGCCGAGCTGGACAGCATCGAACCGCTCGCCGAATGGCCAGCGGTTCCACCCCGCCACGAGATCGCCGAGCCGGAGCCCCGGGGTGAACACGCCCGGGTAGGGATCAAGACCCGGCACCCGGCGTTACCTTGACTTCGCCCCCCGCTTTTCTTAACAGACGGCGTTTCTTCCGGCGCAGCCCGTACGCGAACCTGTCAAGGGGACGGCTAAAAACGATATGGCTCATCACGATCATCATGACCATCACCACGTCGAGCTTCCGTTCTGGCGCAAGTACATCTTCTCGACCGACCACAAGGTAATCGGGGTTTGGTACGGCATCACGGCGCTGCTGTTCCTGTTCTTCGGCTTCTGCCTGATGATGATGATGCGCTGGCAGCTCGCCTTCCCCGGGCAAGCGCTGCCGCTGATCGGCAGCTGGTTCGGTCCCGACCGGATGCCCGACGGCATCATGCTGCCGGAGTTCTACAACCAGCTCGGCGCCATGCACGGCACCATCATGGTGTTCTTGGGCGTGGTGCCGCTGGCGGTCGGCGCGTTCGGAAACTACATCTTGCCGCTGCAGATCGGCGCGCCGGACATGGCGTTTCCCAAGCTCAACATGGCCAGCTACTGGGTTTACTTCGTGGGCGGCGTGGTGATGCTCGGCAGCTTCTTCGCTCCGGGCGGCGCTGCGCAGTCTGGCTGGACCTCGTACCCGCCACTATCCGCCGTGGCTCCGATCGGACAGACCTACTGGTTGGTCGGCATGCTGTTCCTGATCTTCTCCTCGCTGCTCGGTGCCGTGAACTTCCTGGTGACCGCCTTCCACCTGCGCGCACCGGGCTTGTCGATGTTCCGGCTGCCGTTTTTCTGCTGGACCCAGATCGTCACCTCGTTCTTGCTCCTACTGGCGTTTCCGCCGCTGCAGTGCGCCGCCATTCTCCAGTTCATGGACCGGGTCTTCGGGACCAGTTTTTTCCTCCCCACGGGTCTGGTCGTCGGCGGTCAGGTAGCGACCGAGATCAGCGGCGGCGGCAACCCGCTCCTCTACCAGCATCTGTTCTGGTTTCTCGCCCACCCCGAGGTCTACGTGCTGATCCTGCCAGCCATGGGAATCGTCGCCGAGATCATCGCCAACAACACCCGCAAGCCCCTCTGGGGCTACCGCTCCATGGTGTACTCGCTCATCTTCCTGGGGTTCATGTCGTTCATCGTCTGAGCCCACCACATGTTCATGACGGGCATGGGGCCGACCATGAGCGCGTTCTTCCAGACCACAACGATGATCATCTCGGTCCCCTCCATCGTCATCCTGACCGCGCTGATGCTGTCGTTGTGGGGTGCGTCGATCCGCTACAACGTACCGATGCTGTTCGCCCTGGCGTTCCTGCCGATGTTCGGGATCGGGGGCTTGACGGGACTGCCGCTGGGGCTCGCCTCGCCTGACATCCACCTGCACGACACCTACTACGTCATCGGTCACTTCCACTACGTGGTCGCGCCGGGAACGATCTTTGGGCTGATGGCGGGCATCTACTTCTGGTTCCCCAAGGTCACCGGCCGGCAGATGAACGAGACGCTGGGCAAGCTCCACTTCTGGGTTTCGCTGGTGGGTATGAACATGGTCTTCATGCCGATGTTCTGGCAGGGCATGGCCGGGGTGTCGCGGCGGCTCTACGATCAGACCTTTTATGCGCACGGCGCTGCGGCGCAGGACCTGACGGTGCTCTCCTCGAGCGGTGCGTGGATTCTGGGCCTGGCCCAGCTTTTCTTTTTCATCAACTTCTTCTCCAGCCTCTTCGCCGGCAAGAAGGTCGAGAGCGACAACCCCTGGCAGGCGACCACCCTGGACTGGGCCACGCCCACCCCGCCGCCTCACGGCAACTTCCTGCAACCGCCGCGAGTCTACCGGGGCCCCTACGAGTACAGCGTTCCGGGCATGCGGGTGGACTTCTGCCCGCAAAATCAGGCGTAGGAGAACGGTCGGATGGAAGCCGTCATTCCCCACATCGAAGACCCGCACCCGGAGACCGGGGTCGTCAACAGCAAACTGGGAACCTGGCTGTTCCTGGCCTCCGAAGTGATGCTCTTCGGTGCGCTGTTCTCGACCTACATAATCCTCCGTCTGGGCGCGGTCGAATGGCCGCGAGGATCAAGCATCCTCAGCGTGCCGCTGGCCACGCTCAACACCATGATTCTGATCAGCTCGAGCGTGACCATCGTGCTGTCGTGGGCGGCGCTCAAGATGCACGACCTAGCCAAGTACAGGACCTACATGGGGATCACCATTCTGTGCGCGTTCGGGTTTCTGGTGATCAAGTACTTCGAGTACACGGCCAAGTTCGAGCACGGCCTGTTCCCGAGCACGAGCACGTTCTTGGCGATCTATTTCACGATGACCGCCCTGCACGGGCTGCACGTGATCGGCGGCATCGTTGTCAACGGTTACCTATGGGGTCCGGGAGCCAAGCTCTTCGAGCACCATCCCGAGCAGTTCACCAACCGGGTCGAGGCTGCGGGACTGTACTGGCACTTCGTCGACCTGGTGTGGATCTTCCTGTTCCCGGTGTTCTACCTTCTGTAGGAGAGGCTCATGGCGCACGGAGCGGCGGAAGTTCAGCAGTACGTTCGAAACTGCATCGTGGTGTTCGCATCGCTGGCGGGGCTCACCATCGTCACGGTCGGTATCTCCTACCTCGAGCTGCCAATCGGGCAAGCGGTTACGCTCGCCCTGATCGTCGCCAGCATCAAGGCTTCCTTGGTCGCCCTCTACTTCATGCACCTCATCTCCGAACAGAAAACGATCTATTGGGTGCTGGGTCTCACCGGGATGTTCTTCGTCGTCTTGATGTACCTACCCGCGACCTGGGGTCACACGCTGGTGCAGGTCGACCGGCTCTGGGACCGCGTACCGGCGGAAGGTAGCGCTACGATGCACGGAGCGGCGCACGAAGAATCGGGGCACGGTGAAGCCCATCACTGACGCGCCATGTCGCTCAAGGCGTTTCACATCTTCTTCATCGGGGTCTCGGCGCTGCTGTGTTTCGGCATTGGGGTGATCCGCGGAATGACGTGCCTGGAGGCTCAAGCTCTGGCGCCGTGTACGCAGGCGGCAGGAGCCTTGATCGCCGGTCTGGGCCTGGTGGCTTACGGCATCAACTTTCTCAAAAAGACCAAGTCGCTGAGCTATCTGTGAGAACCTCGATAACGAGCATGTTGGTCCGGGTGAACGGCGCCACGCTGAGTGTGGGGCTTGCGCTGGTTCTTGCTTCCGCCGCCGTCGCCGAGGCCTGCGCGGTCTGTTACGGCGCTCCCGACTCCCCGCAGATCAAGGCCATGCAGGCCGGAATTCTGGTCCTGCTCGGCTGCATCGGGACGGTGCTCGCCGCGTTCGCAGGACTGTTCTGCTACTGGCTCTACCGAACCCAGAGACTGGCCGCCGTTGGCGGCGACGTCGCGCACTGAGGAAAGGGAAGGACCGCCTATGGACAAGGTTTACGAGTACGGTTGGTGGCTGCCGCCCGATGTTTCGGTCCACGGGGCCGCCATCGACCAGATCATCATCTTGATGCACTGGTTCATGCTGGTTCTGTTCGTCGGCTGGGGCGCCTTCTTCGTCTACATGCTGGTCAGGTTCCGCGCCCGGCCCGGGCTCGCAGCCGACTACCACGGCATTCAGACCCATTTCAGCACCTACATCGAAGTGGCGGTGGTGGTGGTCGAGGTGATCTTGCTGGTGGGCCTTTCCATCCCGGTATGGGCCGAGCTGAAAGTCGATCCGCCGAGTCCGAAGGATGCCGAGGTCGTCGCGCGGATCGTCGGCGAGCAGTTCGCCTGGAACGTTCACTACCCGGGGCCGGACGGCAAGTTCGGCAAAACCGACGTGAGCCTGGTGAACGGCAACAATCCGCTGGGTATGGTGCCCGGAGATGCGGACGGCCAGGACGACGTCACGACGATCAACCACTTCCATTTTCCGGTCGGAAAGAAGGTGTTGGTGCACTTGACCTCCAAGGACGTGATCCACTCCTTCTCGATGCCCGTGATGCGCGTGAAGCAGGATGCGATCCCGGGCATGACGGTTCCGCTCTGGTTCGAGGCCAAGGACACCGGGGAGTTCGAGATCGGCTGCGCTCAGCTATGCGGGCTCGGCCACTACCGGATGAAGGGGTTCTTCAAGGTGGAGACTCCCGAAGAGTTCGAGGCCTGGCTGGCCGAGCAGGCCAAGGCCAACGAGGGCACCGACTCCTACTATTGAGCTTGTGTTACCCCGCACAAGGGTGGGTTCGTTATCACCCTGGGCTCTGAGGTGCGTGGGTGCGGAAAGCGCCTTGACGATGGGACCGGCCGGCTGGTACGCCTGGGGTGAACGCGCCCCGGGGCTGGCCATAAACCGAACCTTGACATGGACAGGCGCGGCCGCCCAACTTGGGTAGTCGCCCACCGGCGGCCCGTGGCTCGCGCCGCTCGCAACGCTGCTGCCCCGACGAGAGAGAAGCAACATGCAACGTCGTAGAACCTACCCGCTCGGGCGGGCCGATATCCTCAACGTGATCGTCGCGGTTGCCGTCGTGCTATTGCCGAGCGTCCCCGCGCTCGCCGCGTGCCCACCGAGCTGCCCGATACCCGGTGGCAGCAAGCCTGAGACCGACTGCCTCTCCGAGTTCGGCTCGAGCGCGATGCTGCTCAACTCGCCGTTCTTCGACCCGGCCAATCCCAAGGCGGCCAAGGAGCATCGCTGCTTCGACGGCGAGGCCGGCTGTGACCTGGACGGCGTGGTCAACTGGCAGTGCGCCTTCGACATCGACGTCTGCCTGCGCAACGCCGACCCGGCGCTCCCCGCCTGCACGGTCGAGGACGTCGCCTCGGTCAAGGTCAAGGGCAACCCTCTCAAGGTACCGGCCTTGGGCGACCTGCAAACCGCCGCCGACGCGTTGCTGCCGGCGACCACCAACGCTTGTACCGATGGGGTCACCCTGGTGCTCCCGCTCAAGGGCCCCGACGCCAACGGCTGGCTAAAGCGCAGCAAGGCGAAGGTCAGCTTGCTCGCGACGGGCACCGCCGGGACCAAGGACAACGACCGCATGCGACTAAGCTGCGTGCCGCACCACTGGCCCGATCATGGCTACAACTACGCCAACGTTCGCTCGACCACGGCCGAGACCCAAGTCGGCGTCGGCAACGTCGATCAGCTCGAGCCCGAGTGGTCGTTCCTGACGGGGGGACCGGTGAGCGCCACGCCGACCGTCGACGCCGATCACGTATACATCGGCTCGTGGGACGGCAGCGTCTACGCGCTCGATCGCACCACGGGCAAGGCCGCTTGGGAGTTCGACACCGGCTCTGCCGGCGTGCTCGGCATCCAAAGCTCGGTGACGGTGACGGCTGAGGGCCGCGTCGTGGTGGGCGATAGCCTCGGCCAGGTTTACTGCCTTGCGGCGAAGAATGGCGATCTGCTGTGGCAGGCGGCCGCGATCGGTCCCATCGATCCGGCCGACGCCCACATCTGGGCCTCGCCGCGGGTGGCCAATGGACGGGTCTTCATGGGCGTCGCTTCCCACAACGACGAGCCGTGCGTCCGCGGGCACATGTTCGCGTTCGATCTGGATACCGGCGCCGAGATCTGGCGGTACGCGACCGTTCCCGAGGGCGTCTGTCACGCCGACACGGCGATCGGCTGCACCGATGACACGCCCTGCCCGGCGGGCGGCTCCCCTTGCGAGATCAACTTCTGCGACAACAACCCGCAGGCCGCATGCACGACCAACGCCGACTGCCCCTCGCTGTTCAGCGGGCAGGGGGTCTGCATCACCGATCAACGTTGCGGATTTGAACAGAGCCTGACGTGCACGACCAACGCGGACTGCCCAGCCTGCATCGAAGCAAGGGGCGGCGGCGTCACCGCGACTCCGGCGGTTTCGGCCGACGGCGAGACGGTCTACCTGGCCACCGTCGGATGTCTATCCGCGCCCTCGGTTGGCAACTCCGACTCGATCATCGCGCTGGACGCGGCCACCGGCGGCGAGTTGTGGACCTATAGGACGCAGCCGATCGAGCAGGTCGCCGACGGGCCGTTCTATCACGACTACGGTTTTCTCAACGGGCCGGTGTTGGCCGAGTTCGACGACGGCCTGGGCGGCACGATCGAGGTCGCCGTGGCCGGCAGCAAGGACGGAACGCTCTATGCGGTCGATCCCGCCGATGGCACGCCCGTGTGGACCAATCCCGTGGCATCCCCGGGCGAGTTCGCAGGGTTCGGGCTCTTCAATGCTCCGATTGCCCACGACGGCCAGCGTTTCTACGCAGCCCTGTATGGAGCACCGCCGTTCGGCGGCTGGCCCGCCGCCAACGACCACTTGATGGCCTTCAACGAAGCCGACGGGACGGCAGCCTGGTCCGATCAAATCGGGCTGAGCTGGGGCGCGTCGACGGTGGCCAACGGCGTCGTCTACATGGGCACCAACGCCGCCGGCGCCTTCTACGCCTACGACGCGGCCAGTGGCGTCCGGTTGCACACGCTGAGCGTGCCCGGGGTCGTCACGGGTGGTGCCGCAATCATTGACGGGACGGTGTACGTGCCATACGGATTGGGTACCCCGGCCGGCCTCGTTGCCTTCAGCCTGCCATAGGAGTGTGAACGGGATGCGTACGATGGGAAGCTTCGCTTTCGTCCGAATGTCTGTGGCGCTGCTGTGCGGTGCGGTGCTGGCCCTGAACCTCGCGTCCAGCGCCAGGGCGCACGACGACGAGCATCACCGGCTCCAGGGCCAAAAGCTCAAACTGAACGATCCGGCGGGCGCGGCGAGCAAGCGCAAGTTCCTGTTCAAGACCAAACAGCAGCTCGCGATCAATGACACGCTCTTCGACGTCAATCCGACCCAAGCCGTCTCCACCCTGACCGTACGCGGCATGGGCGGCGGCGACGGGACCAGCGGCGTGATCTACCTGGACCCGGCCAAGTGGGAGGCCACCGCCGGCAAGGGCTACACCTACAGAGACGATCCCGACTACCTGGCCTCGAGCGGTGTCCAGAAGATCGTCATCCGAACCGACGACGACGGCGGTAGCTTACAGGTCAAGGCCAAGGGTTCGTTCTGGCCCTACTGGATCGCGGGGGCGCAGGGCGGCGTTGAGATTCTGCTCACGCTGGACACGGACACCTACTGCGCCGGGTACGATGCGTCCGAAGACCTCGACGACAACGAAGCCGGCAAGGTTACGGGAAAGTTGGCCGACCCACCGCAGGAGTGCAATCCGGTTTGCGGCAACGGCGTGCGTGAGCTGGCCGAGCTGTGCGACGACGGCAACACCGACGACACGGATACCTGCAACAACACCTGCGCCGGTTGCCAGCCCCAGCAGAACGATTTCCAGAGCACCTACGAAGGGCTACAGGCCCTTCTGTTCGACGATGTCACCTACGGCTGCTCGAACGATCTCTGCCACGGCTCTTCCGCACAAGGCGGTCTGGATCTGCGCGCCGCCAACTCCTACGGGCAGCTGGTCGGAGTCCCCTCGCTCATCGATCCGACCACGCTGCGGGTGTTCCCCGGCGACGACGACCGGAGCCTCCTGTACACGAAGATCGCCGCCAAGACCCTGACCAGCAACCCGCCGCCGATCCCGGGCTCGCCGATGCCGGCCAACCCGTCCACCGTCACTGAAGACGTGCTCAATGCACTGCGCTTGTGGATCCGCGGCGGCGCGCCCGAAACCGGCGTGGTCGACGGCACGGCGGAGCTCTTGGGCTCCTGCCTGCCCGACCCGGGGCCCAACAAGATGCCGCAACCCGATTCACCCGCCGCGGGCACGGGCGTGCAAGTCGCCATGCCCGGCTGGGATTTACCGTTGCAGTCCGAGGACGAGATCTGTGTAACCAGCTACTACGACTTTACCGATCCGGCCATCGTTCCGATGCAATACCGGGTCGACTGTACCGGGGTGTTCCCAGGCACCAACGATCCCCCCAACGGCACCGGCGAATGCTTCACCTACAATGTCAACGATCTGTTCCAGGACCCGCAGTCGCACCACTCGATCATCCACATCTACGCGGGTGACTATGACTACGACGATCCGGGGTGGGGCAGCTGGCACTGCTACCTCGGCGCCAACGACGGTCTGCCCTGCGACCCGACCGACGCCAACGCCTGTCCGGGCGGGGTGTGCGGCGGGGATACGCGTACGGGCGTGGGCTGCCTATCGATCCCGTCATTCGGGCCGCCCGACTACGGCCAGTTCAACAACAAGGCGCCGACATTCAGCGGCTCGCAGGAGCCCACGCAATCGTTCCCGTTCCCCAATGGCGTCTATGCGCTGTTGCCGCTCAAGGGCGTGATCGTGTGGAACTCACACGCCTTCAACCTGACCAACACCTCCACGAACATGGAGGGGTGGGTGAACCTCGGATTCACCACCGACACCCAGTGGTTTGCGCGCGGGCTGTTCAACAGCACGGAGATCTTCACGCAGAACGTGCCGCCGTTCGAGTCGCGCGAGTACTGCTACACGCATACGTTCGCCGCCAACACGCATCTGTTCAGTCTGTCCTCGCACACGCATCGTCACGGCAAGCGCTGGCGTCACTACCTGCCACCGCAGACCCCGTGCGCGGACGCCGACTCGTGCTCGCCGGGGAATCCGGCCGACATTTTCTACGAGAGCTTCGACTACAGTGATCCACTCTCGCTCGAGTTCGATCCGCCGATGGTGTTCTCCGGCACGACCGAACAGCGCACCATCAAGTTCTGCTCGGTCTTCGACAACGGCGAGACCGATGCCAGCGAGGTCAAGACCTACTCCGGCTCGCCCTGTCCGCCGCTTTTCGCCGTGTGCCCGAACGGCACGTTCATCGGCGGTCCTTGCCCAATCGCCGAGACCGAGTGCATGGGCGGCCCCAACAAGGGGCAGGTCTGCGCGGGCAACGACGTGCTGTGTCCCGGCTCGGTCTGCGACGCGTGCACGCTACGCGGCGGGGTGACGACCGAGGACGAGATGTTCATCGCCATCGGGACGTTCTACCTTCCCTAGGCGCTCGGTATCGATGATCCGCCGTTTTTAGGAGTGAAGATGAGCCACCGCAAGCCCTCTCCCCTGGCGCAGTTTTGCATGCTCGGCCTGGCGCCGGCCCTGCTAGCCCTCGTGCTGGCGGTCCCCGCGAGCGTTTTTGCTCATTCCGATCCCGCTGCCGACGGTCTGATCGACGGCGGTGGCAACGAGGCCACCGATTGCATCATGAAGTTCCAGACCGGCCTGGAGGCCAACTACCCGCCGCCGCCCAAGGCCAAGCAGAAGGACCTGGCCTGCGTCGACGGTGATCTCTCCTGCGACGCCGACGGTCTCAACAACGGCGAGTGCCAGTTCTCGGTCGGGCTTTGCTTCAACGACGACGCGGACATCGCGGACACTGGCTGCGTGCCGGATGACATCTCGCCGGGAGCGGTGGTCGTGAAGAACAAGGCCAGCGCCCCGGATCCGGACCTCACCGCGCTTCAGAGCGAGGTCGACACGCTGCTCGGCGGCTCCGGCCTCAGCTGCGCCAGCCCCGGCGCCCCGCCTGGCAACTGCTTCACGTGCACGGCGAACCAGGTTCCGGTCACCGTGTCCCTGGCCGAGAAGGGTGGGAAGAAGACGGTCAAGGTCACCGGAGCAACGGTGCCCACCGGCGCCAACAACAAGCCGGTCAAGGACAGCGACAAGCTGAAGCTCCGCTGCCTCGACTGCGACGCCGCGAGCGCCTGGGAGCACATCAACCAGATCGTGTTCCAGCAGGGGTGCGCCATTGCCGGCCCCTGTCACTCGGGACCGAGCCCGGCCGCCGGTCTCAACCTGGACTCCGACGCCATCGGCCTGGACGGCGTTTACAACGAGGTGGTCACCGAGGCCGCCAGCTCACCGGGGGCAGCGCCGCTGGGCATGTCCCGCGTGCTCCCTGGCGATCCCAACCTCGAGAGCATCTCCTCGAGCCTGCTCGTCGAGAAGCTACGCAATACTCAGAGTGAGCTGGACACGATCTGCGCGGGAGGCAGTCAGGCGGCCAATTGTCTGGGCGGCCCGATGCCACCTGGCGTCGCTGGCTACTCCACGGGCAAGCTCGAGCTGATCAAGGCCTGGATCGCCGGCGGTGCACCGCAGATCGGCTGGCCCGACGGGACCACCTGTGGGGAGCCCGAGGACATCTGGACTCCGGCCGAGCCGCTTGCGCCGCCGCCCTCGGGGCAGGGCTTCCAGATTCATTTCCAGGCACCGGGCGGCTTCGAGGTCGCGCCGGGCACCGAGTACGAGGGCTGCCAGTGGATCCAGGTTCCGCCCGAAGTCACCTCGACCATGTACATCACCATGACCGAGATTCGAGCGAACAGCGGTACCCACCACATCATCGTCTACGATGACGTTGCCGATGCCGGTCCGTCTGCCTCCCCCACGACCTTCGATTCGGATGACGCGCTCTGCAACAACCTGTTCGGACTGAAGGCCTTCCAGTTCGGAACGCAGGATGCCGAGTTCACCAACGAGCTGCCGCCCAACGTGAGCTTCGCGGTTCAGCCCGGCGAGGTGTTCGGGATCAACACGCACTACACCAACCCGTACAACGTGCCGATCTATCCGGAGGTATGGTTCAATTTCTGGGGCACGACGACCGCGACGAGCAAGCAGGCGATTAACATCTTCCCCGGCGATGTGGTGTTCAACATTCCGCCGGGCGGCGGTCCCGATGCCGGCTATCCCGGCTGCGGAACCACGACCTGTGAGCCCCAGGGCGCGGCCGACGGTCTAGGCAATCTGGTCACGTACAATCACAATCCGGCCACCGCCGGTTGCTACTACTTCCTGATGCCCCACCAGCACCGCCGCGGCGTGGAGTTCCGAGCCTGGACCCAGCAGCCCTCGAGCTGGAACGATCCCGATGGCGTCTTGTTCGACAGCACCGACTGGGATCATCCGACCCAGTACGAGCCGTTCCCGCGCTTGATGCTGACGCAGAACCAGAAGATCTGGTTCCAGTGCCTGTGGGACAACGGTGTCAAGAACGACGTCACCCGGCGCTGCCAGCCGACCGCAGGCGCGAACTGCCAGTTCGGCAACGAGTTCGTGTGCTTCACCAACGCCGACTGCGGCGCCGGCACGACCGGTGTGTGCGAGGACTGCAATCTCGACTTCGGGTTCTTGTCCGAAGACGAAATGTGCTTCATGCCCGGCTTCTACTACGTCGCCAACGCCGGGCCGACCTGTCCGTACTGATCGACGGGCAGGCGTCGTTGGTTTTTTGCGGGGCCGGTTGCTCCCAGCAACCGGCCCCGTTTTCGTTGGTGAGGCTTCACTCGCCGCGTCGCTGGCGGATTGAATCATCGGCGGGCGAAACTGGACTTCCGGCGGCGAACTGTTTACTTACCGCACTCGGGCTGGCGTAGCTCAGTTGGTAGAGCAGCTGATTCGTAATCAGCAGGTCGTCGGTTCGAGTCCGACCGTCAGCTCCAGAATCCTCCACAATTTCAACTTCTTTCGTACCGCACTTCGCTACCGCTTTCTCAGCCTCGGTGTTGGTGCCGGTAGTGGTGCCGGTTGGAGTGCGATTCAATCTCTCCACCGCATCGAGCTGATGGCTTGCCGAGAGGTGCGAGTATCGAAGCGTCATGGCCATCGTCTTATGGCCCATTAGCTCTTGGACCGTCCGCAGATCGACACCAGCCATCACGAGCCGGCTCGCGAATGAGTGTCTCAAGTCGTGCCAGCGGAGGCCCTGGATCCCGGCCTTTTCCAGCGCAGGAGAGAACACCCTATTCACGAAGTTCCGCGCATCCTGCGGTGTCTGCATTGTCTCGGACGGGAATACGTAGGCGCTGCGAAACCGGCTCGGCAGGACGCGTAGAAGCGCCCGCACCGTCGCGTTCATGGTCACGTGGCGAACGCCCCCGTGCTTGGAGCGCGGGATTGTGATGGTGCCCGCCCGGAAGTCTACGTTTTCCCATCGAAGGTTGAACTGCTCAGACTGCCGGAGCCCAGTATGCACGGCAAAGGCCACGACGGGCCATGCGACGGGCGCGATCTTCTCCTGGAGTTTGTCCTCTTCCTCCTCGGTCAGATAGCGCGTGCGGGCGTTGTTCTCGCGAAGTAGTTTCACGCGCTGTACAGGATTGATCTCGACCAGACCATCAGCGATCGCGACGTTGTAGACCCGCTTTAGGAAGGCTAGCTCGCGGTTGACCGTTGCCGGCAGGCGTTTCCGTATCCGTTCGGCGACGTACCGTTGAACGTCGCCCGGCTGGACCTGGTGCAACGTCCTCCCCGACAGAGCAGTCTTCCAGTAGTCACCGTAGCGTTTGCAGTCGCGGTAGCTCCGGAGCGTGTGTTCGATGCGGCTCAGGTAGTCGTCGATCACGTCGGCCAACAGCCGGTCGCGCTGCCGTATTCGTTCTGGGAAGAATCGCCGTTCCTGAATCTCGGTTTTCCGTTTTTGGTACAGCTTGCGCGCGAGCGCCTTCGGCCCGACCTTCTCGCGGTGCTCGCGGCCGTGCTCGTCGTGGTAACGGACCCACCACACGCCGGAGCCGGTCGGGCGTTCGAATAGGCCGCGGTCGGCGGCGCTACGCTCTCTTGGCTTTGCCTCGTCGCTCATGGCCGGTCTTCGGGTACAGCTCGCACACGGGGAGTCCGAGCGCCGCGGCGATGCGCCCAACAGTGCTAGCCTTCGGGTCGATCCCTTCGCGTTCCGCGCGGGCAACGGCTTCCGGCAGTAGCCCACACCGTTCTGCCACCTGGGATAGGCTCATGCCCACGCGCTTACGAGCTTTCTTGATACTGTCCATTGTCATCTAACGCAAGTGTTATAGATCGTCAACACCGTGTCCAGATCGCACGCCCAGTGGTCGCAGGGCGGGCCGCAAATCCTCGCGGATGATGCGCTCGATGTCGCTCTGCCGAAAGCGCAGGGCGCGGCCCCGCAGCTTCACCGTGGGCAGACGGCGCTCGTAGGCCCACGCGTAGACGGTGCTCAAGGCTATGCCGAGCGTTGAGGCTACTTCCTCGGGGCGCAGCAGGCGATCATCCACGGCAAGACATTCCTTACACGGAGTACCGCACGAGAACGCTTCTCTCGAGGCGGCTCACACCAGCACCGCAACCCGCACCCGACACCCGCAGGCGGCAAGCCGCGAGACGTACTCGTCGATCAGCAGTGTGAACGCAGTGGTCCGGCCGGCATTCCTGTGCACCACGGCGACCTCCAGATCGGCAAGCGTCCGCTCAATGCAGCGCACCGGGTCGATAACGGAGGTCCAGGGATTGACCCGGATTGGTGCCCGCAGCGGCGTGTTCCGATCGATGACAACACGCCAAGGGCCGACGATGCGGGGCTTATCGCCCTGGCCAGCTAGCTCCGTTTCATACGTCCCAGCCGTACCTTTGGTAGGCAGCGGGGTGCACGCGCTCGCCGTATTGGTGGCTGGCTCGAGGACACACGGCTTCTCCTCTAGGAACGGATTGCTGCACGCAGGTCCCTTGCGGCTTCGGAGCTCTCGCAGCAGGGCGAGGGCAGAACTCACGGTGCAGCCTCCTCCACCGGCTCGTCCGCTTCCGTGCTTCCGTCCCGGTCAGTAGACGCGGCGGTAGGGTTTTGTGAATTCTGTGAATTTTGCGAGTGGGTAGCCGGGTTCACGAGGAAAGTCGGCGAGGGCGGGCGCCCCGGTTCTCTTTTGGGCGCTTTGGGCAACGGATGAAGAAAGCCACGACCGACGAGGAGCTCGAGCACTGGCAACAGGTCGTTCGGTCTGTCGACGGTTCGGTGATGTTGATGAAGGTCACGCAGCGTGAACCGTTCCAGGCGGTGCCTGCGGATCCAGTCCAGAATCCGTCGCGCAAGTCGCTGGTCCGCCGGTGCACCCATGCGGCTAAATGCCGCCAAGGCGTGCCCCTGGAGCCATTGCCCGACAACCCAAGCAGCCGCCACGGTTTCGACCGAGATTTCCTCCGCTTCCGCAGACGCTTCGATCAGATGGAATAGCCCGGCAATGCGTGCAACCCGACCGGGATGCTTGTTCCCCCAATCCGGAATTCCCGCCAGCTCCTTGCCCTCGCGCAGCGCAAGCTCGGTCTCATCCGCAAACTGCTTCCAGACATCGAGCGCCACACCTACGATCTTGAGTGTGCATGCTGCCGGGCCATTCGCCGATGGCAGCGGGAGCGCGAGAACTCGGGCAATAGCACGTTCGTAGTCGGCTCTGGCGTCTGGACTGATCGGCCGATTTCGATAGAAGCGTGTTCCGACCAAGCTGGGCGAGAGCGTGAAGACGAAGCGTGCGATTAGACCACGCTCTCGAAACTCTGGACGTTCGGTGAGCTGGTCGAGGATGTGTGGCTGCGGGGTAACGACGATCGTCAAGGCAGGGCGCTCGACGTGGACGCGGTCACGGCTGATACGCCCGAAATCAATCGTACCACCATCATACGCCTTGAGATGGACATCGAGGGACGAGACGCCGTTCTTCGTGTAGCGGCCGGCAAGCACTTCGAACAGGCTGCCTGCCTCCTCGCTTACAATGGCTGCCCGTCCGCCCTGCTCGGCCAGCGCCTTGGCGATGAACTCGGGGGTGGTGTCGTCGAAGAGCAGCTGTGGGTAGGGTGGGACAACGGGAAGCTCCTGTTCCAACTCTGCGGCCTCGGCGATCAGCTTTTTGTGTTTGACGGGATCCTCCTCGTTCACGGCTTGCTTCTGCAGCCGCTCGATTCGCTTCTCGGCAGTCACTCGCTCCTGTTTTCTTAGGGCGATCCCAGGCCGGGCCTCCTCAACTAGGCGCGCTTGCTCTCGCTCGAGGGGAGCGGCCAGTGCCCGGAGGAACTGCTTGCGCTCGCCTGAGGCGGCAGTCGGAGCAACGTAGAGGTTGAGCGGTTCATGGTGGGTTTCACCAATCGCTACCACTGCCCGGTGCGCAGCCGCTGCTGCAAGAACGCCGAGGACAGCTGCTGCGACCAGGTCTGCGGGGACTTGATAGGACGCTGCTACCTCCTCCACATAGAGAGCGATCGCGGGCGGAAACGCTTCCAGTGGGACCGGTGGCCCGTAGACTGGCGCGTTGAAATCGACCGGCGTCCCCCACGTCACGGAATTCACAGAATTCACAGAATCGAGCTCGAGCCATTGCACCAATCGTTCGACGACCGCTTCTCCCAGCAGATGGACAAGCCTTGGCCCGCCGGTTGCACTCTTGCCCGTAGCGATCGCCGAGGCGGTGTCCCGGACCGCCCTTACACGGTCAGCAACCTCGTCATCGTCCGCGCCGCCGGCGGCAGCGCCAATGAGACGGGCTGTTAGCTCCTGGCTCAGCCCGCCATGCAAGAAGAACCCGGCGGCCGCCAGGGCGAGGTCATGACGGCCGCCTGCCGCCAGCGGCCAGTGCCGGGCTAGAAGAGCTGCGGCTGCGGTTTGTGACACCGCGCGCTGCAACTCGTGCGCATCGACCATTGCGGGGTTCCCCGCCGCGTTCGTCTCGAAGGCGATGCGTTCACCAGAGGGGTGCACGCTGGGTGGCCAAACGGTCTGGGAGCCGGTGCTCCGTAGTTCGATTAAGGTGGTCTTATCGACGTCTTGGTACTTCGCCGTCTTCGGGATCGTACCTGTGCACTGGTACAGTCGGTGTGACCGCAGCTTGCTCTTGCGGCCGAACACAAGCTTCGTCTCCGGTAGAAACTCGTTGGCGACCCGGAGCACCTCTGGCGCATCAAGATCGATGTCGATCAGACCGCCGCTCGGCTCGCCGTTCAGGACGCCAAGATTCTCGTCACTGCCGAAGTACGCTGGGAGCTCGTCCATGGTTAGCCGCAAGTCTGGCCACCCCGCGTACAAGGGTCGCTTCGACCGAGGGGCAATCGGAACCACTCGGTATCCCTTGGCGGTGTAGTCCTGGACGGCACGCAGAACGCTCATCTAGGTCGCCCTCCGGGCCACCCCGGAGTTGCTGCACGGCGCAGCCCGCCCGACCGAAGAAGGTACGGTTTGCCGGGAGCCATCGCGCCACCTGGTCCGTCCTGGTCGGTCATTGTTCACGCGCGGCTCCCGTCGTCGGTGTCCGGACCCTTCCCAGGCTTCGCATTCTCTGCCTCGGGCATGAGGTCCGCTTTTGCCTCGCCCGATTCCTTGGCGCGTTCGGAACTCGCGGCGCGCATGAGGAGGGCCTCTTCGACTGCGGCCGCGTTGAAGAAAAACCTTCTTCCGACCTTGAGGCTGGGAATTCGTTCGGCGAGGGCCTCTCGTTTCAGCCAGGGTGCTGGCACACCGAGCTGCCGTGCCAGGGCATGAATCCCGACGAGGGCTCTGTCCATGCTCACCCTTGTACTACACGGAGGGGTGGCAGAACGGCGGGCAGCCGTGCGTATCTTGGGGGTTATTCTGGGGTTTTGACTCGCGGGAGGGGTGCAAGGGCATACACCCCGCGACCGAGCCTAACGATCATCCTCCCCCATGCTGGATGTACCTTGCGATCGGGCGGTGGCCCACGAAACACGTCCCGCAAACGGAATCTGTTCGCACCGGAATCGGCTTGCTCCTGAAGGTCGAGCGCTCCGAGCCCACGCCCGCCTGCCTCGTACTCTTGCCAGAGGGGGGCAATCACGCGAGCCTGGGTTGCGTTGAAGGCAAATATCTCCCCGTCCCATCGAACGGTCCTGAAGTCTGGACTGTGGCCGCGCAGCTCGCGCGGTTGCGGAACGTCGGAGGTTCTTTGTAACCGCGTCGTCTCGTCGCAATGCTCCTCAATCGAGCGCACGATTCGCCTGCCGAGAATACGGTAGGCCTTTTCATAGTGAGGAATATAGCGCTCGAACACCGCAAGGCCCCCATCAATGGCCCGATGATTGCCGTCACCGATGGCGAGTAGATAGTTCTCTATTGCGAGATCGGCGGTGCCGTCGGCGTCCCACGTGACGAGAGTTCCAAGCGCCTCTCGGGTCTTTGCGAATACGCCGTGACGCAGTTCCTCTTCGACGTGAGCGATCAGCCGGAAAAGGCTGCTTAACCCCCCTGGTCGTTCGAAGCTCTCTGGATCTCGCCAATGCGCAGTAACGATGTCGAAGCCCGAGAATCTGGCGTCGACGCCAAGGTAGTAGCGACATTCGCCACGGGATAGCTTTCCGATGATTCCCATGCAGTTACGCCACACCTTCTCAGCGTCGCGAAATCTCAGTGCGTGTGTCAGCTCTCCTAGGATGTCGATCTTCAGCTGGTAGATCGCCGACCTCGTGCCTTGGAGTCGCGCGACGTCGTCGCTGTTGAGCTGTGGCAAAAAGTCAGCTTGCTCGTACGAGACTAGCTCATCGTCGCTTCCCTCTGACGTTGAGCGCCAGAAATGGCGACGCTCTACGGGTTCTTTGCCCGACCGGCTCTCAATCACCCCCGTTGACGGGCGAACGTAGTACAAGGCTTGAAGGTCTCGCCCGAGCCATGGACTACCGGGAAAACCAAGTGCGGGATGCCCGATTTCGATGAGCATCGTCTTGTTTCCCGACTCGCATGTGTATGCGACGAAAAACGTCAATAGCTGTGCCAGCTCGTCGAGGCTGAAAAGCGGGGTGTACTCGGAGGCAAGGTAGTGAGTCATGGCGGCGTTACGCGCGATCATCGTACTCCGGCCTTGCGTGACGATACTGTGAAGCAGATCAACGCCGTGTTTTGCTACGGCATCCTCCGCCAACCTTCGCAGGACGCCACACAAGTGCGTCGTGCTCCTAGCAGCCGACCGGCGGTCGACCTCGAGGTCGAACCCTGCACTCAAAAACGCGTCAAAGAATCGACTGCTGTGGGCTTTGGGAAGCGCATGCTGCTCACAAAACTCCGCTATCGCCGCCGTCGCGATCGCTCGATCAAACTGTCCGGCCATTGGAGCTACCCGCTAAGCTACAGCGCCCTCGTCTTCGTTTCGGCCCCAATGGGCGAGCCGTTCACGTAAGTCCTTTGCTCTGTCCTCGCTCTCTTTCCACCACGGTGGTTGTTCGCTCGAATACCGGCGCAGGAGGTCCGCACTGCGCTCGAGCACTGCCGATCCAGCTTCGTCTCCGATCGTCCAACTGCCCGTGCTGTTGCTCACCAGTGACGCCAGTTCCCGCGCTAATGTGCGGAGGCTGCCCCTGAGCCGCTCGGCACGCCACGCGAGCATCCGGGGTCGACCTCCGCGACCGGTACGACCTTGCGAAGCCCCCGGGCTATCTCGAACTCTAGGATGCCCGCCTTCGCTTCCATCAGCCGGCGTTTCGCATCGTCGTAGGGGAGAGTACGCCGCCTGGCACGGCGCGCGATATCTCGCCTGAGCCGCCAACGATAGACCGCTGCAAATTGGTAGAATCCGTCGCTACGGCGGGGGGCACCGCCACTGAGCCAACGAGCGACGGTCCTCATGGTCACGCCGAAGGTTGCGGCGAGTTCGGCCTGTGTACGTGCGCAGCCGAACGGGACACTCCGTTCGCACCTGTTTGTCATATTCCGGCGCCGTTCCGGCGGCCTCGATCCGCGCTGCTTCCGTCGCCCTGCGAGGTGTTGGTTCTGCCGTGTATCCCGGGAATTCCGCGCTTTCCTGTCTCGCATCGTCCGCCTCCTCCCCCACGCAACCGTCCTCCAGCCTGCCCCCAATTCGTATGACATGGCACACCCCAAAACGCAGCCGCACAAAAGTCCGCGACCGGGGCGCTTCGCCGACCTGTGATCGCTCATCGTCACGGAGGACCCGTCTGCCCCGTCCGGCGATCGCGGCGGATGTGGACCCGTCCGTGTCGCCTGCGCTGGCATGCCAAGCGTCCCTCCTCCGAGGCCGGCTCTCTCACAGGGGAAATCAGGCACTTGGCGGACGGCGGTCTATGTGCGAGAAACCACACGTTGCGCAAGGGGGGGCACGATCCCAGTGACGGTCGGACGCCGGCGTCTCGCTAGATGGCCCGGGTCGCGATCTGGGAACCATACGCATGAGCAGGCTTGAGGACCTCCAGCCAAACGCCGCGGTCCGGGGCATCCTCCCGGATTCTCTGGTCACGGTTGTCAGCGTGCAGTGGTTCGGCTCCGACGCGCTCGAGCTGACCTACAAGACGCCGGCCGGAAAGGTGGCCAACGAGCTGATCTACCGACATGACGAGCCGCGGCTCGAGGTTGTCGAGCAGGGCCGACCCTGGAGTTTCGACGGCGACGGCGCACTGTTCCGCCTCGTTGCCGAGGCGCACCGCATCCGCCTGGCGCACCTTTTCGATCCCGTGCTCGCGGTCCACACGTCGCTCGTGGATCCGCTCCCGCACCAGATCACCGCGGTCTACGAGGAGATGCTCCCGCGTCAGCCGCTGCGCTTCCTGCTCGCCGACGATCCCGGCGCGGGCAAGACCATCATGGCTGGGCTGCTCATCAAGGAGCTGATCGTTCGCGGCGATCTCCGGCGCTGCCTCATCGTCTGCCCCGGCAGCCTCGCTGAGCAGTGGCAGGATGAGCTGGGCCGGCGCTTCCATCTGCCCTTTGAGATCCTGACCAACGACAAGTTCGAGGCCGCCCGCACCGGCAACTGGTTCCTCGAGAACGACCTCGCCATCGCGCGCCTCGACAAGCTGTCGCGCAACGAGGACGTGCAGCAGAAGCTCAGCGCCCCGGACTGTCGCTACGACCTCATCGTCTGCGACGAGGCGCACAAGCTCTCCGCCACCTTCTTTGGCGGCGAGGTGAAGTACACGAAGCGTTACCGGCTCGGTCAGCTCCTCTCGGGTCTCACGCGACACTTCCTGCTCATGACCGCCACGCCGCACAACGGCAAGGAAGAGGACTTCCAGCTCTTCCTGGCGTTGCTCGACGGCGACCGTTTCGAGGGCAGGTTCCGCGACGGCGTGCACCAGGTTGAGGTCTCCGACCTGATGCGCCGCATGGTGAAGGAGGGCCTGCTCAGGTTCGACGGGCGGCCGCTCTTCCCCGAGCGCATCGCCTACACCGTGCCCTATAAGCTCTCCGACGCCGAGGCGCGGCTCTACAAGGAAGTCACCGACTACGTTCGCCAGGAGTTCAACCGCGCCGAGGCGCTCGAGAACGACAAGCGCGCGGGTACGGTCGGCTTCGCGCTCACCATACTTCAGCGGCGCCTGGCCTCGTCGCCGGAAGCGATCTACCAGTCGCTCCGCCGCCGGCGCGAGCGCCTGGAGAAGCGGTTGCGCGAGCTGGAACTCCTGCAGCGCGGCGCCGCGGCCCCCGCGCCGGCTTTGGCGGGACCCGTGCTCGACGCCGACGACGTCGAGGATCTCGAAGACGCTCCCGAGAACGAGGTCGAGGCCGCCGAGGAGGAGATCCTCGATCAGGCTACGGCCGCCGCGACGCTCGCCGAGCTGAAGATCGAGATCGCCACGCTCGCCCGCCTCGAGGCGCTCGCCGCCGAGGTGCGCCGTAGCGGCCAGGACACCAAGTGGCGCGAGCTCTCGCACCTGCTGGGCGAGATCTTCACGCCGGCGGGGCTGGGCGACCGGGTCGCCGAGCCCACCGTGCCCTACGGCGCCGGTCCGATTCCGAAGCCCGTCCCTTCGCCGCGCCAGAAGCTCGTCCTCTTCACCGAGCATCGCGACACGCTCAACTACCTGGAGAACAGGATCGGCTCGCTGCTCGGCCGGCCGCAGGCGGTGGTGCTGATCCACGGCGGCATGGGCCGCGAGGAGCGGCGCAAGGCGCAGACGAGCTTCCTGCACGACCCGGAGGTGCAGGTGCTGCTCGCCACCGACGCCGCCGGCGAAGGCATCAACCTGCAGCGCGCGCACCTGATGGTGAACTACGACCTGCCCTGGAACCCGAACCGCCTGGAGCAGCGTTTCGGTCGCATCCACCGCATCGGCCAGATCGAGGTCTGCCACCTGTGGAACCTGGTGGCCGAGGAGACCCGCGAGGGCGACGTCTATCGCCGTCTGCTGGAAAAGCTCGAGGAAGCCCGCAAGGCGCTCGGCGGACAGGTCTTCGACGTGCTCGGCAAACTCCAGTT
>CAZKRI010000100.1:0-122693 GCA_964555245.1 uncultured Myxococcales bacterium
CAACGGGTTCTGGCAGAGCTACGATCCCAAGGGCTGGAGCCTGAAGGATTCCACCGGGACCTACGATGGGGTCCAGCAGATCAAGCTCAAGCCGGGGGCGATCGGGAAATCCAAGGCCCAGCTCAAGGCGCGAGGGGTTAACCTGGCGACGCCGGTACCGGTGGACGCCTCCACGTTCTTCGCGCAGGACCCGAGCGTGACGGTGCAGCTATTGAACTCGGAAGGGGTGTGTTGGACTTCCGAGTTCACGAGCAACCTGTTCAATACACAGGAACAGTTTAAGGCGAAGGCTCCGTAAAGCGGTAGCTGCGTGCGACGGTCGAAGGGGGTTTTTCTGAGCACTGGAGCACGCATCCGTAGAGCAAAGCGGTGGAGCCGGTTCATCGGCGCCACCGCTGCTTCCGCATCGGGGGGGCGTGCGGCTCTTCTCGCCGTACTAGCCGGGTTGGTGATTGCGCCCATAGCCGAGGCACTGCCGCCGCAGTCGACGACGCTCCAACCCATCGCTACCGCTGCCAGCACGGGAGAGAAACCTCAGTCCAAGGTCTGGGAGCACGCAGGCTTCTGGTGGTCAGTAATGCCGGACGCCTCCGGCACGTGGTTGCGCCGGTTGGACGGCACCACGTGGACGAACCAGCTTCAACTCTCGACTGCCACCAGCGGGACAGCCGACGTGCGGGCGATCGGAGATGTGGCTCATATTCTGTTGTTCCGCGGAACGACTTCCGAGTTGGCTTCGGTCGAGTATTTGAGCGGCCCGAACACCTACCAGTTCTGGACGGCCCGACCGACGCTCTCGAGTGTGAGTCTCGATTCCGGTGTCGAGACGGCGACCATCGACGTCGACTCCCAGGATCGGATGTGGCTGGCGTCCGACGGAACGACGA
This sequence comes from uncultured Myxococcales bacterium, assembly GCA_964555245.1. GTDB lineage: Bacteria > Desulfobacterota > Binatia > UBA1149 > SPBQ01 > CAZKRI01. The sequence continues at coordinate 888 of CAZKRI010000100.1, forward strand.
CTATTTTGGTCCGCTACAGCGACCCGCCCTACGGCAGCTGGAGCGGCCCGATCCTCCTCGCTACGGGCGTGACCACGGACGATATCTCGGTGGTTACGGCCCTGCCGGACGGCACGGTTGGGGTGTTGTGGTCGAACCAGAACACGCAGCGCTTCGGATTTCGACTGCACACCGACGGAGACGACCCGGTGATTTGGGACGTCGACGAGGTGCCCGCGTCGCAATCCGCGCTCAACGTCGGCGGCGGAATGGCCGACGACCACCTGCACGTCGCCGTGGCGGCGGACGCCACACTCTATGCGGCGGTCAAGACGATGTACGACATCGTCGGATTTCCGAAGATCGCGCTGCTGGTGCGCCGACCGACGGGAATCTGGGACGATCTCTATACGGTCGACGAATCCGGCACCCGCGGCATCGCGCTCCTGAGCGAAACCGCAGGTACGATCACCGTGATCTATACCAGCATCGAAGGCGCAGGGAGTATCGTTTACAAGGAAGCACCGATCTCGTCGATCGTGTTAGGACCGCGGACGACGCTGATCGGCGGTTCGAACCACAACGACGTCACCAGCACGAAGCAGAACATCGATGATCAGGTGGTGCTGCTGGCGAGATCAACGTCTTCAGCGTCGGTGGATGGTCTGCTCTTGAGTACGCCTCCTGCGCAGTGCGGTGATGGTGTCGTCGCCGGGGGAGAGCAGTGCGACGACGGTGACACGACGCCCAGCGACGGCTGCTCGGCTACCTGCCAGGTCGAGACGTGCTTCGTCTGTGGCGGCCAGCCGTCGGTCTGTACACCCAACACCGGTTCTCCCTGCAATGATGGTCTGTTTTGTAACGGCGCTGACACGTGCAGCAGCGGAGCGTGCACCGGGCATGCGGGAGACCCGTGTCCTGGGGCCGACGGCGACGGGAACTGCACGGAGTCGTGCAACGAAGCTGGCGACAATTGCCTGGCGGCCGACCCGAACGGATCGAGCTGCACGGACGCTTTGTTCTGCAACGGCGCTGACACGTGTAGCGGCGGTGCGTGCACGGGGCATGCGGGAGACCCGTGTCCCGGAGCCGACGGCGACGGGAACTGCGCGGAGTCATGCGACGAGGGTGCGGACAACTGCCTGGCAGCCGATCTCAACGGTTCGAGCTGCACAGACGCTTTGTTCTGCAACGGCGCTGACACGTGCAGCGGCGGAGCATGCACGGGGCATGCGGGAGACCCGTGTCCTGGAGCGGATGGCGACGGGAACTGCGCGGAGTCATGCGACGAGGGTGCGGACAACTGCCTGGCAGCCGACCTCAACGGCTCGGTGTGTACGGACGGTCTGTTCTGCACGGCTACCGATACGTGCTCGGGAGGCTCGTGCGTGGGAGCGGGCGATCCGTGCGCGGGTGGGACCGAGTGCAACGACGCGTGTAACGAAGGGAACGACGACTGTGCGGAGGCATTCGGTACACCGTGCACAGCCGACGGGAGCGTCTGTACGGACGATGAATGCGACGGCGCGGGCACTTGCGGGCATCCCGACAACACCGATCCGTGCGACGACGGTTTGTTCTGCACGCTCACCGATGCGTGTTCGGGAGGCGCGTGCCTGGGCGCGGGCGATCCGTGCGCGAGTGGTGCCGAGTGCAACGACGCGTGCAACGAGACGGCGGACAACTGCGCCGACGCTTCGGGGACGGGCTGCGCGAGCGATGGAAACGTTTGCACGGACGATGAATGCGACGGCGCGGGCACTTGCGGGCACGTGAACAACACCGATTCGTGCGACGACGGTCTGTTCTGCACGCTCACCGATGCGTGTTCGGGAGGCGCGTGCCTGGGCGCGGGCGATCCGTGCGCGAGTGGCGCCGAGTGCAACGACGCGTGCAACGAGACGGCGGACAACTGCGCCGACGCTTCGGGGACGGGCTGCGCGAGCGACGGAAACGTCTGTACGGACGATGAGTGCGACGGTGCGAGCGCCTGCGGGCATCCCGACAACACCGACTCATGCGACGACGGTCTGTTCTGCACGGCAACCGACACGTGCTCGGGCGGGTCGTGCGTGGGTACCGGCGATCCGTGCGTGGCTGGGGCCGAGTGCAACGACGCGTGCAGCGAGACGGCGAACGACTGCGCTGAAGCCTCGGGGGCGGGCTGCACGAGCGACGGTAACGTGTGCACGGACGATGAGTGCGACGGGGCAGGGGCGTGCGGCCATCTCAGCAACACCGATCCGTGTGACGATGGGCTCGCATGCACGACCGTCGATGCATGCACGGCGGGCAGTTGCGTCGGCAGCGTGCCGCCTGAGTGCGACGATGCGAACCCGTGCACGCAGGATTCCTGCGATGACGGCAGCGGCTGCATCAACGCCGAGGAGCCGGTCCTGACGTGTCTGACGGCGGAGCGCGGGGGGTTCCAGGTCAAGGACAACGCGGACGACGCGAAGGACCAGCTGCGCTGGAAGTGGCAGAAGGGAGAGCAGACCGATCAGCTGGACTTCGGAGACCCGTTGAACGCGACGTCGTATACGCTGTGCGTGTACGACACCTCGGGCGGATCTTCGTCGTTGGCCACGTCGCTGCAGGTGGACGCCAACGGGTTCTGGCAGAGCTACGATCCCAAGGGCTGGAGCCTGAAGGATTCCACCGGGACCTACGATGGGGTCCAGCAGATCAAGCTCAAGCCGGGGGCGATCGGGAAATCCAAGGCCCAGCTCAAGGCGCGAGGGGCCAATCTGGCGACGCCGGTGCCGGTGGACGCCTCCACGTTCTTCGCGCAGGACCCGAACGTCACGGTGCAGCTGTTGAATTCGGAAGGGGTGTGTTGGACGTCCGAGTTCACGACCAACCTGCTCAACACGCAGGAGCAGTTCAAGGCCAAGACACCCTAGGCGAACAGTTGACTCCTCGCGCCTAGCGGTCAAGCATCGTTGCACGACGGCCCGTCCGTCGATCCTCGAAGCAAGCCCGCCAGATGTCCCGCACGAAGCTCGTCGCGGCCGCGATCGTCGTATCCTTTGTCATCGGTGCCGCCGTTTACGTGGCACGTGGTGGCGGTGAGAAGAGTTCGGATGACGACTACGTAACTGCGCAGGTCGATCGCGGGCCGATCATCGCGGCGGTGACGGCGACCGGGACCGTCCGGCCGGTCACCACCGTCAAGGTCGGCACCTACGTGTCCGGGCCGATTCAAGCCATCGACGTCGATTTCAACTCGCCGGTCACCAAGGGCCAGCGCGTGGCGAAGATCGACCCGGCGCCCTTCGACGTGCGCTTGCGCAAGAGCGAGGCGAGCCTGGAAACTGCGCGAGCCCGGCTCACGAAGTCGCGCGCCGACCTCGCTCTCAAGAAGCGCGAGCACGAGCGCATGATCGCGCTCTCCGTCAAACAGATCGTCTCGGCCAGCGAGGTCGATCTGGCGCGCAGTCAGTACGAGCAAGCCGCCGCCCAGATCGGCGTGGAGGATGCGGGCCTGCTACAGGCCGAAGCCGAGCGCGACGAAGCGCGGATCAACCTCGCCTACACCGACATCGTCTCGCCCGTAAACGGGGTGGTGGTGTCACGCAGTGTGGACGTGGGGCAGACGGTGGCGGCGAGCTTCCAAACCCCGGTCCTGTTCGAGATCGCCGGGGATCTTTCCCGTATGGAGGTTGCCGCCAGTGTGAGCGAGTCGGATATCGGCGTGGTGCGGGACGGCCAACGAACGAGCTTCAGCGTAGACGCGTACCCCGAGCGCGACTTCATCGGCGTGGTCACCCAGGTACGCAACGCGCCGGTGGTCGTCCAGAACGTCGTCACGTACGAAGTCGTGATCGCTGTGAATAATCACGACCTCGCGCTCAAACCGGGAATGACCGCGACCGTGTCGATCACGGTGGCCGAGGTGGACGACGTCGTGCGGGTCCCCGTCCGTGCGCTGCGCTTCGAACCCTCACCCGAAACCGTCGCTGCCCGCCCCGGGCGTTCGGATACTGGAGTGTGGGTGCTCGTCAACGGAAAGCTCGAACGCATCGCGATGGAGTTCGGCGTTCGTGACGACCGCTACGTCGAGGTCCGCTCGGGCGCGCCTGCACCGGGCGATAGCGTGGTGCTCTCCCTGCGTGAACCGGAGCAGGGTGCCAGGCGGCCGACCGTGCCCGGGATGGTTCGTTTCCGCTAACGCCGGTGTCGCGACCGCTGATCGAGCTCTCCGAGATCTCGCGCACCTACGACGTCGGCGACGTCAAGATCGAGGCGCTGCGCGCGGTCTCGCTCGAGATCGCGACCGGTGAGATGGTCGCCATCATGGGACCCTCGGGCTCGGGTAAATCGACCTTGATGTACGTCCTGGGCTGCCTGGATTCGCCGACGGGCGGTCGGTATCGGCTTGGCGGGCGCGACGTCCAATGTCTGGACGGCGACACGCTGGCTGACATCCGCAATCGAGAGATAGGCTTTGTCTTCCAGAGCTTTCAACTGCTACCGCGCCTGACGGCTGTCGAGAACATCGAGCTGCCGCTTTACTACGGCGAGGTCCCGTTCGCCGACCAGCGCCCGCGAGCGTTGGCCGCGCTGGAAGCGGTAGGGCTCGCTAACAGGGCGCAGCATCTGCCCAGCCAGCTTTCCGGCGGCCAGCAACAGCGAGTGGCCATCGCTCGCGCTCTGGTGAGCCGGCCTCGCCTGCTGCTCACGGATGAACCCACGGGCAATCTCGACTCCGCGACCAGCGTCGAGATTCTCGACGTGTTCCGCAGGCTGCACCGTGACGACGGCCTCACCGTCGTCCTGGTCACCCACGAGCCGGACGTCGCGGCCTGGGCCGCGCGTATCGTGACCATGCGCGATGGGCGTATCGTCTCGGATCGCCGGCGCGCGACCGAGCAGGCGACGCCGTGAAGCTGTTCCGCTTGACCCTGCGGACGGCGCTGCGCGCGTTGCGGCGCAACAAGCTCCGCTCCGCCCTAACCACCCTCGGCGTGATGATCGGCGTGGCCGCCGTGATCGCGATGGTGAGCGTGGGCCGTGGCGCCGATGCGGCCGTGCAGGCGCAGATCCGAAGCCTCGGCACCAACCTACTGATGATCGTTCCCGGTGCCACCACTGCCGCGGGCGTTCGATCCGGCTGGGGCGGCGTCTCGACCTTGACGGTCGATGACGCCCGGGCGATCCGGGCTGAAGCCAGCGCGGTTTTCGAGATCGCCTACATCCGCCGGCAGGTCGTGCAGGCCGTGTATGGCGACCGCAACTGGTCGACCGTGCTGCAGGGAGCGCCGCCGTCGTTTCCGGCCGTGCGCGAGTGGGAGCTGGCCAGTGGCGCGTTTTACAACGAACGCGACGAGGCCAGCGCCGCCCGCGTGGCGGTGCTCGGCCGTACCATCGTCGACCAACTGTTCGGGCCGGGAGTGGATCCGGTGGGCGAGACGATTCGCGTCAAAAACGTGCCGCTCAAGGTGCTGGGGGTGCTCGTCGCCAAGGGGCAGACCACGTGGGGCCAGGATCAGGACGACGTCGTCATGGTCCCGTTCTCGACCGCCGAGCGCCGGGTGCTCGGCGCCCCCATCCTCGGTATTGCCGACATTCTGTACGCCGGAGTGGCGAGCGCCGACCTGCTCGAGCCGGCCATCGATCAGGTGACCGAGCTGCTGCGTGCGCGGCACCGCATCCAAGCCGACGAGGAAGACGACTTCTCGGTCCGAAACTTGAACGACATGGCCGAGGCCTCACGCAGCGCCAGCCGCGTCATGACGAACCTGCTGCTCTCGGTAGCGTCGATCTCGTTGCTGGTCGGCGGCATCGGCATCATGAACATTCTGCTGGTTTCGGTCACCGAGCGTACCCGCGAGATCGGGCTCCGCATGGCGGTGGGCGCCAAGCGCCGCCACATCCTGCTGCAGTTTTTGGTGGAGGCCTCCGTTCTCTCGCTCATCGGTGGGCTGGCCGGCGTCGCGCTGGGCGCCGGCGCCACGATGCTGATCTCACGGTTTGCCGGATGGCCCACGCTGCTCTCTCCGGTGACGATCCTCGGATCGGTGCTGTTCGCGGCGGCGATCGGGATCGTCTTCGGCTTCTACCCCGCGCGCCGCGCCGCTGCCCTCGATCCGATCACGGCGCTACGTTACGAGTGAAGAGCGGGGCGTGTGAGGGGCATGCTAGGCGCTTGCAGCGTGGCTCACTTGGCCTCAGCATTGGCCCGGCATGACAACCTTCGACCTGGACGCCGAGCTTCGACGCGCCCTGTTCGATCATATACGCCGCCGCTCAGCCGGAGCCTCTCTGGCACTTATCCGGGGCTTCATGAGCTCCGACTCAAGGATCGCCGTGGGCAAGTTCGGGTGCTGTATTTCGTGAAACGCGTGGATGCCATATACCTCGGCATTGAAGCGGATCAGGGAGATCTGACCATGGCTTGGAAGGGCGTGACGGTCGAGCAGTTGGCGAAGAGCCTCGGGGTCAATCCGATAGAGGTAAGGGAGAAGCAGAAGCTCATTCAGCTCATTGTGAAAATCCGAAAAAGGAAAGGGATGTCACAGAGCGCGCTGGCGAGGAGGGTCGGAGTCTCTCAGGGCCGGATTGCTCAGATCGAGTCTGGCGTGGGGACGTCGCGTGTAACGTTTGACGTGCTGCTCAACATTCTGACGGTGCTTGGTTACCGGTTCAGGATCGTTTCGAACCGCGCGGCGTAGGGCAGTCCACCCGCGCTGACCGTAGGAGCAAGGAGACCGCCGTGGCCAAGAAGAGTCCTTTCGTTGCCCTCTCCGAGTGCCACTTCATGAACCCGGAGTCCATGGAGGAGATGAGCTACTACCCGGGCTTCGAGCGCTGGTGGAAGAGCATCGACGGGGTGATGCGGGCCTGGGGCGGAGGTCGCGATCTGGCCGGCGGTGCGGCGATGCCCGAGCCTCGCGCCCACGCGCTCATCGAGCACATGGACAAGTTCGGCGTGGACGTTTGCTTCGCGCTGCGCGAGTCGATGATGGACGTGAGCGGGTACGCCACCTGCATGTCCACCAACGGCTTCATCCTCAAGGAGATCGAGCCCTATCCCAACCGCATGTACCTGGAGGCCAACTGCGGACCGATCCTGCGCCGAGGGGTGGAGAACGCCATCTGGGAGCTCGACTTCCTGGTCAAGCACAAGAACGCCAAGCTCTGCAAGGTTTACGCGCCCGAGGACGGACCGCTCAACGACAAGCGGATCTGGCCGTTCTACGAGAAGGCCTGCGAGCTGGACATCCCGCTCACCATTCACACGGGCATGTCCTACGTCTGCCCGCAGCCGAGCAAGTACACGCATCCCTCGCTCCTCGATGACGTCTGTCTGGATTTCCCCGACCTCAAGATCATCGCCTACCACATGGGCTGGCCGCACAGCGACGAATTGATCGGTCTGGCCGGGAAGCACAAGAACCTCTACCTGAGCCTCTCCGGCATCATCGGCTGGCTGGCCCGCTCACCCTACCGCGGCTACCACATGATCGGAACGGCGCTGCAGTGGGTGAGCGACGACAAGATCGTCATGGGGCTCGACCTCGCCTTCGACGACATGGGGCTGGCCGTCGACTACATCCGCAATCTCGAGATGCCCGAGGACCTTCAGGAGAACTGGGGCTACAAGCCGATCGGGGAGGAGACGCGCGCCAAGATTCTCGGGCTCAACCTCGCGCGTCTGGCCAAGATCGAGCCGACCAAGCGCGTCTGAACCGATGACGGCGCGGGCGTGCATCGTCGGCATCGGCGAGACCCGCTACTGCCGGGGCGAGGGCTCGGGCCTGAGTCAGCTCGCGCTTCAGCTCCAGGCCGCGGCGCTCGCAATCGCGGAAGCGGGCGTCAAGCCGCGGCAGATCGACGGCATCATGCCCTTCCCCAATCTCGGCAGCGCCGAGGAATTTGCTGCCAACCTCGGCTGTCACAACCTTCGCTTCGCGGCGACCATCCACATGGGTGGGGCAGCGCCGGTCGCGTCGCTCCAGGCCGCAGCCGCGGCGGTTGCTAGCGGCGCGGCAAGCAACGTGTTGATCGTGGCCGGTTGGAACGGCTACTCGGGCCGTCGCGTGGCGCAGACCGTGCAAGAGCAGACCGCGTCCATCCCCGGCGGCGCGATCGCGCGTGATTTCTATCTGCCTCATGGACTTACGGCGCCGCCGCAGTGGTACGCGCTCATGGCCCGGCGTCACATGCACGAGTTCGGGACCAAGCCCGAGCAGCTCGGCGCGATCGCGGTCGCCATGCGCAAGCACGCCCAGCTCAACGAGAAGGCGGTGATGCGCGGCAAGCCGCTGTCGATCGCGGACTATCTGGCCTCGCCGATGATCGCCGCGCCTTATCGCCTTTTCGACTGCTGCCTGGAGACCGACGGCGCTGCCGCCGTCGTCGTCACCTCGGGCGAGCGCGCCCATGATCTGGCGGGCAGACCGGTGGAGATCTTGGGCGTCGCCTCCGGCCAGCCTTATCCGGCCGACGAGATTACCAACCGCAAGGACATCTTCGTCACCGGGCTCACGATCGCAGCGCCCGAGGCGTTCGCGAAAGCCGGAGTGACTCCGGCCGACATCGACTTCGCCGAGATCTACGACTGCTTCACCTTCGAGGTGCTGCAGCAGTTGGAGGAGACCGGCTTCTGCGCGCGCGGCGAAGGCGGGCCGTTCGTCGAAGGTGGGCGGATCGAGCTGGGGGGCGAGCTGCCGGTCAATACCCACGGCGGTCTGCTATCCGAGGCCCACGTGCTTGGGGTGAACCACATCGCCGAGGCCGTGCGCCAGTTGCGCGGGGAGGGGGGCCGACGCCAGGTCGCCGGCGCCAAGCTCGGTGTGGTGACCGGTTGGGGTGACTTCGGAGATGGCAGCATTGCGATCCTTGGCCGCAACTGAGATGCGAGCCGCGCGAGCCAGCAGACGATGAGCGAAGCCACCAAGCCGCTGCCGGTTCTCGACGGGCTGACCAAGGAGTTCTACGGCTTCTGCAAGCGCGGGCAGCTGCGCTTTCAGCGCTGCACGCACTGCCGGGCTTGGCGGCACGTGCCTCGCGAGATGTGTCCGGAGTGCGGCTCGTGGCGTTGGGAGTGGGCGCGCTCCAGCGGAAAAGGCACGGTGTTTACCTGGACGGTGGTCGAGCGGCCGTTGCATCCCGCGTTCAAGGGCGCAACCCCTTACGCACCGGTTGTCGTCGAGATGGAGGAAGGCGTGCGGCTGCTGAGTCAGGTCATCGACTGTCCGCCCGACCAGCTCACCATCGACATGCCGGTCGAAGTGAGCTTCGAGGCAGTCACTGCCGAGGTGACCCTGCCCAGGTTCCGGCGGCGCGGGTGAGCGCTGGGACGTTGCAAATGATCTGTCTTGTGGTGCGGACACCTGTCGATTCCGAGAAGCGAGGCGCGCCTCGGCGCTCATCGGTTGCCATCGAAGCGCGACCGTCGTTAATGAACGCCGGCACGAGACGATGAGCGTGGATCGGGAACAGGCGCTGACTGTTGCGGTGGAGGCTGTGCGGGCGGCCTCGGTCGTATGCCGGAAGGTGCAAGCGAACCTGGTCGCGGCCGAGGCCGTACAGAAAAAGGACAAGAGCCCGGTAACAGTCGGCGACTTCGCGGCTCAGGCGGTGATCTGCCAGGCGCTCGAGCGGGCCTTCCCCGCGCTGCCGGTGGTCGGAGAGGAGCACAGCGCCGCGCTGCGGTCGCAAGGGGCCGACAGCCTGCGCGCCGCGGTCGTCCGGCACGTGGCTACGGTCGTGCCCGAGGGGGCGAGCGAGGAGAGTGTGCTTGGCTGGATCGATCATGGTGACTGGACGCCCGACGGTTCGGCGCGGGCCTTCTGGACCCTCGATCCGATCGACGGCACCAAGGGTTTTCTACGCGGCGAGCAGTACGCAATCGCCCTGGCGTTGATCGAAGGAGGCAAGGTCGTTCTCGGCGTGCTGGGCTGCCCGAACCTGGCCGTGGACCCGGCCGGCGGTTCCGGCGGCCTGCTGCTGGCGGCCTCGCGCGGCAAGGGCTGCCGGATGCTACGGCTCGAGAGCCGCGACGCGGGAGGCCAACCCGTGCACGTGAGCCCGGTGGCCGCGCCGTCACAGGCGCGCTTCTGTGAGTCGGTCGAGTCCGGTCACTCCGACCAGGAGGCTTCGGCGCGGATCGCGGCCAGTCTCGCCATCACCGCCGAGCCCTACCGGATCGACAGCCAGTGCAAGTACGCGGCGGTCGCGCGCGGCGACGCGTCCATCTACTTGCGACTGCCGACTCGCGCCGACTACCGCGAGACCATCTGGGACCACGCTGCCGGTGTGATCGTGGTCGAAGAAGCCGGTGGGACGGTGACCGATGCGCTCGGCCGGCCGCTCGACTTCGCCCGGGGCCGCAAGCTCGAAGCCAACCAGGGGATCATCGCGACCAACGGCCGCTTCCACGATCGGGTGGTGGCGGCGGTCCGCCCGGAATTGAAACACGTTTGAGGTCAGTCCGATGAGCAAGCGCGACAAGCTCGAGCTGCCCGAGACCTTCCAGTACGAGAAGCAGGGCCGGGTGGCGATCATGACGATCAACCGGCCGGAGGCGCACAACGCCTTCACCTCCGAGATGCTGCGGGCCATGGACGCTTGCTTCGCCGACTTCAACGACGATGACGGGCTGTGGGTCGCCGTCCTCACCGCGCGCGGAGAGAAGGCGTTCTGTACGGGGATGGATTTGAAGGAAGCGATCCCGCTGCTGCAGTCCGGTGACCAGATGGGCTACGAGGACCACACCAAGCGACCGTTCTCGGATGTGTTCAAGCCGATCATCGGTGCGGTCAACGGCTACTGCATCGCCGGCGGAATGGAGTTCTTGCAGGGAACGGACCTGCGCGTCGCCGCCGAGCACGCCACGTTCGGCCTGGGTGAGGTGCGCTGGGGGATCATCCCGACTGGCGGCTCGCACATCCGGCTGCCGCGCCAGATCCCCTGGGCCGTGGCCATGGAGATGCTGCTCACGGGGCAGCCGCTCAGCGCCCAGCGCGCCTACGACATCGGCCTGGTCAACAGGGTCGTGCCGGCTGCTAAGTTGATGGAGGAGGCGATGGCGCTCGCCCAGACCATCTGCAAGAACGGCCCGCTCGCCGTGCGCACGGCCAAGGAGATCGCCGTCCGGGCATTGAACCTGGAGCCTGGATTCGTCCTGGAAAAGGCGCTCGGTCAGCGCGTGATCGACTCGGAGGATGCCAAGGAAGGCCCAGCGGCCTTTGCCGAGAAGCGGCCCCCGAAGTTCAGCGGCCGCTAGACTGTACGGCGATCGTCGAGCCCGCCGTCAGTTGACGAGATAGACCTTCTCGCCTCTGACCCCCATGGTGCCGCCGCCCGGGGCATCGATCAGGCTGCAGTCAGCGGCGACGCAGATGTTCTTCTTGCCCAGTCCCGGACAGGCTGCAGCGATCTTGGCGGGAGCGGCGCTCGTCCAGCGTGCGCCGACGATCTTCATTTTAAGGAAGCCCACGACCTGTGCGGTTTGGTTATATGTCGGTCCGTTTCCGCCGCAGGCGACGTCGACCATAGCCATGTTGACCACGACGGGATTGGCGCCGTTGTTGGTGGCGGTGTTGATGACGTTGACGGACGACTGCGACAGGTCGTTTCCGTTCTGAAGGTAGAGGATGTCACCGACTTCCGCTCCGTGAGCGCAGCCGGTGGGATCGTTCATGAGATCGACGAGGAAGGGATGCGCCGTGTTGCCGTTGGCGGGACTGCTGCCATCGGGAATCGTGAGGCCGACCGACGTCGATCCGTTCTGGAAGCTCAGGCTGGTGGGGCAGACGAGTTCACCGCTGCTGTCGTGCTCGGGAATGCAGGCGGCCATCGTGATCGGCGCCGCGCAACCCACGCCGCCGGCGCCGCCGGCCACGGCGACGGCCGATGCCGACAGGGTCTGGGAGGAAGCGGCGTCAGTCAAGACTCCGGCGAAGAAGCTCGGCACGTTCTGCCGCTGGACGGTAACCCGCATGGCGTTGGCCGCCGGGTTGCTCACTCCCGCGGTAATGAACGTCTTGGTGGTGAAATCCCAGCGGCCGGGCACATTGGTCACCACCTCGTTCGGCTGCAGCGTCACACCGTCGACCTTGTGCTCCACCGCGAAGCTCGAGGCCGAGTCGATCGCGGTCGTGCGGCCGGTGGACGTGCTGTTGAGGTCTTTCGCTCCGGCGAATGCTGCCGCGTCGGCGGCATTCTGCAGCTGGGCATCGGTCCACCAGAAGTGCGACAGATCGACGGCGAGCCCGAGCGCACCGATAAGAACCGGCAGCATGATTGCGAACAGGATCGTGTAGAATCCATGCTCGCGTCGCGCGCCAACGTCCTTCTGAGATCTCTCGATTGGCGACATCCGGTCCATGCACCCAGTTTACGGCATTTGGCACCGTGCGCGTGCACGAGATTCGCGTGTTTTGGCGGATTCTGCGTTCGTCCGCGCCTACCGTCAGTTGACGAGGTACACCTTCTCGCCGCTGACCCGGGTGGTGCCGCCGCCCGGGGCATCGATCGAGCTACAGTCGGCCGTGATGCAGATGTTCTTCATGCCGAGTGTGGGACAGGCCGCGCTGACCCTGGCCGGTGCGGCGTTGGTCCAGCGCGCGCCGACGACCTTCATCCTGAGGAAGCCCACGATCTGCGCTGGCTGATTGTAGGTCGGCCCGCTCGAGCCGCAGGGGCTATCGACCACCGCGAGGGTCACGGTTACGGGCTTGCTGCCGTTGTTCGTGGCGTTGTTGATGGTGTTGACCGAGTTTTGCGCGAGGTCGTTGCCATCCTGGAGGTAAAGCGTGTTGCCGACCTCCGCCGGGTGCGCGCAGCTAATGGGGCCAGCCATCATGTCCGCGAAAAACGGGTTGGCTTTGGTTCCACTGACTGGGCTGGTGCCGTCAGGCAACGTCAGGGCGATCGACTGTTGGCCGTTCTGAAAGCTGAGGCTGGTCGGGCAGATCAGGTCGCCGTCGGCTTCGTATTCGAGGACACAGGCGGAGACCGTGATCGGCGCTACGCAGCCCACGCCACCCGCACCGCCGGCCACTGAGACCGCCGATGCCGACAGCGTCTGGGACGAGGCGGCTGCGACAAAGAATCCAGCGAAGAAGCTCGGAACGTTCTGCCGCTGAACGGTGACTCGAATCGCATTGGCGCCCGGATCGCTGACCCCGGTCGTGAGGAACGCCTTGGTGGGAAAGTCCCAGCGGCCGGTCGTATTGGTGATGACTTCGTTCGGCACCACGGTCACGCCGTCGACCTTATGCTCGACGGCAAAGCTCGAAGCCGAGCTGACGGCGCTGGTGCGTCCGATAGCCGTGCCGTTTAAGTCCTTGCCGCCTGCGAACGCCGCCGCGTCGGCGGCATTCTGGAGCTGAGCGTTGATCCACCAGAAATGCGCCATGTCGACGGCGATCCCGAGCGCGCCGATCATCAGCGGCAATACGATCACGAACAGGACCGTGTAGAATCCATGCTGGCGTTGCACGCCAATGTGCCGAGACTTTTCTGCTTGTGACATGATCGTTACTGTCCTCTCATCACGGCCTTTCCGTAAGCCACCGTGTTCCCATCGACCGACGAGTCTGGCATCACGCCGAGCATCGTTCCGTATCCGGTCAGGCTCGGGTAGTCCACGGCGACGTTGACCGTGTACATGATCTTGCCGTTCGTGCTCGAACAGCCTGCACTGGCGGAGGTATGCTCGCCCAGCCCGAGCCCGTCCATGTAGTCGACGGCATCGCTTGGATCGCAGTTGCCGCAGGCTCCGAGTGAGACGAGCGTGCACTGGCGCGCCCCTTCGCGCGCCGCATTGGTCGCGCTGACAGCAACATAGAAGTAGTAGCCGTAGTCCAGCATCCCCAGGAGCAGAACGAGGAACAACGGCATGGTCAGCGCGAACTCGACCAGGGCCAGGCCCCGCTCGGCTCGGCGCGTTCGAAAATCCACGCGCAACTTAGGATCCATGACGACTAGTTTAAGGGAACCCGCACGGTAGGCGTGCACAAAATTGACGAGTTTTATCGTTTTCTGCGTTCAATTCCCGACTGTACATGCGATCCGCTATGGACCTCGTTACATAGGCCTATCTCTTCGTGCTCGCGGCTGACCGTTGGCGTGATCTCGAGACTTCCCGTAATCGATATGCCGGTCATGCAAGCGGCTCAGACACACCAGTTACCACCCGCGCCCGATTACCGGGTGGCTACCCACGGCCATGGGGGCCTACCACTGTTCGTCGAGGCGAACGGACAGCCGGATGTCGAACGACTGTGCGGCTGGCTCCGTGACCAGCCGGAATGGATCGAGCAGACGCTCACCGAGCACGGAGCGTTACTGTTCCGCGGCTTCGATGTGACCGAGCCGAGCGCGTTCGAACGGGTCGCCCGCGCGGTCGACGACGACCTCAAGAAGGAGTACCTCGGCACGTCGCCGCGGGATGCGCTGACCGAGTACGTCTTCTCTGCCAGCGAGTTGCCCGGTTTCTATCCGATTCCTCAACACTGCGAGATGACCTTCATCGCCAACCCGCCGCGCCGGGTCTTTTTCTGCTGCCTGGTGGAGCCCGAGCAAGGCAGCGGCGAAACGCCGCTGGCCGACTTCCGTAAGGTCTATCGCGACCTGGACCCGGCGGTGCGCGAGCGGTTTGAGAAAGGTGGGATCCGTATCGTCCGCAACTACGCCGGGCCGGAGGGATCGGGCAAGCTCGATCCGTGGAAGCTCAAGCGCTGGGACGAGATGTTTCAGACCGCCGACCGGACCGTGGTCGAGGCCAAGTGCCACGAGCAGGGGTTCGACGCTTCCTGGGGACCGCGCTCGACTCTCCGGCTGGTGAGCACGCAGCCGGCGGTCCGCAGGCATCCCGTGACCGGCGAGCCGGTTTGGCACAACCACTCCCAGGTCTTTCACCTCTCGGCGGCCCCCGGCGAGTACGCAAGAATCTACGAGTTGCGCCCGCGGCTGCGGCACTGGCTCACCTGGCGGCTTTCGCAGATCCTGGTCGACGTGCAGCGTCGCACTCGCGAGCCGGACGCGCAGTCCATGCACTGCACGTATATGGATGGGACCGAGATCGCCGGTTCTGACATGGAAGCCGTACGCGAAGCGATCTGGAAGAACCTGGTGATCACCCCGTGGCGTCGCGGAGACATCGTGGCGATCGACAATCACTCGGTGGCCCACGGTCGTCTGCCGTACCGCGGGCCTCGCCAGATCGCCGTCTGCTGGGCCTAACCCGGAAGACGGGGAGCTGGGGCGATACGCTGATCTGCGATCGGCTTGCCCCCGTCCGGCGACGTTCGTAGGATCGCCCCATGCATACGGCCCTTTGCGATCAGCTTGGAATAGAGTTTCCCATTTTCGCCTTCACCCACTGTCGCGACGTGGTGGCGGCGGTGAGCAAGGCCGGCGGCTTCGGCGTGCTAGGCGCCGTGGGGTTCAGCGCCGAGCAGCTCGAGGTGCAGTTGCGGTGGATCGACGAGCAGGTGGGCGACAAACCCTACGGCGTCGATATCGTGATCCCCGGCAAGTACGAGGGGATGGAGCAGATGGACGCGGCCAAGCTCGAGCAGATGCTCAAGGGGATGATCCCTGAGGAGCACCGGCGCTTCGCCGATCGGATTCTCACCGACCACGGCGTGCCCAAGCTCCCGGGCGAGGAACACCAGCATCAAGGGCTGCTCGGCTGGACGCAGGTCACGGCCGCTCCGCAGATCGAAACCTCGCTCAAGCACCCCAAGGTCAAACTCATCGCCAACGCCCTGGGCACGCCGCCCGAGGAGGTCATCGCACAGATTCACGCGAGCGGCCGTCTGGTCGCGGCCCTGTGCGGCTCGGCGAAGCACGCCCTCAATCACCAACGCGCCGGCGTCGACATCGTCATCGCTCAGGGCAGCGAAGGCGGCGGTCACACCGGCGATATCGGCAGCGTCGTCCTGTGGCCGGAGGTGATCGACGCGGTCGCACCCACCCCCGTGCTCGCGGCCGGCGGGATCGGCTCGGGCCGCGCGATCGCCGCGGCGCTCGCCATGGGTGCGCAGGGTGTTTGGACCGGATCGCTCTGGCTCACGGTTCAGGAGGCCGACGTGCCGCCGGCGCAGATGCGTACCTACCTGGAAGCCGGCAGCGGCGATACGGTGCGGTCACGAGCGTGGACCGGCAAGCCTTGCCGGATGCTGCGCAACGACTGGACCGAGGCTTGGGAGAAACCCGACTCCCCCAAGCCTCTGGGGATGCCGCTGCAGTTCATGGTGACGATGGACGCGGTTCAGCGGGGGCATCGCTACGCCGAGCAGGCCAAGGACGTCAACTTCAACCCCGTTGGCCAGGTGGTGGGCCAGATGAACGGCGTTTCCTCCGTAAAACAGGTGATCTACCGGCTGGTTGAAGAGTACTTTCAGGCGGCCGAGCGCTTGCAGGCGCTGAGCGAGCCGGCGGCGTAGCCGGGGGGGGGCGCGCGCGGCCGGTGCCCGGATCCAGCCCTGGAGCCGCCGCTTTTCGAGAATCTGCTCTCTCCGGTGCGCGATGCCCTGGTAATCGGCCGGATCGGACGCAAGTTGGCCTGACCTGCCGCCGCGATGACCGTCTCCACCAACAGCCCAGACCGTTACGAGCTGCCGGTCCTGCCGCTCAAGAACAGCGTTCTGTACCCGAACCTGGTGATGCCCCTGTCTGTAGGACGGAAGGCCTCGCTGGCAGCGGTGGAGGCGGCACTGGCCAAGGAAGACCAGTTTCTGGCCGTGGTTTCTCAGCTCGACGGCAGCGTCGAAGAGCCCCGCTTGTCCGACCTGTTTGGCGTCGGCACTCGTGCCGTCATCAAAAAGGTCGCCCGCACCGAGGGCGGCATGCAGCTGGTGGTCCAGGGTCTGGAGCGGATCGAGATCCGCGACATCGGACACGCCCAGCCCTACCTGAGAGTCGAAGCGACGATCCTCCCGCAGCCGAGCGATTGGAGCCCGGAGGGCGAGGCCCTCGAGCAGGCGATCATGGAAACGGGCGCCAAGATGCTCGAGCGCGTCAATCCCGAGGCGCGTCCCGGCGTGTCGCGAATGGTGGGCGAGGTCAAGGATCCGCTCAATCGCGTGTATCTGATCGCGTCGATGTTGACGCTTGATCTGGAGAAGGAGCACCGGTTGCTGGCCACCAACTCCCAGATCGAAGCCCTGCGGCTCATGCACGAGTATCTCTCCCACGAGCTGCAAGTGCTCGAGCTACGGCAGAAGATTCAGAGCCAGGCCGCCAGCGAGATGAGTCGCGAGCAGCGGGAGTACCTGCTGCGCCAGCAGTTGCGCGCCATCCAGCAGGAGCTGGGCGAGAAGAGCCCCGAGCAGGCCGATATCGAGGAATTGCGCGAGCGGTTGGTTGCCCTCCAGATCTCCGATCACGTGCGCAAGGAAGCCGAGCGCGAGCTGGCCCGGCTCGAGCGCCTGCCTTCGGCCTCCCCCGAGTATCAGGTCACACGTACGTATCTCGAGTTCGTCACCGAGCTGCCATGGTCGAAGATCACCGAGGACAAGCTCGACCTGGCGCGGGCGCGCGAGGTGCTCGACGAGGATCACTACAACCTCAAGGAGGTCAAGGAGCGGATCATCGAGCACTTGGCCGTCCTCAAGCTCAATCCGAACGCCAAGGCGCCCATCCTCTGCTTCGTGGGACCACCGGGAGTGGGCAAGACCTCGCTCGGCAAGTCGATTGCGCGGGCGATCGGGCGCGAGTTCGCGCGCATGAGCCTGGGCGGGTTGCACGATGAGGCCGAGCTGCGCGGCCATCGGCGCACCTACGTGGGTGCGATGCCGGGGCGGATCATTCAGGCCATCCGTCGCGCCGGCGTGAGAAACCCGCTGCTCATGCTCGACGAGGTCGACAAGCTCGGCCGTGATTTCAGGGGCGATCCTGCAGCCGCCTTGATCGAGATCCTGGATCCGGCACAAAACTTCGAGTTCCGCGACAACTATCTCGATCTGCCTTTCGATCTGTCGAAGGTGTTCTTCATCACCACGGCCAACGCTCTGGACACGATCCCGCAGCCGCTGCTCGACCGCATGGAGATCCTGCGCCTGGCCGGCTACAGCGATCTCGAAAAGCGCACGATCGCCCGGCAGTTCCTGTTCCCGCGCCAGCGTGACGAGGCAGGCCTGAGTGAGGCGAACGTCGCGGTGCCCGATGAGACCGTGGGACGCATCATCCATGGGTATACGCGCGAGGCCGGCGTGCGCGAGCTCGAGCGCATGCTCGCGACCCTCTGCCGGAAAGTGGCGACGAGATTCGCCACGGGCCAGACCGAGCCGATCAGCGTCCGGCCTGAGGATCTGGCCGACATGCTCGGTTCCGAGCGTTTCTTCGAGGAGGCGGCGCGCAAGGAGTTGCCGCCCGGTGTGGCTGCTGGGCTGGCCTGGACGCAAGCGGGCGGTGAGATCCTCTACGTCGAGGCCGTGCGGATCCCCGAAGGCAAGGACTTAACGCTCACCGGGCAGCTCGGCAGCGTTATGAAGGAGTCGGCCATGGCGGCACGTAGCTTCATTACGTCCAAGGCCGAGGAGCTGGGCGTGGACGTCGCGGGCATGACGGGCGGGGTTCACATCCACGTGCCGGCGGGTGCGACGCCCAAGGACGGGCCTTCGGCAGGTATTACGATGGCGGTGGCCCTGGCGGCGCTCTATGGGCGAGAGTCAGCCCGCAGCGACACCGCGATGACCGGTGAGATCACCTTGAGCGGTCTGGTGCTGCCGGTGGGCGGAATCAAGGAAAAGATCCTGGCGGCCCACCGCTCCGGCATCCGCCGTGTGATCCTGCCCAAGCAGAATCAGAGAGACCTACGCGACCTGCCCGAGCACGTCACCGCCGAGATGGAGTTCGTCTTCATCGAGCGCATCGACGACGGGCTGGTGGCCGCGATCCCGGCCTTCGCCGCCAAGGTCGCCCCGGCCGCCGGGCGGCGCGTGGCGGCGGTCTGAAATGGGGTCAAGTCTAATTTCCGGCGAAACGTTCGGCACTCGCGAAACAAACGCCGGAATTTAGACCTGACCCCATTTCGCCCTCACGAGCTGCACGAGAGCATCGAGCAGCCCGGCCGATGACGCGCCCACTCGGGGCGCTTGGCCGCTAGAGCCGCCTTGTCCGGCTGCTCCGCGTAGGGCGTACGGAGTACCTCCAGCAGCTCGCGCACCATAGAACCGTCACCCTGCTCGGCTTTGTCGATCGCGAGCTGGGCGAGGTAGTTGCGGAGCACGTACTTGGGGTTGACGGCATTCATGCGCGTGCGTCGTAAGTCTTGCGGCACTTCCTCATGCAGGATGCGCGCGATGTAGCGCCTGAGCCAGGCCGCGATCCTGGCCCTGTGATCGGCGCTCAGTTGTTCCGGCGCATAGTACGCATCCATGAGCGGCGCGATCAGCCCCTCGTCGCTCGCATGAGTCAGAGCTTGCGGGCTCACGTCGACGTCGGCGAGCTTGCGGAAAAAGATCGTCATGTCGGTTTCGCAGAGCTGCAAGAGCGGCTGCAGGTCGTCGCAAAGCCCGTCTTCTCCAGCCTCGAGACTCACCCCGAGTTTCTCCCTGAACGTGTCCGCATGCTGCTGTTCCAGTGTCTTCACACACGCGGCGAGCGTGCTTTCGAGCTCATGCGTGCCGCCCACGAGCGGCAACAGTGCGCTGCCGAAGCGGTTGAGATTCCAGAGCGCGACCGCCGGCTGATGGGCGTAGCGGTACCTCCGGCCGCCCGCGTCCGTGGTGTTCGGCGTCCAGTCCGGATCGTAGTCCTCGAGCCAACCGTAAGGGCCGTAGTCGATGGTCAAGCCGAGAATCGACATGTTGTCGGTGTTCATCACCCCATGGACGAACCCCACCCGCATCCAATGCGCGATCATCACCGCCGTTCTTTGGCAGACTTCGTCGAACCACCTGACGTAGGTCTCGACCGAGGGCGCGCCGAGCTCGGGAAAGTGCGTCCCGATCGCGTAGTCGGCCAGGATTTTGAGCGACTCGAGGTCATCCCGTGCGGCCAGGATCTCGAAGTTGCCGAAGCGCAGAAACGAGGGTGCCACGCGGCAGACTACCGCGCCCGGCTCCGCCTGCGGATGACCGTCATAGAACATGTCGCGCACGACCTCTTCCCCGGTCGCCACCAGACTCCACGCGCGTGTAGTTGGAACTCCGAGGTGGTGCATCGCTTCGCTGCAAAGGAACTCGCGCACCGACGAACGCACCACCGCCCGACCGTCCGCCGTCCGCGAATAGGGCGTCGGCCCCGCACCTTTCAACTGCAGCTCCCAGCGCTCGCCACGCGCATTGACCACCTCACCCAACGAGATGGCCCGCCCGTCTCCGAGCTGTCCCGCCCAGGCGCCGAACTGATGCCCGCCGTAGCAGGCGGCGTACGGCTCCATGCCCGGCGTCAGCCGATTGCCTGTGAATACCTGCGCGAACTCGTCGCTCTCGCACTCCGTCTCGGACAGCCCTAGCAGGTCTGCGACCTCGCGAGCGTATGCCAGCAACCGTGGCCGGGCCACCGGGGTCGGTGCCACCCGCGAGTAGCAAGCGCGCAGCACCTGCCGCCGCTGGTTGCTCGGGTCGGGGTCCCCAGGCAACGCGCGCACGAAGGTATTGTCGAAGCTCAGATTTCGCAGCATCCCGCCCACGCGATGCTGGATGTGGAGCACGCCGCTCTCGACGTCAAGCCGCCGCCTGGGCTGCCGCCGCCTGGGCTGTTGACGCACCACTGACAATCGCGTTAGAAGCTCGTATGCGTAGTGTGATGCCAGAGCGGCCTGAAGGTCCGTGGTCCGGCGGTCGGCCTGATGATCCCCTCAAGGTGGTCAGCGAGCTGTGGGAAGAGCTCCGGAGGCGATTCGGTGGTGCGAAGCGAGCGCGCTTCAGCCCCTGGTTGATCGTGGCAGTCGCACTGGTGCTCTACGCCGTGAGTGGGATCTTCATCGTCGCGCCTGACGAGCGTGCCGTGGTGCTTCGCTTCGGGCGCGTCGTGCGCGAGGCCGATCCCGGGCCAGGGTATCATCTCCCCTGGCCCGTCGAGCAGGTGCTGAAACCGTCGGTTACGCAGATCCGCAAGGCGGAGTTCGGCTTCCGTACGATAGATGCCGGACCGCCGGCGCGCTATCGCGACGAGGATGTCGAAGCGCTGATGCTCACCGGCGACGAGAACATCGTCAAGCTGCAGTTCATCGTGCAGTACAAGGTGAAACCGGAGCCACGCGGCGCGACCGATTTCCTCTTCAATGTGCGCGATCCGCAGGAGACCGTGGGTGCCGCCGCCGAGGCGGCGATGCGCGAGATCGTCGGGCGGAACAACATCGACAATGCGCTGACGGAGGGGAAGGAGCGCATCCAGGAAGACGCGGAGGCGCTTCTGCAGCAAATCCTCGACCGGTACCACGTTGGGCTCGAAGTGGTGACGCTCAAGCTGCAGGACGTGGATCCGCCAGACCAGGTGTCAGACGCATTCAAGGACGTCATCAGCGCGCAACAGGATAAAGAACGGCTGATCAACGAAGCGACCGGCTACGCCAACGACGTGGTGCCGAAGGCACGCGGCCAGGCAGCGCAGCTGCTCAATGAGGCCGAAGGGTACAAGGCTGCCAAGCTCCAGGACGCGACCGGCGCGGCGCAGCGATTCATCGCCCTGCACGAGGAATACGGGAAGGCGAAGGAGGTCACGCGCCAGCGCCTGTACCTGGAAACCATGGAGGAAGTGATGGGACGCATGAACAAGATCTTCCTCGACGATCTCGCCGGCAAGCAGGTCGTGCCCTACCTGCCGCTCGATCAGGTGCTCAAGCCGCGGCCGGTCGAGCCGATCGAGCCTGCGGGCCAGCCCGGGAAGCGATGAGCATGGACCGGCGTTGGCTCTCCATCGCGATCGTGGCGACGCTCCTGGTGGGCGCCTGGAACCTGGCAGCGTACAGCGTGCCGCAATGGATGCAGGCGATCGTCGTGCAACTCGGCGAGCCCGTGCGCACGGTGCAGGAGCCCGGACTGTATTGGAAGATTCCGTTCATCCAGAACGTGCTCTATTTCGACCAGAGGCTGCTCGACTACAATGCCTCGCCACGCGAGTTGCTCACCAAGGACAAGCAGCAACTCGTAGTGGACAACTACTCGCGCTGGCGCATCCGCGACCCGCTACAGTTCTACCGTACGGTCCGGGACGAGGAAGGGGCACAGTCGCGCCTGGACGACATCATCTACTCGAACCTGCGTGAGACGCTGGGCCGTCACACCTTGCGGGAGATCGTCAACGAGAAACGCGCGCTGCTCATGGCGCAGGTCACCAAGCGCAGCGACGAGAAGGCACGCGAGTACGGCATCGAGGTGGTGGACGTGGTGATCAAACGAGCCGATCTTCCCGAGAAGAACGAGCTGAACGTCTTCAACCGCATGCGTACCGAGCGCGAGCGCCAGGCCAAGAAGTTCCGCGCTGAAGGCGACGAGGAGGCGCGCAAGATTCGCTCCGAGTCGGACAAGCAGGTGCAAATTCTCCTGGCGGAGGCACGCAAGCTATCGGAAATCATGCGCGGTGAGGGCGATGCGCTGGCGGTCAAGATCTTCGCCGACGCCTACGGCCGCGACCCCGAGTTCTACCAACTCGTGCGCACGCTGGAGGCTTACCGCAAGTCGCTCGGCGAAGGCACCACCGTCATCCTTTCGCCCAACAGCGACTTCTTTCGTTATCTGAAACAGCTCAAGCCGCCGGTGACGCCATAACGTCGAAGGCGAACTCTCCAGCCGGCCGCTCGAAGAACTCAAAAGCCATCGGTTCGGGCAAGCCGAGCTGGCGGCCGCAGTCCTGGTGGTTGATCCTCCTGGCGATCGTGATCGCCAACTATTTCCTGAATCGAGCGTTCTTCGCCGAGCCGTCGTCGATCACCATTCCCTATACGTTCTTCAAGCGGCAGGTCGAGGCAGGCAATGTGACCGAGGTCACCAGTGTCGGCGACTCGATCCGTGGCACGTTCAACACGGCAGTCTCGTATCCAACCGAGAAGCCGCAGGTGGCGAGCGATCAAGCCCTCTCCGATGGATCCAAGGTGAGCACGGCGAAGACGTTCATGACGCAGCGGCCTGCCTTCGCCGATCCGGGTCTCGAAAGCCTGCTCGAGGGGAAGGGGGTCGTCGTCAACGCCCTGGGTGAAAACGGCCCGGCCTGGTTGAACCTGCTGGTTGGCTTCGGTCCGACGCTGTTGCTGATCGCCGCCTTTGTCTGGATCAGTCGCCGCACGGCGGCCGCCGGCGGCGGTGGGCTGTTCGGACTCGGCCGCAGCGGTGCCAAACGTTACAGCGAGGCACAGCCGAGCGTCACATTCGACGACGTCGCCGGCATCGACGAGGCCGAGAACGAGCTGGTCGAGATCGTCGATTTCTTGAAAAACCCCGCCAATTATCAGCGGCTCGGCGGAACCATGCCGAAAGGAGTGCTATTGGTCGGTGCGCCCGGAACCGGCAAGACGCTGCTGGCGCGCGCGATTGCCGGACAGGCAGGCGTGCCCTTCTTCAGCCTCAGCGCGTCCGAGTTCATCGAGATGATCGTCGGCGTCGGCGCGGCGCGCGTGCGCGACCTGTTCAAAGAGGCGCGCGAGGCCGCGCCTTCGATCATTTTCATCGACGAACTCGACGCCATCGGCCGCGCACGTGGCAGCGGCGCTTCGTTCGGCGGTCACGATGAGCGCGAGCAGACTCTCAACCAGATCCTGACGGAGATGGACGGCTTCGACTCGCGCGAAGGCGTCGTCGTCCTTGCGGCCACGAACCGTGCCGACGTGCTGGACCCGGCGCTGCTGCGGCCGGGCCGCTTCGACCGACGCGTTGTCGTGCAGCGTCCCGACCGCGCAGGCCGCGCTGCGATTCTCAAGGTACACACCAAAGGCGTGCCCCTTGCTCCCGACGTCTCACTCGAGCGCATCGCAGCCGATACGCCCGGACTGGTCGGGGCCGAGCTGCGCAACCTGGTGAACGAAGCGGCGCTCCTCGCGGCCCACAGAGCCGAAGCCACGACGGTCCTCGCCAAGGACTTCGCGGAGGCTCTGGAGAAGATCACGCTCGGCCCGGCTCGTAACATTCTGCTGAATCCTGCCGACAGAGAGCGTACCGCCTACCACGAGGCGGGCCACGCGCTGCTCGGCCTGTTGGTGCCGGGCGGCGATCGAGTTCACCGCGTCTCGATCGTGCCGCGAGGGATGTCGTTGGGATCGACGTATCAACTGCCTGTGGACGATCGCACCAGCTACGCCGAGGACTACCTGCGAGCACGGATCACCAGTGCGCTCGGCGGGCGGGCCGCAGAGCGACTCGTGTACGGAGTGACGACGACGGGCTCCGAGAACGATCTGCGGCAAGTGACGGAGATCGCCCGTCACATGGTGTTGCGATGGGGGATGAGCGAGAAGCTCGGGCCGATCAGCTTCGTCGGGCCCCAGGACGAGGACTTACCGCCGGCGTTCCAGCAGCAGCCATACAGTGAGACAACCTCGGAGGTGATCGACGCCGAAGTGCGCCGCATCGTCGAGGAGTGCCATCGTGAAGCGGAGCGTCTGCTGAGCGAACACCGGGATAAGCTCGAAGCGCTCGCCCGCGCGCTGCTGAACGCCGAATCTCTCGACGAAAAACAAATTCTGGCGGTCACTGGCCTGCCGGGGCCGTCAACTCACGCCGAGGGCTTGGTCATCGCGTCAGGCCGCACCCAGCGGTCGTAGTCGGCCGCGCTCACGTAGCCGAGGGCGAGCGCGGCGGCTTTGAGCGTGCTGCCCTCCTTGTGCGCCTTCTTTGCGATCTCGGCGGCGCGGTCGTAGCCGATGTGCGGAGCAAGGGCGGTCACCAGCATTAGCGAGCGATCGACCAGCTCGCGGATGCGTGCCTCGTTGGGCTGGATGCCGCGCGCGCAGTGCTCCTCGAACGAGGCGCAGCCGTCGGCGAGCAGGCGTACGCTCTGCAGGAAGTTGTGGATCAGCATCGGCTTGTACACGTTCAGCTCGAACTGGCCGGATGCGCCGCCGATGCCGACCGCCACGTCGTTGCCGAGCACCTGCGCGCAGAGCATGGTGAGCGCCTCGGCCTGCGTCGGGTTGACCTTGCCGGGCATGATCGAGCTGCCCGGTTCGTTCTCCGGGATGGCCAGCTCGCCCAGTCCCGAGCGCGGGCCGGAGGCGAGCCAGCGCACGTCGTTGGCGATCTTCATCAGCGCCGCCGCTAGCGTCTTCAGCGCTCCATGCGCGAACACCAGCGGCTCGTGCCCGGCGAGCGCGGCGAACTTGTTTGGCGCCGATTCGAAGGTCAGGCCGGTCGCCTGCGACAGGTCCGCGGCGACCCGACAGCCGAACTCCGCATGGGTGTTGAGGCCGGTGCCGACTGCGGTGCCGCCGATCGCCAGCTCGCACAGCCCGGGCAGCGCGAGATCGATCGCTGTCTCCGCGTACGCCAGCTGCGCGACGTAGCCGGAGAACTCCTGGCCGAGCGTGAGCGGCGTGGCATCCTGCAGGTGCGTGCGGCCGATCTTGACGATCGCGGCGAAGGCCTCGGCCTTCGCCGCCAGAGTCGCCGCAAGGCCCTTGAGCTTGGGCAACAGGTCGTGCTCCACGGCGCGCGTCGCGGCGATGTGCATCGCGGTGGGAAAGACGTCGTTGGAGGACTGGCCGAGGTTGACGTCGTCGTTGGGGTGCACCAGGCGCTTCTGCCCGCGCTCGCCGCCCAGCAGCTCGGAGGCGCGGTTGGCGAGCACCTCGTTCATGTTCATGTTGGACTGCGTGCCCGAGCCGGTCTGCCAGACTACGAGCGGGAACTCCTCGTCGTGGCGGCCGGCGATCACCTCGTCGGCGGCGCGTTCGATCGCGTCGGCCTTCTTCGCATCGAGCAGGCCGAGCTCGCGGTTGACGCGCGCCGCCGAGCGCTTGACCAGCGCCAGCGCATGGATCATGGCGAGCGGCATGCGCTCGCCGGAGATGCGGAAGTAGCGCCGGCTCCGCTCGGTCTGCGCGCCCCAGAGCCGGTCGGCCGGCACCTCGATGGTGCCGAAGGAGTCTTTTTCCAGGCGTGTGGCGCTCACATCTTCTCGCGGGTAGACCGGATAAGTGGTTTTAGCGCGGTTTTCGCGGATTCGTCAACGAGGTTAGGGTCAGGAAACAGACGGAACGACCTATCTCGCGCCGGGCGCGAATCTGGCCGCCGATCGCGTCTGACCATATTCGTGGCCCTTTCGCGTCCCCGCCCCCGTCAAGTCGGCAAGACGACTGTCGGCAAGATACGGCTCGCCGAGCGTGCCGCTGGTCGTTACGCCACGTGGGAAGAGGTCGAGGCACGACGGCTCTGGCTGAAGGACCCGTAGCTTCTCATCCCCGCAGCGCACGCCTCAACGTGTACCGCAAGGGAACGCGCACTCTCTAAGCAACCGTTCTTCTCTGGGCGGGTCCTGGGCTCTCCTCGCCGTCCCGTGGATGGCTGTGTGGGCTCGTTCTTGTCGTCGAAGAGCAGGAGTCATTGCTCGAAGTGATTGCGACGTACGTCAAAAAGGCGTACGTCGCAATCACAGAATGAACCCTTGCTCAGTTGTGCAAACCAAGCGTGCTCAAAAAGACATTCAGCGAGCGCCGCTGCACATTCGAGAAGCCTTTCAGGTCTGGGCCGATGCGATGGAAACGGAAGGGCTCGCAAGCGTTCGCAAGAGGCCAGGGTTTCATGACGAGCCGCTTCATGGGTGAGCGCAAAGGCCAGAGGTCCGTGCGATTGACTCGATTGTGGCGCGTTATCCACCGCGAAGTGGAGACCAACGTATTCGTGGTGGTCAAGGTCGAGGCGGTTATTCCGCATGCGTATTGATGGAGAAGAAGTAGTGCGTACTCGCGAATTCATGGAACGCGTGATCGGTCCGCTGACGTTTGCGCGATTCGTGCGGGTGTGGCGTGAACAAAACGATTTAACTCAGGTCGCCGCCGCCGTAAAGCTTCGCCTGTCGAAGGCTAGGCTCTGCGACATCGAAAACGGACGGCGTCTCGTCAGCGTGGAGCTCGCACGTAAGATCGCCAAGAAGCTCGGGGCACCCGAGACACAAGCAATCGAGTGTTGTCTGCAGGATCAACTGCGGAAGGCCAGAGTACCGAAGCTGCGGGTTAGGCTCGTGGCATAGGCTGATACGAGCCTGGCAGATTGCTCCGGTGGGCGGCCAGTGTGCCGCTCGATCGCAACGACCTCGATCACCCGGCTCGCGGTCGACTCTTGGGACGCGACGGATACCTTTTACCGCGCTTCAGGCGATCGCCATGGTCCAGTTCGGCATGCAGCAGCTCGAGCGTGATCCCGTTGCCCTGCCGCAACTCCATGCGCCCGCGGGCGATAGTCTTTCATTCGATGGCGGGGTAAAGGCGACGTTTCAGAGCAAATCCCATTCCGTCAGGGGCAGCGGGTGACCAAGGATGGATTCGACTTGTCGCACCAAGATCCGCACTTGCGGGACGGAATACTCCTTATTGCTGGGAATGGTTTCTTGGTCGCCAGCCGGCCATTCGGAGCTTTGTTCAGGTCGATGCCCGCGAGCACGGGAAGCTTGTGACCCAATCGGAGGCCGACGAGAATCCAATCCTCGAGCGTCGAGCGCAGTTCGTTTTCGCACGCGCGGAGCGTTCGGCCGAAGGCCGCCACGCCTTTCAGCTTGGGAATCTCTCCGGCAAACGAGCCGTCTTCGAGCTTGTCGTACCACGCCAGTTCGAGCGCCGCCTCGATGTAGGCAGTGAGCGGAAATGTCATGGCGCCAAGGTAGCGGATTGGCCAAGGTTGGCAACTCCGCTGTCAGGGCTGTTTCAACACTGCGTAGGCGTGGGCCGTGCGTAACCGTTCCGGCAGGGGTCGAGCTTGCGCGTCAGGAAGGCCGCGCCTACGAGCGCTCCGTGGTCGTCTTCGACCGCATCAGCGCCGAGCGCTATGTCGACATCCTCGACGAAGGCATGACGTTGCCGGACGGGGAGCGCAGGCGCTGGCCCCACTTGACTGAGGTCTGAAATCGCTGTTCTAGTTTCCCGATCCGAGATTCTGAGCCGATGCCGCTTCGCCCAGCCGCCCGCGCCAAGGCCAAGGAAAAGGCCAGGGAAACCGTCCGTCGCCGACGTTCCGAGCTCTATCGTACGGTGGTGCTGGAGGCGGCCGAGCGGGTTTTCGCCGAGCGTGGCTTCGCCGCGGCGAGGATGCAGCAGATCGCGGCGACCGCGGGCCTCTCCTTGGCCACTCTCTACGGCGTCTTCCCCGGCAAGGCTGAGCTGTTCGATGCGATTCACGAGCTGCGCGGCGGCGAGCTGCTCGCGCATGCCGCGACGGCCGGTTCTGAGACGAGCGCACGGGAAGCGATGCTAGCGGGCGTAGCTGGGTACGTCGGCTACCTGATCGATCACCCCGACTTCCTGCGCATGCACCTGCACGACGGTGCCGCATGGGCGATGCCCGAGCCGAGCTTTCGCAGCAAGGCGCAGCGCTCGGCCTGGACTGAGGGAATCGGGCGCATGGCCGAGCTGCTGCGCGTCGGAAGCGAAGCGGATGATTTCATCGCCGAGGATCCGGTGTTGATGGCCAAGACGATGATCGCCATGCACCAGGTTCAGCTCGCCGACTGGGTGGAGCGCGGCATGCGCGAGCCGCGCGGCGACATCGTCGCTCGGATTCTCGCCCAGCTCGAGCGCTCGTTCTGCCGAGCGGTCACGGTGCGGTCTGGCCGTGCGGCGCGCGGCTGAGGGGAAACCGTCGGCCATGGCAACCGACATGCTCGCGACCCCTGCTGCTCGCCGCGCCTCGGTGCCGCGCCTGGGGCGGCGCCGCCCGCTCGTCGGTCACATGATCGAGTTCGCACGCAACCCGGTCGAGCTGATGTTGCGGGTGCGCGAGCGCTGCGGGCCGGTGGGCGAGTTTCGCATGTTCAACAAGGACGTCGTCCTGCTCAGCGGTTCGGCCGCACAAGAGGTGTTCTGTCGGGCCCCTGACGAGCAGCTCAGCCAGAAGATCGCCTACCGGTTGATGACGCCGATCTTCGGCGAGGGCGTGGTCTTCGACGCGCCCATCGAACGGATGAACGAGCAGCTGCGCATCCTCATGCCGGCGTTGCGCGACCGGAACATGCGGACCTACGCCGGCGTGTTCGTCGACGAGGTCGAGCGAATGATCGCCGGTTGGGGGCAGACGGGCGAGATTGACCTGCTCGCTTTCACAGCCGAGCTGACCACCTACACCTCGAGCCACTGCCTGCTCGGCGCGGAGTTCCGCGGCAGCATGAACGAGGAGTTCGCGCGGGTCTACGGCGCGCTCGAGCAGGGTGTGAACGCGATCGCCTACGTCAATCCCTACCTCCCGCTGCCAGTCTTCCGCCGGCGCGACCGTGCTCGCGCCCGCCTGCTCGAGATGGTGACCGAGATCATCGACGCTCGCGTGCGCGAGGAGCGCCACGCCGAGGACGCCCTGCAAGTGCTCATCGATTCCCGCTATGCCGACGGCACGGCGCTCAGCGCCAACGAGATCACCGGTATCCTCGTCGCCACCATGTTCGCGGGACATCACACCAGCTCGGGCACGGCGGCCTGGACCCTGATCGAGCTGCTGCGCCATCCCCAGGTGCTTGAGTGCGTGCAGGCCGAGACGGAGAAATGGGGTCAGGTCACGTTCTCTTCGCTTCGCGACGTGCCCGTTCTCGAACGCGTCATCAAGGAAGTCCTACGGCTCCACCCGCCGCTCATCATCCTGATGCGCGGCGTGCTCAGGGATTTCGAGGTGGCTGGGCACGTCGTACCGGCCGGCAAGCTGGTGGCGATCTCGCCGGCGGTTTCCCACCGCCTGGCCGAGCACTTCGTCGACCCCGAGCGTTTCGATCCGAGCCGCTACGACCCGGAGCGGGCCGAGGACGCGGATCCGTTCGCGTGGATTCCGTTCGGCGGCGGTTTGCACCGCTGCAGCGGCTCGGCGTTCGCGCTCATGCAGCTGAAGGCCATTGTCACGAGCCTGCTGCGACGCTATCGCTTCGAGTTGATCGATGACCCGGCGAGCTACCTCGATGACTACACCAAGATGGTCGTGCAGCCGCGTCAGCCCTGCCGAGTGCGCTATCACCGCCGTGACGGAGTGGGCGCTGGGCGCGCTGCAGACGGTGACGCGAGCCACGACGCGACCGCGGCCGGGCAGGGGGCCAAGCGCATGAAGGTTCAGGTGGACTACGGCTTGTGTCAGGGCCACGGGGTCTGCATGTCGGAGGCGGCCGAGGTGTTCCGTGTGGACGAGAAGTCCGGCCAGATGACCGTGCTGCAGGAGCATCCGCCCGATGCGTTACGCGCCAAGGTCGAGCAGGCGGTCAAGTACTGCCCGACTCATGCGCTCAGGATGGTGGAAGACTAGAGGAGACGACGATGTCCGCATTCACCCGGGATGAAATGGAAGAGATGATGCGGCGCTGGCTCGCTGCCAACAAGCAGGCCGAGGCCGAGCGCAACTGGAAGCCGCTCGCCGAGTTCTACACCGCCGATGCCGAGTACACCTGGAGCACCGGGCCCAACTCGGGCTTCGTCGCCCGCGGCCCTGACCAGATCCGCGACTGGGCGCTGGGCACCGAGATGGAAGGCCTGGACGGCTGGAGCTATCCGTATCAGAAGGTGTTGATCGACGATCGCCAGGGCGAGGTGGTCGCCTTCTGGAAACAGATCGCCGCGGTCAAGCGCCCCGACGGCAGCCCTTACGAAGTCGCCGGCGTGGGCGGGTCGTGGTTCCGCTACGCCGGCGGATACAAGTGGAACTGGCAGCGCGACTTCTTCGACATGGGCAACGCCACGGCCCTTTTCATGGAGATGATCCAGGCCGGCGCGCTGAGCCAGGGCATGCAGCGCCGGATCGAGCGCTTCATGTCGGGGGATCCCGTGCCTGGCCACGTCAAGCACGAGCGCTGAGCGGGCCGTGGCCACCGCGATCGCACGCACGGACATTCCCAAAGTCTCAGGCGGCGGCCGTCTGTCCGGTCACCTGCAGGCGCTCCGGCACGATCCGGTGACCTTGCTGCGGCGCGTGCGTCGCGAATGCGGCGAGGTGGGCGAGTTCCGCATGCTCGACCGGCCCGTGGTGCTGCTCAGCGGCGAGCAGGCGCAGGAAGCGTTCTTCCGAGCGACCGATGCGCAACTGGATCCGCAGCCGACCTCCAACCAGATGATGCGGCCGATTTTCGGCGAGGGCGTGGTCTACGATCTCCCGCCCGAACGCCGCCGCCAGACCTTGCGCACGCCCGCGCTGCGCGACGAGAACCTGCGGGCCTCCGCCGGCCTGTTCGCCACTGAGACCGAGCGCATGGCCGATCGGCTCGGCGAGCGTGGCGAGATGGATCTGCTCGACTTCACGACCGAGCTCACGATCTACACCTCGAGTGCCACCCTCATCGGGCCCTCCTTCCGCGCCCAGCTCACGCCTGAGTTCGCGCGCGCCTACCACGAGCTGGAGAAGGGGACCGACGCCGTCGGTTTCCTCGACTCGAGCCTGGCGATCGAGCCGTTTCGCCGCCGCGATCGCGCGCGCGAGCGTCTGGTGATGCTCATCGGCGAGATCATCGAGGCTCGCCGCATAAGCGGCGAGCGCCCGCAGGACATGCTGCAGATTCTCCTCGATCTGCACGACGGCGAGCGGCCACGCTTCACGCTGGGGCAGATGACTGGGATTCTGGTCTCGACGATGTTCGCTGGGCATCACACCAGTGCGGCGACCTCGGCCTGGACCTTGATCGAGCTGTTGAGACATCCGCAACAACTGGCGCGCGTGGTCGATGAGCTTGACCGCATCCATGCTGGAGGCACCGACGTCAACTACCAGGCGTTGCGCGCGATCCCCGAGCTGGAAAACGTCATCAAGGAAACCCTGCGGCTGCATCCGCCGCTCGTCCTGTTGCTGCGCACGGCGCTGGCCGACTTCTCGTATCGGGAGTGGACGATTCAAGCCGGTAAGCTGGTCGCCGTATCGCCGGCCGTTTCCCACGCCGATCCCGCCTGCTTCGCCGATCCCGAACGTTTCGACCCTGACCGCTACGCGGAGGGTAGGGAAGAGGACCGCCTGCATCACTGGGCGTGGATCCCGTTCGGAGGCGGCCCGCACCGCTGCTTGGGCGCGAACTTCGCCCTGGTTCAGCTCAAGGCGATCTTCAGCGTCCTGTTGCGCCGCCACGTCTTCGAGCTGGTTGCGCCGCCGGCGAGCTATACCGACGACCACTCCAAGATGATCGTGCTGCCACGCCAACCCTGTCGCGTCCGCTACCGGCGCCGAGATGTGCGCTGAGGCCGTAAGACGATGGGCCGCTATCCGTTTCCTGCAACGCCCAACGGTTGGTACCGGATCGCCTCGGCGGCAGGCCTGACCGTTGGCGAGGTTCGCGCGCTCCACTACTTCGGGCGCGAGCTGGTCCTGTTCCGCGGTAGCGATGGACGAGCGCGCCTGTTCGACGCCCACTGCCCGCACCAGGGCGCCCACCTGGGCGTGGGCGGACGCCTGGTCGGCGATGGAATCCGCTGCCCATTTCACGGCTGGTGTTTCGATGGAGAGGGACGGTTGGCCGAGGTACCAGGCCTGGCCGGCCGCCTGCCAGCCGCACGCTTGCACGGGTATCCGGTGAGCGAGAACAACGGCATGGTGTTCGCGTTCTATGATGAGCAAGGTCGCGCGCCGGATTGGGCGGTTCCTGTATTCCGCGACGACTCCGGTGCCTGGACCGAGTGGCACAGCAACTCCTACACGGTGCGCACGCACGTCCAGGACATGGCCGAAAACATTCTGGACCGGGCGCATTTCACCAACGTTCACGACATGGAGCCACCCGGTGGCAAGCGCTTCGACGTTCGCTTCGAAGGGGCCAGGATGATCGTCGAGCAGACCATGCGGATGGCTTCGGGGCCGAGCAAGGGCGTGGAGATCCTCGCCCGCACGACCAACTGCGGGCCGGGAATGTCGTTCGTCGAAGTCGACCTCGGCCAGGTTGCCACCCTGGCGCTGGTCACGCATACCCCGATCGACGCCGAATTGGTCGCTCTGGATCTGAGCTTCTGCCTGCAGCGCTTGGAGGATGAGGCAGCGATGCAGCGGATTCAGGAGATCAACGCCGAGATCGTCAACGGCCAGTTTCGCCAGGACATCGCGATCTGGGAGAACAAGGTTTACCGCGAGCGTCCGCTGCTGACGGCGGCCGACGGCCCGATCCTCGAGTACCGGCGCTGGTACCGGCAGTTCTACTCGAACGCCCTGCAGGAGGCGTGAGCCGGATGCGCGCGGAAACCATCGCAACAGCCGGAGCGGCCGAGCGCGGCCGCTGGTTTTCTCCCAACCCGAGCAAGGCGTGGGGGGAGAAGTTCTTCCTGGCCTACTCGCCAGTGTGGATGCTCGGCATGGGCCTGCTCATGCAGACCGGGAGCGGCGGCCGCTGGGGCGATCTGGTGCTCAACCTGGCGATTCTCGCTATCCTCGCACCCGCCCTCGTCGTGCCGGCGATCGTGCGTGACGAGCGCGCACTGGGACGACCCTGGTACCGGACCTACTGGTTCAAGTTCAACCTTTGGATAGGGATCTTCGCTGCGATCGGCAGTTACTTCGGATCTGAGTACTTCTTCGACGTGCTCGGGATGGTCTACAACTACCCGCAGCTCGCCTGGTCGCTCGATTCCGAGCTGCTGGGATCGGGCGAGCAGGTGGTGCCGCTCATCATGTACGGCTCGGCCCACTACTACTTTCTCACGTATCACACCTGTGCCGTGATCGTGATGCGTCGGATCCGCACCTCGTCGCTGGGCTCGAGCGCGGCGGCCTGGCCGCTGGTGGTGCTGGCGACGGCCTACGCGTTCGCCTACCTCGAGACGTTCTTCATGACCGGCGGGTCGATCGCCGAGCAGTTCACGTACAAAGACCTGCCGAGGATGCTGCGCTGGGGCTCGCTTTTCTATGCGTGCTATTTCTTCGTGAGCTTCCCGATGGTCTACCGCCTCGACGAGGGCGCCGCGGAGAACTGGCCGCTGCGCCGAGTGTGCGTGGAGGCGACATCCGCCGGCATGCTCGTGTTGTTCCTGCTCGATCTGGTGACGCGAATGGCGGGCCGGCTCTACTGAGATGCAGGAGACAACCCCCGAGTACGATCCTTACTCCTACGAGACCGACGCGGACCCGTACCCGGTCTACCAGTGGCTGCGCGACCACGCGCCCGCCTACTACAACGCGCGACGGGAGTTCTGGGCGCTCTCGCGCTTCGACGATGTTATCAGCGCCTCGCTCGATTGGCGCACCTACAGCTCGGCCAACGGCACGGTGCTCGAGTTGATGGGCACGCCGATGTCGTTGCCGATCATGATCTTCTGCGACCCTCCGCGACAGACCAGGCTGCGTAACCTCGTGAGCAAGGTGTTTACGCCGCGCACGGTCGCTGCTCTGGAGCCGCAGGTCCGCGCGCTGGCGGTGCGACACATTGAGGCGGTCGCGGCCAAAGGCGGGGGCGACATCGTCGAAGAGTTTACGGCCAAGCTGCCGATGGATGTCATCAGCAGCCTGCTCGGAGTGCCAGCCGAGGACCGCGACCAGGTTCGCGCCTGGTCCAACGCTACGCTCCACCGCGATCCTGGCCGGCCCGAGCCGCCTGCCTCCGCCATGGAAGCGCACGGCAAGATGTGGGCGCATTTCGCGGGACTCCTGGCCGAGCGCAGAGCGCGTCCGCGCGACGATCTGATGACGGCGCTGCTGCAGGCTGAGATGCCGGCGGACGATGGCACGCGCGAGCGGCTCAGCGACGAAGAGATCACGGCGTTCGCGCTGTTGCTGGCCAGCGCCGGCAACGAGACGGTGACCAAGCTGTTGGCGGCCGCTATTTACTGGTTGTGGAGGAATCCCGACCAGCGTCGCGTTCTGGTCGAGAAGCCCCAGTGGATCCCGAACGCGGTGGAAGAAACGCTCCGCTTCGATCCGCCTTCTCACTATCAAGGCCGTACGCTCACCCGGGAGGTTGAGCTGCATGGGGTCGTCATGCCGAAGGGCGCCAAGATCGCGCTCGTCACTGGTGCCACCGGCCGGGACTCGCGGCGTTTCACCGAGCCCGATCGCTACGACGTCCGTCGCGACGTCGGCCAGCACCTTGCCTTCGGATTCGGCCAGCACATCTGCCTGGGCGCTGCGCTGGCGCGACTGGAATCGCGGATCGCCCTCGAAGAGTTTCTGGTGCGGTTTGCCGACTACGAAGTCGATGAGGAACGCACGGAGCTGGTCCACTCGAGCAACGTTCGTGGATTCGCACGGCTCGTCATCGGTCGAAACTATGGCGGCCGCGAAGCCCGCCTTTCCTGAACGCCGCGCTTGAGCTGTCGGCTCGGATCGTTGTGCCGGAGCCGATCCGCCTGCCCCCATTTTCCACACGGCTCAGCCCAGGTCGGGACCACGCTCGGCTGCCGGCGGAGGGTTCTGTCGCCCGGCAAGCCCCATGCTACGCTCCGCCTGACGCGTATGGCCGCCAAACAGGACCAGGACGATCTGTTTGCGGTTGAGACTCCGTTCGGATTCATGGTCCGTGTAAGCGCGAGCTATTGGGCTACGATCGTCGCCAAGCACCCGGACCCTGCTGAACGGCTGCGGGAGGTTCAGTCGGCGTTGCGCGATCCGGAACAGGTCCGTCGCAGCCGGCGCGATCCGGCGGTGTTGTTGTTCTACCGATCGGAGCGACCGCACGACCGCTGGGTCGTTGCGGTGGCGAAGCACGAGGATCGCGACGGCTTTTTAGTAACGGCATACCGAACCGACGCGATCAAGGAAGGAGAGCGGCTATGGCCCAAGTGAAGGTGTTCTATGAGCCCGAGCGTGAGCTGTTGACGGTGTTCTGGCAGGAGCCTCGCCGAACCCAGCTGTGTACCGAGCTCGACGACGGTGTCATCTTAATCAAGGACGAGACGACGGGTGAACCGATCGGTCTCGAGCTGCTCTCGTACCGGCCCGGCGACGCTCGGTTCGATTCGGTGAACGTCCAAGTCGGCGCTGTTCGCTGACCCCATCTCCCATTTATTCGAGGTAGCAGGGGGGTGTAGCGCCCCGCCGCATGAAGCACCGCCCCTAGAATTACGTCGACCCGCGAACAGGTTCGCATGGCCGGCAGCGCGGTACGGAATCGGCGATGGCGCGACGCGGGTCGTGTGCGCTGCGACGGCGGGTCCGCAGGCGCGACGCTATCCACCGGGTGTGAGATCGTCTACGAGGTCACGCAGCTTGTCGAAGAAGCTGCGGCCCGAATCGTGCCGCGTCCGGCGTCGGTCTTGCTTTTGCGCCCGCACATCATCGCCCGCCTCTGGCGCGCCCTCGGACCAGCCCAGCCCGCAACGCTCTTGCGGTGCGGTGCCGGTGAGGAACAGCTCGGGGCTGCCCCAGCAGAAGAGCCCGGCGCGGAGCCCCGACGCATCGTTGATCGTGACGGTCTCCAGGCCGCTCGGATGCTCGAAGTCGGCGCCGCCCTCGCGCCCGAGGGATGCGATCACGAAGTCGGCGAAGATCGGGAGGGCAGCGCTCGATCCAGTGAGCCCGAGGCTCGTGCCGTCATCGAACCCGACCCACACCGCCGCCACGATCTCGGGCGTATAGCCGACGAACCAGGCATCGCGGGAGTCGTTGGTCGTGCCGGTCTTCCCGGCCAGCGCGCCCACGTACCCCAAGTCGCGAAGTGTACGGCCAGTCCCGCGGTCCACCACTCCTTGCAGTGCCGAGGTCACGATCGCAACTTCCGCTGGATCGAACTCGCGTGTCTTGACCACCGGCCGGTCGCCGACAACCGCGCCCGCGCGGTCGGTGACAGAAGAATAGGAGCGGGGCTCCACGCGCGCGCCGCCCGAAGCGAGCAATGCGTAGGCGGCCGCCATCTCGAGCGGAGAAACTTCGCTCGTACCCAGCGCCAAGCTGGGCACAGCGTTGAGAGGCGATTCGATGCCCATGCGTCGTGCGGTCCGGACGATCTCTTCGGCACCGATGGCGAGTCCGAGGCGTGCGATGGGAACGTTGATGGAGTCCTCGATCGCTCGACGCAGCGTGACGCTGCCGCGGAAGTCGCCGCCGTGATTGGCCGGTTGCCAGATACCCGTCGGTGTATCGACCGACAATGGTTCATCCGACAACACGGAAGCCAGCGTGAACCGCGGCGTGCCGTCGGGCCCTCGTGCGAGCCCCGCGAGAGCAACGACCGGCTTGAAGAGACTCCCCGGCTGCCGTTGCGCCTGCGTTGCGCGGTCGAACTGGCTTTCGGCCCAGTCGCGCCCGCCCACGTGCGCGAGAATTGCCCCTGTCTCCGCGTCGACAGCGATCAGGGCCGCCTGCATGCGCTTTGTCGCGCGCGTGAGCGCCGGAAAGTCCGCTTCGAGACGCTCGAGGCCGCGTGCGACGGCGCGCTCGGCGTGTAGCTGGAGCTGCAGATCGAGTCCCGTATAGATGTGCACCGCCTGGTTCTCGGGATCGAGATCCGGGAGATCGCGCGCGAGGTCGCGCCG
The DNA here is from genome assembly GCA_964555245.1 of uncultured Myxococcales bacterium. GTDB lineage: Bacteria > Desulfobacterota > Binatia > UBA1149 > SPBQ01 > CAZKRI01. Next base: position 38,311 of record CAZKRI010000100.1, read on the forward strand.
GAGCTTGGCGAGAAAGTACGGGGCTGCGACCGACTCGACGGGCTTGGCGAGCGTACCGAGCGGAAGACCACTGGTGACGCGGTACTGTTCGTCGGTGATGCGCTCGGTCTCCTGGAGGATCTGCAGGACCTGGTTTCGGCGCTTGAGCGCACGCGCGGGTTGCGCGAACGGCGAGTAGAGTCCAGGACTGCTGATCATGCCGACGAGCAGGGCGGAGTCCGCAAGCGAGAGGTCCCGAGCCCACTTCCCGAAGTAATGGCGCGCGGCCGCATCGACGCCCTGCACGGAGTAAGGCCCTCGCTGACCGAGGTAGATGGTATTGAGGTAGGCCTCGAGGATCTCGCGCTTCGAGTGCACGCGTTCGAGCCGCAGTGCCAGCCACGCTTCGTGAAGCTTTCGGCTCAGCGTGCGCTCGTGGCTCAGGAATAGGTTCTTTGCGAGCTGTTGGGTGAGCGTGCTTCCGCCTTGCCGGATGCTCCCGGCGCGGACGTTTGCGAGCGTCGCTCCGACGATCCGGCGCAAGTCGAGGCCGCCGTGCTCGAAGAACCGCCGGTCCTCCACCATGAGAACCGCGTTCATCAGATGAGCCGGAACTTCGTCGAGAGAGATCGGCGTACGATCCACGTACTCAGCGTTGTCGAACGATCCGATCAGCTCCGGCTCCAGCAGTGCCGATTCCAGTGATCGCCCCTGATCGTCTCGGATGAACTCGACGCGGCGATCGTAGGCGAGCTGAATCTCGAGCAACGCCTCCGGTGTTTGCCCCTCGGGCGTCACGAAACCCCGGCGGCGAAGAAGGATTCGGTCACCGTCGAGACGGTACTCGCCCGGCTGTAGCGCACCGGAGCCGACGGCGCGATATCCGAGCCGCTTCAGGCGATCGACCAAGGCCGAGGTGTCGATGTCCACTCCGACCAAAATCTCATGGGGGCGGCCCAGGACGCGCGTAGGAACGGGCGACTCAGGCAGATACAGCGGAATCAGACACGAGAACGCGCTCGCAAGCCCCAAACCCGCCAGAACGAGCGGGATTCGACGCCAGCCACCAACCCTACCTCTCCAGGTCCGGACCATCGTGTCCGTTCTCACCCCATGATCCGAAGGCCATGGGGGTCGAGCCCGACCCTAACACGCGCATCCGATCGCCTCCATCGCCTGGAGTTCGTGACGCTGGAGCAACCCGGCGTACGGTGTGGCGTCCGCGCTCAGGATCGACCGGAGTTGCCCCGCACAAAACCCTCCTTTCCTGAACGCCGCCCTTGAGCTATCGGCTCGGACCGTCATGCCGCAGCCGATCAATCGCGACATCGAGCGGACGCGTAAGGATCTGGTGGCTTGGCTCGAGCGGCGTCTGCCGCCGGGCGCGGCCTTGGAGGCGCGAAGCCTGGGTGGGCCGGAGCTGACCGGATTCTCCAGCGACACGTTGATGTTCGATCTGGCCTGGACCGAGCAGGGGCGGCGGCGCGAGGAGCCGGTGGTCGTGCGGCTGGAGCCGACCGGATTCACGATCTTTCCCAGCTACGACATCACGCTCCAGTACCGCTGCATGGACGTGCTCGGCCGGGTCGGGGTTCCGGTTCCACGCATGCTGTGGCTCGAGGAGGATCGCGGGCCGCTCGGCGTTCCGTTCTATGTGATGGAGCGGTTGGAGGGACAGATTCCGCCCGATCGACCTCCTTATCATATGGACGGCTGGATGACGGGGATCCAGTCATCGGATCGCGCGTCGATCTGGTGGACCGGGCTGGAGGCCATGGCCAAGGTCCACGTCTGCGACTGGGAGCGGCTGGGCTTCCGGTTCCTCGACCAGCCGCGCTACGGCAAGACCGGGATCGAGCAGCAGCTCGTCTACTACAAAGAGTTCCTGGCCTGGGCGATGGACGGCCGGCCTTTCCCCCTGTGCGAGCGGGTGCTCGCCTGGCTGGAGGCCAATCGCCCCGAAGACGAGCCGCTCAGGTTGTGCTGGGGTGACGCGCGCATCGGCAATCAGATCTTCAAGGACCACCGGTGCGTTGCCGTGCTCGACTGGGAGATGGCCACGCTCGGCAATCCCGTCCAAGACCTCGCCTGGTACGTTTACCTCGACCGGCATCACAGCGAAGGGATCGGTCTGCCCCGTCTCGAAGGTCTACCCGGGCGGGAGGAGACGATCGCGCGCTGGGAGCGGCTCACCGGATTGAGCGCGCAGGCGACGTTCGACTACTACGAGTTGTTCGCCGCGTTCCGGTTCGCGGTGATCATGATCCGCGTGGCCAACCAGATGAAACACTACGAGCTGCTTCCCGCAGCCTCCGACTTCGACGTCAACAACACCGCCAGCGGCTTGCTCGCGAAGATCTTCGACGGGCGCTAACGGCAGCGAATCTCGTCCCAGTCACGATTCTACTTCGCGGCCTTGCGGGCAAGCACGATCTCGCTCGCGAAGCCGAGCTGCACCACTCGCTCCTCTGTGTCGACGGTGAAGCCATTGCGTCGCAGCGGCTCGGCCAGGCTCACGCCGCGGCAGCCGCCGAGCCAAGCCGGATTGCGCCGATAGATCCAGTCCCAGATCCGATAGGCCGGGCCCTGAGTGCTTGCGAGATTGGCCAGCACCAGGCGGCCGCCCGGGCGCAGCACCCGGCGAAACTCGCCGAGCACCCGGTCGAAGTCGTTCTGCGGCAACAGGTCGAACATGTAGCAGTTGACGAGCAAGTCGAAGCTAGCGTCGGGGTAGTCGAGCGCGTAGGCGTCGCCCAGGCGCAGGTCCCAGTTGCCCGCGCCGACGCGTTCGGCCTTGGCGCGCGCCTGCGCCAGCATCTCGGGCGTCAGATCGACGCCTTGGGTGTGACCGTGCGGGTTCGCTCGAACCAGCTCGACGAACAGCGACCCGGTGCCGACGGCGACCTCGAGGACCCGCTCGCCGTCGCTAAGTTCGGCCAGGGCGAGCACGCGCCGGCGCGCGCGCGACTCGGTGAGCCGGGCCCAGGTATCGTAGACCGGCGCCATCCGGCGGTAGGACGCAACGACCTCGTCTTTGCTGAGCGTTCGCATTACGCCGTTCTGCGGTGGCCAATCGACGCCGCGAGCGTCAGCAAGCCCGTGCGCCGCAGCACTCGCAAGGGCTACGGGGATCGGACATAAGCAGGGCGCCGCGGGCGCCCTGCTCGCTAGGGATCGTCATCCACCGGTGAACCGGAGTCACCTACTCGATCCGGACCTCCTCGAGCGTGAGGTTCCCCACGATCTCTATCGCCGGCTGCGGCGCGACCAGCCGGTTTGCTGGCAGGATCTGCCCGAAGGGGCTGGCTACTGGGCGGTCATGAGGCACGCGGACGTCGTCGCGGTATCCGCCGAGCCGTCGGTCTATTCGGCGCAGGTCAAGGGGATGTTCATCGAGGACATCGACGGTCTGCTACCCACGTTGCTCAACCTGGATCCGCCGGCTCACGGCGAGGTCCGCCGGCCCTTGCTCGACGCGTTCGGCCCCAAGGCGACGGCCGCGCTCGAAGCGCGCATGCGCGAGATTCTCGCCGAGGTCTTCGAATCCGCCGCGCGTCGAGGGGAGTGCGATTTCGCTACCGAGCTCGCCGCGCCGCTGCCGCTGCGGATCATCGGGGAGATTCTCGGCATCCCGCCCGCGGATCTGCCGCGCATCGGGCACTGGGCCGACGTGCTCGCAGCCGCCGACGACCCCGAGATTGGCAAGGACCTCGCGGGGAGAAAGCAGAACGAGGCGGCGATGGAGCTCGGCATGTACGCCTACGGCTTGGGACAGCGGCTGGCTGCCGCGCCGGGAGAGAGAGGCGGGGCGGCTGCGCTCGTGAGCCGGCTCATGCAGTCGACCATCGGCGGCCAGCCGGTCGACCTGGCCACCTTCAGCGGGCTGTTCGTGCAAATCCTGATCGGTGGGAACGAGACCACGCGCTCCCTGCTCTGTGGCGGTTTCATCGAGCTGGCCCGGCGGCCGTCCATCCATCGCGTTTTGCAGAAGAACCCGGCGCTCATTCCGCAGGCCGTCGAGGAGATGCTCCGCTGGGTCACGCCGGTCCACTACTTCCGGCGCACCGCGCTTGCCGAAACGAGCATCGGCGCGCAGCGGATCCAGGCCGGCGATCGCGTGGTCCTCCTTTACGCGTCGGCCAATCGCGACGAGAGCGTATTCACCGATCCGGACAGCTTTGACATCGGTCGCGATCCCAATCCGCACGTCGCGTTCGGATTCGGTGAGCACTTCTGCCTGGGTGCGCGCATCGCCCGTTTGGAAGCGCGGGTGTTTGTCGAGGAGTTTTGCGCGCGCTTTGCTGGTCTCGAGCTGCTCGCCGAACCGGCGCGCGTGCGCTCGAACCAGCTCAACTCGATCAAGCGGATGCCGGTGCGACTGTTGCCGCGAACGCGCGGGAGCGCTTCGGCGTAGACAGAGACCAGGGGAGGCCAGAGGTTCGTGCTCATCGAGTTTCACCGCCGCATGGTCGCCGACCCAATTCGCAACCGGGCCTTTGGCCAGGCGCTCGAGCGCGTCATCGTCCCCGGTCGCACCACGGTGTCCGACATCGGCGCCGGTACGGGAGTCCTCGGCTTTCTGGCCCGCCGTCTGGGTGCGCAGGAGGTCTGGCTCTACGAGGCCGGCGAGGTGCTCGAGATCGCCGACCGCATCGCCGAGCGCAACGGCATCGACGGGATCAACCTGGTCGCCGCTCACTCGCTCGAGGTCGAGGAACCGGTGCGCACCGACGTCGTCGTCGCCGAGGTGCTCGGCAACTTCGCCTACGAGGAGAACGTCCTGGAGACGCTGGCGGATGCTCACCGGTTTCTGGCGCCGGGCGGAGCGCTGATTCCGCGCGCCATGACCCAGTACGCAGCGCCCGTCGTCACCGACCGTTTCCATCGCGAGCTGGCCTCGTGGGATCGCGTCGACCTGGAGTTGGACCTGGCCGATGCCCGCAGCGCCACCATGAACAACATGTACGTCTTCGCGATCGAGCCGGCCGACCTGCTGGCGGACGCGTCGGCCGCCCAACCTTGGGACGCCGTCGAATTCTCTCCCGAGATCGACAGCAGCCGCCGTGGCACGGTAGCGTGGAGCCTTGCCAGCGCGGCACAGATCTACGGGTTCGCGCTGTGGTGGGATTGCGAGCTGGTGCCCGGGGTCAACCTCACGACCAGCCCGCACGCGCCGCGCACGCATTGGGATCAGATCTACTTGCCGCTCGACCAGCCGCTGGCGGCAGAGCCCGGCGATCGGATCACGCTCGTCATCGAGTCAGAAACCGGAGGCGGCGATGCCGGCATCGACGTGCGCTGGACGACCGAACATCGGCGCGGGAAAACCGTGATCGCGCAGCAAGCTCATGATCTGGGCGCGGGCTACATCGGCTGAGAGGCGTCGAGGTGACGCGTGACCGCCGCCGAATCCGCCCCGGCCCGGTCGCGGCGGCGAGCTTCCATGCAAGCCCGCAGCAGGCCGGCGCTTCGCTCGCGAAGGCGCTGGCGCAGTGGCTGCCGGAGCGATCCTCCGGCCAGATAGCGGGCCTGATCGGCCGGCGTCAGGTATTGCTCAACGGCAACGTCTGCACCGACGCCCAGCGCCGGCTTGGTGCCACCGACTCCGTCAATCTGCTCGCGCGCCCGGCGGCACGTGAGCCCGAAGCAGGCGACGTCGTCATCCGCCACGCCGACGAACACCTGATCGTCGTGGAGAAACCTGCTGGCATCACCAGCGTGCGCGAGCGAGCCGGTGTGCGCCGCGGTGCCACACGGGTGCAGCGCCAGGCCACGCTCGATGAGCTTCTGCCGGCAGCGATTCGCGAGCACCTGGGCCGGCGCCGGGCGCGGTCCGCTGAGCGAACCTCCGCCGTCTACCCGGTTCACCGGCTCGACCGCGAAACCAGCGGGCTCATGATCTTCGCACGCACCCCCACGGCGCAGGCCAAGCTGGCCGCGGCGTTCAAGCGCCACGAGGTCAGACGGGCCTACCATGCCGTGGTCGCCGGCGCGGTGGAGGCGACGACCATCGAGAGCTACCTCGTGCGCGACCGTGGTGATGGCCGGCGAGGCAGCAGCGAGGACCAGGGCGAAGGGCTGCATGCCGTCACCCACGTGTGTCCGCTCGAGACGAGCCCCGGCTACACTTTGGTCGAGTGCCGTCTGGAGACGGGTCGGACCCACCAGATCCGAATCCACTTGGGCGAGCGCGGGAGTCCGGTCTGCGGCGACCGGCTCTACCGCAAGCCGCCCGGGGCGCGCGTCATTCCCGACCGTAGCGGCGCCACCCGCCTGGCGCTGCACTCGGCCGAGATGGACTTGACGCACCCGGTGAGTGGGCGGAAGCTCAGCTTCCGCTCGGAATTCCCACGCGAGCTGCGCGAGCTGTGGCGGCGGCTCCGCGCCCAGGAGGTCAAGCCATGATGAAATTTTTCTACGGTTCGGGCTCTCCGTTCGCCTGGCGCGTCCAGTTAGCGCTCGAAGAGAAAACGCTCGCCTACGAGCCCGTCCTGCTGAGCTTCCAGGCCGGCGATCTCAAGAAGCCCGACTACCTCAAGATCAGCCCACACGGCAAGGTGCCGGCCCTGGTCGATGACGGGCTCGCACTCTACGAATCGCAGGCGATCGTCGAGTACCTGGAGGAACGCTATCCCGAACGGCCGCTCTTGCCGCGCGACCCTGCGGCGCGGGCGCGAGCGCGGATCGAAGAGCTCGAGTGCGTCCTGTATTTTTCCGAGACGTTCCGCCAGCTCGGCCGCCAGGTCTTCTTCACCCCGGCCGAGCAGCGCGACGAGAAAGCCATCGGCGAAGCGCGCGCGGCGGTCCGCAAGGAGATCGAGCAACTCGAGTCGCGCGCCACGGAACAACGGCCCGACTTCATCACCGGACCCGAGCTGACGCGCGCGGATCTGACCTGGCTTCCCTTCATCGAGATCGCGGCGCGCGCTGGCGTGGACCTCGACGCCGGCAAGACCCCGTGGCTCGCCGCATGGCGCAGCCGCATGCGCGCGCGTCCGAGCTACGAGCGCTGCTATCCGCCTCACTGGCGCAAGTGACTTTCGGCGGGCGAGGAGCCGAGCGCGGCTAGCCGGCCTTGCGCACCTCGAACAGCCAGAGGCAGCCGTCCAGCAGCATCCGTTCGTTCAAGGGTGGGCCGAAGGGCGAGGCGGCGAAGATCGGCCGCGCCTCTTCGGGCGCGAGCGCCATGGCGATGGCGCGTGGATAGATCCGTCGCATGATCCAGCTTCGCGCACGCGCGCGCTGCGTGGCGATGCCCTGTGGAGGCGCGGCGCTGTTGAGCTCGGCAATGACTGCGCGGCCGCCCGGCGCGAGCACGCGGTGAAGCTCGCGCAGACCTGCCACCGGATCGGGCCAGTGCTTGATCGATCCGCTGCTCACCACCAGATCGAAATGACCGTCGGGGAAAGGAAGGTGGGCGACGTCGCCGACCTGGAAGTGCAAGCGCTTCGCGGCGGGTGAGGCCGCACGGTGCTCCTCGGCCAATTCGATCATTGCGGGGGCGAGATCGACGCCCCAGATTTCAGCGGGTGCCAACGCCTCGGCGATCAGCACCGTGAACTGGCCGGGTCCGCAGCCCGCATCCAAAATGCGCCGCGCTCCGCGAACTTCCCCGAGGAACTCCTGCAGCAGGGGAGGGAAGACGTTGCGGAACGCGTCCTGGATGCCGCGGTCGTACGCGCGCGCGAGCCAGCCGTCCATTGGGCCTTTGCCGGTGATCAGAACGCGCAAGACGGTGAGCCCCGAGCGCTCGAGCCAGACGACGGCCAGGCACAGGATGAAGGCGACCACCGCAGGCTGCGGGTTGGCGCCGAGTGCGAGCAGATGCGAGGCGACCGCGCCGACCATGATGGCGGCCAGACCGAGCCCCGCCAGCGCCGCCAGCGGCGAGAAGAGTAAGCCGGCAGCGCCGACTACCTCACAAACTCCGATGAGGATCCGGAACCATTGGCCCCAGCCCAGGCGCTCGAACGCGTGGACGACGTCGGGGTTGCCCGACAGCTTCATGCTGCCGCTCGCTATGAATAGCGCCGCCAGGAGCAGGCGCAGTACCCAGCTCAACGCGCCCATGACGACGGAGCCTGCAGCTATGTTCATCCCCAACCGGTCATTCCTGCGCGAAGCCTCGCGCCAGGCTACACATACGCCGGCGGTTGCCGCTGCGGCAAGGGCAGGGGGCGGGCGACGCCCACCGGGATACACGACGGTGCGGTGTTGACACAACGTACGAAATGTTTTAAACGTTCACGTCAGAAACGACAGGAGGTGTGCCATGGAGCCGTCGATTACCGTTGCACTGGGCTGGGCGCTGTTCGCGGGCACGCATATCGGCCTGGCCACGCGGCGGGTCCGCACCGCCCTGGTCGCGCGCCTGGGTCCCTGGGGGTTCACCCTGGTCTTTTCTCTGGTCGCGGCCGTGAGCTTCTCGCTCATGGTCTACGGGTACGCCGTGCTGCGTTTGGAAGGTCTGCCAGGTCCCGCGCTCGGGAAGTTCGTGTGGGCGCGCTGGCTCGCCATCGGGACGATCGGGACAGGGATCATTTTGATCGCCGGATCGCTCTGGTCGTTCCCGGCATCCGTGACGGCCGTCGTGACCGACCACGTGGCGGCGCCGCGGGGGCTGGAGCGCATCACTCGCCACCCCTTCTTCATCGGTATCGCGCTGCTGGGCCTGGCGCATGCGTTGCTCGCCACGCGGCTGGTCTCGGTGGTCGCCTTCGGCGGCCTGGCCCTGTTCGCCATTGCCGGAGGCTTACACCAGGATGCCAAGCTGCGACGCATCATGGGCGAACGTTACGCAGCCTATTTGGCCGCGACCTCGATGGTGCCGTTCGCGGCGATCGCCGCCGGCCGCCAGCAGCTCGTTTGGCGGGAGCTCCCGTGGCTGGGTCTCGGCGTGGGTTTGGCGATCGCGTTCTGGTTCCGCTCCGTTCACGTATCGATCATGGGCCCGGGCTTGGGGTTCGAGGGCGGCTGGGTGATCGCGGTGGTGGTCGGTGGGGCTGGCGTCGCACTCGTTCAGACGTGGCTCAAACAGCGGCAAACCGGGCTCCAGCGAAGATCCCCATCGTTGGGGAGTCAGACCTGACCCCTTCGCAGAGACGTGGATCGAACGACAGCCAGCTTCGTCGACGGCATCGGCGCCGCCGCGGCGTCCTCGGGCATCCTGACCCAGCAGCAGGGGCGGATCTTTGCGCTGCTCTACCTGCAGGACGGACCGCTGTCGCTCGAGGAGATCGCCGGCGAGCTGGAGCAGAGCAAGAGTAACGTTTCGCTCAACATCCGGGCGTTGGTCGACTGGCACCTGGTCCGCCGCAAAACGGTGGCGGCCTCGCGCCGCGATCACTACGAAGCGGCGGTGGACTTCTTCCGCGCCATGCAAGAAATCTTCGAGCGGCGCTTTCGCTGGACGGTGCGCCAGGTGATTGTGGCCATCAAAGAAACCAAGCAGAGCACGCCCCGCGCGGGCCTCGGGCGCGAACGGGTCGCCTTCCTCGAAGGCCGCTTCGACGCGCTTGCGGCGTTCTTCTCGATGGTAGACGCCGGGATCGGGATGTTCGTGGAGGGCAAGGCGTTTCCCGCCGATCAGCTTCGCAGCGTCCCGCCGGCTGCGCAGAGTGGACGGAGCGGCCGCTCACCGCGCGGGTCGAGCCGATGAGCGAGCAAGACAAACCTCCCGATTCCCTGGCCTACCTGCGCTACGGCTTCGAGCCGCCCCCGGATCTGCTCGATCTGGCCGCCAGCGTGCGCAACCTCGTCGAGAAGATGCTGGTCATCGAGCACTCCCACGAGGAGTTGGTGCGGGCCAAGGCAGAAGTCGATGCCATTGCGGAGAAGCTGAGCCCGATCGGCCGCAAGGGACTCAACACCCGGCTCTCTCCGCTGGTCGAGGCGGGACCCGACGACGATCGGCCCTACTTTGCCGGCGACCTCGCGCGCTGGCACTACAATCCGTTCAATCCGCCCGTGCGGCTGGAGGTCGAGGGCGGCATCGTGCGCGCGACCGTCAACCTGGGCCTCGCCTACGAAGGACCGCCTGGCCTGGTCCACGGCGGCCACGTCGCCATGCTCCTGGATCAGCTCCTCGGCCAAGCCAATGGAATCAACGGTGTGGCTGCGATGACGGGTACGCTCACCGTCAAGTACCGCCGGCCCACGCCCTTGCTCACCGATCTCGAGCTCGAGGCGACGCCGCCCGAACTGCAGGGCGAGCGAAAGTGCATCACGCGCGGCTCGATCCGCGCCGGCGGCGAAGTGACGGCCGAAGCGGAAGGGCTGTTCGTCCTGCCCGACATGACCCGGGTCAAGTTTCCCCACCTGCGGCGCCGGGATCCGTAAATGGGGTCAGGTCTAATTTCCGCACGACGATCGCCAGTTCCGAAAGGCATAGCGGAAATTAGACCTGACCCCATTTACGCGCCGATGAGGTTCGATGCGTTCGGAGCGGGGATCGAGCTGCACGCGGCCGGTGACCGGGCGCGCGCGTTCGCACGCGCAGGCTTCGACGGCGCATGGCTCGCCGAGGCCGGGCGCACGGCCTATCTGAGCTGCGCGGCCACGGCTCTTGCAGCACCCGAGCTGGACATCGGCACGGCGATCGCCATTGCGTTTCCGCGTAGCCCCATGGTCACGGCGCAGGTCGCCTGGGAGCTGGCCGAGGCGAGCAAGGGCCGTTTCATTCTCGGTCTAGGTACGCAGATCAAGGCGCACATCGAGCGGCGTTTCTCGACGGTCTACGACCGACCGGGTGCGCGCCTGCGCGAGTACGTGCTCGCATTGCGCGCAATCTTTCGCGCGTTCGCGGGGCAGGAGCGGCTCAACTTCAAGGGCGAGTTCTATGCGTTCAGCTTGCTGGGGATCTGGACTCCGGGGCCGATGCCCTATCCCGACATCCCGATCTACCTCGCAGCGGTGCGACCTTGGATGCTGCGGGCAGCAGGCGAGGTCGCCGACGGCATTCATGTCCATCCTTTTCACTCGCGCCGTTACATCGACGAGATCATTCGCCCCAACGTGACCGCCGGCGCCGAGCGAGCCGGCCGCACGCCGGCCTCGATCAAACTGGCCTGCCCGGTGTTCACGATCGTCGGCGATACGGAGACGGAGCGGGAGGAGTGGCGCCAACGGGCCCGTTTCCAGATCGCGTTCTACGGTTCGACGCCGGCCTACTCGGGGGTCTTCGACCTGCACGGCTGGCAAGGAATGTCGGAACGTCTGCACGCGCTGCAACGAGCCGGCGACGTCCAAGGCATGGCGAATGCCATCACCGACGAGATGCTGGAAGTCTACGCGATCACCTGCTCGTGGGACGAGCTGCCGCGCCGGTTGATCGAGAAGTACCGCGGTGTTGCCGACCGACTCATCTTCTATTTCGCCGATGAGGTATGGCAGAAAGGCCCGCAGACGCTGGAGCGCTGGCGGGACGCGATCGCCGGGACCCGCGCGTTGCTTGCGGCGGCACGTACCTAGCGCCGTACGAAGGCGCCGTTGCTCGTCGAGTCGAGACGGAGCCATGCTCGCTTTCCCCACGGGCAAGCGAAGGAGCCTGGTTGCGTCAGAACCCAGAGGGTGCGCACCGGCGGCTCTTCCCGTGGGAAGACGCCGTTACCGTCCGTGAAGTAGACCACCCCGTCCGGCCGATGCTGGCGCAGGAACTCCGGCGCGAACACCGGTGAGAAGTTCGTACCGCCACGCCCCCGAAACTCGCCGATCGAGCCGGTGAAGCGGTAGACGCGCTGGATCGTGGCGTCGCACTCGACGACGGTGATCTTCGCGACCCGGCTGAGCGGCACGAGCTGGCGTGCGATCTCGTTCAGCTCGACATCGTTCATGCTCCCCGAGGTATCGACGGCCGCGAGGATCGAGGGCTGCTCGTCAGGCCGGCGCGCGCGGCGCCGCCCGGGTACTTGCCCGAGCCGATCCGGCGCCCGGCGGCTGGGGTAGCGGAGCGTATAGACGCGGCGTCGCGTCTGACTGACGAACATGCGGATGGCGGCTTTCCAGTCCATGTAGGTTTGCGGCGGCCGGTTCGTGTCTTTCAGCTCTTCGATGAGCGCGCCGGGATCTCGGCCAGCCAGAAGGAACTTCGGCGATGAACCGTCTTCGACCCGTTTTGCTATCCGGTCGAGCAGGCGCTTGGCCTGTTCGACCAGTCTGCGCACCTCGCTTACGGCCAACGGATGAGGATTCTTGTTGTTCCCGAGCATCGAGCCACAGTCGCCTACCAGGGCTCCGCCGGTGGCTACGAGAAACCCCTGCCGGCGCGCCGCTACCAAACGGTCGTAGCGCTCGACAGTGCTCTGGCCCGCGCGAATGCCGAACTGTCTGTGGGCTTGCCAGGTCACGCAGCCTTCGGGCAAGGGTTCCTGGATGAACTCGTTCGCCGACATCTCCATCGCCAGCCGCATCAGATCGGGATGAGCGACCCCCTGGAACTTCGCCGCGGTCAGGTGGCCGAGAACGATGTGGTGGACCTCGTGAAGCAGCACGCCCTTGAGATACTCGGGGTGCTCGCTGAAGTAGTCGACGTTGACGTGGAGGCAGAACTCGCGGCCGTGGCTGGACACCGCCATCGCTTGGGTTGCCGTGGCCTCGATCGGATGCAGCTTGGCCAGGACGAAGGCGTAGTAGGGGTAGCGCTCGAGAAAAGCCGGGGTGTTGATGAACGCTCGGAGCCAAGCGTTCATCTTGCGGGCACCGAGCCTGCGGGCATCGAGGTCGGCGGTTGGGTTCATGCCGCTTTCGACACGTCCGCGGACATCGGTCGAACCTCGCGTTCGCGCAGCGCCGCCACCAGGCGCCGGCATCGTGTCTCGCCAACTTCCTTGATCAGCCAGCCGAGCATCTTGCGTGCATGTGTATCCTTGCGGAGCGGGCTGAGGTCGGACTTGCGCGTGACGTAGTCGGCCAGGGCGGTCAGGAACAGATCGACACGGTGGCTCCTGGTCGGTTTGGCGAGCCAGCGGGTGATCCGTTCGCGAGCGCGGGTCGAGCCGGTGCTGCTCAGAAACTCCGCTGGCGTGACCGTGACGAGCGGGATCGCAGCCGGCTTGTCGCCGATCGCCTTCTGCAGCCGCTCGCGAAAGTCGCCGGGCAGATCACTGATGAGCGCCTCGAAGGCCTCCAGCCGGAAATGGCCTTCCGCGACGAGGCCGGGCAGCTCGGCGCCAGCCAGCGCGGACTCGATCCGGGTGACGATCTGTTCGAGCTTGTCGGTCTTGCCGGTCAACTTGAAGCTCACCACGAGGTTCTGAAGGTCCGGCTCGCGATCGTAGCTGGCCAGCAAGGCGGCCGCGTCGATCCCGTCGGGACCGTCGGTCCGCTCGACGGCCGTGACCAAGGTCGTGAGCCAAGCTTCACCGAGCAGATGGCCGAACAGGTCACAGATCAATGTCTGGTCGTGCAGCTGCTCCTGCCCGAGGCTCCAAAGCAGGTCCGAGACTTTCTTCCAGGTGCGCGGCGTGACCGTCTCGAAGACGTGATCGTGCTCGGTCGCGATGTGCAGCACGGCGCGGTGAACTCCGGCCTTGCGTGCCCACACGAGCCAACTCTCGCGATCCGCATGGACGACGAGTGGGAGAAAGCGGTCGCGCAACGCACGGTCCATCTCGGTAACCTGATACTCCCCGTCGGCCGGGTTGATCAGCGCCCAGACGGTCCAGCCTTCCGGCAAACGGTAGTCGTGGATGCAACGTTCGGTCAGGAGCTGAAAGCTCGCCTGCTGCAGCTCGGGCTGCGCGCGGTTGAGCTCCTCGAGCACGAGGATACCTTCGCCCGTGGTCGGCAGCTTGGCTGGCGGCGCGAAGTGCGTGCGGCCGTCAACGATGTAGGGAATTCCCAGGAGATCGGTCGGATCCATCACCTTGAGATCGAGGATCCGGTGCTGCATGTCGCGAACGAGCGCGATCTGTTTGGCGATCTCGCTCTTGCCGATGCCGGTGGACCCTTCGAGCAGCACGGAGATCGTGTTGCCGGCATCGAGGATGGTATTGAGCACGCGCACGACGCGCGGACCCAACGGAATCGAGAACGCGGCGCGAGCGGCAGCCGTGCAGCAGGGATCGGGTGTCGTCGTCGGGGTCGGCTTGGCCATCGGCGGTGTACCTCGCGCATGTTTGTCGCAGGCGATTGGCAGGTGCGCAAGAGGCAAAAAACACGGAAGTCAGCCGCGTCGAACCATGCGAGAAACACACAGCTGTTGTCAGTCGGGCGAACTGTTTCCGGTCGGGGGACTCCACGTGAGACCCGCATGGATCCTCGCTTCTTCCCGCATCCAATCGCCCCCCTCTAGACCGCCGCCCCTCGGCCAGGCACAATACTGTCGGTTGCGAGAGTCGCCGCCAGACGGTGGTTTCGCAGGAGGTTGAGAGGAAGAGGCATGTCCGACGCTACTCAGACATCGAAGCAGATCAATCCTTGGAAATGGGCCACGATCACGATCGGAGCGCTGCTCACCGGCGGCCTGATCGGTGGGGTGGTGATCGCGAGCTTGGATCAGAGCGAACCCGAGACGACGGCGAAGCCGCCGGCCGTTACCACCAGCGCACCCACGCGCGTGGCTGCGGCGCGGCCGACCTCCGCTGACATCGGCGCGTGCAACCAGGTGGCGGCATCCATGCGGACCACGCCGCAAGGCGTGCTCAAGGACGGCGTGATCGGCGGCGCAATCGGCGCTGGCGTGGGCGCGGCCGGTGGAGCCATCGCGGGGGGCGGCAAGGGCGCGGGCAAGGGCGCCGGGATCGGCGCGATCGTCGGCGCCACGGCCGGAACCATGTACGGTCTCAATAAGACCAATCAGGACGACGCGCGCGCCGAGACGGCGTACCGCACCTGCATGGCCGACCGCGGATTCTGATTTAACTTTCCGAGTCTTAGGGGGGCATCATCGGCGGGCCGCGGTCCTCGGGATCGCGGCCCGCCGCCGTTTCGAACACAAAAAACTACTCGACGACGATCGTGGCCTTCTCGATCAGCAACGGCTGAGAGGGCTGACCTGAGCGCGACCCGCGCTGCTCGAGCGCCTTGAGCGTGTCGGTGCTGGTGACCACCTCGCCGAAGATCGTGTGCTTGCCGTCCAGGTGCGGGGTGGGCACGAAGGTGATGAAGAACTGGCTGCCGTCGGTGTTGGACCCTCGGTTGGCCATGCTGAGCTTGCCCGGCGCGTCGTGCTTGACCGTCGGGCTGAACTCGCCGCCGTACTCATAGCCCGGCCCTCCGGTGCCGCGACCGAGCGGATCGCCGCCCTGGGCCATGAAGCCGGTGATCACCCGGTGAAAGCTCAAGCCGTCATAGAAGCCGAGGCGTGTGAGATAGATCGTGCTTGTCACGTGCATCGGCGCCACATCGGGACGCAGCTTGACCTTCATGTCGCCGACGTTGGTGTCCAGTATCCAGTAGTAGGTGGTCCCCGTGTTGTACTTGGCGCTGGTCGGTTTGGTAAGCGTGGTCTTCCAGTTGCCCTTGGTCTTGTCGATTTTCTGTGTGGCGATGAACGCGTCGATGGCGGCCACTGCGCCGTCCTGAGTCTTGGCCTGGGTCACCGGAGCCTCCTGCGAATGTTCGTCTGCGCGCCCGCCGGTCGCGGCCAGGCAACAGAGCAACGTCGTGGCGATCACCATGGTTGGTCGAACGATCTTCAACATGGGCGGGCCTTCTACCAGGCGCCGCTGGCGCGCGCGAACGTCTCCCGACAGAACGTTGCGACCCCGTCTTGACTCGCCGATCCCGGCCCAGTACGAGCCGGACGGATCATGAGCCGTTCGCTGCGGTTACCCCCGACTGCATACCGATGGGATGTGCGGGGCACGGTCGTCTCGTTGCTGCTCGGCTTGCATCTGCTGGCGAGCGGTTGCGGCGACGGCAACGACTTCAATCCGGACCTGCTCGCCGTCGAGTTCGCCGCGGACGCCTTCGTCACGGTCGGCGAGGACTACGCGATCGCGAACTCGGCGGACGGCGAGGATTTCTTGGTGCAGAGTGCCGGATGCTGCGGGGCCTTGCACGCGTTGAGCTTTGGCGACGGAATCTGGTTCACGGCGGGCGGTGACGGGGTGGTGTTCACGTCGACGGACACCGCCAACTGGTTCGTGCAGTTCCTTAACACGGGGAAGACGCTGCGCGGGGCGGCCTTCGGTGCTGCGACCTACGTGCTGGTGGGTGATGAAGGTCAGGCCTTCAGTTCCACGAATGCGGGGGCCTGGGCGTCCGAGGACAGCGGGACGACCGGGCGTCTCGAGGATGTCGTCTTCGCCGCCGGACAGTTCGTTGCCGTGGGCGATGCCGGGACCATTCTGACATCGGCGGATGGCAGCGCCTGGACCGCGCAGGTCTCGGGTACGGCGAGCGACCTGTTCGGGGTGGGGTATGGAGCCGGACTCTTTGTTGCCGTGGGCGCGGACGGAACGATTCTCACCTCCGGCGACGGGATAACCTGGACCGAACAGACGGCGCCGACCACCGAGGATCTCCAAGAGGTGGTCTATGCGAACGGCTTGTTCGTCATCGTCGGCAATCGTGGAGTGATCCTGACCTCACCCGACGGCGTGACGTTCACGGAGCAAGACTCGGGGACCCAGCGGGACCTGTCGGGCATCACGTTCGGTGAAGGCATGTTCGTCGCCGTCGGCCGCGACGCCAAGATCCTGAACTCGACCGACGGGACTAACTGGCCGTAGACCGCCTCTACACCCCGCCGCGCACCTCGCGCCCGGCAGCCGTGCGTAGCCGTTTCGCCGTCAGTCCGGCGATCCTACTGCCTCTACCAGATGACGGGTACGTCGTACCGCCGGATGTTGCGATCGTTGGTCCGAGCGTCCTTCGAACACAGTCCGGAGCGCTCTCGGCAGCGGGGCGTTGAAACTCCGTGGAAAGCGCACCCTCTTCTCCCATCCACCGGGTTTGCGGCGAGCGCGAGCCACGCGGACGGGAACGAGCTTCGCTTTGGGCATGCCTGCCTTGGAAATGATGATCTCTTCTCCAGCCGCTGCGCGATCGACGAGCTCCGGAAGCGAAGTCTGCGCACGGCGCAGGCAGTCCGCAATGGTTCCAGACGTTCTCTGTTGGATCGATTACAGATCGAGCATGCGTATCCTACGGACACAGTGATTGCCGCGCCGCGGCCACCCCGCAAGGCCCACGCCTTCGTAGGCTACTCGCCCCCGTCGACCAAATGCCGCTTGGGGTGCAGCCCGCCCGCGTGTCCCATGAAGGGTGGGTGGATGCTGTAGCCGAGCAGCTCTTGTACGCGCTCGGAAAAGCCGCGGGCGATTTCGGCCGGGATCGCCAGAACGAAGTTCTCCTGCTGGCGAGCCCACGGCTCGCAGTACTGGGTCGAGAGCGCGAGCCTCGGCGCCCGACTGCGGTTGGCGCCGCCGCGGTGCCAGAGGGTGCCCAAGAAGATGACTGCAGCTCCGGCAGGCATGACCACCGGCTCCAGACGCGCATCGTTCGAGCGTTTGCCTGATGGGGTCGTCTTCATGAGCGGATTCTCTGCGCCGACCTGACCCCGCCCGTAGCGCGTGCGCTGGGCGAAGTCGCTCGCCGAGACGGTCTCGTCGGGAACCTCATCGGCCCACCGGTGGCTGCCGCGAATCGCCTCGGTCGCGCCGTTCTCGGCCGTGAAATCGTCGATGGCGATGATGGTTGCCAGACTGATCGCCGGTCGCGGCCGGGCAAACGGGTAGAAGCCGTCGTCGTAGTGGACGGCCTGAGGCGCTTCGTCCGGATGAATGCAGATGGCCTGCGCGGCGCTCAGCAGATAGTTGGGCGCGAGTAGCGCGTTGCAGACGGCGAGGACGAGGGGATGCTCGACGAGACTGGCGAAAACTGGGGCGACGGCCGGCAGACTGTAGATGCGCTGGGTGCGCAGCCCCTCGAAAGGATTGCGACCGAACGGCCCTTGCGCCAAATGCGGGGCGAGAGCCTCGCGAGAGGCGCGCAGCTCGGCGGCCGAGAGCAGACCCTCGACCACGGCGAAGCCATCCGTCCGCATGGCTTCGAGGACGCGACCAACAGTGGTATCGCCGCGATTCATCATGGAGTGTTCACCTCCTCGGGCAGCTGCACCGCCGAGAAGCTACGGTAGACCAGCAGATCGTAGACGATCTTCAAACCACCGGCCAGGAAGAAGGGCAGGCTCATGAGCGCCGGTTGTGCGACGCACATCGTGGCGAGCGCGGGCGAAAGTGCGGTGCCGACGCTCCTCGACACGCCGATCACACCGGCTGCCGCGGCGCGCTCCTCGGGAACCACGACGGCCATGGTGTAGGACTGGCGGGTGGGCACGTCCATCTGCGAGATCAAGGAGCGCACCAGTAGCAGGGCGACCGCCGCTGTCGCGTTCGGCATCAGCGGGACGAACATCAGCAGCACGTTGGAGGGCAGGTGAGTGAAGACCATGGTTTGGATCAACCCGATCCGCTCGGCGATGCGCGCCGCAGCCAGCGCCGAGAAGCCGGCGAGGAGATTGGCCCCGAAAAAGATCGCCCCCAAGGCCGCCGGGTCCAGACCGAAGCGGAGGTGGAACCAGTACGCCAGAATGCTCTGCACGATGAATCCGCCGGCAAACGCGTCGAGCCCGAACAGCGCCGACAGCCGCACGACTACCGGGCGCGAGCGTTGCAGGCCGAAGGCAGGCCGGCCTTCGTCTCGCGACACCGTCGTGCGTGCGGCCGAGCTTGCTTCCACCGCCGCGCTCAAGCGCGCGAACACGGCGATGAGTGCGATTCCGATCGCCGCGTAGACCGCAACCACAGCGCGGTAGCTCTCAAACGCCGGCCAGCCGGCGCGCTGCAGTAACGCGGCCAGGGCGCCACCGACGAGCGCGCCCGAAGCGGTGGCGAACGAGCCGACCAGGCTGTACCAAGCGAAGACCCGAGTGCGCGACCGGTCGCTCACCACCTGTGCAAGCGCCGCCTGCTCGATCGCGATGAACGGGCCCATCTCCCCGCCACTCGGGCTGATCACGCCGAGTGTGGCGGCGACGAGGAGTAGCGCCAGATTCTGCGTGGATGCGAACGCGATCCCTGCCCCGGCGATCAGCGCGGCGCCGGTCAGCAGCATGAGCTTGCGGCCATGCCGATCGGCGCGGGTGGTGATCCAGAGCGAGACGGCAGCGTCTCCAAACAGGGATAGCGTGAGCAGCAGACCGACGGTCTTGTCGTTGAGGCCGGCGCTGGTCAGATAGAGCACCAGAACGATCGAGAGCAGGCCGTAGGCGAACAGGCGCAGCGCACGAGCCCCGAACAGCAGCCGCGCGTCTGTAGTCGGGAGCAGGGGCGGCCGGTGGCCCACCTACTTGGCGAGCGCCTGCGGGGCGGTGGCGACGGCGAAGCTGGGGCGGCGCCGGTGCGCATCGTACCAGCGGAGCATGACCGGCAGGAGGATGAGATCGGCGAGCAGTGCGATCACGATCGTCAGGGTGACGAGCAGACCGAAATACACCTCGCCGACGAAGCTGGAGGTGAGCATCACGGTGAATCCCGCCGAGAGCGCGAGCCCGGAGAATATCAGCGCGCGTCCGACTTCGACCAGTGACTCGCGCAAAGCGGTGACCACGTCGATTCCGGCATCCAGCTTGAGGCGCACGCGGCTGACGAAATGGATCGAGTCGTCGTCAGCCAGCCCGATCGCCACCGAGGCGACCATGGCCGTCATGCTGTCGAGCCGGATGCCGAACGCGCCCATGATGCCGAGCGTGATCATGATCGGCATCGAGTTGGCGAGCATCACGATCGCGCCCAGGAACACCGAGCGCATCTGCACACAGAACACCAGGAAGATGCACACGAGCGCCCCGCTGAAGCCTTGGACGAGGCTGCTGCGGATGTACTCTTCCATGTCGGCCCACATCACCGACACGCCGGTAATCGTTCCGCGCATGGTCGGCGGAAACTCCGAGCGGATGTACGCCTCGGCAGCTTGGACCAACGCCGCGGCCGAGTTCGAAGACTCCAGATCGACGCGTGCGGTTACGCGGGTCTGCCGGTAGTCGAACGTCAGAAACTCCTTGAGGTCGCCGTCGGGTGCGTCCATCTCGTAGAGTAGCAAGTACTGCGCTGCCTCTTCCCGCGTGTCGGGAAGCCGATACTGGCTCTGGTCGTTTTCGAAGAAAGCGCGACGCATGTCCTTGAAGTAGCCGGTCACCGACTGCGTGGAGCTGACGTGCGGCTGTGCCTTGAGGAAATCCTCCAGGGCGGCGATCCTGGCGAGCACGACTGGGTCCTTGACGCCGTCCTCGCGCCCGGTGTCGATGAGCACGTCCATGGTGACGGCGCCGGCCATCGCCTCCTGGATCCGCTCGGTATCGACGCGGATCCGCGCCGATTTCTTGAAGACCTGCAGGAACGAGGACTCGGCGCGGACACGGGTGGAGAAGCCGACTGCGACGGCGAGCAATACGACCGACACTGCAACGATCGCGCGTCCCCGCCGCATGGTGAACGCATGGAGTGCTTCCAGCACGCGCGCGGAGATGAACCGCTTGCCGTGGCGCGGGACCACCCGCCGAGGTGGGGGGAGGTAGCTCAACACGATCGGCACGAACGTAATCGTCAGGAGAAACGCTGCCGTGACGCCGAGCGCGGCGAAGGCGCCGAACTCGCGGATCGCGCGCACGCGGCTCACGGTCAGCGAGAACATCCCGATCGCGGTGGTGAGGCCCGTGAGGAACAGCGGCCAGGTCAGCTCGCCGAAGACCGCGTCGAGCGCGGCGCGCTTGTCCTCTCCGCCTCGAAAACGGTTCTGGTAGTCCACCAGCACGTGCATGACGTCGGCAACACCGACGGCGAGCAGCAGGGGCGGAAGAATCGTCGTGATGATGTTGACGCGCGCGCCGAGCAGGACCATGGACCCGATCGTCCAGATCGTCGCCATGATCACGGTGACTAAGGGCAACACCACGCCCCACGCCGATCGGGTCAGAAAGCACAGGACAGTAGCGAGGAAGCCGAGCATCAGGACCAGCGTGCGCACCGCGTCCGCGCTCGACACGTGCAGGAACTGCTCGTCGAGAGTGGGCCCGCCGGACAGGTAGTAGTCGGGCCCGATCTCCCGCTCGAGAATCTCGCGGATCGCGCCGACCGACTCCACCTTGTAGTCGATTTCGTCGGGATGATGGGGCAGTCGTGCCACGATCGCCGTGAAGCGCCCATCCGCCGAGACGACGTTCCCGACGTACATCTGATTGGCTAGCGCACGCTCGCGGATCGCGGGCAGCGCAGCGGGATCGAGGGGGAACTCGATCAGGTCGCCCACCTCGAGCAGATCGTCCTTGCCCGTGATCGCTTCGATGTTGGTGAGACTGAAGACTTTCTCGACGTGGGGAGCCTTGGCGATGGCGAGGCTGGCTCGGTTGATCTTTTCCAGGACGGCTGGTGCGAAGACGTCGGGCGCCTCTACACCGATGACAATCAGCTCGTCGCTGCCGAACGTGTCGAGGAGGATCCGGTGATTGAGCAGGGCAGGGTCGCCGTCGACGAACCAGGTCTCTGGAGAGTTATCGAAGCGAATCTTGGGAAGCTGGTTCGCCGTCAGCACGGTGACCGCGACGAGCACGAGCAGAATGCTCTTGCGATAGGTCAGGCAGAATCGCCCCCAGGATTGCGAAAGCGACTCGATCACGCCGACTCAGGAGCGCCGGTCGGGGGCCGCAAGCGGTTGCCGGGCGCGGACGTACTCGACGACGATCGGGACGAGCGAGATGGCGATGATGGCCAAGATGACGATGTGGAAGTTGTGCTTGACGGCCGGCAGTTGTCCGAACCAGTATCCGCCGAGCAAGAACAGCGACACCCACGTTATCCCACCGGTCACGTTGTAGGTGGCGAAGTACCCGTATCGCATGCGGCCGATCCCTGCCACGAACGGCGCGAAGGTCCGGATGATGGGCACGAAGCGCGCCAGGAAGATCGTCTTGCCGCCGTGCTTCTCGTAGAACTGTGCGGTGCGCGTCAGGTGCTGCTTGTTGAGCAACCGAGAGCCTTCGCTGTGGAACACTACCGGTCCCACGCGTTTTCCAATCGTGTAGTTGACTGCGTCTCCGAGGACCGCGGCTACGATGAGTAGGGCCGCCATGTACGGGAGCTCGATCGGTGACGTATCCACGGAAGCCAGCGCGCCCACAGCGAACAGGAGGGAGTCTCCCGGCAGGAACGGCGTGACGACGAGCCCGGTCTCACAGAAGACCACCAGGAAGAGGATCAGATAGAGCCACGGCCCGGCTTTGTCGGCCCACTCGTTGAGGTGCACGTCGAGGTGCAAGAACAGATCGACCGCCTGCATGAGGATGTCCATGAGTTTCGTGCGAGCGAGGAGAGCGCAAACCTACCACGGTCCGCGTTGATTCCAAGTTCGCTCGCGTCGCGAGTCCAGTTTGCTTCTGGCTCGCTCGGCGGCGTAACGTGTACGCATAGAGGGGGACCGTCGCGCGTGGAGCTGACTCAGCAGCGGGCCGCTGGGCTGTAGCGCGTGGTGACCGACTCGGGTGGGGATGCCGGAAGCCGATAAGGTCGTTGGGCGAGGGGGCGGCGCGCAAGGGGCGTTGCTTTACGCGGTCATGGTCGCGACGGCGATCGCCGTGTTCTTCGTCCTGCGACTCGTCGGCGCGGATCTGGATCCTGCAACCGGTACCGCGGCGGCGCGTCGGTTCGGTGCCAGAGGCGACGGCGACGTCGTCTTTCACGTCCTGCTGGCCATGACCGTCGTGGTGATGGCGGCACGCGCGTTCGGCGTGCTCTTTTCCTTCATCCGCCAGCCACCCGTGGTGGGCGAGATGCTCGCCGGCATCCTGTTGGGACCTTCGCTGCTCGGGCAGGTGGCGCCGGAAGTCGCTGCCTACGTGCTGCCCGCGAGCGTCGCGCCCTACCTGGCCATCATCGCCCAGGTCGGAGTCATCCTTTATATGTTCTTGGTCGGCTTGGAGCTCGACGACTCCCTGCTGGTCACGCATACGCGGCAGACGGTCGTGGTCGCCCACGCCAGCATCATCTTTCCGTTCGTGCTCGGTTCGACGCTCGCGTTGTTCGTCTACTCGGAGCTGGCGCCCACGGGAGTGAGTTTCACACTATTCGCGCTGTTTCTGGGCATTTCGATGTCGGTGACGGCGTTCCCCGTGCTCGCGCGAATCCTTACCGATCGGCGCATGCACACGACGCCGCTCGGCATGATCGCGCTCACGTGCGCCGGCGTGGGCGACGTGACCGCTTGGTGCCTGCTCGCCCTGCTGGTGAGCGTCGCGCGTGCCGATCCGAGCCGGGTCGTCGTGACGGTGGCGCTCGCGGCGGTCTATTTCGTGTTCATGCTGTTCGTGCTGCGGCCGTTGGTTGCGCAATGGATCCGGGCGCGGGACTCGGTGGGTCTAACCCGGCCGGCGATGAGCGTCGCCTGCATCGCGTTGTTGATCTCCACGCTCGTGGCCGAATCGATCGGCGTCGGGGCGATCTTCGGCGCGTTCCTGCTCGGCACGATCGTTCCGGCCGGGTCGCGCATCGCCCGTGAGTTGATCAACCATCTCGAGGACCTGATCGTCATCCTGTTCCTGCCGGCATTTTTCGCGTTCGCCGGGATGCGCACGGAGGTCGGACTGCTGAGCACCACCGGGCACTGGATGATCTGCGGCGTCATCATCCTGATCGCGACCGTCGGCAAGATGGGAGGCAGCGTGATCGCGGCGCGCCTGACAGGAATGGGCTGGCGCGACTCGGCGGCTCTCGGAATCCTGATGAACACGCGCGGCTTGATGGAGCTGATCGTTCTCAACATCGGCTTGGACCTGGGCGTCATCACCCCGGCGCTCTTCGCCATGCTCGTCGTCATGGCGTTGGTGACGACATTCGCGACCGCGCCGCTGCTCGACGTGGTGCGTCCGCTGCCGGCTCAACGCTGATGACTATGGAATGGGGTCAGGTCTAATTTCCGCTCAAGGTTCGCTAACTCCGAAACGGGCAGCGGAAATTAGACCTGACCCCATTCCCTCTTCGGGTGCGAGAAGGGCGGGCGGAGGCGGTGAGAAGATCTCCACCAAGTTGCCCGAAGCGGGGTGCCGAAACGCAAGACGAGTCGCGTGCAGATGGTAGCCGCAGTCCCCGGGAAGCGGCGCCCGTCTGCCACGGACCAACGGAGCGGGACCACCTCCGGCTACGTAGAGCGCGTCGCCAACGAGCGGATGCCCGATGGCGGCGACGTGGATGCGGATCTGGTGCGCGCGACCGGTCAGGATCCGGACCTCGAGGAGCGACTGCAA
Source organism: uncultured Myxococcales bacterium (assembly GCA_964555245.1). Taxonomy (GTDB): domain Bacteria; phylum Desulfobacterota; class Binatia; order UBA1149; family SPBQ01; genus CAZKRI01. Next base: position 62,528 of record CAZKRI010000100.1, read on the forward strand.
GCGTTCGCGATCTTCGTGAAGGAGGCGGCACACGCTCTTGGAAGCGGCACCGTCGGGCGTTGCGGCGTAGAGATGTCCCGTGGGTGGATAGTCCACGCGGCCGATGGGCACGTCGACCGTCTGTTCTGCGCGAAGGCCGACGCCCTGAACGAGAGCGCGATAGGTCTTGGTGATGCGGCGTTCGGCAAAAGCTTCGGTCAGCCGTCTGAGAGCCTCCTGCGTTCGGGCGAACAGGACGATACCGGAGGTGCCGCGTCCGAGACGGTGGAGAGGGGACGGTCGCACTTCGCCACCGAAGCGCTCGCGAACCTGCGCGAGCAGGGTGTGTTCGAGGTGATGGCCGCCGGGCAGTACGGGCAATCCCGACGGCTTGTCGACGGCGATGATCTGATCGTCTTCGTAGATCACGCCGAACTCGGTCGGAGCCGCGGGCTCGGTCCACGGCGTACGCTGGTAGCTCAGCGTCTGGCCGGCTCGAAGCACCGTGTCTGCGGCGACGGTGTGCCCGTTGAGCCGAACAGCGCCGCGCTGAATGCGGTCGCGCCACTCCGATTCGCTCGAATGCCGATAGCGGGTGGCGTAGAAGGCGATCACCGACTCGCCGGCGGCATCACCGTCGATCCGGTTGATGTAGGTAAAGCCCCTGTTCATGGATGTCTTGGAGGTCGCGAACTCCCACCGTGATGGCGTTGCCATCGAGTAACCAACCGACTGTCCCGATGCCAGCGACACGAGCTCGCCGCGAGCATGCTAACCGCCTCGGCACTGCTGGGCTCCGTTTGGCTCGTGACGGAGCCCGCGTAGTATGGCGCCGTGCGCTCGGTAGCCGACACGCTGCGCGAGGATGACCTTGAAGCGATGCGCGCGTTGTCGCCGCATGCCCGTATCCTGCTCGCTTTGCAGCTAGGTCGAGAAGCCGCGCGCATGCATGCCGCCTATCACGGAATCAGCGAGCAGGAAGCGGTACGCGTGCTGCGTGAGCGAAACTGCCAGGGCCGGCGCCCATGCACGGTCCTGGACTCTCCCGCCGCATGAGCCTGGTTTCCGAGGTCATCGCGCTGCTCGAACAAGCAGGGATCCGGCATGCCGCCATTGGGGCGACGGCTTTGGCCGCGCACGGCGTGGCGCGCTCGACCATGGACTTCGATCTGCTGGTCGTGGGCGCTCGACGATTCGATCTGGGAACCGTTGCGCGCTGCGGGCAGGATCGTCGAGGTCCGCCGCGGCGACCCCAGTGATCCGCTGCTCGGCGTCGTTCGGGTTTCGACGGTCGGCCAGGCGCCGGTGGACCTGGTAGTCGGTGCGGCCGCTTGGCAGCGCGAGATTCTTACCCGTGCACGCCGTGTTCAGATCGCGGACACCGCCGTGCCCGTTGCCGGCGCCGCCGACCTGACCCCGCAGTTCAGAGCGGAAACGCGTATTCCCGCCCGCCGTTCGAGAAGCGATACTCCATGACCTGAGGCCACGCGGGCGGTACGAGCGAGGATTCCCAGTTGCGGAGCTTTTCCTCGAGCTCCTCGGCAAGCGCCGGGTTCTCGGGCAGGAGGTTGAGCTTCTCGTACGGATCCGTCTCCAGATCGTAGAGCGCGCGGGTTCCGGTGCGTGCGTCGCTCAAGAGCTTGTATCGGCCCGATCGGATCGCGCGGTGGCCCACGGCCCGCCAGAAGAGCGCTTCATGAGGGTCGGTCGCGATCGCGCCGTCGAGATACGGCAAGAGATCGACGCCGTCGTAGGCGCGGTCCGAGGGAAGCTCGACCCCGGCGGCGCGCACGATGGTCATGAAGACGTCGAGGGTGGAAACGGGTCGTCGATAGGTGGTCTGCGGGGGGATTCGCCTCGGCCACCGCAACAGGAACGGCACGTTGATGCCGCCCTCGAAGTTGGTGAGCTTCCCGCCAGCGAGAGGCGCGTTGTCGGCGATGCCGGTGTAGCTCGCGGCGCCGTTGTCGCTCAAGAAGACGACGAGCGTGTCGTCGGCGATGCCCAGCCGCGCGAGCGCGGCGAGAATCTCACCCACCGCGTCGTCGAGTGCGGCGATCATTCCGAAATACACGCGCTTGTCCGGATCCTCCACGTGTGCGAATCGCTCTACGTAGGCGCGGGGCGCCTGCATCGGAGCGTGAGGGGCGCTGAACGGCACGTAGGCGAAGAACGGGCCCTCGCGATGCGCTTCGATCCACGCGACGGTCTCGGCGGCGATCTTGCCCGTGAGGTAACCGTCCTCGTCGGTGACGACGCCGTTTCTGCGGATCGCGCTTCCGCCGCTGCGGCCACGCCACCACTGGTAGCGGTCGGCGAAGTAGTCGCCGTGCACGCTTATGATCTCGGGATCGTTTCGATCAGCGTAGAGGCTGAAGGCGTCGTAGAACCCGTACTGGTGGTCGAAGCCGCGCTTCAGCGGAAGCGCGCGCTCGCCGGAGCCCAGGTGCCATTTGCCGATGACCGCGGTCTCGTAGCCGTGCTTCTTGAGAAGCTCGGCGAGGGTGATCTCGCTCGGCGGCAGACCTTGTCGTTCCACGTCTACGCTTTTTGGCACCCGCAGCTCGTCGAGCGCGTGCCAGCCGTGGGTGGAGAAGAACCTTCGAGCGATCCACCACTCGAGCCGGTTGTGCGGGTAGCGATCGTGGGTGAGCAGCTCGAAGCCGAATCGTTGCTGGTAGCGGCCGGTCATGAGCGCCGCTCGCGACGGAGAGCATACGGGTGCCGTCACGTAGCCGGATGTGAACGTGGCTCCTTGCGCGGCCAACGCGGCGAGGGCGGGTGTGGGAGTAGGGGACGGCCCGTAGACCGAGATGTCGTGCTTGCCGAGGTCGTCGGCGACGATCAGCACGACGTTCGGCGGCTTGGCCGCAGCCCTACCGGGCGGCCGTGCCAGGAACTCTTCGGCCGCACGGGTCGCTTCCGTATCGAAGCGAATCGCGAAGCGCGAGTCACCGAGCGGCCATAGCGCCGATGCGAGGAGAATCGCCAGCGCGGACGACGCTACGAGCAAACTCCGGCGCATGGACGCACGCTAGCGGTAGGATCGTGCGGTTTCTAAGGGGACCGTCCATGATTTCCACTCTGAGTCGGCTACGAACCCGTGAGCACCGGGAAGAGCTGGCGCAGACCCGCGGCCATGGTCTCGACGGCGATGGCGGCCAATAAGAGACCGAGCAAGCGATTGGCGATGTTGAGGCCGGTGGTGCCGAGCGCGCGACCGACCTGCGAAGCCACGCGGAGAATTGCCCACAGCATCAGACAGGCAACGAGGATGCAGCCGACGATCGCCAGCCGGTGAGCAAAGCCACCGCGGTGGACGGCGATGACCACCGTGCTGATCGCGCCCGGCCCGGCGAGCAGGGGAATCGCCAGCGGCACCACCGGTACGTCCCCGCGCTGGGTCAGCTCGTCGGCTTCTTCGGCGGTCTGCCGCACGCTGCCGGTGCGCGCGTTGAGCATGGCCAGCGCCATCAATAGCAGCACCAGACCACCGCCGACGCGGAACGAGGCGAGGCTCCCGCCCATCAGCTCGATGAGCCCCGCGCCGGTGAGCGCGGCGCCCAGCAACACGCCGAACACGGTCAGCGAGACGATGGTCGCGGCCCGTTCCCGGCTCCGGGGTGGGGCCTGGGCCGTGATCGAGAGAAATACGGGAATCGCGATGAAGGGATCGAGGATGGCGACGAGGCCGATCAGGAAGCGTGTGTACTCGGTCCAGGAGGCCGAAGCGTTCACGGGATCAGCCGCCCGTGCCGGCCGCCGGGACTAGCGATAGAAACGGAGCAAGGTCGCCAGATCGCGCTCGAGGACCGCGACCGTCGTCGGGTACGCGGCCTGCCACCTGTCACGGAATCGCCGAAAAGCGTCACACGCATCCTCTGCCGTGGCGGCATAGAATACACGGTCGAGGTGCGCTTGAAACGATGCGCGATGTCTCAGTGTGTTCATGGTCGTCGATCCTCCGGTCGTGAGTGAGCGTCGATGAGGGCCAAGCAACGCCCGTGCCACGCGACTATCGCTGACAGTAAGCCGACATCCACCGGCTGCGCACCGTTACAAGGAGCGCACTCTCTCATTCTGAGACGCGGCCCTGTATCGAACCGAAACTACAGGCGAGGTGCTGCCTTTCCTCACGCGAGCCTGGGCGATATGAATCGTGTGCCCGAGCTCCGCACCGCTGATCGGGCAACGTCGGGAGAGCGCGAGAGCAAGCATGCAGCCGCGGGTGCAGTACGCCACCACGAGCGACGGCTCGAGCATCGCGTTCTCGGTTGCGGGCGAGGGGCCGGTCCTGGTGGAGATGCCCCCGATTCCGTTCCGGTACTTCGAGCGGTCCTGGCAGTTTCCCGAGGAGCGGCGCTGGATGGAGCGGCTGGCTCGCGGCCGCCGTGTCATCGAGTACGACCCGCGCGGCCTCGGGCTCTCCCAGCGCGAGCTGAGCGACTACTCGGTCGAGGCGATGCTGCGCGACCTCGACGCGGTGGTCGATCACGCGGGCGCCGAGCGGGTCGCGCTTCTGGCCTTCCTCAACTCCGGTCCGATCGCGATTGCTTACGCGGCGAGCCGGCCGCAGCGCGTCTCGCATTTGATCCTGTGGTGTTCGGCCGCGCGCATGGCCGATACCATTCCGGCCGAGTTCGACGCGATGCTCGGGCTGGCCGAGACGCACTGGGACCTGTTCACCGAGGCGAGCATGCGCGCCTATCGCGGCTGGGAGGCCGGTGGCGACGCCGCGCACCGGCAGGCCGCGTTCCTGCGCGAATGCGTGACGCGTGAGACGATGCTCGCTTTGATGCGGGCCAGCCGCGACGTGGACGTCAGCGCGAAGCTCGGCAAGGTGATGGCACCGACGTTGGTCGTCCATGCCCGGCAGGCGTCCTGGCTCAAGCCCGATCTGGCACGCCAGCTTGCGTCGCAGATCCCGGCGGCGCGGTTAGCGATGGTCGATGGCGGGGTCGCACCGTTCGCTGGCGACTTCACGGCGGCTGCGCGCCTGATCGACGAGTTCCTCGGCACCGAGACGCTGGTGACCGGGACCGCGTTTGCCGCCCCGGACTCCGTTTCCGGTCTGGCCACGATTCTGTTCACCGACATCGAGGGCTCGACCGCCTTGATCGAGCGGCTGGGCGACGCCGCCGCGCGCGAGGTGCTGCGCACGTACGAGCGCCTGGTGCGCCAAGCGCTGCAGGCGAACGCAGGCGCAGAGATCAAGACCACGGGCGACGGCTTTCTGGCCTCGTTCTCCTCGGCGCTGCGCGCGCTCGATTGCGCGATCGAGATCCAGCGGGCGGTCGCGCGCCTCGGTGCGCAAACCCCGAGCCATGCGCTGCGCCTGCGGATCGGGGTCAACGCCGGCGAACCGGTGGCCGAGGGCGACGATCTGTTCGGTATCGCCATCAACGTCGCCGCGCGCACCGCCGCCCGGGCGGAGCCGGCCCGGATTCTGGTAACGGACGTGGTCCGTCAGCTCGTTGCCGGCAAGCGCTTTCGCTTTTCGGATCGAGGTGTGGCGCAGCTCAAAGGAGTCGATGAACCGGTACGGCTCCACGAGCTTGACTGGAGCGAGGAGTCCGACTCGTCCCGGGGCTGACGGGCGCGGGAACGCAACGGTCGCTCAGACCCAGATCTCGCCGAGAGCCACGCGCAACGCCGTAAACGGCGTTGCGTGGACGATTGCGTCGCACGCGTAGAGTCCGGTGCGCCCTCGATCCCCCGTAACTTGATGATTTCCTCTCGCCCCGCAGCGACGAAAACGATGTCGGGCTGGACGATACAATCGTTCGCCAGGATGACGTCGACCGGCGCGTACAGGATGGTTCCGAGCCCGAGCCCACGCACGTGGCCCATGAGCACATACTCCAAGTTCGCGGACACGCGCTGGTGCCGGGTCGTCGGGACCGGTGTCACGGCCAGCTCTCCGTCCAGAATCTCATAGCGCCGGCCGTCCTCAGGCAGCCCGAGGTAGTCCGCGTAGGTCAGCCTGGGTCGGCCCGGGCCTCGATGGACCGCGTGTTGGACGGTGCTCATGTCCGACACGAGCCTAACCGCGCCTGATCGTCAGTGCCATGGATGGGATCGATCTTGCGGACGGCACTTGTAGAGCCACCGGCCGATCGAGTATGGTTCCTGCCGCGAGTGCGGGCGGCCGAGCAAGGCCCGCGGGGGGAGGTCCCATGCTGCGACCCGGTCAGGTGGCGATTTCACTGCTCTTGGCGGCGGCCTTGCTGTCTGTGGCTGCTGCGAATGCTCAAGTGATCGAAGTGCCGACCTTCGCGGTTGGCCCCGCCACGTTGCCCAACTTCGGCGAGGTGAACGTCGGCGTCGCCGACGACGGGACGATGCTGTTCATCTGGAACGAGTACGTCTACGGTAGCGACGCCAACCGGCAGGCGTCGACCCAATGGTTCACGTCCTACGGTCTTGCCTTGCACGCACCGCGCCAGGTCGACAGCAGCGGCCATGTGTTCTTCGAGCCGGTGATCAGCCCGGACACCCGTGGCGGCTACGTGGCGGCCTGGCAATGGATCGCCAACGGATTTCGCTACCAGATCTTCGGTGTCCGCTTGACCGAGAACGGCACGCCCGTCGGCCCGGACTTCCGCGTCGACCACGACTTCAGCGGGCCCGCCGATTGGCCTGCGGTGGTAGGGCTGCCCTCGGGCTCCGCCATCATCTACGCGCAGAACGGCGTCTGGGCGCAGTTCTACGACGCGGCCGGCGCCCCGCGCGGCGATCGCGTCTCGGTGGCGGGCGGCAATCCCTATCGGCTGTTCGCCGAGCCGCTACCGAGCGGAGGCCTCGTGGTCACGTGGGTCGACCTGTTCACCGGGGTAACGAGCTGGGGACGGATCTTCAACGGGGACGGAACCCCCGCAGGGCCGGCGTTTCCGGTGTCCACCGACGGCTTGGTCCGCAACGTCGCGGTCGGCCCCGATGGCCGGATCGCCACGCTCAACATCGAAGTGATCCGGGGCCCGGGCGAGGAGGATTTCGCCGAAGAGCTGTGGGTGGCACAGTTCGACGCCAGCGGCCAGCCGCTCGCCGCGCCGTTCTTCGTTCACCAGCTCGATCGGAACGTCGTCGAGCGGCGGCCCGACCTTGCCTACGATCACTTCGGGAACTTGCTCGTGATCTGGACCTGGTACGACTCCGACAACCCCACCGCGCACTTCGGTCCACCCGAAGGCAGGGCGTTCGCCGCCGCCGGCACGCCGTTCGGGCCGGTCTTTGCCCTTTCCGACCAAGCGGCCTACGGGATCCGCATGGCCCGCATGCACGAGCGCGACTATCGTGGCAGCGGCTTCGTGGCCGCGTGGAGCAACATCTCGTGGCCCGGGATCGAGCAGGGCTGGGCGACGATCATCTCTCTTTGCACGCCCGAGATTGGCGTATGCGGCGACGGCGTCGTCGCTTCTCAGTGCGAGCAGTGCGACGATGGCGTCGCCAACAGCAACGTTGCGTCCGATGCCTGTCGCCTCGACTGCCGCACGGCTCGCTGCGGCGACACCGTGATCGACACGGGCGAACAGTGCGACGACGGTAACCGCGTCAGTTGCGACGGCTGCAGCAATCTCTGTCAGGTCGAGCTGGGCGGCGACTGCGGGGATGGGCTCGTCGCGAGCGTCTGCGGCGAGACCTGCGACGACGGCAATCCGCTCGGCGGCGACGGTTGTTCGGCCCAATGCCTGCTCGAACGGATCCCCGGCGGCGGCTCGGTGCGCACCGACTGCCACGTCGAGTGGCGCGTCAACAATCCCGCCAACGAACCCTTTTACGACCGGCGCGGTCAGATCAACGCGGAACAAACCTGCGTCGACAACGACCCGGCCTGCGATTTCGATGCCGGAATCGCAGGAAACTGCCGCTTCCGGGTCGGCCTCTGCATGAACAACACAGATGTCCCCGGCTGCTTTCGGGCAACGCAGGTCAACGACTGGCAGCTCGTCTCGCCGAGCGCAGCTCAGGCGGCCGCGCGAGCGCAACTCGCCGCCGCCCGCGACGCTCTCTACGGCGTCGCCACGCCGCTGGCCGGCACGACGGGCAAGGACCTCTGCAGCGGATTCGTGGAGATCGATGTCGAGCTTACCGGCGGCGCCGGTGCCTACCGCGAAGGCCAGATGAAGCTACGGTCGAGCGCGGATGCATCCGACGAGAGCCGGGACAAGGACCGGCTGAGGCTCACCTGCCTGCCGGTCTCCGGCGCGAACTGACCTCGCCGGCTTCAGCGGGCGCTGAGCTCGCGCACCAGGGTCTCTTTGAGGAGCGCCAGCTCCTCGACGGGGAGCGCGGCACCACCGGCGAGCGCGGTGGTGGAGGCGAGACCCGAGAGCACCGATACTGTGTAGTGCTGCAGCGCCAGACTGCGGCGCCGGGGCAGGGCGGCGTCGAAGAAGATCCGCGTCCAGATCGAATCCCAGGCCCGTGACATCCGTTCCTGCCAGGTGCGCTCGGCCTGCGGCTGGGCGCGGCCCAAATAGCCGAGCAGGATCTCGTAGGTCGCCCGGTAGTGGCGGCTGCGAAAGTGTTCCCACGCCCGGTCGACAAACAGCGAAACGCGTTCTGCAACGGTCGTCTGGCCGGCGGCGACGTCCTCGATGCGGGCGGCGAAGCGATCGAAGGAGTCCTCGAGCACGGCGATCAGCATCGCTTCCTTGCCGCCGAAGTGATGCTGGACCGCCCCCCAAGTCACTCCGGCGCGCTTGCTGATCTCAGCGGCCGTGGCCCGCTGGAAGCCGAGGTCGGCGATCGTATCGACGACGGCCGTGAGCAGGCGCGCGCGTGTTTCGGCCGTGCGCTCGGCGTGAGTGCGTCGGGCACGCTGCTTGACGGGCAGCTCGAGCCGGGTGCGCTCGGCCATTCTTCAAGGCTTCGGCGCGCGTTCGGCACGTAGGCGGCCCACGACCTGCGAGGCCACGGCGCCGGTCGGCCAGCCTCCGTAGTGGGTGACGTGCAGGATCAGCTCGTCGATCTCCTGATCGGAGAGGTCGCCGCTTCTCATCGCTGCGCCGAAGTGCAGATTGAGCGCCAGCTCGCTACCGAAGGTCATGAGCACGGTCAGCGTGATGAGCCGCCGGTCGCGCCGGCTCAGCCCCGGCCGCGACCACAGCTCGGCGAACAGATGATCGAAGGTCGTTTGCAGAAACGGATCGCCCTCGGTTACCGGGGGTGGAAAGCCCATGACTTCGGTAAATTTGGCCACTCCGGTCTGTCGCTTCTGAGATGCCGCCATGAACGTCATCCTCCTTGGGTTGGTCAGCGTCGCTTATCGTCTTGCAGTCCGTAAACCCGCGCCATCAGTTGCTGGCAGAGGCCCGTGCCGGGCAGGGCTACGCCGTGCTCACGCGCGAACTCGAGCGTGAGGGCCAAGTCCTTCTCGGCGAGAGTGGTGAAGCTCCGCAGCGCTTCCTGCATGCCCGCGTCGTTGCGTTGCGCGGCCGGAAGTTTGTGCAGGGCGAGAAACGCGAGCATCTGGTCGTTCAAGTTGCCGTTGGAGCGGGTGACCTCTTCCAGGACCTGCTGCGAAACGCCGGCGCCGCTGGCGAGCAGCGTAGCCTCGAAGGCAGCGAGGAAGCCCAGGTAGGTCATCAGATTGTTGCAGAGCTTGACCGCCGCGCCGCGGCCCAGCTCGCCGCAGTGGACGATCTTAGCGGCCGAGGTGGCGAAGGCCGGGCGGCAACGTTCCAGATCCGCGGTGCTCCCGCCGACCATGTACGTGAGCGTGCCCTGTCGCGCGCCCGCTTGACCGCCGGTGATGCAGGCGTCGACCAGGCCGACGCCGCGCCCGGCGGCGAGCTTGCCCAGCTCGACGACGGTGCGTGGCAGAACGGTGCTGTGAATGGCAACTACGCTACCCGGGCGTGCGTCCGCGAGGATGCCATCGGTGCCGGTGAGGACGGTGCGAACTTCGGCATCGTCGCGAACGCAGACGCCGATGACGTCGCTCGCAGCCGCCACCTCGCGCGCGCTGCCGGCAGGTTTGGCTCCGGCCGCGGCGAGATCTCCTATCGCCAAGGCCGCGACGTCGTAGACGGTGGTCGGGATGCCGGCGGCGACGAGGCGTTCGGCCATGGGTTTGCCGATGTTGCCGAGTCCGATGAATCCAGCCCGAAGCTCCAAGCCAACCCTCCCGCCGGCCCGCAGACCGGCGCGCGAATGCTAAGTACATTTTGCCTTGTATGCAATATGTAAATGGATTATGGTCCACGCCCCGGCCGGCGCATGGTTCAGTACGACCCCTACGCCTATCCGATCCACGAGGATCCCTATCCGGTCTACGCCAAGCTGCGGGCGGAGGCGCCGGTTTACCGCAACGAGGAGATCGGGTTCTGGGCGCTTTCGCGCCACGCCGATGTACTTGCCGCTTTCAAGGACAGCGCACGGCTATCCAACCGGTACGGCGTCTCGCTGGAGCCGCTGGCCTCGCACCCGCAGGCCCACCTGACCATGTCGTTTCTGGCCATGGACCCACCGCGCCACGACCATATCCGCGCGCTGGTCTCGCGCGGGTTCACGCCGCGCAGGGTGGCCGAGCTGGAGCCGCGCATTCGCGAGCTCGCCGCCGGCTCCATCGATCGATTCATCGAGGCGGGCCGCTGCGACTTTATTGCCGAGTTCGCCGGCACGCTGCCGATGGCGGTGATCAGCGAGATAATGGGCGTGCCCGAGGCCGACCGCGACCGGTTACGGCGGCTGGCCGATACGGTGGTCCACCGCGAGGCTGACATGCACGACGTGCCGCCGGCCGGGATCGAAGCGGCGGCGCAAATGATCGGGTACTTCCAGGAGTTCGTCGCCGAGCGGCGCCGGCACGCGGCCGATGACCTGACCGGCGCCCTGCTGGTGGCCGCGATCGACGGCGAGCGTTTGAAAGAAGAAGAGGTGCTGGCCTTCTTGTTCCTGATGGTGATCGCCGGCAACGAGACCACGACCAAGCTTCTCGGCAACGCGCTCTACTGGCTCTGGAAGAACCCGGGTGAGCGCGACCGGGTCCGTGCCAACCCGGCGCTCATTCCGCGCTGGGTGGAAGAGACGCTCCGCTACGATCCTTCCAGCCAGGCCCTCAAGCGCACGGTCAGCTCCGAATTCGAGCTGCACGGTTGCCGGCTGCGCGAGGGTGACAAGGTCTACCTGTTGGTGGGCTCCGCTAACCGAGACGAGCGTGTGTTCCCTCAGGCCGACCGCTACGACATTCTACGCGACACCGCGGCGAGCCTTTCCTTCGGTCATGGCACGCACTTCTGCCTGGGTGCGGCGCTGGCGCGGCTGGAGGGGAGGGTAGCGCTCGAGGAAGTCCACCGGCGGCTGTTTGACTACGAGATCTGTCCGGCAGGCATCACTCGCGTGCACTCGATCAACGTCCGCGGGTTTGCAGCGCTGCCGATCGAGTTCGAGGGAACCAAGGGCGCCGCCGTGCGTGCCTGAGCGAGGTTCCGGCAAGTTTGGAGGTCGCATGTCCGAGAAAGTGAAGCTCAACTACGAGTGGCGAAACCTGATCGACGGAAGGCTGGTGGAGTCGTCGGCTCGCACGACGTTCGAGAACATAAACCCGGCGACCGAGGAGGTTCTGGGCGTCTGTGCCGACGGCACCAAGGCCGACATGGCGGTGGCGATTGCGGCCGCGCGCCGGGCGTTCGATGAGACCGACTGGGCGACCAACCACGCCTTCCGCAAGAAGTGTCTCACCCAGCTTCACCGAGCGGTCGAAGCGGCCAAAGAAGACCTGCGGCAGATCGTGATCGCCGAGGCGGGCTCGCCGATCCTGCTCACCTATGCCGTGCAGTGCGACACCTACATCGCCCAGATGCCCTACTGGGCCGAGATCGCTGCAAGCTACGTCTACGAAGAGCCGATGAGCGACATCGAATTCTTCGGCCAGACCCAGCGCCGGATCGTTCGGCGCGAGGCAACCGGCGTGGTGGGCGCGATCACACCGTGGAACTTTCCGCTCTACTTGAACCTGTGCAAGCTGGGGCCGGCGCTGGCGGCCGGCAACACGGTCGTGCTCAAGCCGGCGACCGTCACCCCCTGGTCCGCCACCACGCTGGGGCGGCTGATCGTCGACAAGACCGACATCCCGCCCGGCGTGGTCAACATCGTCACCAGCTCCGACCATGCCGTGGCCGAGCTGCTGTGCACCGACCCGCGTGTCGATCTGGTCACGTTCACCGGCTCGACCGAGGTGGGCCGCCGGATCATGCAGTTGGCCGCGGGGACGGTGAAGAAGGTATTCCTGGAGCTGGGCGGCAAGTCGGCGAACATCATCCTAGACGATGTCGACATGAAGCACGCCTTGGCGGACGTGGCGACGGTTTGCGTGCACGGCGGTCAGGGGTGTGCGCTCACCACGCGGCTATTGCTCCCGCGCTCGCGCTACGAGGAAGGCTTGGAGATCGCCAAGCAGGCCTTCGAGAGTTTCAAATACGGCGACCCGTTCGATCCCCAGCACCTTCAGGGGCCGCAGGTGAGCAAGAAGCAGCAGCAAAGCGTTCTCGCTCACATCGAGTCGGGCAAGCAGGAAGGTGCGCGTCTCGTCTGCGGCGGTGGCGTGCCCGAGCGTTTTCCCAAGGGCTACTACGTCGAGCCGACGCTGTTCGCCGATGTCGATCCCAAGATGAAAATCGCCCAGGAAGAGATCTTCGGCCCGGTGCTCTGCGTGATCCCGTTCGAGGACGACGACGATGCGGTGCGGATCGCCAACGATTCGATCTTCGGGTTGTCCGGCGCCGTCAAGGCCAAGGACGAGCAGCGGGCGCTCGCGGTCGCGCGGCGGATTCGAACAGGCACGCTTGGCATCAACCACGCCCAGTGGTTCAACGTGGACACTCCGTTCGGCGGTTACCGGCAGAGCGGGGTGGGGCGAGAGAACGGCCGCATGGGTTTCGAGGAGTATCTGGAGACGAAGGTCATCGCGCTGCCGGCGTGTTGAGACGCCGGCGTAGGAGGAAGTCGATGGGCGTAGCTCCGATTGCCAGGATCCAGATTGCGGCCGGCTTACATCGCTGCGCGGCTATCATTTGTTCGCTGATGGTTCTCGGCTGTGCGACCGAGACGCAGCGTACGCTGACCCCGGCGACGGTTGCCAGCTCGGGGACGGCGTATTCTGGGCCCAAGTACACGCTGGTGGTCGGAAAGTTCCAGAACCGCTCCACGTACATGCAGGGCATTTTCTCCGATGGCGCCGACCAGCTCGGCAGCCAGGCCAAAACCATTCTCAAGACTCACCTCCAGCAGACCGGCCGCTTCGTGGTGGTGGATCGCGAGAACATGAGCGAGATCGCCAAGGAGGCCGAGATTCGCGGCGCCAAGCAGACGCTCAGCGGCGCGGAAGCGGCAATCACGGGGGACGTGACCGAGTTCGGCCGCAAGAACGTCGGTGACATGGAGCTGTTCGGGATCCTCGGAGCCGGCAGCAAGCAGATCGCCTACGCCAAGGTCGCGCTCAACGTGGTCGACGTCGCTACCTCCGAGATCGTCTACTCCGTGCAGGGGGCCGGTGAGTTCGAGTTGAGCAACCGCGAGGTCGTGGGGTTCGGGGGCACCGCCGGCTACGACGCGACGCTCAACGGCAAGGTCTTAAACCTCGCGATCACCGAGGCGGTCAACAACCTGGTCACCGGGCTGGAGCGCGGGGATTGGCGACCCACCTCCGCCAAGTGAAGCTGTCCCGCCTGGCCGTCGCCGTCGCGCTCGCCGGCGCTGCCGCGCTGTCGGGCTGCGCTCCGCGGCAGGGAGCGCTCTACCGGTGGGGCAGCTACGAGGAGCTGGTCTACGACATGTACGCCCGTCCCGGCAAAGCCGATCCGGGCACTCAGATCGCCAAGCTCACCGAAGACATCGAGCGCGCCCAGGCCGAAGGCACGCGGGTACCGCCGGGCGTTCACGCTCACCTCGGCTATCTCTACGCGACCCAGGGCCAGACCGATCTGGCGGCTGCCGCGTTCACCACCGAGAAACAGTTGTTTCCCGAATCCGCGGTCTTCGTCGACGGCATCCTCGCCCGAATGATCAAGCCCGCGAGCGCGGAGAAACCGTGACGGTGCGAGCGCTGCGGACCGTCCTGGTGAGCGTCGGTCTCGCGCTTTGCTCGGGGTGCGCTGCCACCGTACCGCACGACTACTCGGCCTACCGTTCCCACATGCCGCGTTCGATCCTGGTGCTGCCGCCGCTCAACGAGACGGTTGACGTCGAGGCGCCTTACTCCTATCTGTCCACCGTCAGCATGCCGCTCGGCGAGGCGGGCTACTACGTCTTTCCGGTGGCGGTGATCGACGCCTTCATGAAGGACAACGGGCTACCCACACCCTACGAGATGCAGTCGGTGTCGCTCGAGAAGATTCGTCAGATCATTGGCGCCGACGCCGTGCTCTACGTCACCATCGAGCAGTGGGGCCAGAAGTATCAGATCCTGAGCTCGAACACCGTGGTCAATGCTCGCGCCCGCCTGGTCGATGTAGCGACGGGCACAACCCTGTGGGAAGGCCAGGCGCGCGCGGTCGAGGGATCGAGTGGCGGCAACGATCTGATCAGCGCGCTGATCGTCGCAGCCGTCGAGCAAGTCATCGACAGCACCACTGACCGCGCTCACGACCTCTCCCGTCAGGCCAACGCCGTGATGGTGTTCAACGAGCGAGCGGGGTTGCTTTTCGGCCCCTACAGCCCGCGCTTCAATTCGGACAACCGCGGCCGGTAAGCGGAAAGAACCTCGTCGTTAGCCGCACCGCGCAGGGGCTAGCGGCAGCGGAACTTCTGGATGCGATTGTTGCCGGTGTCGGCGACGAAGACGATGTCTCCACCGATGCCGGTGATGCTGCGGGGATCATCGAACTGACCGTCGCCGCGTCCGAAGGCGCCCCACTGGGCCTCGAACCTGCCGGCCGAGTCGAACTGCTGCATGCGGCTGCGACCCGTATCGGCGACGAAGATGTCTCCGCTGCGCTCGACGAACACGTCGAACGGACGCGTGAACTGACCTGGACGCGTGCCGCGGCTGCCGATCTCCACGATCAGGTCGCCGTCGGGAGCAAACTTGAGGATACGGTCGCGGCGCGAGTCTGCGATGAAGATATTGTCGTTCTCGCCGAGCGCGATGCCTTCGGGCGAGAGGAACTGCCCCTGGCCCGACCCCGATGCTCCAAACTTCGCGATGAAATCACCGTCGCTGTCGAATTTCTGAACCCGCGCGTTGTTACGATCGACGACGTAGACGTTGCCCGAGTCATCGACGGCCACGCCCGCTGGTGCGTCGAACTCGCCGTCGCCGCTGCCGGTAGTCCCCCACTGGTCGAGGAACTGCCCGGAGGCATTGAACTTCTGAATGCGATCGTTGTTGGTATCGGCGACGTAGACGTTGCCGCTTTCCGCGTCCACAGCCACATCGGTCGCGCCGCTGAACTCGCCTGCGTCGCTGCCGGGTGAGCCCCAGGTGCGTACGAAGGCTCCCGTCAGGTTGAACTTCTGAATGCGGTCGTTGTTGCTATCGACGACGTAGACGCTCTGGCTTGTCACGTCGGCTGCGATCGCGACGGGCCCGTTGAACTCACCCTGGCCGTCTCCGAGGCTCCCCCACTTCGCGAGCAACGTGTCGCATGGGGCGTCGGGCAGGGTGGTCGTGGTGACGCCGGGGAGTGTTGTCGTGGTGTTGCCGGGGAGCGTGGTCGTCGTCGGCCCGCCAAGAGTCGTAGACGTCGTCGTGGTCGCCGCCCCGCAGTTGACGCGGACTTCGAGCTGGGGATCGATCGCGTTGCCGTCGGGATCGCGTGCATCGGTGATCGCAAGGGGGAAGTCTTGCGCGTCGATGCCGTCGTCAGTCGTCGCGAACGGGCACGTCACCAAGCGGCGCGGCCCCGTGATGCCCGAGCTGCTGAACAGTGTCGTCGCCAGTACCTTCGAGGCGTCGTAGTCCGTGAACGCGCTGAATCCGCCGACGATCCTCTCGCAGGCGACCTCTCGCTCCAAGCCCGGAAAGCCGCCCGATCCTTGCTCGTAGTCGATCTTGTACTTGAGCGTTCCGAACGTGATGGCAGCGCGCATCACAAACGTCACCAAACAGGTGAAGCCGGCGCCCGGGGGCACGTCGACCGCAGGCGGGAGCTCGCCCTCGGCACGCGGCGGCGCCGGCGGCAGGTCGACGCATTCACCGGCAGGACAATCCGCGGCAGCGCTGCATGGCTCGGCGTCGTTCTCACCGGCCGCGCACAGCGGACCGGTGGAGGCGACGTTATCTTCGACGATCCGTACCTCCGGGCCGCCGCCGGCTACCGACACTGTGAGCAAGTAGTCCACCATTGAAGCGTTCACGCACGTATCCGAGCACGCCGAGACGTCGATCGTGCAAGCGCCTCGGCCCCGTGTGGTGATCGCGGTGTGAGCGCAGCCGAACGCTGGCGGCTGCAGCGAGCATGGCTGCTCGTCGTCGCCACCGACGTTGACCGCACCGCAACGGCCCTTGAAGCACAGATCTGCGGCGGTCGACGCGTTGACCGTATCGAGGCGGATATCGACGAGCTGATTGCGCCCGGTTGGAAAGCTCCAGCGGTCGATCGCTTGGCAGCCACTGACTGTGGAACGGACCTCGGTGGGAGGCCCGGGAGGAACGGGATCGCCACCGCCACCTCCCCCCCCGCCGCCGCCTCCTCCTCCTCCTCCCCCCGCATCTTCGTCCCCGCCGCCACCCAGCCCGCAGTTGGCACCGAGAGCGGCGGCGAGCAAGCAAGCGAGGAGGACGGGGCGGCGCACGCTAGCCACGATGTTATCCTAGAAGCTCAGAAGGGGGGCCAGCAAGATGGGCGCTGCCGTCCAGCGGACCGCGCTGATCGCTACCGAGCGAGGCGATCTCGATCCAGAGGACGTCCTGGCAACAGACGGTTAGCAGGAGACTCAGCGCGTGTCGCCCAGGCCGAGCAGGGCGGCGGTCGCCTTGCGGTCGGCAACGGGGCGGCCGACGGTCTTCGCGAGGGCAACCGCCTCTCGCACCAGCTCGGCGTTGGTCGGCTTGCGCGCCGGGTCGTAGTGTTCCTCCAGCCCAACGTGCAAGTGACCACCGCGCTCGAGGGCCATGCGTGCGATCGGCGTCTTCATGAGATCGCCACCCCAGACCGAGACCGACCAAGGGAGCGCGCTACCCTCCAGCATTTCCAGATAGGCGGCCAGCGCCGTCCGCGTCGGCGGCAAGCCGAAGCTCACGCCGGGCTCGGTGGCTGCCAGCCCATAGTCGCCGCCGAAGTAGAGCTTGACCATCGCGCCGCGCGGCAATCGGCCCGCGCGATGGTAGGCAAGGATGGTCCTCAAGAAGGTCGGCTCATAGATCGCGATGGCCGGGGCGAGCCCGTGTCGCTGGCACAGCTCGAAAGCGTAACGGATGTCCTCGTAGGAATTGGAATAGACGGCGCCCACCGGGAGGCCGTCGGGACCGGGCACGCCTACGTTGGTGGAACCGGGATCGACCGGGCACATGGGAACGCTGACCTCGCGCACGAGCTGCTCCATGTGGGCGAGTCGCTGTTCCATCCCGGCCACGAACCCGAGCGTCGGATACCACAGCGTTCCGGGCCTCTCTCTCAGCAGCGGCCGCCAGGCGGCCAGATACTCCTCGGCAATCGTCGCGCCGGACTCGGCCATCCGGTCGTGGTGGCTGTGAACGATGGCCGCGCCGGTGTCCAGACAGGCAAGCGCGTCCCTGTGGACCTCCTCGGGCGTGCGTGGGACGTTCGGGTTTTTCTGCTTCGAGGTGATGCCGTTGATTGCGGCTTCGACGATGACCGGGGTCGGCTCCACGCGGCGGCGACACTATGGGACCGGACGACTCCGTTCAATCGACGCCCGCGCACGTTGACCGGTCGGCGATACTCACGATAGAAGGCCTACCGCCTTGGAATCACACGCCATCGGCCTTTCCGCCCGGGAGGCGGCGGAGCGTTTGGCTGCCGAAGGGCCCAACACCCTGCCGAGCTCCGGCCGTCGCGGTGCGTTCGCGCTCGCGGGCGAGGTCGTGCGCGAGCCCATGTTCCTGCTGCTGGTCGCGGGAGCGGCGGTCTACCTGCTCCTCGGCGATGTGCGCGAGGCCCTCGTCCTGGCCGCGTCGATCGTCGTGGCCATGGCGATCACGGTGCTGCAGGAGCGCAGGTCCGAACGCGCCCTGGAGGCGTTACGCGATCTCTCCAGCCCGCGCGCCTTGGTCGTCCGCGACGGTGCGCCGGTACGGGTGGCGGGCGCCGAGGTCGTACGCAGCGACCTCATGCTGCTCGCGGAGGGCGATCGCGTGCCGGCCGACGCTCGGCTCATGGCGGTGAACAACCTCATGCTCGATGAGTCGCTGCTCACCGGCGAGTCGCTGCCGGTGGACAAGCAACCGGGCATGCTCGTCTACTCGGGGACTCTCGTTCTGAAGGGGCAGGGGCGCGCCGAAGTGTCCGCGACCGGCTCGCGCACGGCGTTCGGCCGCATCGGGCAGTCGCTGGCCGCGCTCGACATCGAGAAAACCGGCTTGCAACGAGAGACGACGCGTATCGTCAAGCTGGTCGCCGCGCTCGCGCTCACGCTCTCCGGCTTGCTCGCGGGTTACTATATCGCGACCCGCGGCGACTGGCTGGCCGGCGTCCTTTCCGGCATCACGCTGGCGATGGCGGTGGTGCCCGAAGAGTTCCCGGTGGTGCTGACGGTGTTCCTGGCGCTGGGCGCATGGCGCATCGCACGCATCGGGGTGCTGACGCGCCGCATGCCGGCAATCGAGACGCTCGGTGCGGCGACCGTGTTGTGCGTGGACAAGACCGGCACCTTGACTGAGAACCGCATGGCGGTGGCGCAAACGATTGCGGTCACGGGAGATTCCGGACGATTGACGGAAGTTGCGGCGCTCGCTTGCGAGCTGGAGCCATTCGATCCGATGGAACGAGCCATCGTGAGCGCGGCCGGCGAGCGCGGCGACGAACTGCGGCGAACCTGGACGCTCGACCGTGACTATCCCTTTACGTCGGAGTTTCTCGCGGTCTGCCACGCCTGGCGCTCGCCGGCGGGCGAGCGTCGGGTCGCGATCAAGGGCGCGCCCGAGACCGTTCTCGGGCTGTGCGCACTGACCGACGCGGAAACGCGGAGCGCCATGGGAGAGGTCGAACAGGCGGGCGCGCGAGGGCTACGGTTGCTGGCGGTTGCAGTGATCGACTGGACCGGCTCGCAGTGGCTGGATGATCCGCACGACTATGCCTTCACCTGGCTCGGATTCGTCGCCCTGGCAGACCCCTTGCGCGCCGAGGTGCCCGAAGCGGTCGCGCTCTGCCGCCGCGCCGGCATCCGGGTGGTGATGATCACCGGCGACCATCCGGGAACCGCGATCGCCATCGCGCGGCAGGCCGGCATCCCGATCGAAGCTGGTGCGGTTACTGGCTCCGAGATCGAGCGGATGAGCGACGATGCGCTCGCCCAGGCGGTGCGCACGGTGAATGTCTTCGCGCGCACTCAGCCGGAACAGAAGCTACGGCTGATCTCTGCCTACAAGACCGCCGGCGAGGTGGTGGCGATGACCGGCGACGGAGTCAACGATGCGCCGGCCCTCAAGGCGGCACACATCGGGGTGGCCATGGGTAAGCGAGGGACGGACGTCGCCCGTGAAGCTTCCGCTTTGGTCCTGCTCGAGGATGACTTCAAGTCGATCGTCGAGACGGTGCGGTTCGGGCGTCGCATCTACGAGAACATCCGCAACGCCATGCGCTACATCCTGGCCGTGCACGTGCCGATCGTCGGCATGGCGTTCCTGCCACTGGTGTTCGGCTGGCCGACCCTGCTGTTTCCCGTGCACGTCGTGTTCTTGGAATTCGTGATCGACCCGGCTTGCTCGCTGGTGTTCGAGGCGGAGCGGAGCGATGAGACCGTCATGCAGCGTCCGCCTCGTGATCCGCGCGAGCCGCTGTTCAGCGCAAGCATGCTGGGCGTGAGCTTCCTGCTCGGCTTCTCGATGCTCGTGGCCGTGTGCCTGGCTTACTGGTGGGCCGTAGAGCGAGAGCTCGTCGATGGACAGGTACGCTCACTCGGCTTTGCGGCGATCGTGCTCGGCAACCTGAGCATGATTCACGTGACCCGCTCACGTGAGCGGTCCATGCTCGACAATCTGCGCGATCCGAACCGAGCCCTGTGGTGGATCACGGCCGGGACTCTCGCTGCGCTCGGGACCGCGCTCTACGTGGGCCCGGTGGCCGAGATGTTCCGTTTCGCGCCGCCCGAGGCTTCCCATCTCGCGGTTGCCGCGATTGCCGGCAGCGCGGGCGTGGCCTGGTACGAAGCGTACAAGCTCATGCGACCATGGCAGCGTCCGTAGCGAATGCCCGGCAGACCCCGGGTTCTGCCGTTTCACGCAAGAGTTCTCGCACGACCCTAACCCCCACCTAACGTGGGGGGTCAATCATCGCGACCATGACAGTCATTCTACTGATCGCTTGCGCGTACTTCGGGGTTGCCGCTGTCTTCTGCATTGGCCTGTGCCGCTGCGCGGCTTGGGCCGACGAGTGCAGCGAGCGAGGTTAAGACCCCCCCACTCGGCTCTCCCATTGACACCGCCTCGCAGGGCGGACTAACGTTGCGGTAGCCGGCGTCGCACGAACGACGTGCCGCCGTGGTAGGGCGGAGCCCTCCCAGGACTACAAACCGACGAGCCTCGCTCGTTGGTGATCCGATCCAATCCCAAGCGTTCTCTTCCCGGGACACCCACTCCCGCTTCTTGCTTACGCCGACGCACGATCTGGTGCGTCCGATGAGGATACCAACATGCTGATCCGTCTTCCGATACTCAGCGTCATTCTCGGTGGCGCTCTCGTCCTCGGCGCGCCGGCTTCCTCGATCGCCGTCGTTCCAGTCGTTCAGACCTACAGCGACGGCACCGACGGCGACCAGGATGACATGTGTGTCTGGGTCCACCCTACCGATCTGGCGTCCAGCACGATCATCACCACCGACAAGGACAATGGCACCGTCTACGTTTACAACCTCGACGGCACCGTGATTCAGACGTTACCGAGCCCACAGCCGGGAAACATCGACGTGCGTTACGGGTTCCAGCTGGGCAGCGACTGTGTCGATCTGGTCGCGTTCAACGAGCGCACCGAGAATCTCATCCGCGTCTACCGAGTCAATCCCACGACGCGTCAGCTCGTACGGGTCGACAATGGCGCCATCGCGACGCCGGGCGGTAACTACGGGTTTACGCTCTACCGCCACAGTGACGGACGCTTGTTCGCGCACACGGGCCCAGACGGCAGTGGCTCGGTGGTCAGTCAGTACGAGCTGATGGACAACGGTAGTGGGCAGATCGCTGGCGCGGCCACGGGTTGGCAGTTCGACGAATCGACGGTGGAAGGGATGGCAGGTGACGACGAGACCGGTTACCTCTACTTCGGCGAGGAGTCGGCTGGGGTCTGGCGGGTCGATGCGCTCGACGATACCGACAAGACCCTGATCGCAGCGGTGGGCGATCCGAGCGGGCTGACCTCCGATGTCGAGGGCGTAACCATCTACCACGCGGCCGGCGGCGCTGGATACATCATCGCCTCGAGCCAGGGCGCGGATAAGTTCACGATCCTCAATCGACAGCCTCCGCACGCACCGGTCGGGGAGTTTAGCTTGACCGGAGTCGGTAACACCGACGGCATCGACGTGCTCAATCTCAATCTGGGCTCGCTGTTTCCGGCAGGGATCTTCACGGCTCACAACGGCGAGGCCTGTTGTCCGGTCCAAGCCGCGCGCTGGAACGCGATTGCCGCCGACGTGGGCGGGCTCACCGTCGACACACAGTCGTGGGATCCGCGCACCAGCAATCGCAACTGCCAACTCTCGAGCACGACGACGGTGGCACCTCCGACGACCACCACGATGCCGCCGACCACGACCACGCTGGGTGGATCGGGAGTGAGCTTCGTCCAAGCGCAGACTGGTGTCTCATCCGGCACGTCGACGGTCGCGACGGCAGGCGCCGTGGGCACCGCTGCCGGCCATCTGCTGCTGGCGGCGGTGGCGACCAGGCCGCACGCGCCGGTGACTGGAATAAGCGGTCTGGGCCTGACTTGGGAACCGGTGGCGTCGCACTGCGCCGGTCGTAACCAGACGGGCATCGATCTTTGGGCGGCTCAGGCCACCGCGGCCGCTGCTGGTTCCGTGTCGGCGACGCTGACGGGCGCCGTTACCAACGCCGTGATCGTGGTGACTTCGTATGCCGGTGCGAGCTTGGCGCAACCGCTCGGCGCCCCGGTCACGGCCAACTCCAACGGTGTTGCGGGTGCGTGTGCGGGCGGAATCGACGCTACAACCTATGCATTTAATCTGACGACCAGCGCGGCCGGCTCCGTCGTGCATGCCGCTGTGGCGATGCGGAACCGAACGCACACGCCTGGGCTCGCGTACACCGAACGTGCGGAAGTCAGCACTGGCACCGCCGGCGCAATTGCCTCGGCAGCGGCGCAGGATCGCACCGTTGTTGCTGCCGCTAATGTGCTTGTCGACGGCACGTTAAGCGGCGCCGTCGACTGGGCCGCGGTGGCCGTCGAGGTGCGCGCCCTGGGGACGCTGGCGACAACCACGACAACGACGACCAGTACGACCACCACGACTACCAGTACGACGACGTCCAGCAGCACCACGACCACCACACTCGTTCCGGGGCTGTGCGCTCCAAACCCACTGCCGGCCGCAGTCTGCCGCGGCACGCCGCTCGGACTCTCGGTGCTCGGGATCGACAACGGTTCGCGACCGGGCCTGGGATGGAAGTGGAGAAACGGTAGTGGCACCGAGCCAGCGAGCTTCGGCGATCCGACGATGGCGGATCAGCAACACCGGATCTGTGTCTATGATGCGTCGACCGACGCTCCGCTCCACGTGGAGCTCGCGTTACGCACGGGAGCGGTCTGCGCGGGCCAGCCGTGTTGGCGGACGCTTGCCGCTGGAGGTTACGCGTACAGAGACACCACGGCGCTTCCGCACGGTGTGCGCACGGTCAAGCTGCGCGCCAATGGAGACGGTAGGGCTAAGATCAAGGTCCGGGCGCGGGGGGAGAACGTGCCCTCGCCCGTGCTGCCGCCGGCCGGCTTCGATCTGCCCGTGGTCATTCAGTTCGTGATCGACCTGGGTACATCCGTGGAATGCTGGGAAAGTTCCTTCTCTGCGGCTGACCAGAACGACGGAGCAGGATTCGCAGCCTACAACCCGTGAGAATGGGGTCAGGTCCAATTTCGCCTTGGCGAAATTGGACCTGACCCCATTAGTAGATCACCTCGTCGGTCACTAGGCGGTCATAGCGGTCGCCAGCGATCCTCAGCAAGCCTTTGAACACCCTCTCGTTGTCTTGCCCGATCACCGGGCCGGGGCGTACCGCGGGTGTCGAGCGGCTGGTCTTCACGTAGGCACCGTAGATCGTCTCGCGGAAGCCGAGCGGGTGGGTGACCTCGATGAACGTGCCACGCGCTTTGTAGTGGGGATCGGCGAGTAGGTCGGCGACGTTGAGCACGGGTGCGGCGGCGACGGCGTGACGCTGCAGTAGCTCCGCAAGCTCTCGGTCGCCAAAGCCGGAGGTCCAGGCAGCGACACGTTCGTGGAGAGCATCGATGTCGGCCAGACGGCCGGCGGTAGTCGCCAGCTTCGGCGCCAGAGCCCATGCCGGCTCGCCTATCGCCGTGACCAATCCCCGCCACTCCTCGTCGCTGAGCACGGCGATACTGATCCAGCGGTCTTCGCCCGCGCAGCGGAACACGCCATGCGGCGCGCCCGCGCCGAGCGGATGGCGATTGCCCATCGGCCCGGCCACCCGGCCGTTGAGCGCATAGTCCATGTAAGCGGGCCCCACCATCTGCATGACGGCCTCGGCTTGCGAGTAGTCGATGTGCTGGCCGGTGCCGGTGCGATCCCGGTAGCTGACCGCAGCCAGAATGGCGAAGGCGCCGAGGATGCCGTTCAGCGGATCCGAGAACGCGTTCTCGACCGGCATTGGTGATCCGCCCACATAGCCCACCAGGCTATCGAGCCCGGTAATGCTGGTGAGGCTGAGCCCGTAGGTGCGGACGTCCTTCAGCGGACCGTAAAGCCCGGCCGCCGGCATTGAGAACATCACGAGGTCGGGCCTCACCGCGCGTAGCTCGGCGTAGCCCAATCCCATGTTCTCGATGACGCCGGGGCCGAAGTTTTCGACGACCACGTCGCAGCGGGCGACGAACTGGCGCGCGAGATCTTGTGCCTCGGGCTTCTTCAAGTTGAGAGTGATGCTGCCGTTGCCCGCCCAGCAGGCGTGGTTGGAAAGGCTGCGGTTGGGATCGCGCACGCCCTCGGCGAACGGCGGCAGCGTGCGCGTCAGATCGATGCGCGCGCGCGACTCGATCTTGTAGACCTCGGCGCCCAAGAATCCCAAGGTCTGTCCGACCACCGGCCCCGCCCACACCCAGCCGAAGTTGGCGACGCGCAGGTTCGAAAGCGGCAGCGATCCGTTCATGGCCCCGCTCAGACCACACCCTGCGCGCGCAGACGCGCAAGCTCCGTCGTGCCGGTGCCAAGCTTGCCGCCGTAGACCTCGTCGTTGTGCTCGCCCAGTAACGGCGCCGGCCGGCGCGGCCCGCCGGGGCAGGCCGGCAGCTTGAACGGTGGGCCGAGGCTACGGACTTTCCCGAGCCGCGGGTGCTCGATCTCGACCAAAAACTCACGTGCGAGCAGGTGTGGATGCTCCGCAGCCTCGGCGACGGTGAACACCGCGGTCACCGGGCAGCCGGCTGCCTGGCACTTTTCCATGATCTCCATCTTGCCGTGCTGCATCGTCCACTCCTCCAGCATCGGATAGATGGCATCCGCGTTCTGCGCTCGCGCGAACATGTCCTGGAACAGCTCGAGCTGCATCCACTCGGGGTTTCCCATGACGCGCGCCAGGCCGTTCCACTGCCCGGCCTCCAGCGCGAGCATCCAGACGTGCCCGTCCTTGCACGGCATGATGGTCGCGGGAGCCCCGAGCGGCATGCCGACGGAGGTGCGCTTCTCGAAGCGGCCGTCCTGCGCGTAGCCGCCGATGTTCTGGCCGCCGACGAAGGTGGCGGCAATCGCCTCCGCGCTCGAAACGTCTACGTGCTGGCCGCCGCCGGCGCGCTCGCGGCCGTAGACAGCGGCCAGTCCCCAGGCCGCGCCCGTGATCGCACCGTAGAAGTCGGCAGCGAACGTTCCGTGCTCGAGCGGAGCGTCGTCGGGCCGGCCGCAATAGCGGCTGCCGGTCGCCGAAAGATGAAACGCATTGAGATCGTATCCGTTCCACTCGCTGTAGGGGCCGGTCTGACCGAACGGCGTGATCGAGATCACCACCAGCCGCGGGTTGATCTTCGCCAGCCGCGAGTATTCGAGGCCGAGCGAACGCATGCGGCTCGGCAGATGGTTCTCGATCAGGACGTCGGCCCCGGCGAGCAGCCGCTCGAAGATCTCGCGACCGCGCGGCTTGGCCACGTCGAGCGTGACCCCGCGCTTGTTGGTGTTGAGGAAGAAAAACGTCCCGCTCTTCTCCGGGTCGAGCCGATCGCCCGGGAACGGTCCCCAGCTGCGTACGACATCGCCCGCGGGCGGCTCGACCTTGATGACGTCGGCGCCGTAGTCGGCGAACAGCTTGGCGCAGAACGGTGCGGAGACCATCTGCCCCAGCTCGACAACCTTTATATGGCTTAGCGCTCCGTCGGGCAGTGGCGTGGTGGCGGTCATTGCAGAGTTCGGAGCGCTCGCGCTTGTCCCGATTAGTACGGAAAGCCACGGCAAACAAGGGAACTAGAACTTGTTCTATTCACAGGGCACCGCTACGGTGCGCCGTCCTTCTCGGAAGGACGGCGGGCGGTAGGAATGGCCAAGAACCCACTCAGAACCAAGTTGTGCGAAATGATGGGCATCGAGTACCCGATTCTCGCCTTTACCCACTGCAAGGACGTGGTTGCTGCAGTGGTCAACGCTGGCGGCTTCGCGTGCCTCGGAGAGGCCATGCATTCCCCGCAGGAGATCGAGGCCGACATTCGCTGGATCCGCCAGAAGGTCGGCGACCGGCCCTTCGGCGTCGACCTGGTGCTGCCTTCTTCGGCGCCGCCGGCCGGAGCGGTCGACAAGCTTCACGAAGGGATACCTGCCGACTACTGGGCCTTCGCCGACAAGATCAAGGCGAAGTACAAGGTCCCCGAGCCCAAGGGCAAACAGGCGCTTCACGAATGGGGTGGCCTCAACCAGGAGATTGCCCGCGCCCAGCTCGATGTGATCTTGGAGCATCGTGTCCCGGTGTTCTGTTCCGGGTTGGGCAGCCCGCACTTTATCGTCCAAGCCGCGCACGAGCGTGGCATGAAAATCTTCGGTCTGATCGGCAAGAAGCGGCAGGCGCTACGCGAGATCGAGCAGGGCGTGGACGTGATCATCGCCCAGGGCTACGACGCGGCCGGACACACCGGCCCGATTGGCACGTTCTCGATCGTGGCTGAGGTTGCGGCTATTGCAGGCGATGTGCCGGTCATTGCGGCCGGCGGTGTCTCGAGCGGCCGGCACCTGGCCGCAGCGCTTTGTTTGGGTGCGCAGGGAGTCTGGACCGGCTCGATGTGGCTCTGCTCGCGCGAGTCCGACATCAGCATGGTGATGAAGGAGAAGCTCCTGGAGGCCGACTCCGACAGCACCGTGTACTCGGCGTCGATCTCGGGCTTTCCCATGCGCGTGACCAAGTGCCCGTGGACCGACGAATGGTCCAAGCCCGATGCGCCTCGCCCGCTCGCCTCGCCCTACCAGATGCTGCTCAGCTCCGAGTACATCCAGGCGTCCAACGACTTCCAGCGCGGCGACCTCATGACCGAGGCCGCGGGCCAGGGCATCGGCTTCGTAACCTCGATGAAGCCCGCGCGGCAGATGCTGCTCGACATGGTCGAAGAAGCGCTCGCCACTTTCGAGGAGCTGACCGGCGTCTTGCCGGACGAGTAGCGTGGAGACGACCGAGCGCGAGCTGCGCGCGGGCCCGGCAGCGATGACGCCGAGGGAACATCCGACCAGGCCCGGCTTCAATCCGCACTATGCCGGGCGCAAAGCCGAGTGCGACGGTGGGCGGCCGATTCCCGGGACGCGTTGGGCCACCCGCGAGGAGTTCTGCGGCAAGCTCACCGGCGAGTACATCGATCACGGCGATCCGCCCTGGCGCTGGTATCTGATGGTCGAGCTGAGCAAGCGCCCTGACGGATACGAAGCGGACGCCGTCTGGTGTGAGGAAGCGAGCCTGTTCTTCGTTGACGAGTAGGCGGTGAGCGCGAGCGGGTAACGAGCGTAGGTCACGGTGAAGATCGTCGTTTGCGTCAAACAGGTTCTAGACCCCGATGCGGTCAACAACTACGCCCTGGAGGGCAAGATCCAGATCGGCGAGGACGGCAAGAGCATCACCAACGCCTCGATCCCCAAGCTCATAAACGCCTACGACGAGCAGGCGATCGAGGCGGCGCTGCGACTTCGCGATGCCGGCGCTTCCTTCACGCTGACCGTGGTTTCCTTGGGTGTCGACGTGGACGACATGCTCCGCCTCGCCGCGGCGCTCGGCGCCGACGAGATCGTCCGCATCGACGTCGAGCCGGGCACGCTCGACCACCACGGGATCGCCTGCGCGCTGGCGGCCTACGTAGGAATGACCGGCGGCGCCGACCTGGTGCTGTGTGGCCGGCAGGCCTCCGACGACGACCAGGGCGTGGTGCCGGGGCTCCTGGGCGAGATTCTCGGCATGCCGGTCGTCACGATCGCTCGCTCAATTGCGCTCGAGGAGAAGTCAGTGCGCGTGGTGCGAGTGACACCCGACGGCGATGAGACGGTCGCGGTCGCGCTGCCGGCGCTGGTCACCGTGAGCAACGAGCTGGGCGAGCCGCGCTACCCGACGATGAAGTCGAAGCTGCACGCGCGCCGGCGCGAGCCCAAGGTGATCGAGCTGGAGGCGCTCAACGTTCCTTCCGATGAGCTGGCGGCCCGTGTTGTGCTCGCCCGGCAGTTCGTCCCGGAAGTGCGCGGCGACTGCGAGTTCATCGAGGGTGGCTCGGCGGCCGAGATCGCCGGCGCCTTGGTCGGACGGCTGCGCGCCGATCACGTGATCTAGCGGTCGAGAGATCGGCGAGGAATTGCTGAAGAGATGTCGGCGGTAGTCGTCTGCACGTGGAAGGCCGGAGGCCACGGCCTGGTCAGCGGCGACCAGGAAGCCCTGACCATCGGTCGCAAGATCGCCGCTGGCCTCGACGTTGAGCTGCGCCTGCTGTGTGTCGGCGGCCTGTCGCAGGCGGCAGCGGCCGAGGCAGGAAAGTTCGGGGTTGCCGGGATCGACCGGCTCGAAGACGCCAAGCTCACGAGCTTCGGCCCCGATGCCTACGTCGAGGCGATCAGCCAGTACTGCAGGCGCACGGGGCCTCGCCTGTTGTTCATGAATCAGAGCTTCGATGCGCGTACGGTCGCGCCGCGTCTGGCCCGCCGTGTGCGCGGCAGCGTGCTGATGAATGCGGTTACTATCGCAGGAGGCCTCGAGCTTGCGCGAGGCGGGGACCATCTCGAGGTCACCACGGCTGCTTGCGGCGGCGACACGCGGACGACCTACGAGCTGCGCGGCTCGAACATCTTCATCGTCTGCCTGAATGACAACGCCTGCGAGCCCGAGCCCGCCGCTGCCGCTTCGTCACCACGCAGCCAAGAGTTCGCGGTCGATCTCTCCAGCGTCCACGAGCGCATCCACGTGCTGGAGCGACCAAGCATCGAAGGCCCCAAGCTCGAAGATGCGCAGATCATCGTCGCGGGTGGCCGGGGGCTCGGCGAGGCCGGGAACTTCCATCTGGTCGAGGAGCTGGCTCGTGCTCTCGGCGGCGTGGCCGGCGCCTCACGCCCGATCGTGGATGACGGCTGGGCCAAGCCGGCCCAGCAGGTGGGACTCACCGGCAAGATCACCAAGCCCGTGCTCTACATCGCCGCCGGAATTTCTGGCGCCAGCCAGCACATGGTCGGGTGTGTGGCGGCCAAAACCCTGGTCGCGATCAACACCGACCGCGACGCCGCGATCTTCCGGCACGCGCGCTACGGAATCGTCGGCGATTGCCGCGAGATCCTGCCGGCGATCGCGCGGGCGATTACTGACAGCGCCGGCGACTGAGAGGGGCGAGCGATGTCAGCCAAGCGAATCCCGGTCGCCCAGAATCTGTTCGCCGAGACGCCCAAAGGCGCGCGGCTCCTGGGCTCGCGCTGCCGGAGCTGCACGACGCCCTACTTCCCGCGCGTCGAGATCTGTCGCAACCCGCAGTGCGAGTGCTCGCAGATCGAGCCGGCCGAGTTCGGCCCGAACGGCACCGTGTGGAGCGTGGCGATGCAGGACTACACGCCGCCGGCTCCGGTCAAGTTTGACCAGCCCTACAAGCCCTACGCGATGGGCGTGGTCGACCTGGCCGACGGCCTGCGCGTGCTCGGCCGGATCGCCGTGGACGATCCGCGCGGTGCCGAGCCCGGGATGAAGGTCGAGCTGATCATCGATGCCATCGCCCACGACGGCGAAGGCAACGAGCTGGTTTCATGGAAGTTCCGGCCGATCTGAGGGCGGCGCCGGCATCCGGCGCGAAGGCGGAGAGGGGATCACGATCGTGAGAGAAGTCGCCGTCATCGGCCTGGGAATGCATCCCTGGGGCAAGTTCAAGGAGAAGTCGGTCAACGACCTCGCCCGTGTGGCCGTCGAGGCAGCGCTCAAAGATGCCGGGATCGCGTGGCGCCAGATCGAGGCCGTGGCCGCGGCCAGCTCGCGCTTCTCGGGAGGTCGCGGCTGGGGACTCAACGGCAACGACTTCGTCGATGAATTAGGCCAGACCGGGATTCCCGTCTACAACATGTCGGCCGGCTGCGCGGCCGGCGCCAACGCGTTCAACGTCGGCTACAGCCTGGTGGCCGGTGGCTTGTACGACATCGTTCTGGTCGCCGGCGCCGAGAAGATGCCCAAGGGCTTCATCCAGACCTCCGGGGTCGACGAGGAGACCGATCCCGAGTACCTGCGGCAGGTCTGCGTGGGAATGCCGGGCCCGGCCTTCTGGGCCGCGATGTGCCGGCGACGCATGCATGAGTTCGGCACCACCGAAGAGCAGCTCGCCAAGATCGCGGTCAAGGCCCGCAAGAACGCGGTCCACAATCCCAACGCCAGGTTTCAGAAGGAAGTGACCACGGGAGACGTGCTCGCCTCGGCGATGGTGAGCTATCCACTGCGCCTGTTCGAGATCTGCCCGGTGAGCGACGGCGCAGCGGCCGTCGTGATCTGCTCGGCCGAGCGCGCGCGCCGGCACGCGACCAACCCCGTATGGGTCGGCGGCAGCGCGGTGGCGACTGCGCGTTTCGACGACGGCATCCCGCGCGGCCTGGCCGTACAAACGCCCAAGGACGGTCGCGCCTACCACAGCGAGGCGGCTGCCGCGGTCAAGAAGGCGCTAGACGGGGCCGGGGCGGGACCCAAAGACCTCGACTTCGTCGAACTTCAAGATAACACCGTCTACTATGAGCTGTGCTTCCCGGAAGACTGGGGCCTCTGCGAGCCCGGCGAGGCTGAGCGCTTGCTCGAAAGCGGCGAGACCACCCCGGTCGGCAAGATGCCGATCAACCCGAGCGGCGGCTTTCTGTCGTTCGGCGAGGCGACCACCGCGCAAGGGATCTTTCAGATCTGCGAGGTCGCGTGGCAATTGCGCGGTCAGGCCGGCGCCCGGCAGGTTCCGGGCGCGAAGATCGGCATGGCGCAAACCATCGGCCTGGGTGGCAACGGCACCGCCGTGGTCTTGAAGGCCTGAGCCTACCGCCCGTACTTCAGCAGCAGGTTGAACAGCCGCGTGTGGAACTTCTTGTAGGGCGGATAGAACAGCTTCAGCCCTGAGATCTTCGGGTTCTTGAACACCGGCCGCATCTTGCTCAGCTCGACGAAGCCTTCGTAGCCGTGGTAGTGGCCGATGCCGCTCGCACCCACGCCGCCAAACGGCAGATCGTGCTGCGCGATGTGCAGCACGCAGTTGTTGATCGTCACCCCGCCTGAGATCGTCGAGAACAGGAGCTTCTCTTCGGTCGGCTTGTCGTTGGTGAAGAAGTAAAAGCCGAGCGGACGATCCTTAGAGTTGACGTACTTGATCACCTCGTCGAGGTTCTTGTAGGTACACACCGGCAGCAGGGGGCCGAAGATCTCCTCCTGCATGATCGTCATCTCGTCGGTGGTGTCCAGGACGATGGTCGGCGGGATCTTCCGCAGGCTGTCGTTGCATTCCGCGTTGGCGACGAGGTTGACCGCCTTGGCGCCCTTGCGCTCGGCATCCTCGAGCGTGGCGCGTAGCCGCCGGTACGACTTCTCATCGATCACCGAGGTGTAGCTCCGGTCGTTGATGTCGGGGTAGCGCTTGGCGACGATTCGCTTGGCGGCCTCGACGAACTGTTCGCGCTTGCCCTCGGGCACCATCACGTAGTCGGGCGCCAGGCAGGTCTGGCCGGCGTTCACGTACTTGGCGTAGAGAATCCGGTCGGCTGCGGTCTCGATGTCGTAGTCGTCGCAGACGATGGTCGGTGACTTGCCGCCCAGCTCGAGCGTGACCGGGGTCAGGTTCTCGGCCGCCGACTGCATGACGGTGCGGCCCGAATCCGCCGAGCCGGTGAACACGATGTGATCGAAGGGGAGGCTCGTGAACTCCGCGCCGCTCACGTTGGGCAGGATCGCGACGGTGTCCTCCGGGAACATCTCAGCAAACTTCCCGGCGAGCAGCTCGCGCAGGTGCTTGGAGTTGGCCGCCATCTTGATCATGCAGCGGTTGCCGGCCGAGAGTGCGCTGGTCAGCGGGCTGATCGTCAGGAACAGCGGGTAGTTCCACGGCACCACGATCCCGACCACGCCCTTGGGCTGCGGGATGAGCCGGTTGCTGCCGGTGGCGAACAGCGGGGAGACGCTGCGGCGCTGCGGCTTCATCCACTTCGCGAGCTTCCTGCGGTTGTAGCGGATCCCGTCGATCGAGGTGAAGACCTCCAGCAGCTTGGTCTCTTCCGGGCATCGGTGCCCGAAGTCCTTCATGACGGCGTCGGCGATGGCGTCGACGTTGGCGATCAGCAGTCGCTCGAGCTTGGTCAGGTTCTCCTTGCGCTCCTCGGCCGAGGAATAGGGATGGGTGAGGTAGGCCTTGCGCTGCAGGTTGAAGACGCGCTGGGCGTCGCTGACCATCGAGTCGATTCTGCGAAGCTGTGCGGTTTGTGCCATGGGGCTCTCTCCCTGGGGCCGAACGGCGGGCGGTGCCCGTTGGTTGCCCGGCCGGTCCGTCCCTATCTAGACCAAGATCGTTGCTCGTCCAACGGCAACCGGGGATCGGTGGCCGGAGATCCTATTGTCCGTCGCCCACCCGGGGGCTATGCTCGCCTCTGAGCTCACCTTGGGCGGCGGCCGACCGGTGACCGGCCCGCCAGACGGATTTAGGGATCGCATGTCCAGATTCGCCCCTCACGTGACCCTCGCCCTGATGTTCCCGCTCATCGCCACGCTGCCGGCGGCCGCCCAGGATACGACGACGACTACCACGACCAGTACCACGAGCACGACGCTTGCGGTCGCGCCTTCGCGCGCCTGCGGCGACGTGACCGGTGACGGCATGATCCTGGCCACCGACGCCATGGCAATCCTGCAGCACACGGTCCTCCCCGGCGCTCGGTGCAACGCTCTGGTCTGCGACGTGATCGGGGGTGCCGACGGTGTCCTCGCCGCCGACGTGCTCGCCGTCTTGCGCATCGCCGTGGGCCTGGATGCGGCCGCAGATCTCCTCTGCCCGAGTGTGGCGCGGTTCTGGATGGAGCAGCTGCTCGGAGCGATCCGGCGCGACGTGCCGCGACCGACGGTTCATGCCCGCAACCTCTTGCATCTGTCCATCGCCATGTGGGATGCGTGGGTGGCTTACGACGCCGAAACCACGGCGGTTCCTTACCTCGTCGCCGAGTCGCCGCATGCGCCTTCGGACGTCGAGGCCGCACGCACGGTGGCGATCAGCTACGCGGCTTACCGGATTCTCGAGCAGCGGTTTACCGTTTCACCGGGAGCGGCCGCTTCGCAGGCCTCGTTCGACGCGGCGATGGACGACCTGGGCCTCGATCGCAGCTTCACCTCGACCGGCGGAGATTCGCCGGCCGCCCTCGGCAACCGGCTCGGTGCGGCGGTGCTGGCGTTCGGCGCGGCCGATGGAGCCAATGACGCGGCCAACTACGCCGACAACACGGGCTACGCGCCCGTCAACGACGCCCTGATCGTCAAGCTACCCGGGGCGGCGATGGATGATCCCAACCGCTGGCAACCGTTGGCACTGGACTTCTTCGTGAGCCAGAACGGAATTCCGCTGCCGATAGCGGTGCAGACGTCCATCTGTCCGCACTGGGATGCAGTTACGCCCTTTGCGCTGGTCCGCCAGGCCCCCGGCGTTCCCTACGTCGATCCAGGCCTGCCCCCTCTGCTCGGTGGCGATGGAGATGCCGAGTTCAAGGACGCGGCCCTCGAGGTGATCCGCTTCAGTAGCCGGCTCACGCCCGACGACGGCGTGATGATCGACATCTCGCCGGGCGCGGTTGGGAACAACCCGCTAGGCACCAACGACGGTAGGGGCTGGCCCGTCAATCCCGCCACCGGCGAGCCCTATGCGCCCAATGTGGTCAAGCGCGGCGACTGGGGTCGCGTGCTCACAGAGTTCTGGGCCGACGGCCCGCGCTCGGAAACGCCGCCGGGTCACTGGAACGTGGTGGCCAACTACGTGGGCGATCATCCCCTGGTGGAGAAGCGCGTCGAGGGCGTGGGGCCCGTCTTGGACGACCTGGAGTGGGACGTCAAGGTGTACCTTGCCGTCAACGGCGCGGTTCACGACGCAGCGATCGCGGCGTGGGGAGCGAAGACGATCTACGACTACGTCCGGCCGATCTCGATGATCCGCTACATGGCCAGCCACGGTCAGGCTACCGATCCGGCCGGTCCGTCTTACGATCCCAGCGGCCTTCCCCTCGAACCGGGCCTGGTCGAAGTGATCACGGCGGAGACCACGGCGGCAGGCGAGCGTCACGAGGACCTGGCAGGCAAGGAGGGTGAGATTGCGATTCGCGCCTGGCTCGGCAACCCCCAGGATCCTCTCACTCAGACCGCGGGTGTCGGCTGGATTCTTGCCGAAACATGGCTCCCCTATCAGCTCAAGACGTTCGTCACGCCGGCGTTTGCCGCCTACGTTTCCGGTCACAGCACGTTCAGCCGCTCTGCGGCCGAAGTGCTTACGCACATGACGGGCAGTCCGTACTTTCCTGGTGGCATCGGTGAGTTCGTCGCTCCTCAGAACAACTACCTCGACAACGAGATCGGTCCGAGCGAGCAGGTTGCGCTTCAGTGGGCGACCTACCAGGATGCCGCCGACGGGGCCGGGCTTTCCCGACTGTATGGCGGAATCCACGTGCGTGCCGACGATTTCGGCGGCCGGATCATGGGATACCAGATCGGCAACGATGCCTACGATCGCGCCGCGAGCTATTGGAATGGGACCGCCGCGACCCTGCGGACGAGACCGTGAGGACCCTATGAAGAGAATCGCAGCAGCTCTTCTCGTGTTGATGTGGCTTCTCTCCAGCTCTCCGTGGGTGGTCGGCCAGGCCACTGCCGAGCTGTCGAGCAGCCGCAGCTCCGGTTCGAGCAGCCGCAGTTCCAGTTCGCGCATGTCATCCCAACGCAGCAACTCGAGCCGCAGCTCTTTCGGCGACAGCCGGTCGCGTTCCTCGCGCGACCGAGACGATGACGACGACTTCGATGACGAGGATGTCGACGACGATGACGGACGCCGTGGCTCGAGCAGCCGCGGTTCCGGCACCCGTGGGTCGCGCGGCAGCAGCTCGCGGCGAAGCGGAGTTGGCTCGTCCGGTTCCGGCAGTGGGTCGCGTGCCGGGGCCTCGCGAGGCAGCGGTGGTGCGCCGAGACGGCCCGTGTTCCTACCGCCGCGAGTCGTGAGCGTCGCGCCGTACGGCCGCCTGGGTGCGCCCGTGCAGCGCGCCGGCCTGCTCTCCGAACACGGATTCAAGAGACTGGACTGCCGGGCGGAACCGGTGGTCGCCGACAGCCACACCTTCTATCGGTGCGGAGGCACGTGGTACGACCCGGTCACCGTCAGCGGGCAAGCTGCCTACGTCGAGGTCTGGGCGCCTCCCGGCGTCACCGAGCAGACGCTCCCCGAGGACACGATCACCGTCACGGCGGCCGGGATGACCTATTACGTCGCCGAGGGGGTGTTCTACCAGGAGACCGACAACGACACCTACACCCTGGTCCAGCCGGCAAACGGCACCAGGATGGACGGCATGCCCGGCGGTCTGAAGGGCAAGGTCGCCGTGGTCTCCGAGGGGCAAACCTACTACCCATACCACGGAATCTTCTACCGCGAGGTCGAGGAAGACGGCCGCACCTTCTACGAGGTCGCCGATAGTCCGTTCGCGCCGCCGGCCGCAACGGCGACGGTGTCCTCGCCCCCTAGACCCTAGCTTCACAGGGACGCGCACCCCCCTTCCGCCCAGCGGATTTGGTGGTGCGAAAGCCCTGTGCCGAAATCCGTCAACGCCAGCTCCCGTGCAGGCAGATTGAGGGATTTCGCTACAAGCGTTCCCCCATCCGAGGGGGAGTTGTGCCTTACCGCGCAGATCGCCGCACTGGACGCTGTTTCTGCGGTTGACTACGTCGTGCACGCGGCAGTATCTTCCGCCGTCTTGCGCGCTCGATGGTCGAGCGAAGCGCGAGGGGAGAACACCTCGGACGCCGGGAAAATGCTGATGCTAAGGTTGCGTTCCCATTTCCTGCTCCTTCCGATTGCCGTCTTCATGTTGTCGGCGTGGTCCGTTGGCGCCGCGCTGGCTCGATGCGGGGACGGCCGTCTCGATCCGGGGGGGTACTGCGATCCACCCGCCGCCGAGGTCTGCGACAACGCCTTCGACGATGATGCGGACGGCTTGGTCGACTGCCGCGACCATGACTGTCGGCCGACCTATCTGCCGACCTATGGAGCGGATTGCCAGCTCGTGCCGCTCCGTAAGGGTATCACCGGGCAGAACGCGACGATTTTGTTCCGTGCTCCGCCGCCGGATCGGATCCGGGTGCGCGGGCAGACCATCGGCATTCCCGAGGGCTACGATCCGGTCATTAAAGGACTAACCGTCATTCTCGAAGTCTACGCTCAGGACAGCGTCGGCGTGGATACGGCGCTCTGGAAACGCTCGTGAACTGGACGCGTCAGAAATCGGCTCGAAAGATCGAGCATGAACGCCTCGCGATCGGACTACGAGCAGCAGGGGCGACACTCGTCGCAGTCGTCGCGCTGACCACGTCGCTCGCTCTTGCACGGCGCGCGTACGCGGAGATTTGCACCGTGTACGCGGTCGAGGACCTCACCGCCTGGGACAGCCAGCTCGTTCGCTCCGACCTGCCGGTGGGCCTCACGAGCGACCTCGGCCCAGTGTGTGCGAACTGCGACATCGAAGCGCTCGCGCTCAGCCCTAGCGGGCGGCTTTTCGGCGTCTCCGGCGGCGGAGGTAGCCGCTCCGGTTCCCCGCTGCACCGTGGCGACCTCATCGAGATCGACAAGCAGGCCCCGCCCTCCGCGCCGCTTCCGGGAGGGCTCACCGTGCTCTGCAACACGGGCGCGAGCGGAAGCGAGGAGATCGTCTCGGCCAGCTTCCGGCCCGGCGATACCGACATCTTCTGGGCGTTTCAGCAGGACCTCGGCCTGGTGACGATCGACATCTTCGACTGTACGCGGCAGGTGCAGTACGCCCTTAGTACCCAGACCGATCAATTCGGCAGAAGCGTGTCGCGCAACTGGGAAGGCCTCGCTTGGGATGCCAACGGCAGGTTCTTGTACGCCAGTGACGAGCAGCACATGTACCGCTTCGACCCCACACTCAGCGGCACCCCGCAGGCGGTCGAGTTGGTCTGCAGCAACATCTCGCCGTCAGCGGGTGAAGTCGAGGCCCTCGAGTTCGCTCCCGCTCCCGACGGGCGCCTGATTGGCGCCCAGGACGACGGTGGGGTCATCCACGTCCAGTTTCCGACCGACCCTGCGAGCTTCGGCCCGGACGCGTGCACGATTACGGACGTCAGCGCGGAGATCCTGCCCGGCTCACCCACCATCGACGTCGAGTCAATCGTATTCGAGTCCTGTTCTCCCGCGGTCTGCGGCGACGGGGTTCAGGAGGGCGTCGAGCAGTGCGACGGCGACGACGACGCGGCGTGCCTGGGCACGGCCTGTCTGTCGGATTGCACCTGCGCGCTCTGCGGCGACGGGGTCGTCGAGGGTGAGGAGCAGTGTGAGGACAACGGTACGCCTGATGACGACTGCTGCGACGAGTGCCAGTTCGCGCCGATCGACACGCCTTGTGACAACGGCGAAGGGACCTGCGACGCGACCGGTAACTGCGAGGTGATCACGTGCGGGGACAACAACGCCGAGGGTGCCGAGGAGTGTGACGGTACCGACGATGCGGCGTGCGTGGGCTCGGCCTGCCTATCGGATTGCACCTGCGCGGTCTGCGGCGACGGGGTTCAGGAGGGCGGCGAAGAGTGCGACGGCGACGACGACGCGGCCTGCCT
This sequence comes from uncultured Myxococcales bacterium, assembly GCA_964555245.1. Lineage (GTDB taxonomy): Bacteria > Desulfobacterota > Binatia > UBA1149 > SPBQ01 > CAZKRI01. The sequence goes on from CAZKRI010000100.1 coordinate 100,110, forward strand.
GGGCTCGGCCTGTCTGTCGGATTGCACCTGCGGCGCGGTCGTCTGCGGTGACGGGGTCGTCGAGGGGGAGGAGCAGTGTGAGGACAACGGCACGCCTGATGACGACTGCTGCGACGAATGCCAGTTCGAGCCGATCGACACGCCTTGTGACAGCGGCGAAGGGACCTGCGAAGCGACCGGTAACTGCGAGGTGATCATCTGCGGGGACAACAATGCCGAGGGTGCCGAGGAGTGTGACGGTACCGACGACGCAGCCTGCCTGGGCTCGGCCTGTCTGTCGAATTGCACCTGCGCGGTCTGCGGCGACGGGGTTCAGGAGGGCGGCGAAAAGTGCGACGGCGACGATGACGCGGCCTGCCTGGGCTCGGCCTGTCTGTCGGATTGCACCTGCTCGGTCTGCGGCGACTCAGTGATCGACGACGGCGAGGAATGCGACACGACCGACACCGGGTGTACCGCCGGCGAGGTCTGTAGCGAGGAGTGCGTGTGCACGGTGTGCGGGAACGGCGAGCTCGACCCAGGCGAGGACTGCGATCCGCCTGGCTCGGAGACCTGCAACAACCTCGTCGATGACGACGGCGATGGGCTAATTGACTGCCACGATCCCGACTGCTCGGATATAGATGAAGACACCTGCAGCGCTGAGTGCACCGTGGTCGGTCCCTGTCAGACCATCAAGCGTGACCCGGCGATCATTCAGTTCAACGGCGGAGGCCTGGACTTCTTCAGCATCCATGGGCGCGTGGACTCGCTGGCCAACGAGTTCGATCCGCAACTCACTCCGTTCACCATCGCGATCCTCAACGATCACGGGATCGTTCACACGTCCACGATACCGGCGGGCACGCTCAAGCAGGCGAGCCTGCGGCGCTGGTCCTTCAAGGACTTCAACGCTCGCGACCTGGGTGAGGATTCGCAGTTCGACGGTGTCTACAAGGTGGCGACGCGCTTCCGCCGGGTTTGCGGCCAGCCGTCGTACACCTTCAAGTGGCGCATCTACGCCGACCTGTCGGAGGCGACCGAATCGAAGATGACGGTCCAGGTCTACGGCGTCGACGAGCTGGGATCGGTGACGGCGAACTGGACGCAGATGCCGTCGGGTTGGTTGCTGCGGCTCAGCAACCTCGGAGATCAGGACGAGCCCGGCACCTGCCGGTAGGCTCGCTCCGGCGCCGGCGTTCGCCGCTGGCGGCGCTCAGTGCCCCTGGAACTGGGGCTTGCGCTTCTCGACGAAGGCGCGGGTGCCATCCTGGGTGTGCGCTGACATCGTGCCGGAGACCGCCTCGTAATCGAGAATCTCATCGCGCGTGCCCGTGAGTGCCTTGCGGATGCGGCGGCGCGTTAGCGCCACGGGGTCGTGCACCCCCTCCCGGTCAGCGGAGTCGCGGTGTGAAAGCCGCGCGTCGAGATTCGGCACCCCGGGCTTCCGTGCGGGCTTTTTGAGGGATTCCACTACCAATGTTCCCCCATCGGAGGGGGAGCTGTGCCTTACCACGCAGATGGTCGCACCGGGCACTCTTTCGGCGGTTGACTACATCGCGCACGCCGCAGTATCTTCCGACGGTTTGCGTGCTCGATGGTCGAGCGACGCGAGGCGGGCGAACGATGCGGGCGCCGGAAAAATGCTGAAGGTAAGGCTGCGTTCCCATTTTCTGTTCCTTTCGATTGCCCTCGTCGTGTTGTCGGCGTGGTCCGTAGGCACCGCGTTGGCTCGATGCGGGGATGGCCGTCTCGATCCGGGGGAGTACTGCGATCCGCCCGCCGCCGAGGTCTGCGACAACGCCACGGACGATGACGCGGATGGTCTGATCGACTGCCGCGACCACGACTGCAGACCGACCTATCTGCCGACCTGCGGCGCGGACTGTCAGCTGGTCCGGCCTTGCAAGGGCATCACCAAGCAGAACGCAACAATCTTTTTCCGTGCGTCGAATCCGGACCGGATCAAGCTGCGCGGACAGGTGACCGGAGATCCGGGAGCCTACGATCCCGCCGTCAACGGCTTCACGGTCACCCTGAGCAATGCGGCCGGAGAGATCTATCGCGCTTCATTGCCGGCTGCGGCGATCAGCCTCCAAGGCGATCGATTCATCTACCGAGACACGGGGGCTCGCAGCGGCGCCGGCCAGCATGACGGCCTGTACCGGGTGATCGCCAAGTTCCGCAGCCGGCGCGGAATCTCGTACTACAACTTCTCGGTGGTCGGCTATGCCGACATGCAGCGGGCCACCGACAGCATCATGAGCCTGCAGGTGTACGGCCACGGCAACGTCGCGGTCGACACTGCGCGCTGGACGAAGATCTCGACGGGCTGGCAACTCTCCACGGACCAGCACGACGAGAGCGACAGCGACTGTGGGAACGATGCGGATTCCGATGCCGACACCGACGGCGATACCGACGGCCGGTTCGGCCGCTGGGGCGGGGACGACAGCGACTCGGACAACGATTCCGATAGCGAAGTCGATTGCGCGATCTGTTCCTCCGATGCGGACTGCGACGACGGGCTGTTCTGCAATGGAGTCGAGGCTTGCGCTGACGACGAGGCCGACTCGGACGGTGACTCCGATACGGATGCGGAAGACGATTCCGACTCCGACAGCGATCATGACCAGGACGGCGACTCCGACGGCGAGTCCGACTCAGACGACGATTCGGACTCCGACTCCGACAGCGATTTTCTGGCCGAGTGCGATGACGACGTAGATTCGGACAGCGATCCCGACTCAGACTCCGATTCAGAAAGCGACCACGATGCTGACGGGGATTCGGACGGCGAGTCTGACAGCGAGGCGGACTCGGACTCCGACTCGGACAGCGACAAGGACGGGGACTGCGACGACGACGGTATGGATTGTGCCGCCGGCGAGGCTCCCTGTGGGGACGGCGCCTGCGACGAAAGCAACGACCGCTGTGTCGAATGCTTCGACGATGGCGACTGCAGGGATGACGACTTCTGTAACGGCACCGAACGGTGCGTGGACGAGGACGGCGACTCGGACGGCGACTCGGACTCGGACGCGGACAGCGACTCCGACTCGGACAGCGACCACGATGAGGACGGTGACTCCGACGGCGATTCCGACTCCGATGCCGACAGCGATTCCGACAGTGATTCCGACCAGGACGACGGCGACTCGGATGGCGAGTCCGATTCGGAAGCCGACAGCGACAGCGATTCCGACAGCGACCACGATGCGGACGGCGACTCGGACGGCGACTCTGATTCCGATGCCGACAGCGATTCCGACAGCGACTCCGACGTGGATGAGGACGGCAAGGGTCAAGGCGGCGTGTGCGCGCCGGGCGATCCGCCCTGTCCGCCCGACGAGTGCGATGGGGATCTCGAGGCCTGCTTCGCGTGTGAGACCAATGCCGATTGCGCCGACGCTCTCTTCTGCAACGGCATGGAGACCTGCGTGGAAGACGACGGGGACTCCGACGGCGACTCGGACTCGGACGCGGACAGCGATTCGGACTCGGATAGCGACCACGATGCCGACGGGGATTCCGATGGGGATTCCGACTCGGAGGCCGACAGCGACTCCGACAGCGATTCTGACAAGGACGACGGCGACTCCGACGGCGAGTCCGATTCAGAGGCGGACAGCGACAGCGACTCCGACAGCGATCACGATTGGGACGGCGATTCCGACGGTGAGTCCGATTCGGAGGCGGACAGCGACTCCGACAGCGACTCCGACGTAGACGACCCGCATGGCGGGATGATCTGCAGGCCCGGCGGCGATCCGTGCCATGGTGAGGATTGCGACGAGCCGACCGACACCTGTGGGCGCGACTGCGCCAACAACGCCGACTGCGACGACGGGCTGTTCTGCAATGGCGAGGAAACATGTAGCCCCGACGGCACTTGCAAGGACGGCGACGCCCCCGAGTGCAGCGACGCTGTCGCGTGCACCGAGGACCAATGCGACGAATCCGTGGATCGTTGCGTCCATGAACCCAAAGACGAGCGCTGCGACGACCATCAGTCCTGTACGGGTGTGGAAACCTGCGATCCGGTTCAGGGCTGCAAGCCCGGCACACCAGTCAACTGTGATGACAACGTCGACTGCACGGACGATCTCTGCGACGAGTTGGCCGACGTCTGCGTGAACTCTCCCGATGACGGCGAGTGCAGCAACGGGCTCTTCTGTGACGGTGAGGAGACCTGTCATCCGACCCAGGGCTGCAAGCCCGGGACGCCGGTGGACTGTGAGGACGGTGTCGACTGTACGCAGAACCGATGCGACGAGACCGAGGAGGACTGCGACACCATTCCCGACGACAGTCAGTGCAGCAGCAATGGGCAGTTCTGCGACGGCGATGAGATCTGCCACCCCGATCAGGGATGCATACCGGGCGCGCCGGTCGACTGCGACGACGGGGTGAACTGTACCGCGGACCGCTGCGACGAACCGACTGACGACTGCGTTAACACCCCGGACGACACCGAGTGCGACGACGGAGAGTTCTGCAACGGCGAGGAAACCTGCGACGAGACCGATGGCTGCGAGCCGGGCACGCCGCCATGCGAGGCGCCGTTCACCTGCGACGAGCCCAACGACGAGTGCGATGGTTGTACGACCAACGCCGACTGCGGCGACGGCCTGTTCTGCAACGGGGAGGAGACCTGCCAGGGCGCGGCTTGCCAGCCGGGGACCGAGCCATGCGAACCGCCGCTGACCTGCGACGAGCCGAACGACGAGTGTGACGGCTGCACGACCAACGCCGATTGCGGCGACGGCCTGTTCTGCAACGGGGAGGAAACCTGCGAGGGCGCGGTCTGCAAGCCCGGCACCGACCCGTGCGACGGGGACCCTTGCGACGAGCCGACCGATACCTGCCCGGACTGCGGTGACGGAGTCCGCGAGGGTGACGAACTGTGTGACGGCGACGACGACGCGGCCTGTCTAGGCTCGGCCTGTCTCTCCGATTGCACCTGCGCGGTCTGCGGTGACGGCACCGTCGATCCTGGGGAAGAGTGCGAGGACAACGGCAGTCCGGACGACGACTGCTGCGATCAGTGCCAGTATGAGCCGATCGACACGCCCTGTGACGACGACGAGGGAACCTGCGACGCGACCGGAAACTGCGAGATGATCACGTGCGGGGATAACGACGCCGACGGTGCCGAGGAGTGCGACGGCACCGACGACACCGCGTGTCCGAACCGCTGCCGCGCCAACTGTACCTGCGCCGTCTGCGGTGACGGGACAATCGACAACGGCGAGGAATGTGACACGACCGACACCGGGTGCACCGGCGGCGAGATCTGCAGCGACGAGTGCATGTGCACGCCGTGCGGGAACGGCCAAGTCGATCCGGGCGAGGACTGCGATCCGCCCAGCTCGGAGACCTGCAACAACCTCGACGACGACGACGGCGACGGGCTCATCGACTGCCACGATCCCGACTGCTCGGATATCGATGAAGACACCTGCAGCGCCGAGTGCACGGTGGTCGGTCCCTGTCAGACCATCAAGCGTGACCCGGCGATCATCGAGTTGAACGGCGGCGGCCTGGACTTCTTCAGCATCCACGGGCGCGTGGATGCGCTGGCCAACGAGTTCGATCCGACACTCACGCCGTTCACGCTTGCGATCCTCAACGACAATGGGATCGTCCACACCGCGACCCTGCCCGCGGGTGAGCTCAAGCAGGCGAGCAAGCGGCGCTGGTTCTTCAAGGACTTCAGCGCTCGCGACCTGGGTGAGGATTCGCAGTTCGACGGCGTCTACAAGGTGGCGACGCGCTTCCGCCGGGTTTGCGGCCAGCCGTCGTACACCTTCAAGTGGCGCATCTACGCCGACCTGTCCGAGGCCACCGAGTCGAAGATGACGGTCCAGGTCTACGGCGTCGACGAGCTGGGGTCGGTGACGGCAAACTGGACGCAGATGCCGTCGGGTTGGTTGCTGCGGCTCAGCAACCTCGGAGATCCGGACGAGCCCGGCACCTGCCGGTAGGCTTGCATCCCGGCGCCGGCGTTCGCCGCTGGGCACGCTCAGTGACCTTCAAACCGGGGCTTGCGCTTCTCGACGAAAGCTCGGGTGCCCTCGGCGGCATCCTGGGTGTGTGCTGACATCGTGCCGGCGACCGCCTCGTAGTCGAGAATCTCATCGAGCGTGCCGGTGAGCGCCTTGTGGACGCAGCGGCGCGCCAGATCGATGGCCACGCTGGGCCCCGCGGCTAGCTCCTTGGCGTAGCTCAGCGCCGTCTCCAGATCCTTGCCTTCTTCGACCAGCTCGTCGATCAACCCTTCTCGATGACAGGCGGCAGCATCGAGAATCGTGCCGGTCTCGACCATCATCAAGGCCGTCGATAACCGGGTCAGGTGCGGCAGGAAGTAGGTGATCCCGCAGTCCGGACTGAACCCTAGCCTCACCATCGCCGCCGACATCCGCGTGGTCGGATCCGCGAAGCGGCGGTCGCAGGCCAGCGCGTAGGCCAGCCCTGCACCCATCACCGGACCGTGCAGCGCGGCGATGACCGGCTTTTCGACCTCGACGATCATCCGGGTGAATTCGGCGAAGGGGCCGGCAGGGGTCTTGCGCTGGAAGCGTTCGAGCTTCGTGTCGTCGGTCAAGCCGGGGATGCCGCGATCGGCCGACCCGCTCAGCCATTCGGCGTCTCCGCCCGAGCAGAACGCGCGGCCGGCGCCCGTGAGCACGATGGTGCGGACCTCGTCGCGGCGGCGCAGGCCGCGGAACAGCTCGACCAGGTCCGTGGCGAGGTCCCAGTTGACCGCGTTGAGCCGGTCGGGGCGGTTGAAGGTGACGATGCCGACGCCGTCTTCGACCCGAAACAGATAGTGGTCCTTGTTTCCCATGGAACTGGGTTCTCCTTGCTTCACGCGACGTCAGTGCAGGGCATCGATCAGGGTGCGCGTGAGCTTGGCGTCAGCGCGCAGCTCGGGCGGCAGATCGAGATGAACGATGTCGGCCAGCCCACCCCAGCGCTCTTTGAGCTTCGGTCCGATCTCGTCGTAGATCCCTGCCACCGCGAACGTATCGAACATCGCATCGTCGATCAGCGGGATCATCTCGCGCCAGCGCTGCTCGAGCGACAGGTCGAACAGGCGCTTACCCGTATCCGCGAACCCGTGCAGCTCCAAGGGGGGATGATAGAGCCGCGTGGAGGCGTAGAACCCTAGCCGCTGCTTGAGATAGTCCTTCTTGCGCGCGACCTCGGCGCGGTCGCGCCCGGTGGCGACCATCGGTGAGACCAGCACCTGGACCGAGGTCGCCGGGCGTCCGGCTCGTGCGGCGCCCTCGGCGACGCACGGGAGCATCCGCTCGCGGACGTAGCGCGGCGTGCAGATGGGGTGTGGGAAGATCCCGTCGCACAGCTCGCCGGCCAAGCGCGACATGTAGGTGTTGACGGCGGCGATGTAGACCGGAACGTGCGGGTGCTCGATCGGGCCCGGATTGAAGAACTCCGGCATGAGGCTGAACCGGTAGTGCTCGCCTGCGAACCACCGAGGGTTCCGTGGATCCTGGAACGTCTGCCACATCGCCTGCATGCAGAGCAGGTAGTCGCGCAGTCGTGGTCCCGGTGAGCCGGTCCACGGGGTGGCGTAGCGACGCTCGTTCTGTCCGCGAACCTGTGTGCCCAGGCCCAGCTCGAAGCGGCCCGCCGAGTAGCGCTGCAGATCCCAGGCGGTCTGCGCCATGACCAAGGGGCTACGGGGGAAAGCGACCGCCACCCCCGTGCGTAGGCGCACGCGCGCGGTGTTCTGGGCGGCGACGAGGATGGGCAAGAAGGGATCGTGCCCGCCGGCTTCCGGCACCAGAATGCCGTCGAAGCCGCCGTCCTCGACCTCTCGGGCGGTCGCTGCGATCGTGGCGAGGTCGGGCCAGACCGGATTCTCGTGAAACGGATGGGTGAGCAGTCCGATTTCGACGCGCATGACGGCAGGGCGCTCGGTCAGCTCCGCTGGGCGGCGAACGCCTTGAGGTTGGCCATTTCCCAGAACGCGCGCAACGAGACGAGCTTACCTTGGTCGTTGACGCGATAGCAGTAGACGCCGTCGACGAGCATGACGGTGCCATCCGGCAGCACGATCGTGATCGTGCCGACGTTGGCGCACTCCGACCCCGAAGCGTAGGACTCGCGAATGTTGAAGAGCACCCGGCTGGGCGCGATCTGCTTGTCCCAGAACGCCGCGATCGCCTGCTTACCCCGGTGCCCGTTGCCGGTGGGGTCGAGCGGGGAGGGGCCTACCGGGTCCTCGACGACGGCATCGTCGGCGAAGTTGGTGAGCCAGGCCGCTCGGTCCTTGCCGTGCACGGCGTCCATGGATCGTCGCGACGCAGCTCGCGCGGGATGTTCGTTGCTCATCGTCGTTCCCCTCGTCATCTCATGACGGCTCTGCCGGGGGCAGGCCGAGTCGGTCAGCCAGTCGCGCCCGGTGCGCGATCGGATCGCCCAACAGGATCTCACTCGCCTTGGCGCGCCGGTAATACAGGTGCGCGTCGTGCTCCCAGGTGAAGCCCATGCCTCCATGGATGTGAATGTTCGCGGCAGCGGCACTCATGAAGGTTTCCGAGCAGATCGACTTGGCAAGGCTCGCCGCGCGAGCCAGATCGTCCGTGTCCTGGGCCGCTACCCACCACGCCCAGTAGGCCGCCGAGCGCGCCAGCTCCAGCTCGAGCTTCACGTCGGCGGCGCGGTGCTTGATCGCCTGAAACGATCCGATCGGCCGGCCAAACTGGATCCGCTCGCGGGCGTACTCTACGGCCTGCTCCAGACAGCGAGCCGCTCCGCCCACCTGCTCGGCGCTGGCGCAGATCGCGGCCTGGTCGAGTGTCTTGAGGATCGCGGGCCACGCAGTCCCCGGCTCGCCGAGGGGCTGTGCGGCGACGTCTTCGAAGCGCAGGTCCGCGATCCGGCGCGTGAGGTCGAGCGCCGGGACGGGTCGCACCTGCAAACCCGCAACACCGGATTGGACGGTGAACAGCGACAGTCCCTCTTCCCCCGAGCTCGCCGGCTCGTGCGCGGCGACGACCACGAGATTCGCGTTCTGCCCGTCGAGCACCCAGCGTGCCTCACCGCTCAGCCGCCAATCCCCGTTCCTTCGTGTCGCGATGACGTGGACGCCGCGAGGATCGCGGCTCGTGATGGCGTCGCCCACGGCCAGCGTGCCGACGGTTCGGCCCGCAGCGATGGCTGGGAGAAGTTCCGCCTGCTGGGCCTCGCTGCCGGCATTGCGAATCGCCGCCACGGCCAGACACGCCGTGGCGAAGTAAGGTCCGCCGGCCAGCTCGCGGCCAAGCTCCTCGAGGGCGATTCCCAGCTCGAGAAAACCGAAGCCTGAGCCCCCGAGCCTTTCGGGGATCGCCAGGCCCTGCAGGCCCAGATCACCGGCCATCTGCTGCCAGACCGAAGGCTCGAACCCGGTCTTCGTCTCGATCAGGCGGCGAGTCTCCACGACCGGCCAGCGCTGCTCGACGAAGCGGCGGATGACCGCACGGAACTCTTCCTGCTCGGGGCTGAACGCGAAGTTCATGACGGACGACCAGGCGTGGTGCGTGTCCTCACGAGTGCGGTAGCTCCTCGAACGCCAAGTCGGCCAGCGGGTCGGGCTCGCGCGGCAGCCCCAGGACGCGCTCGGCCACGACGTTCTTCTGAATCTCGTCGGTGCCGCCAGCGATGTGCATGGCGGGCGAGAACAGGAACTGATGCTGCCACGCGCCCGCACCGAGCAGACCGGCCTCCCCTTGAAGGCGCATTCCCAGCTCGCCCGCAATGGTGAGAATGCGCGCGACGGCGAGCTTGGTAACGGAAGCCTCCGCGGTGGGATCCTCTCCCCGGCCGATCTTGGTCATGACTCGCATGTTGAGCAGGTCGAGGCTGCGCGACCAGACGTAGAGCTTGGCCAACTGGTCGCGAGTGACCGGATCCAAGCGCGTCGGATGACTGCGGGCAAAATCCGCGAGGTCGTCGAACGAGAACAGCCGCGAGATGCTGCCAATCGCCATGCGCTCGTGAAGCAGGGTGGTGCGCGTGACGTTCCATCCCTCCCCGGGCTTTCCCACGCGGTCGTCGTCGGGCACGCGCACCTGGTCGAAGAACACCTCGTTGAAATGTGCCCCGCCGGTGATGTCCCGCAGCGGCCGGATCTCGATGCCGGGCGACTTCATGTCGACCAGCAGGTAGGTCAACCCCTGCCGCTTGGGAACCTTGGGGTCGGTGCGCACGACCATGAAGCCCCAGTCGGCGAAATCCGCGAAGGAGGACCAGACCTTCTGGCCGCTGACCACCCAGCAATCCCCCTCTCGCACCGCACGGGTGCGCAGGCTCGCCAGATCGGATCCGGCGCCGGGCTCGCTGAAGAGCTGGCACCAGAGCGAGTCGCCGGCGAGCATTGAGGGGAGGTGGCGAGTCGTTTGCTCTTCGGTCCCATGCTCGATGATCGTGGGGCCGGCCATGCCGATACCGGCGACGAAGATCGACTCGCCGATGCCGAAGCGCTCGCACTCCTGATTCCAGATCACCTGTTCGATCGGCCCCAGTCCCCGGCCTCCGTAGTGCTGCGGCCACAGGAGCGCCGCCCAGCCCTGCTCGTAGAGGATCCGTTGCCACTGGCGAGCCTGTTCGAAATGGTCGCGACGGTTGGTCGACTGCTCGCCTCGGGCGCCCATCGGCTTGCGCGGCGCGTGGGCCTCCAGGAACGCGCGCGCTTCGGCGCGAAAGGCGGCTTCGTTGGGCGAGTCGTTGAAGTCCACTGGCAGGTTCCTCGCCGGTTCGCCTCAGGCGGTCTGCAGCCTGCGCACCAGATCGCGAACGCGATCCTGCTGGCCACGCAAACGAGGCGGCAGATCGATCAGGACCGTCGAGAAGAGCCCAGCGCAACGGGCGCGCAGCTTGTCCGCAAGGTCGTCGAAGGTCGCGACGATCGCCCATTCGTCGAGCATCGCATCGGTGATGAGCCCGGGCAGCTCGGTCCACTTGCCCGCGCGCGAAAGCCGGTGCAGCTCGGCGCCCACCTCGCCCCAGCCATGGTGCTCGAGCACGCCGTGATAGGTCCGGGTAGACGCGTAGAACGCGATGTGTTGCTTGAGCGCCTGCTTTGCCTTCTCGACCTCTCCTTCGTCCGCGCCGACGGCCAGGAACGGCGCGCCGACGATGTCGATGTCGGCGAGCTTGCGGCCGGCAGCCCGCGCGCCGGCCTCGATCGTGGGTAGCACCACCGCGCGCGTGTAGGAGAAGGTCCCGATCGGATGCAGGCGAAGCCCCTCACACAGCTCTCCGCCCAGCCGGGCCATGTAGCGGTTGACGGCGGCGATGTAGATCGGCGGAGCTGGGTGATCGATCGGTCCCGGATTGAAGAAGGGCGGGATCAGCTTGAACGTGTAGTGGCGGCCTTCGAAGAAGGTCGGCTTGGCACCGTCGCGAAAGCTGGCGAAGATCGCCTTGAGACACTCGAGGTACTCGCGCAAGCGCGGTCCGGGCCCCGCGGTCCAGGGCGTCGAGTAGCGCAGCTCGTTGTGGCCCTTGACCTGCGTGCCCAAGCCCAAGCGAAAGCGCCCGGCGGAGAGCTGTTGGAGATCCCAAGCCATCTGCGCCGTGACCATGGGACTGCGGGGAAAGGCGATCGCGACGTTGGTGCCGAGATGGATGCGGCGCGTGTGCTCGGCTGCGACCATGAGCGGCAGGAACGGATCGTGACCCGCCTCCGGAGTGCAGGCGCCGTCGAAGCCGAGCCGCTCGATATCGGCGGCGGCCGCGGCGATCTCGCTCAGGGTGGGTTTGGCCTGTCCCTTGCCGGCGTACTGGGCAGTCTCCGGGTTCAAGAGCCCGGTCTCGACGCGAAATCCCACGCTCGCCCTCCTCGCGCTCAGCGCGCCGACAGTTCTTCGGCGACGATGTGCGCGAACGTCATCGCTGGTCCGATGGTTCCGCCGGCGCCGGGATAGGCCGGCCCCATCACGGAGGCCGAGCAGTTGCCGACCGCGTAGACGCCCTCGATTGGATCTCCGGACGTGCGCAGCACCCGTGCGTGCGCGTCGGTCCGCAGCCCGCCCTTGGTTCCGAGGTCGCCGGGATAGACGACGATGCCGTAGTAGGGCGGGGTGGCGAGGGGAGCCAGGCAGGGGTTGGGCGCGACCTTCTCGTCACCGTAGTAGCGGTCGAACAGGCTCTCGCCACGGTGGAAGTCCGGGTCCTTGCCGGCCCGCGCATAGGCGTTCATCTTGCGCACGGCATCTTCCAGACCCGCGGCGTCGACTCCCAACTGGGCCGCCAGACCCGCGAGCGTGTCGGCTTTCTTCAGATAGCCGGTCTGCTTCAGTGCTTGGGGAAGCATCCAGTCGGGCTGCTGGGCGGCCTGTAGCATGGGCCCGCAGGGATACTTCCGCCGATACGTCGCGTCGAAGACCATGTAGCAGGGAACGCACGGGGAGTGCGGGGTGTGCTTCGCGTACATGACCTTGCAGATGTCGTTGTAAGGCGAGGCTTCATTGAGAAAGCGTTCGCCCCGCTGGTTGACGAAGATCGAGCCGGGCAGGCCTTTCTCGACCACCAGCATGCGCGCGCGGGTCTCGCCCGGAACCACGGTGGTCGGCCCCCACCACGCATCGTCCATCAGGTCGACCGCCGCGCCCAGCGCCATGCCCATGCGGATCACTTCACCGGTGTTGCCCGGGTTGGCCGTGGTCCACTCGGCCTTGGTGGGGTGGGGAAGATACTTGGCGCGCATCTCATCGCTGCTTTCGAAGCCGCCGGCGGCGAGCAGGAGGGCGCGGTTCGCGCCCAGGCGGAGCGTCCTGCCGGCGCGCTCGGCCACGACGCCGACCACGCGCTCGCCGGCCACGACCAGCTCGCGCACTCCCGTGTCCAGCAAGAGCGAGATGCCCCGGTCCATGAGAGCGCGCCGTAGCATGCCGGCAAGGGCGTTGCCGAGGGACAGACAACGGTCGCGCTTGGATATCATCCGCCCAGGCAGGTCGAGCGAGTAGCGCGTCATCATCTGGCCGACCAGCTTCATCCAGCCGGGATGCCGGGCGAGCACGTGATGGGCCTCGGTAGCGGTCATCGACATCCGGCCGAAGACCAGCTCCTGGACGGCAGGCTCGCGCATCCGATGGAACTCCTCGCCCAGCTTGCGGGCGTCGAAGTGCTCGGGTTCCACCGAACGGCCGCCGGGCTTGCCGCCGGGGGCTTCGGGATAATAGTCGGTGTAGGTGAGCATCGACTGCATGCGCACGGGAGTGTGGTCGTAAAGGTAGCGCAGCATGCGCGGCGCCGTTTCGACGTAAACGCGCAGCTTCTCCTCGGGCACGGTGCCGCGCGTGATCGCTTTCAAGTAGGCCAGGCCTTCCCCGGCGGAGTCGGCGATGCCGGCCGAGGCCATCAGGTGGTTGTTGGGGATCCAGAGCGAACCGCCCGACATCGCGGAGGAGCCGCCGTAAAGCGAGGTCTTCTCCACTACCAGGGTCCGCAAGCCGCCCTCGTGAGCGCGAATCGCCGCGGTCATCGCGCCCGCGCCCGAGCCGACGATCAACAGATCGACCGCCTGGTCCCACTGCGTGTTGGTCATGGCCTATTCGAAGCCCCGGGCCGTCCGCGGATGGGCGGGTAACCCCCTGCGCCGGTAGGGCGCCGCACTATTTCGGAGGCGGCAGCTCGCCGCAAGCCAATCCGGCGCTACACCGCGGCGCGGCCGCGTGTCGGCCAGCCCGGCCAGCGTGGATAGAACGGATCGACACGGCAGGGCGATCCCATTAGAGCCTCGCGCGATGGCTCAAGCACCGCCCGGTCCGCTGGCGGGTCGCCGAGTCCTCGATCTGGCCGACGAGAAGGGCGCGTACTGCGGCAAGCTCCTGGCCGATCTTGGAGCCGAGGTCATCAAGATCGAACCGCCCGGCGGCTGCCGGACCCGCGGCTTTCCTCCCTTCTTGGATGACGAGCCTGGCCCCGACTGCGGCTTCTTCTTCCTTTACATGAACACGAGCAAGCGCGGGCTCGTGCTGAGTCTCGAAACGGAAGCGGGCCGTGAGACGTTCCTTCGGCTCGCGGCCCGCGCCGACTTGGTCATCGAGACGTTCGCGCCCGGATGGCTAGCTGGGGTTGGGCTCGGCTACCCACGACTGCGGGCGATCAACCCATGGCTGGTGCTGACCTCGATCACCGGCTTTGGCCAGAACGGGCCACAGCGCCATTGGCGCGGCTCGGATCTGGTGGCCGGCGCGCTGGGTGGTGCGCTCTACGTGACGGGAGAGCCGGAGGACCCGCCGGTGGCGCTGGCTGGGATGCAGAGCTGCATCATGGCGTCGGCATTCGCGGCGGCCGGCAGCCTCGTCGCGTTGTTCCACGCCTCGACAACCGGTGCCGGCCAGCACGTGGACATCTCGATGCAGGAGACCACAGCGGCTGCTGCGCACGTCTGCGGCGTGGGAAAATGGCTGGAGGACGGTCTGATCCCCAAGCGCTTCGGCAGCGCGCTGTTCGCTTCGGTCCCTTCGGGCGCTTACCGGTGCGCGGACGGCTTGGTCTACCTCATGGTCAATCGTCCCGGCCACTGGAAGGCGCTCGCCGAATGGATCCACCAATCGAGCGGCATCGCCGAGGTGCTCGACCCTATGTTCGAGGGCCCCTCTTCGAACCGACAGCCATACCGCGAGCTGCTCGATCTCTACATCGGTGAGCTGACCTCCCGGCTGACCGTCGAGGAGGTCTACCGGGAAGGGCAGCGTCGCCACATCGCCTTCACGCCGGTCAACTCGTTGACTGCGGTCGCTGCAAGCCGCCAGCTCGCGGCGCGTAACTTTTTCATGGAGGTACCGCTGCCCGGCCACGAGCTGCGCGTGCCCGGCGCTCCCTACGGGCTATCGGCCACACCGTGGAGGATTCACCGGCCACCGCCGCGCCTCGGTCAGCACGAGCGCGAGGTGCTCGGCGAGCTCGAGCCGGGCGCCGCCGGTCTCGAGCGGGCGCCGGTCGCGCCGCGGACCGAGCCGGCGACCCAGCAGGTGGCGGAAGGCAGTCCGGGCGCTCTGAACGGATTGCGCGTGCTGGAGTTCTCCGCGGGCATGGCCGGGCCGTGGATCGGGCGCATGATGGCGTGGGCCGGCGCGGAAGTGATCAAGGTCGAATCGGAGGCACACCCCGACGTGACGCGACTCTACGTCGCGCCGAATGCTCCCGAGGCCGGCCCGCAGCCCGACCTCTCGCCGTGGTTCACCGACTGGAACGCCGGCAAGCGCTTCGTCGGCTTGGACCTCACCCGTCCCGCCGCCGTCGAGCTGTGCAAGCGCATCGTTGCCCGCTGCGACGTGGTGGTGGAGAACTACAGCGCAGGCGTGCTCGACAAGCTGGGCCTCGGCTACGCGTCGCTCGCTCGGTTCCGGCCCGACCTGGTGATGCTCAGCTCCAATGGGCTGGGCGATAGCGGTCCGGATCGTGCCCATGTGACCTGGGGACCCAACATCGAGGCCATCTCTGGCCTGAGCAGCGTGTCGGGATTCTCAGGCCGGCCGTGCACGATCACGCAGTATGCCTACCCCGATCCGCTGAGCGCGGTGCATGGCCTGGTCGCCGTGATGGCGGCTCTCGCGCATCGCCGCCGCACGGGCCAAGGGCAGAGCATCAACCTGTCGCAGCTCGAAGCGACGATCTGTGGGTTCGGTCCGGTCATGATGGAGCATCTGGCGAGTGGCCGCGAGCCGGCCAAGCTTGGCAACGGCGCCCTGCATGCTTGCCCCCAGGGCTGCTATCGCTGTCAGGGCGAGGATCGCTGGTGCGCGATCACGGTGGAGGACGATGCCGCTTGGCAGGCGTTGTGCCGAGTCATGGGCCGAGGGGATCTCGCGGCCGACGCGAGCTTCTCGAGCCTGGCCGGACGATCCGGGCATGTCGAGCAGATCGATGCAGCGATTGCGGCTTGGTGTGCGAGCCAGGACGCGTACCGGGTGATGGACCTACTGCAGGAAGCCGGCGTGGCGGCCGGCGTCGTGCAGACGGCCGAGGACTTGCTGTTGCGCGACCGGCAGCTACGTGCCCGCAGGTTCTTCGAGACGATCCCTCATCTGCGCAAGGGGACGGTGACCACTAC
This sequence comes from uncultured Myxococcales bacterium, assembly GCA_964555245.1. Classification (GTDB taxonomy): domain Bacteria; phylum Desulfobacterota; class Binatia; order UBA1149; family SPBQ01; genus CAZKRI01. The sequence continues at coordinate 116,164 of CAZKRI010000100.1, forward strand.
CGGCATTCCGTTGGGGTTGACCGGGACGCCGGGCCGGACGACGGGCAGCGGTCAGAAGGTCGGCCACGACAATCGATACGTGTTCGGCGAGATCATCGGCTTGAGCACGGAGCAGATTGACGCGTATCTCGCTTCCGGAGTCATCGAGCAGGCATGATCGCGCTCGGTTGCTTGGAGGGACAGCGCTCTCTATACGGTCGGCATGGACCTGCGCTTCAGCGCCGACGATGAGGCCTTTCGCAACGAGGTCGCGAGCTGGCTCGCCGAGAACCTGAGCGGAGCTTTTGCCGGAGTCCGGGGCCGCGGCGGACCCGGTGACGAGCATGCGATGTTCGACGAGCGCCTGGTCTGGGAGCGCAAGCTAGGCGAGGCCGGCTGGACCTGCGTCGGTTGGCCGACCGAGCACGGCGGGCGAGGCTTGAGCTTCACCCGCCAGGTCATTTTCTACGAGGAGTACGCCCGCGCCGGTGGACCGGGAAGGCTCGGACACATCGGCGAGACGTTGCTTGGGCCGACGCTGATCGCGTTCGGCACCGAAACCCACAAGCGCCGCTTCTTGCCGGCCATCGTCCGTGGCGAGGAGCTTTGGTGCCAGGGATACTCCGAGCCCAATGCCGGTTCGGATCTAGCCAATGTCCAAACCAAAGCGGTTCTATACGCCGGCGAGTGGGTGATCACCGGGCAGAAGGTGTGGACATCGAGTGCGCAGTGGTCGGATTGGTGCTTCGTGCTCTGCCGGACCGAGCCCGAAGCGCCCAACCACCAGGCTCTGTCTTACCTGTTGGTGTCCATGCGGCAGCCCGGTGTCGAAGTGCGCCCGATCATCCAGATGACGGGGACCTCGGAGTTCAGCGAGGTATTCTTCGATGGGGCGCGCACCGCTCCCGGCAACATCGTCGGCGCACCGGGGGAGGGCTGGAAGGTCGCGATGGGCACGCTCGCTTTCGAGCGCGGGGCATCGACGCTCGGTCAACAGCACCTGTTCGCGAACGAGCTGGCCCGCGTCGTCGCGATCGCCAAGCAGAACGGGGCCATCGCCGACCCGGTGCTGCGACAACGGCTGGCGGATGCTTGGATCGGGCTACGAATCATGCGTTTCAACGCGCTCCGCACCTTGGGCGAAGGCGAGCGTCCCGAGCTGAGCCGGGAGGCGATGATCACCAAGCTTTACTGGGCCACCTGGCACCGCAATCTCGGTAAGCTCGCCATGGACGTGCTCGGGCCGCACGCGGAGCTGGCCGAGGCGGCTCCCTACGAGCTGACCGGACTGCAGCGGCTGTTCCTGTTCACGCGCGCCGACACGATCTATGCCGGTACCAACGAGATTCAGCGCAACATCATCGGTGAGCGTGCGCTCGGTCTGCCGCGCGAGCCGCGCGGCACCCCGACGAGGTAGGCCGTGGGATCTTCGGCGAGCGCCGGTCCGCCTCCTTATCCATCCGGGCATCGCTTGCTGACAGGCAAGACCGTCGTCGTCACGGCTGCGGCCGGCACGGGCATCGGTTTCGCCACCGCCAAGCGCTGCGCCGAGGAAGGGGCGACGGTGCTGATCAGCGACCTTCACGAACGCCGGCTGCGCGAGGCTGCGGCCAAGCTCGGCGAGGTCGCCGGCAAGCCGGTGGCGAGCAAGCTCTGCAACGTGACGAAGGAGCCGGAGGTCGCGGCGCTGTTCGAGACCGCCATGCGCGAGCTGGGCCGGATCGATGTCCTCATCAACAACGCCGGCCTGGGCGGCTACGCCAAGCTCACCGAGATGACCGACGAGCAGTGGAACGCGGTGCTCGACGTGACGCTCAACGGCACCTTTCGCATGACCCGCGCCGCCCTGCGGTGCATGAAAGAGCGCGGCGCCGGTGTCATCGTCAACAACGCCTCGGTGCTGGGGTGGCGGGCTCAGGAAGGCCAGGCCCACTACGCTGCGGCCAAAGCGGGAGTCATGGCGCTGACCCGCTGCGCGGCCGTGGAGGCGGCGCCGTTCGGCGTTCGCGTTAACGCGGTGGCGCCCAGTCTGGCGGTCCACGAGTTCTTATCCAAGGTCACCCCGCCTGGGCTGCTCGAGGATCTGACCAAGCGCGAGGCTTTCGGCCGGGCGGCCGAGCCCTGGGAGGTCGCCAACGTGATCGTCTTCTTGGCCAGCGACTATTCCTCGTACATGACCGGCGAGGTGGTCGCCGTCAGCAGCCAGCATGCCTAGCGCGGTTGACGATCGGCGCGCCGCGCCGTATGAACACGGCTTCGGCGCGCGTGTTTCGTTACAACTACGAGCGACTATCCGCCCAGGACGTCAGCTTCCTCTTCCTGGAACGTGCCAGCGTGCCCATGCACGTGGCCGCGACCGGCATCTTCGAGGCCGGCCCGCTCACGACTCCGGACGGCGGCATCGACGTCGAGCGCTTCAAGCAGGGCGTGCAGGCGGTCCTGCACCTGATTCCGCGCTACCGGCAACGCCTCAAGTGGATTCCGTACGTCCGGCACCCGGTCTGGGTCGACGACCGCTACTTCGACCTCGACTACCACGTGCGTCACACGGCGCTGCCGCGCCCGGGCACCGACGAGCAGCTCAAGAAATTGGCGGGCCGGATCATGGCGCAGCAGCTGGATCGCTCCAAGCCGCTGTGGGAGTTCTGGGTCGTCGAAGGTCTGAGCGAAGGCCGTTTCGCGTTCATCAGTAAAGTCCACCATTGCATGATCGACGGCAGCTCGGGAGTGGACCTGGCGACGATTCTGATGTCGCTCAGTCCTGACCAATCCCCGCAAGGATCTTGCCAGTACGTTCCGCGCCCGGTGCCCAGCTCGCTCGGCTTGCTATGGGACGAAGTCATGCGGCGCGCGACCCTGCCGCTCGCGGCCGCGCGCGATCTGTGGTCGTTCACGCGGCAGAACACCGATCTCAAGGCCGAAGTCGGCAAGCGAGTCCAGGCGTTGAGCGAGCTCACGGGCTACGCCATCCGCGCGGCCTCGACCACGCCGATCAACGGCCGGCTGAGCCCGCACCGGCGCTTCGACTGGCTCGTGCTTCCGCTCGCGGAGGTCAAAGCGGTCCGGCGCGTCTATGGCTGCACGGTCAACGACCTGGTTCTGGCCACCGTGGCCGGCGCGGTTCGAAGCTACCTCAAGCGGCGCCGGACCGATCCGGACCGGGTGGATTTCCGCGTCTCCGCCCCGGTCAGCGTGCGGCGCGACGAGGATCGCGGCACCCTGGGAAACAAGGTTTCGAGTTGGATCCTGCGCCTGCCGATCGGGGAGGCCGACCCGGTCAAACGCCTGGAGACCATCCACCGCGTGACCGATCAGCTCAAGCGTTCGCAGCAGGCGCTCGCGGTCCAGATGCTGATGGCTGCGGCCGAGTGGGCGCCGGCTCAGCTGCTCTCGCTCGGATCACGCGCGACGCAGGGGCCGATCAACATGATCGTCACCAATATTCCGGGGCCGCAGGTGCCGCTCTACATGCTCGGTTGCCGGCTCCTAGAGATGATGCCGCAGGTTCCGTTGCTGGAGAACACCGGGCTCGGCATTGCGCTGTTCAGTTACGACGGCCGGATGTTCTGGGGTTTCAACGCCGACCCCGCGCTGGTTCCCGATCTGCCCGAGTTCATCAAACTGATCGGCGCGTCGTTCAACGAGCTGCGCGAGCGCGCCGGCGCAGTCGCTCGCGAGGGCGACGGTCACCAGGCGGCGCCGCAGGCCGTTGGCGTCGAGGGCGACCAGCCGATCGAACGCAGCGGCAGCGGCAACGGTAGCCTTTCCACCTGAGCGACGAGCGCAACCGCCGAAGGTCGCGGCTCCTACCCGCCCGGGGGCGGTCCATTGTCCACCGGGGTGCGTGAGTTCCGAGTCTTTTTCGATTTTCCCTCTGGCAAGACCACTACCAGCTACCTAGAGTGGCACTCGCGCGCTACGGCTGCGCTGGCCAGACGTAGAGCGCGATTCCCAGGTTTACGACGTTGCTGTATCGCCGATTGACGTTCGTCCCGTTGCTGCGGCTTGCCGCGTGTGGGCTAGCCGCTGCCGCGGTCTGGCTGGTGTCGCAGCAGGAAACGGTGACGTCGACCGACCGGTCCCCCGCGGGCATCGTCGCGGGGCGCCGTGCCTATCTCGATCCGGTAACGGGCCGGATCACCGCCGAGCCGCCGACTGGCGTCCAAGCGCTCGAGCTGGGCCCTCGCGAGTTGGAGATGCTGAGCCGATCGACCGACGGTCTTGCCGTGCGACGCTCCATTGGTGGGGCGGTCACCGTGGATCTCGGCGGGCGATTCCGCCACCTCAGCGTGGCGACGATCGACACGCACGGGACGTTGCGCTCGCATTGCACGGACACCGTGACCGAGTCGCACGCGACGGCCGAGGCGCCGCGTTGATCGTTTCACGACAGGCCGCTCTCCTTGGCGCCTTCCTTCTATCGCTGGCTGCAACGGAGGTCGGCGCGGCGACGATTGTCGTGAACTATCCCGACGCGAACGACGGGTTCCACTCCACCGAGCCACCCAATCCGGTCTCGCCGGCGCCGGGGGCAAACCTCGGTGAACAGCGACGTGCGTCGTTCGAGGCGGCCGCTGCCGACTGGGCCGCGCGCTTGCAGAGCGACGTGCCGATCGTCGTCGACGCCGAGATGCAGGCGCTGTCCTGTTCGGCCTTCCAGGCGGTGCTTGGCGCGGCCGGCCCTCGGTTCATTCACGCGAATTGGTCACCGGGGTCTGGCGGCAGCGCACCGCCGTTTCCCGACACTCTCTACCACGGCGCGCTGGCCGGGAAGATCGCTAATTCGGATCTCAGCTCGGGCGCCGAGATCGCCGCGACCTTCAACAGCCGGATCGACAACAACGACAACTGCTTGAAGGGCGTCAACTGGTTCTACGCCGAGGGTCCGGAGCCGGCACCCCCTTTCACCATCTCGTTCTTCGACACCGTCCTCCACGAGATCGCCCACGGCTTGGGCGTCTCCACCTTCGTCGACGTGAGCGACGGTTCCAGATTCCTCGGCATGGACGACATCTACATGAGGTTCCTCGAGGACCACGGAACCGGCCTTAACTGGAACGAGATGACGGACGCCGAGCGCGCGGCTTCGGCGACGGCTACCGGCGATCTTCATTGGGTCGGACCAGCCGTGTCGGCCGGCATCGGCATTCTGGACGCTGGGGTGAGCGGCGGTCACGTTCGCATGTACGCGCCCGGTTCGCTCGCGTTGGGATCGTCGGTCTCTCATTTCGATACGACGCTGGAGAGCGCCGGGTTCGACGAGCTGATGGAACCGTTCTCGACGGACACGCAGGACATCCTCGTCACCGATGAGCTGCTCGAGGACGAAGGCTGGGGGCCGGTGGTGGGTGGCAAGCTCTGTGGCAACGGTTCGTTCGACGGCCAAGAGGAATGCGACGATGCCAATGATGTGGCCGGCGACGGCTGCAGCGCTAGCTGCCAGATCGAACCCTGCTTCGCCTGCGATCTTGGGCAGCCCACCTCGTGTGTACCTCTGACGGGGACGACCTGCGACGATGGCCAGCAGTGCACGACCGACGTCTGCCAGGCCGGCCTCTGCGTCTCGACGCCGGAGACCGGCACGGCCTGCGACGACGGCATCGGCTGTACGACGGATCAGTGCGCGACCGGCGCGTGTGTGAGTGACACCTCGAGCTGCACGCTCGATGCCTTCAAGTTTTACAAGGCGAAGAACGGCAGGGGAGGCCCCAAGTTCGCCGGTGCGGTCGTCACGCTGAGCGATGTCTTCGAGACCAAAGAGACCAACGTCAAGAAGCCGAGGTCCGTGGGGAATCCCGCTGGCTTGAGCGGCGGAGCAACGAGCATCCCCGAGGTCAGCCTCGAATGTTACAAGACCGCCGACGCCAAGGGCCAGGCGAGCTTCAGCCCGCGGGACGTCGAGACGACCGACACGTTCGGCTCCGCAAGCCTCCTCCTAGTCAAAACCTCATCTCTGTGCGTGCGCGCGACCCTCGATCAGCAGGGGATTCCGAGCGGCCCGCCGCGGCTGATCGATCACTTCAAGTGCTACAAGGCCAAGCCCGCTCAAGGCTCTGCGCACTTCGCCAAGGTGACGGTGCAGGTCGCCGACGCATTCGAGACCAAAACCACCGTTGTACTCAAGCCGGCCGAGCTATGTGCGCCGGTGGACGTCGATGGCGAGGGCACGCTCGACACGAGCGGCTACCTCCAGTGCTACAAAATCAAGGACCAGGCTGGGCAGACCACGTTCGCCGGTGCGACTTTCCTGGCTCAGACCGCGTTCGGTCTGGAGAATGTCTCGGCGTTGTCTTCGCAACGGCTCTGCGTTCTAGCGGCGGTTTCGCTGCCCTAATCGAAATGGGGTCAGGTCTAATTTCCGGCGAAACGTTCCGCGGTTCCGAAACGAACGCTGGAAATTAGACCTGACCCCAGTAGTGTCCCAACGTCTAGGCCGGGTTGTTCTGTAAGATCCTGATCAGCAACGCAAAAGTCATGGATTTTCCTGGTCTCGATTTGAACTGCCAACGGTGGTTCTGCGACCCTGCGAAGCACGACTTCACGGGGGTGAT